>CAZSMO010000014.1:0-59160 GCA_964608175.1 uncultured Muribaculaceae bacterium | reverse complement strand
AGAGAGGCAAAGGTACCGGTAGCCTCACAGTCCGTCAGGGCCAAGACAAGCGCCTGCGGCGGCCTTGACGCGAAGTTCGGCTACCACTCGAGCTTGCCTATCTTGGAATCAATCGGAAGTTATGAATCAAAAAACAGACTCAAAACTGTAAACAAAAATCAGGACGGGTCACTATCCTAACGCAGTGATACCGAAGACGTGAACCGAAAGAGTAGGTTTACAGCGCAGCCGAGGCGGCGAAGCGTGAGAGGATATTGAGTATGACCCTAGTAGCCTTCTCCATGGAATCGACACTCACCCACTCCATCTTGCCATGGAAGTTAAGCCCGCCGGCAAAGATATTCGGGCAAGGAAGTCCCATAAACGAGAGATTTGCCCCATCGGTTCCGCCACGGATAGGCTGAACCTTGGGAGTAACCCCCGCTTCTTTCATGGCCTCAATGGCAATCTCCACAATCTTATAATGCGGCTCTACCTGAGAACGCATATTCCAATACTGGTGGCGAATATCGATGGTCGCCGTACCTTCCCCATACTTCCCGTTGATAAATTCCACGCACTGCCGAAGCAATCGCTGCTGCCTCTCGTGCTTACCGCGATCATGCTCGCGAAGGATATACGAGAAAGTACACTCTTCAACGGTCCCATTGAAAGATACAATATGGAAAAAACCCTCATAGCCATCAGTAAACTCAGGCCGCTGCTCCACCGGAAGCAAGGCATTGAGCTCCATACCAATCAGAATGGCGTTTTTCATTTTGCCCTTGGCATACCCGGGATGTACATTCCGCCCTTGGATATGGACGGTGGCCGAGGCGGCATTGAAATTTTCAAACTCCAACTCCCCGACTTCTCCCCCATCCATGGTATAGGCATACTCCGCTCCAAAGCGCTTCACATCGAACTTGATAACCCCGCGGCCTATCTCTTCATCGGGAGTAAAGGCAATACACACGGGCCCATGCTTAAACTCAGGATGCTCCACCATATACTGGACTGCGGTCATAATCTCCGTTACTCCAGCCTTATCGTCTGCTCCAAGAAGGGTAGTCCCATCAGTTGTGATAAGGGTTTCCCCTATGTGAGCAAGCAATTCGGGAAACTCTTCAGGGTCAAGCATAAGTCCCTTAACCCCTTTAAGCGCAATAGCAGACCCATCGTAGTTCCCGATAATCTGGGGATGAACATTGGCACCGGATGCATCAGGCGAAGTATCCACATGAGAGATAAAGCCAATGGCAGGAATCCCCTCCCCCGCATTTGAAGGGATTTTGGCCATCACATAACCATACTCATCCAAAGTGGCATCCACCCCCATATCCTTGAGCTCCGTCACAAGCATACGTAGAAGGTCAAGTTGCCTGGCAGTACTGGGTTGAGTATTTGAATTCTCATCAGACTGAGTGTCTACAGACACATACCGCAGAAATCTGTCTTTAATTAGTTTCATCTTAATCCCGTTTCGCAAGTAATTAATCCACTATAATTCAAAGACTTGCGCGCACTTGCGAAACTTCCTCACGCGCATTCTCTTTCTTCCAATGTCGCCCCTCACCTAAATCCTCTCCCTCAAGGAGAGGACTTGCTGTCGGCCCGAAGGCCTCTATTTCAAGTTTTCTTTTTGGCTTTCGCGAGCTTTCTTCTTCTCGTACTGTTCTATGTATTTTTGCAATTTAGCTTCATCACTGCGGCGTTCCTTCTCCAAGGCCTCCAATTCCTTACGCTTCTTCGCCCTTGCCTTTTCCACGGCCTTGCGCTGCTTCTCCTCAGAGCGTGCGGCATCCCGAGCATCCATGAGTGCCCAGCGAGCCTCCCTCCGCTCCCGAAAAGACTGTATCCCCGCACGAATTCTATCCATAAGTGAAGGCTTATGAGCGACAGAAGCAGAAAGCTGCACACTGTCCTTCACCGCAAGAGTGTCAGCAAGAACAGAATCAAGCTGGGCGGAAAGACTGTCCCTGACGACATGAGCAGAATCAGCGGACACCACCTTACTGCTGTCAACCGCCGGCGGAACAACGGAATCTTCCTTTTTGCGGGCAGATTCCTGCCTCATGCGGGCTCTCTCAAGCGAAAGATACACCTCGCTCATATACCCCGGGAAATAAATGTCAGTCTGCACGAAAGTCGGACGGGGATGCGCAAGATAGGCACTTCGACTCGATGGCCTTACACTGAGATTCGTTATACTTGACTTCCCCGCGGGACGAAGCTCAGGCGTCCAGGCAAAACCCTTGAAAAAGCGTTCGGAAGCAGGGAACTGAGCCAGAGGATAAGCATCGTTCTTGGGCGAATCGAAATAATACACCCTGTCGATAGTACCATCCTTAAACACTCCTGAAAGCATTTTACTCTCAACCTTATTGACGGTAGAGAAAGAGCCGTTCTCTTCCAGATAAAACAGTGCCGTGGCCCCTCCAATAGCATCGAAACGCTTAAGTGCTGCCGAAGAGTCGAAATAGGCCATCACCTCCGCACCCTTGATTTGGTCGAAGAGCAAGGAATCTTCCCGGGTGAGAATCATGGCATTCCCCATAAGCGAAGCCCTGTCAATGCTCTGATTGCGGACTAGCACATTGAGGCTATCCGAATAATATTGCCTGTTGCCTTCATTCCAAATGACAGGATTAATATAGAAACGGGCGATAGAATCCAGGTCGGTGTAATGAAGGGAATCGCATTTGACCTGAATATCACTGCGATAGATTTTCACATTGCGAAGACCTATGACAAAGCCGACTTTCGAAGAATCGACTTTCACGACAAGGGAATCGGAGGCTGAGGCGAGAGAGTCGGCTTGGTCCCCAAGCAGGGAATCAGTCTGGACGGCGACAGAGTCGGCCACGACTGCAAGCGAATCAGCCAAACTTTGTCCAAATGAATCCGACATAGGAGGTTCCTCCTGCGCTGTATTTCCCTTTGGAGAAGGTCCCCCTCCCTTAGGCCCGCCAATCCCAGCCCGTCCGGCCTTGGTACTTTCAGCCTTCTGCTCCGCCTCGGCAGCCTTTTTTTTCGCCTCGGCAGCTGCGGCGCGCCTGTATTCCCCTACCGGATCCGTATTAATCTCCGCCAGTCGCTCCCGTGAGGCTTTCACCACTCCTTCAGGAACTTCGAAACGATACAGGGTATAGTAAATCAGGGTATCAGACCCAAAGTACAGGCTATCCGAGATGCCCCCTTTGTCCTCCATCGCAATCGCAACGGCAGCGTCGCGGGTAAGAGTTACCCGCGAAAGAGTATCCTCGTAGAAGAGTTTTCCACAAACGGAGGAAGTACGGTGCACTGAATCCTGAAGCTGCACATTTCCAAGCATTTCGACATTAGAGGGGAGCCTCCAGTAATACAGACTGTCGCTCCATGTCTCATGGTCTGGAGAGAGAGCATGCACATTGCGGGTAAAGAAGAAAAGCTCCTTATCTCTCTCGTACCAGCCTTGAGAGGCAGAAAGCATATTGTCCTCCTTCCAAAAATCGATTTCTGCAGGGAAAACGGCTTTCTGACTCTGTGTATAGTATTTCAGCGCAGAAGTCTTGATAAAAATCGAGTCGGTAAACATCTCCACCTCGTGCGCGAAAGTAAAAAGTCCGGCTTTGGAATCGTATGTCCCCTCGCGACTCTCGATAATCTGCCCGTCTTTGTCCCTGAGTGCTCCGCCTCCCGAAAAGACAGCGACACTGTCAGCGGTATTATAGTCCAGGAACGTGGTTCTCAAGGTATTGCCCTCCTTATCTACAAGCTGTACAAGACTGCCTCTAAACTGGGCAAGATTTTCATCCACCAGATAATCAAGAGTCTCGCTTGTCAGATGTGTACCCTCCTGGCTTATTTTCACATTCCCCTTCGCATTGATGATATTGTCCTCTACATTCCAGAGTGCAGTATCACAAACGAGATAGGTATTGTTGTGCAGAAAGGTGGCATCCACTGCCTTGCGGTAAGCGCGGTCGTCATCGGCGGTAATAATCTGTAGCGATGTCGCCTTGACCAAACGGATATAATCATCCTCCTTCCTGTCTTCCTGCGGTGAGGCAGAAAGGAAGACGGAACAAAGGACTGCAGTCAGGACGGCTAGAGAGCCGGTCAGTCTTCTTTTCTGATTTTTTCGGACCATCCGGGACGGGAAAATTCGCACCCTGCAAACATCGGATCAATTACAATATGAGTTTGGGAAATCTTTTCGTCTATGAACCTGTTGATTTCCTCAGTCTGTTTGAGATTCCTGACTGATGAATAGAGCACACTGTAGTCATTCTCAAAGGTCGCCGTATGGGCTGGGATGACTCTGTCAAGGCGGATAATCTTATAAACCGTATTGCCACGACCCTCATTATCAGAGGATTCGATAGGTTGAGATATTTCTCCCATTTTCAGGTCTTTCACAGCCTGCCAGTCAGAGGGCTTAATCTGATCCTGGTCAAAGGAAGCCGAACCGGTATTGGGGTCGGCCATCTGTCCTCCGTTAGTACGGGTAGCCTTGTCCTGGGAATACAACTTTGCCGCAAGTTCAAAACTGATTTTCCCCGAATCAATCTGGGTACGGATGCTATCGAGCTTCTCGAAGGCCTTCTCCCTGTCAACTGCAGTGTAGTGCGGCTTAATGAGGATATGCCGGGCGTTGAACATATCCCCTTTCTTCTCTATGACCTGAATGATATGAAAGCCATCGGGAGTCTCCACGATATTGGACACCATCCCGGGTTTGAGGGACATGGCAGCATCAGAAAATTCAGGCCAGAAGAGAGTGCGGGATGCCATCCCGAGCTCGCCACCCTTCATCGCACTGCCTGTATCATCCGAATAGAGACGTGCCATGGTAGAAAAACTCGCCCCATTCATAATCCTTTCGCGAAGGGACAGAAGAGTCTGTCGCGCAACTTCCGATGCCGCCTCTACATCCGGATAGATGCAAATCTGGCTCATCCTGTATTGGGCGGGAATATCGGGCAGGTCGCTGACATTTGCCGTGTCGCGATACACCTGTACATCATAAGGAGTTATTTCAGGAATCTTCCCTGCAATCTCCTGCTGCTCCTGCTGAGTCAGAGACAGCTCCTCGAACTGTTTGTTCCATTCCTGGCGCAGTTTATAAATAGGCTTGCCGAAATAAGCCTCCACCTTATCATCTCCTCCAAGGGCGGTGCGAATCTCATCAATGCGCTGGGAAAGCTGGGCACTGACCATCTCTTTGTTGACAGTCAGGGAGTCAACCCTTGCCTGCATGAGGAAAAGCTTGGATTCGAGGATATTCTCCAAAACTTCACAACGGATATTCCTATCCGAATAATAACCCCTCGCCCTCATGGTCTGGACCTCTCTTTCGATGTCGGAAAGCGTTATAAACTCTTCTCCAACCACCGCGACTGTCTTATCTGCGAGACCGTCATAAGTCTGAGCCTTGCCCTCCATGCAAAGGAGCATAAGGACAAGGGAAGGAAGAACAGAAGATAGTATTCTTTTCATTCGTTAGTATATGACAAATTCACCGGAATCAGAAGCCTGTTCCAGCAAGCTGCGTTCCAAAGTAATCAAAAGGCTGTGTTTGCGCGCGCTGATAATATATTCACGGATTCTGTCAGTACAGAACTCAAAAGGAGCCAGGCCATTTCTCTTAATCTCCCTGATATAGGCAGCCTTGACATCCGAGATATCCTTCGACTCGACAATTATGTAGGACTGGCGCATCGCAGCAAGCATTTCAGCCCAATCAAGTCCAAATTCCTGAGCAAGGACGGCGGCATCCATCCATTCCGAACTGGAATCCAAATAGCGAATTGCGTATTGATCAGCAAGTTGCGCAGTACGGGCGATATCAGCACTCTTATTGGAAGACAGTAGGGAAATAATCTCGTCCTTTTGCTCGACATTTTTGTAAATATCGATAAAGCGGGCTTTGACAATGGGCCGTTCGAGTTGGAACAAGTCTTTGTGCTGCTCATAGTAATCAAGCAACTGGTCCTCAGTGACTAAAGTATCAAGTCTGTCGCTAAGAAATCTTTGCTCATAGCGAAAACGCAGCAAATCCCGCTTGTAAGACTCGAGTTCTTCACTGACATCCTGCTCTTCCTTGGAGAGTTGCGACTGGGCCATTTCGGAATAAATTATATCCGTAGCCCAGGTGTTGATATATTGAAGGGCGAGATTGGTAGAATCGGCAGAAGATACCCCTTGGGGGATGTAGGCCTTGACCTGTGAGGCATACAGCTTGTTTCGTCCAACCCTGGCCACGACCTTGTCATCGTGGATAAAAGACTGCACGGCATTGCACGAGGAAAGCAGGAGCAGGGTCCCAAGCAAAATCAGGCGCAAGGAAAAATGAGAGTAAAAACCCATAGCCTGCAAATATAAGAAAAAAGGCGCGTTAGATTGCGCGCCGGCATAGGAGAAATCTTTCCCGCCCTGAAATATCCTTAAGGAGCTGAACCTCTCCCAATGCCCCAAAAACATACCCAACATCAGTAGCACAAAGCGGATTAAGTTCCAAAAACACCAGGCCTCCAGCCGAAAGGCATTTCTTCGAATGGTGCAAAATTGCCCGATAGAAAAGAAGCGGGTCCGCATCCGGGACAAAAATGGCACTGTAAGGCTCAAAGTCAAGCACGTTAGTTCGCATTTGAGCCTTTTCCGAATTGAGCACATAGGGAGGGTTGGAAACCACGGCATCCCACATGCCTTCAAGAGGAAGACTATCAGAAAGTATATCAGCTGTCACAAAGCGGGGACGAGGCTGATAACTGTGGAACTGGCTCCGTGCGACTCTGTTGGCAGCTTCTGAGATATCGACCCCTGTGATTTCGGCCTGAGGCAGTTCCATCTCAAGAGTCCAGCTGATACAGCCACTGCCACTGCAAAGGTCGAGGATTCGCAGCCCCTGTCTCCCTTGCAGCCTCTGCAGGGCAAGCTCTACAAGTTCTTCGGTCTCGGGCCGCGGAATAAGCACATCAGGGCAGACACGGAACTTCCTTCCATAGAATTCAGCCTCTCCAAGGACGTACTGGATAGGTTCTCCCCTCTTAAGCCGCTCCATGTCAGAGAGAAGCAAGGAAGAATCAAACCCCCTCGCAGGGCTGATCACCCTTTCGTAGGATTCCACCCCCAGCCTCTCCTTCAACAGAAGCGACACGACACTTTCTGCCTCTCTCTTCGGATACAGAGGCAGGAGAGCTTGAACGGCTGAAGAATAGAAAGACGAAAGGGTCATTTTCGGGATGCAAAGATATTGGCTCCAAAATCCACGACCTTGAAGCCTTCCTCGCGTCTCCGTGCAAATGATCTGGAAATAAGCCTGTCCAAAAGCCTGTCGAAAGGAACCCCGCTATACTCCCAAAGATAGGACGACAGGGAGCCGGGAATCGTATTGATCTCGTTTACATAAATCCTCCCATCGCTTTGGTCAATCATCAAATCTACCCTTGCAACCCCTTCACAGCCAAGTATACGGAAGGTCTTGACAGCAAACTCCTGCACTAAGGCAGTGACTTCCTCAGGAAGGTCCGCGGGCAGCTGACGCTTAAGGGAGGCCATCCCTTCCGACGTGCCTTTAGCCCCGACGGAGATTTTGCCTCCGGAAACCTTCTCCCCGCCTTTAGCTCCACTCTGGTACTTATCGGAATAAGTCAGAATCTCCCCGCTCCGCAGGGGCACCTCGCAGACAGAGGCATTACAATGGTAATAATCTCCATATACAGAGCAGTTTACCTCCTTTATATCCGTCAACATCCGTTCCACTATAATCCGGGTCGTGAATTGGGCGGCATAATCGATGGCCCCTGCAAGGGCAGCCCTGTCATGCGCCGGTGTAATCCCCACGCTCGACCCTGAATTGGCAGGTTTTACAATCATTGGATAGGGCAGGGCTTTTTCGATAGAATCCAGGAGCACTTCCCGCTTCTCATCCCACTCCTTGTCGCTGAACCAATAGAAAGGGACCACGGAAATTCCGCTGTCACGCAAGATTTGCTTCATGGCGATTTTATCCATCCCGTTTGCAGAAGCGAAGGTATTGCTCCCTACATAGGGGATGCCTATCGTCTCCAAAAGGCCTTGAACCGTGCCGTCTTCGCAATTGGTCCCGTGCAGGCAAAGCAGCACGGTGTCGATTGCCGACACCTTGCGCTCCCCATGGAAAACCCCTCCCTTGTCGGCATAGAGGGTTCTTTCGCCATAGCGCGATTTGAAGAAGACCTCTGTGCAGGAAGAAAGGAGAGAGGGCATATTCCTGTACTTCTCTATATCCAGAAGAGAAGCCCCGCTGTACCATTTCCCCGATTTGGCAATATAGATGGGGACCACGGCGTATTTGTCCCTGTCAAGAGCTTCGATTGCCTGCAAAGCAGTTACGACCGAGATTTCGTTTTCGACGGACCTGCCGCCAAAAAGAACACCAACAGTTATTTTATCCATTTTATCTAAACGAATCCGGAAGATCGTTCTCGTAGAGAATAACGCTTCCGAGAGTTAAAAATCCACCAAGTAAGGCCGGAACATCCGAGAGGGTATCGGCGAGTAAAATCCGCTCGCGAGACATCCCCGCTTCTTCTGCCCCCCGAAGTATAGCGGCTCTATTGTACTTGTTTACAATCACAAGGTAATCTGCACTTCTTGCAGCGAGAGAGCCGAGTCTGCGGCATTCTTCTTCCTGCCTGGGGCCCAATTCGACAAAGCCCGGGGTCACGCAGACTCGCTTCCCACCGTCCGGAATAGCGAAAGAGGCGAGCAATTGAAGGGCCATTTCAGCCCCCACAGGGTTGGAATTATAGGCATCATCTATGATGAAGCACCCTCCCCGCCGCGTCACACTGAGGCGATGCTCCACCGGCTGAAGCTTTCGGGCAGCAAGAGCTGTCTTCTGCTCCGAGACGGCGAGCAGGCGGGAAACAAGTATTGCCGCGCTCAAATCCAGCACATTGGCTTTCCCAAACAGGGGCGTACTGTAATTCTCACTCCCTCCGGCATCAATAAGGCTAAACGCGGTTCCGGCGGGAGAGTAAGATATACTTGCAGCGCGCACGTCGCAGCGATGCGCATCAATTCCATAAGAAGTTATCTCACAGGCGGGAGCAAAGTTTTCCGAAGCCAAATAGCGACCGATTGGCTCACTTTCAGCACAGACAAAGCCATGACCGGATGAGGGCAGAGAATCAATGAGTTCAAACTTCGTCTTCAGTACATTGTCAATGCTTCCAAAAGTTTCCAAATGCATTTCTCCAACCGCAGTCACTATCCCTATCGTCGGGTGCACCAGATTGCAAATTTCTTTGATATCCCCTTTCTGCCTGGCCCCCATCTCTACGATAAAGACTTCGTGATAGGGTTTAAGCTGCTCCCGAATCGTCCGCACGACACCAAGCAGAGTGTTGTAATTGCCAGGGGTCATCAGGACGTTATACTTCTCCGAAAGAATCCGATAGAGGTAATTCTTCGTACTCGTCTTACCGTAACTGCCTGTAACGCCAATTATTATAAGGTCGGAATGCGACCTTATAATCCGGCGGGCATCTGCGATGTAATGCCCTGTAACCGTCTTCTCGACAGGGCTGTTAATCAGGTTTGCCAAGAGCAGGAGGTAGGGGGTGCAAAGCAATCCTGCGATGGTCAGGACGAAAAGGAGCTTGGGATATAGCAGTGAAAGGCCACAAATGACAAGCACAAGCAGGACAAAAGTCAGGGTGAGACGCTTCATCCTCGCTGTCATCACAAAGGGCACTTTCACCCTGCTGCCGAAACGGGGTATAGGATTGCGCCAAAGCCAGGAATGGAATCTCTCGGGGTAATAGGAGTTCTGCTGAAACATCCTGACATACCATTTCCATAGGAAATACCACAGGATGACAACCACAAGGAGGTATAAAAGCTTAAGAAGCATAGCTATTTCAAAAAATTCTTCGCCACGCTCCGAAAGAGGTCGGGATTATCCAGAAAAGAGAAGTGTCCTCCTCCCTTGACAGTGATAAGTCCGGCATCCGGCAGAAGCTTTCGCATAAGATAGGCATCCTTGATTGGGGTGGCGGTATCTTCCTCTCCCCAAAACAGAATGACCGGAGCGGAAATACCGGGAAGCAGCGACCGCAGGTCCTGATTGACGGTCTTGGAAAGGATGGCCTTCATCATCTGTGAAGCCTTTGCATAGTCATCAGAGCCTTTACCCGCGCTACTGCGCGCAAAAGCATCCTGATTGCGGAGCACCTTAAGCAGGAACCACTTGGTGAGTTTGTACGAATAGACCTTGCCATAATAAGCGAGATCCCTGCGAGGCTTGATTCCGGCCACATCCACAAAGAGCAGTCGCGAGACAGGGTTGCGGGAAGCGAAGACAATCGCAACCCTGCCACCGAAAGAATGAGCTACGATACTGGGCTTTACAATGTAAAGGTGCTCGCAAAGAGCCTCCAGCATTGCAGCATATTCATCCACACCCCAGACGGTTCCCGGCTCCTCAGACTCCCCAAAGCCGGGGAAATCGATGGCGATTACCCTATGCGTCTTGGAAAAATCGGGGATAAAAGCGGCGAAAATGGAATGGGTACAGCCCCAGCCATGCAGTAGCAGCAAAGGACTCCCCTGCCCGCTCTCTTCGTAGAATACCCTTATGTCTCCGTAATTAAAAAACATGACTTTCAGTCAAAAAAACCCGCCTCGTCAGAGTTGTCCTCCCCTTCGGTCTCAATATCTCCACCGGTACAGTCAAGATACGGATACTCCATCCCCGCAGGAGCGGTGAACACATCATTTTCGCTAAGGCCAAGCGAAGGGTCTGCCAGGCATTTCTTCATGAATATCCCCCAGATAGGAAGTGCCGTTGCGGAGCCGCTGCCTTGCGCAAGCTCTTTGAAATGCACCATCCTATCCTCACCTCCAACCCAGGCACCGGCCGTGAGCTTGGGAGTGTAGCCGATAAACCAGCCATCGGAGTTGTCGTTGGTGGTGCCGGTCTTGCCGGCAATTTCCCCTTTAAGACCGTATCCCCAGCGAAGCCGGCTACCGGTGCCGTGATTCACAACGCCTTCCATCAGATTGACCATCAGGTAAGCGGTGTTTTCACTGATTGCCTCCCTCCTGCTCCCGCTGAAGTCTGCCAGCAGATTTCCATCATTGTCCTCAATCCGGGTAACGAAGACCGGTTCGCTGTACACTCCTTTGGACGGCAAGGTGTTATACGCAGCGACCATCTCCCTCAACGAGAGGTCAACGGGACCCACACACAAGGAATACACCTCGTCCACGTGGCTCTTAATGCCCATTTTGTGCATCATTTTAGCCATGGCAGTAGGCCCGAACTGGCGCATAAGGTAGGCCGAAATATTGTTGGAACTGTGTGTAAGTCCCCATTTAAGCGTAACGGTCTTGCCGATCCACTCGTCCTTATCAGTACTCCTGGGTGTCCAGGTCGTATCCCCCACAATAAATGTCTGAGGCATATTGACCACCTTGTCACAAGGGGTCATCCCCTCCTGCATTGCAAGGGTATACAGGAAAGGCTTGACGGTACTTCCTACCTGCCGCTTGCCCTGGCTGACATTGTCGAACTTGAAGTAGCGGTAATTCGGCCCGCCCACATAAGCCTTGACATAGCCTGTGCCAGGCTCAATCGCCATAAACCCGGCCCTGAGAATGGACTTGTAATAGAGGATAGAATCGTCCGGAGTCATCAAAGTATCCACATAACCCTTTTGATTCCAAGCAAACAGGCGCATCCTCGTTTTTTGGGAAAACTGTGCAAGTATCTCGCTTTCATCGACTCCTTCCCTCTTCTGCGACATCCAGCGGTCACTCCAGCGCCGCGCCTGGTTCATTATGAGCTTGTATGTGGAAGGCTCCATGGTGTTGGGGAACGGCGGATTGCGACGATAGCGGAGCTCCCTGTTGAACTGCTTCTGGAGATTACCGCCAAGCTGCTGGGCCACAGCCTCTTCAGCATAGCGCTGCATCCGCGAATCTATAGTGACATAGATTTTAAGCCCGTCACGATCAAGATTATAGCGCGTGCCATCCGGCTTGCGGGTCTTATTGAGCCAACCGTAGAAATCATCGTGGGCCCACCTGAGAGTATCCGCTGCATATTCCTCGTCGTAGCGATAGGAGCTCCTGCGTGGCTGTGCAGCGTTCATTTCCCGCCTGATCATATCCCTGAAATAGGGAGCAAGCCCTGAGTTGTGGTCTTGAATATGATAATCGAGCTCAATGGGACTTTCACTGGCCTGCCGTCTCTGCTGCTCGCTGATATATCCGGCTTTGCACATACGCGAGAGCACGAAATTGCGTCGCCCTATGGACTGGTCGTAATTAAGGGCAGGATTGTAACAGGTCGGTTTGTTGACCATCCCGATGAGGGTAGCAGCCTGAGCGATGTCCAATTGGGATGGCTCCACATCGAAAAATGTCTCTGCCGCTGCCTTGATGCCATACGCCCCACTTCCAAAGAAAATGGAATTGAGATACATGGCCATTATTTCGTTCTTGGTATAATTGCGCTCCAGCTTGACTGCCGTAATCCACTCTTTTACCTTGGTTTTCACCATTGTAAAGGCCCTGCCCATGGAACTCTTCCCACTCATATCCTCGCGGGGGTAGAGGGTTTTGGCAAGCTGCTGGGTAATGGTACTGCCCCCGCCCTGACTGGAATTGTGCAGCAGAATCGTCTTGACCCCAACACGGGCAAGCCCCCTGAAATCTATGCCGCAATGGCGATAGAAGCGGGCATCTTCGGTAGAAATCGCAGCAGCGACCACATTGGGAGAGATGTCCTCATAGTCGACGTAGGTCCGGTTCTCTATATGGAAACTGCTGATAACCACGCCATCGGAAGAAATAAGTCTCGTGGCAAGGTTGTTGTCGGGATGCTCGAGCTCGGCAAATGACGGGATATCCGCAGTCATCCGGACACCGGCTATCAGTGCGAACAGCGACACGATGGGCAGCAGCAGAATAATCCAAAAGCAAATTATAATAATTTTGCGGGTATGTTCCTTCATAACGGACACAAAAATACTGATTAATCTTGAAAAATCGTTTTATTGTGTTTTTCTTTGCAATATGAATTTAGTTATAGTAGAATCTCCGCACAAGGCGGAAACGATTCAGAAGTTTTTAGGAGATGGCTTCAAGGTGGTTTCCTCCAAGGGTCATATCCGAGACCTCAACGAAAAAGGCTTAAGCGTAGACATTGAAAACGGCTTCACTCCTGAGTATGTCATACCGGCCGACAAGAAAAAGACCGTAGCAGAGCTCAAGAAGCTCTCCGACAAGGCTGACATTATATGGCTGGCATCCGATGAGGACCGCGAGGGAGAGGCCATCTCCTGGCACCTCACCCAGGCTCTCGGGCTAAGTAAGGCCAACACCAAGCGGATTACCTTTCACGAAATCACCAAAGGTGCCATTCTGGAAGCTATAAAGAATCCCCGTGATGTGGATATGAATCTCGTCAACGCCCAGCAGGCCCGCAGGGTTCTGGACCGCCTGGTCGGATACGAACTCTCACCCGTGCTATGGCGCAAAATCCGTAAAGGGCTCTCTGCAGGCAGAGTACAGTCAGTAGCCTTAAGACTCACGGTCGATAGGGAGAAGGAAATCCTCGCCTTCAAGCCGGAGCCTTTCTATAGGACTGATGCAGTATTTGCACAGGGGACGGCGAAGTTCAAGGGCACCCTTAATAGGCGGTTCAATGATGAAAGTCAGGCCCGCAGCTTCCTAGAGGTCAGCATAGGAGCCGTCTATACAGTCGAAAAAATCGAGCGCAAGGAAGGAACCCGTTTCCCCGCAGCGCCTTTCACCACCTCTACCCTGCAGCAGGAAGCCGGCAGGAAGCTTGGCATGCCGGTCAGAGAGACGATGCGGATAGCGCAAAGCCTCTATGAAAGGGGACTGATTACCTACATGCGTACCGACTCCACAAATCTTTCTTCGCTCGCCCTGAACACGACCGGAAAGTTTATAAGTGAAACCTATGGTGCCGCCTATTCCAAGCCCCGCCAATACCATACCCACTCGAAGGGAGCCCAGGAAGCCCACGAAGCCATCCGTCCTACCTACATCGAGAACACTTCGATTCAAGGAACTGCAGCCGAGCAGAAGCTCTACTCACTGATTTGGAGGCGGACGGTGGCCTCACAGATGGCTCCGGCCAGCGTGATGAATACCTCAGTGACAATAGGTCTTGACAAGAGAAGCGAAAAATACTCCGTCCAGGCGCTGGAAGTGCTTTTCGATGGCTTTATGAAACTCTATTCCGAGGGCAGGGACGATGAAAACCCTGACGAGGATGAAGCCGCAATCCCTGCTCTTGAAGTAGGACAGACACTCGAAGTCAAGTCTGTCGCCTCGACCTGTCACTTCACCCAGGCCCCGCCCCGCTATTCCGAACCCACCCTCGTCAAAAAACTCGAAGAACTCGGCATCGGACGCCCCTCTACCTACGCTCCGACCATATCAACCCTGACAACGGAAAGAGGCTACCTGTCCAAAGGCAATGCCAGCGGATACAAGACCAGCGTCACCAACCTCAGCCTGAAGGGCTCTGCAATCAGCGAATCCGCAAAGGAAGAGACGGTAGGCGCAGAGAAAGGGAAACTCCTCCCCACGGAAATAGGAATGGTGGTCACCGATTACCTCGTGGATAATTTCGCCGATATTCTCGACTACGGCTTTACTGCCTCCGTAGAAGGCTCCTTCGACAAGATAGCTGAGGGGAAACAGGAGTGGCACCGCGCTATCGCAGATTTCTACTCCCCTTTCCACAAGGAGGTGGAGCAGGCTCTAAACGAACGCAACTACAAAAGAGTAGAGCGCGAAATCGGGACGGATCCGGCTGATGGCAAGACAATTGTGGCCAAATTCGGGCCCTACGGACCCTATGTGCAAAAGGGTGAGGGAGAAGACCGGCAGATTGCGCGGCTCCAGAACGGACAGCTCATAGAAAGTCTCACACTCGAGCAGGCAGTCAGACTCTTTGCCCTTCCACGCACGGTTGGACAGTACAAAGGCTCCGACATAGTTGCAACTACGGGCCGCTACGGGCCTTACCTCAAGTACGAAGGCAGGAATTACAAGCTGCCTCGCAATACTGACCCCCTGCAGGTCAGTGAGAAGGCCTGCATAGAGCTCATTGAAGCAGGTAGCAAGCCGAAAGAAAAGAAAGTACTGCGCACCTTTGACGGGGGCAAAATCGAACTGATTGACGGGCACTACGGGCCGTACCTCCATTACGACGGTCACAACTTCACACTGAAGGGAGACTACTCTGTCGAGACCCTTAACGAAGAGCAGGCCAAGCAGATTGTCACGCAGACAGTCCCTACCCAAAGAAAGGGATACAGAAGAAAATAATGACGGATAAGAAAATTTGAGGCCTCTGGCCCGATAGCAAGTCCCCCGCCTGAGGCAGGGGGATTCAGGGGGGGGGGAGGGGCAACGTTGGAAATAAATAAAGATTGTGCGTGGGAGAGTTTCGCATGTGCGCGCAAATCTTTGAATTATAGTGGATTAATTACTTGCGAAACGAGGTAGAGGCCGTCAGGCCGACGGCAAGTCCCCCGCCTGAGGCAGGGGGATTTAGGGGGAGGGGCAACGTTGGAAATATATAAAGGTTGTGCGTGGGGAAGTTTTGCAAGCTCGCACAACTCTTTGAATAATAACGAACTAACAGCTTGCAAAACCTACGCGTATGAGTGAATACAAACTCGATGAAATGGACAGAAAAATCCTGTCTTTCCTAGTCAAAGATGCCAGAATGCCGTTTCTGGAGATTGCACGCGAATGCGGAGTCTCGGGAGCAGCGATTCACCAAAGGGTAAAAAAATTGGAAAAACAGGGAATCATCGCGGGCTACACGGCCAAAGTCAAGCCTTCCTCTTTGGGGCTGCCGGTATGCGCCTTTATCAGTCTGAAGATATCCGAGGCAGACAAACTGGCAGATGTCGTAGCAAAGCTCAAAAGAATCCCCGAAGTGGTGGAATGCCACTTTATCACGGGACAGGCCTCTATGCTGCTCAAGGTCCATTGTGCGAGCTATGACCACCTTATGGAGGTTATCATCAATAGTATCAATACCATTGGAGCCGTACAGTCCACCGAGACGATGATATCCTTAAGCGAACCCTTCGAGCGCCAGGTATGGGTACATCAGGAGGTTCCGCAGATTACTTGGAAAGATTAGGGCTTTTTTTGTAATTTTGTGAGGTCACTGCATCTCCCCTCCGTTTTTGTATGAGAGAAGGTGTGGTTGGACTGTAATAATACTGATATGACAGAAGACACATACAAAGGAGTGCCGGCCCAAGATACCGTAGCCGGCAGAGAAGAGAACCCACTTGAATACAACACCGAACGCGAACCCCTCAAAATGAGCGAATATGGTCGCAATGTGCTCAAAATGGTCGAGCATCTGAGGGAGATTCCAGACAGGCAGAAGCGCACTGAGCAGGCTAGAGCAATCGTCAAGGTCATGGAACAGCTCAATCCTTCGGTACGCAGCCTCGAGAACTGGGAGCACAAGCTATGGGATCAACTCTATATGATTGCCGATTTTAACCTTGATATAGACTCCCCCTATGCCCCACCGGTGAAGGAAGAGTTCGAGACCAAGCCGGTCCCGCTTCCCATGAAGGATACCAGAATCAGGGCTTCGCACTATGGGCGCAATATTGAGAAGATTCTCGATTTGATTGCAGCTGAGCCGGATGGAGAAGTCAAGACCAGGCTCATCCATGATACCGCAGTCTATATGAGGCAGCAGTACCTCATCTGGAACAAAGACAGCGTGTCTGATGAGACTATTTTCTCTGATATAGAGAAACTTTCCGAGTACAAAATCAAGGTCCCTGAAGGGATGACGCTCGCAAAAATCTCGGATAATGCAGACTTCAGCCGACCTGGGCTGTCTTCCCAGCAAGGCAAGAATAAACACAAAGCAGGCAAGAAGGGACATCGCAGATGAAATTTCCCAAGCTCAGTCCGGAGAAGAAAGAAGCTGCCGCAAAAGTCACAGGCGTAGCGGTGGCTGTCTTTGCCGTATTTACCCTGATTTCCATCCTCTCCTATCTCATCCATTGGAAAGCGGATGCGGCTGCAGAGCAGGTCAGCAACGCAGCAGGGAGTCTGGGCTATCGTTTCGGGAGTTTTCTCGTCGGAGACTGCTTCGGACTTGGAAGCTTGGCTTTCCTCTTTATACTCACAGCTATAGCCTTGCGTCTTATCTTCCACAAATGGAGGTATTCCCTGCTGAAGACCACGATAATGACGCTCGTTGATGCTTTCGTGGCATCCTTAATTCTCGCCTATATAAGCGACCTCGCCGGCATACGCACCCTCTTTGGAGGAGGCCTTGGAGGCAGATGCGCGCTGCTTATAGTAGACTGGGCAGACGGGATTATCGGGACCGCGGTTACAGGCCTGGTGATTCTCCTGCTTGCCGTCTGTGCGACTCTGCTGAGCAGCGACCGTTTTGTCCACTGGCTTGGTACGGTAGGCACAGACAGCCAGGGAAAAGGCTATATCAGCCCCGGGTCCATTGACCTCGATATATCAGAGGCAGATTCTCCCGCAGAAAGCGTTCAAGAGGACGCAGAGCCACAGGCAGAAGAAGTCAGTGAGCCCGGTCCGCAGGAAAGTTCCGCAACGGAACCTACTGAAAGTGAAGAGATTAATATGACGGTTATCGAGGGAGATAAGCTTGAGACCGCCATCAGGAAGCCTCTTCCGCGCATTGACAACAAACTGGATCCTCCCTACGGCCTGCCCAAATACAGGAATTTCCCGCTGGACCTGCTTGATTCCTACGAAAAAGGTACGCATAGGATATCTTCCGAAGAACTCAATCGCAATAAGAACCAGATTATTGCAGCCCTCAAGAATTTTAAGATTGAGATTTCCGATATTACCGCCGTGGTCGGCCCGACGGTTACACTGTACAAAGTAATCCCTGCCCCTGGGGTAAAGATTTCTTCAATCCAGAGCTTGCACGATGACATTGCGATGTTCATGAACGCCACTGGAGTGAGGGTAGTAAAGCTCAAGGATTCGGTGGGGATTGAGGTCGCGAATGACCACCCTTCGATTGTCCCTTTGAGGGGCATGCTTAACGATGAGGCTTTCCGCACCACCAAGGCTGAACTCCCCATAGCCCTAGGAGTGACCATCACCCAGCAAGTAAAGGTGGTGGACCTCACCAGGGCTCCTCACCTACTTGTGGCAGGTGCTACACAGCAGGGTAAATCGGTGTGTCTCAACGTTATCGTGGCATCTCTCCTGTACGCCAAGCACCCGTCGGAGCTGAAGTTTGTCTTTATCGACCCCAAGATGGTCGAGTTCAATGCCTACGCCAAGCTGCTTAAACACTACCTTGCAGTGCTTCCGGAAGCTGCTTCTGAAGAAGAAGAGGCGGAACACGCCATAGTCAAATCGGCCAAAGATGCCGAGAAGGTCCTACGCTCGCTCTGCATCGAGATGGATGAGCGTTATGCCCTTATGGCAAAGGCCGCAGTAAATAAGATTACCGATTACAATGAGAAGTTCCGCGACCGCAAACTCAACCCCGAAAACGGACATCGCTACCTGCCCTACATAGTAGTCGTGGTAGACGAATATGCCGATTTGACGAGTTCAGCAGGGGCTTCCCCCGAGACCAAGGCCGCCAGCCGCAGTATCACAGGGAGCATTATCCGGCTTGCCCAAAAAGGCCGTGCCGCCGGACTGCATGTAATCCTTGCCACCCAGAGGCCTTCGGTCAACATCATCTCCGGCGACATCAAGAGCAACTTCCCGATGCGAATTGCCTTCCGCACAGCCTCCCGTATCGATTCCCAGACCATCATTGATGCTCCGGGAGCAGAGAAACTCGTCGGGCGTGGAGACATGCTCTTCTCCGCCGGTATTGAGAACGAGCGAATTCAGTGCGGACTTATCGAAAGCGAGGAGGTTAACCGGATTACTGACTTTATAGGAAGCGAGACCAGGTATGGTCAGTGCTATAATACCCCTTATTACTTGCCGGCTCCACCGGATGAGAATGGGAAGGATGGGGCGAGCGGAGTGGATATGAATGATTTAGATGACATGTTTGAGAGTGCCGCAAGGCTGGTTGTCAATTCCCAAAGAGCTTCCACTTCCTTCCTTCAAACCCGTCTGGCAATGGGCTTTGCCAGGGCTGCCAGAGTAATGAGCCAGCTTGAAGATGCCGGCATAATCGGACCTCAGGATGGAGCCAAACAGAGGGAAGTCCTCGTCAAGGATTTGGACTCGCTCGATGCCCTGTTACATCCGGATAGCTAAAGTTTATGAAACGAATCCACATAATTTCACTGCTTCTCCTTTTAAGTGCAATTCTCTGCTCAGCAAAGGGCGATGGAGCAGCCTTGCTGCAAAAACAATTCAAGGGGCACAGGGTCAATGCCTATTACAGTTATGTAATCAAGGGGATGACGGATGTGAGGGTCGAGGGCAAAGCCGTAGTACAGGACAGCTGCTTCAGGATGGAGGGGGCAGGGCTCTTGATTCTGAGCGATGCCGCCAATATCTGGACGCTTGATATAGAGGGGAAAGAGGCTTATATCGAGAAGGCAGGCCCCTTTGATTATCTCAAAAATGTTTCAGATCTCGAAGTCAATGAAGAGGATGGGAGCATCAGCGGAATATACGCGGAACCCTTGTCCGGAAATCTTATCCCTTTCGTTATCAAAGATATAAAGCTCCTGCCATGGAGTGTCGACCTCTCCGCCTTCAGCCCCGCAGAAGATGTATTCAAGGGGGATTGGATAATTACTGACCTCAGATAATAACCCTCTCTATGCGGCGGGGAATCGAAGCGAGTATCTCGTAGGGGATTGTCCCCAGGATATCGGCTAACTCTTCCACTGTAGGGGAGTCGCCAAAAATGGTCACGGTGTCCCCCACCCTGACATCCGTATCGGTCACATCTATCATACACATATCCATGCAGATGTTCCCAATAGTGGGAGCTCTGTGCCCACACACGCTGAAACTTGCAGCCCCATTTCCCAAATGCCGGTCTATACCGTCTGCATATCCGACGGGGATTGTCGCAGTGACAGTGCCGGTGGGTGCTATTTTGCCCCGCCTGTCGTAGCCGACGGCCCCATCTTCAGGACTCAAATGTTTTACCTGCAGGACTTTGGCTTTGAGGGAAGCCACAGGAGAGAGTTTTACCCCCGGCAGACAGGATATCCCGTAGATTCCGATTCCGAGTCGGACCATATCGTACTGGTATTGCGGGAACCGCTCAATCCCGGCACTATTGAGAATATGGGCCATAGGGCGATAGTGCAAGGCTTCACTTATTCGGTCGAAGCCACTTTCAAACATCCTGATTTGCGCGAGTGTAAAGGCATCCTGCGAGGGATCTTCCGCACAGCTGAGGTGGGAATAGACTGACTTCACCCTCATACTCTCGCAGCCTTGCAGAAATTCTATCAGCTCGGGCAGCTCTGAAGGCATGAAGCCTAGCCTATGCATCCCAGTATCCAACTTTATATGAATCGGATAGCCTTTAACTCCAAGCTGGCACAACTGTCTGTCGAAGGCCTTGAGGGTATCGATATTGGGAATCCCCGGCTCCAAATGGCTGTCTACAATCTCGGGAATAAAATCAGTCCCGGCAGTGAGCACGAGGATGGGCAGAGAAATGCCTGCACTCCTGAGTTCCATCCCCTCAACGGGAAGGGCCACGGCCAGATAATCGGCCCCAAGGCGTTGCATCATCGAAGCAAACTCGACAGCTCCATGTCCATAGGCATTAGCCTTGACCAGTACCAGCAGCTTGGTGCTGTCCTTAAGAAGTCCACGAAAATGCCGGTAATTATCTGCACAGGCATCAAGACGCAGCTCCAAACGGCTAAAATCGTTATTCCTGTCCATTTATTCGTCTCCTTCGACTTTTTCAGGGACTCCCGGTCTGATATACGGATCGGCAGTAGGGTGAATTTGAGACATAATCTCGATAACGGAAGTATAGCCCTCAAGAGGTTTCAGGACAAAATCCTCCACTTCAGCGGGGACCAGCAGGACCGAATCCCTGTCAATGATATAATCTGCCTTTCCGAAATCCTCAATTTCGGCCTGTACTGCAGCCTTTCCATAGAGACAATAGTAGATGGCAAAGCCATCTCCCCCGCTAATGTGCAGGGGTTCCCGAAGATCTATTTTGCGAACCGTGAATTGAGGGATATCCTGCAGCGCCTTCGTTCCGGCAGGGGATGTCAGGGGAGCAAAATCCGGCATGAACGCATTGCAGTCGATAAAATCGAGAGCATCGATTAGGGTCATACTCTCGTCAAACTCCTCAGCTCCAAGCTCTTGTCCCCAAGCATAAAGGCAAAAATCCAGAGCCGATGACTGGGATACTTCCAGAATCTGCAAGTCGCCTTCGGCCCCGTGAACCACCCCGGGGTGTATGCGGAAGAAGTCTCCCGCTTTGGGCTGAATGGAATTGAGACTGTCCGCAATACTTCCATCCGTTGCACCCTCAATCACAACTGTCGCATCCACCTGCCCTTTCCACCCAAGCCAGATTCGAGAATTCGGGGAAGCGGAACATACATACCAAAGCTTTTCCTTTCCGAGGGCATCGTAACGCTGGGAAGCAATCTCATCGTCCGGATGTACCCGAAGCGGCATCTTCCCCTTGCATACTATCGTCTTGACCTGTACGGGGAACTGTCTCCCATAAATCTCAAATACCCGGTCTCCCACTACCCGATCCATATAGGTATCCATAATCTCGCTGAAGGTATTGGCTGATAACCACCCGTTTTGAGCTATGGAGTCCCGATATCCGAGGTCAGCAATTTTGAAAATTTCGCTTCCCCAGACGTACTCGTCAGTAATGGGGATGAAGCGAAGGGGATAAAGTTTTTTTTCTTCCATATTATCTTCGATCGGCTATCGCGATGCAGTACAGTAGAGTAGCGAGTGAAGTAAGTGCAGTGATGTTTTTCCCGAAAAAGACATCCTCGCTCAAGTTGATTGTCCTGGTGGCGGGATTGTAGTGACCGGTGAGAGTCCCTTCAACCTTGGAATACTTCCGCATCCAGGCGGAAAGCCCCACTTGGATGAGCGCGCTTAAGACAAAAAGCAGTATGAGGATATATATCATAACTGTTCGATTTTGAGAACTGAAAACTCAAGTCCGGCAAGTGCGAAACTTGAACTGCAAAAATACAGAATTATTCCTAAATTAGCCGTATGAAAGGTATCAATATATTTCTTGCAGACGGCTTCGAAGACATTGAAGCCCTCGCAGTCAATGACATTCTGAGAAGAGGAGGCCTGAAGCCCTCCCTTGTATCCATTTCGGACGACCCCTTTGTCACATCTTCCCATGGAGTGACCATCGGCATAGAGGCCTTCCTGTCAGACTTCCCCGACAGCCACAAAGGCACGGATTCGCGGGACTTTATGATTTTCCCGGGTGGGATGCCGGGGTCGAAGAATCTCGCATCCGACAAGGCTCTCATCAAAGCCATGAAGGAGCATTATGCAGCAGGAGGCAGTCTCGCAGCAATTTGTGCAGCTCCAGGCTTAGTGCTCAGTCAGTTGGATGATATAGAAGGACTTGAGTTTACATGCTTTGACGGCTTTCAGGATGCCCTGACGGCCAAAGGCGCAAAATTCATTAATGCACCTGCAGTGCGCTGCGGTCGCGTCATCACCGGACGCAGTGCGGGTCACGCCCTTCGCTTCGCCACAGAGATTCTATCCACCCTGGCTTCCCCTGAAGTCGTTGGGAGAGTCCGGCACGGTGTCTACCTCGACACCGCCGTTGAGGCCTGATTACTATAACTTCCAGTCGATAGGATCTTTGCCGATGGAGCTGAGATAGGCGTTGGCTTTTGAGAAGTGGCGGCAGCCAAAGAAGGCCCCCCTTGCAAGAGGAGAGGGATGGGCCGCTTCGAGGACGAGATGCTTGCCATGGTCTATCAGCGGGGCTTTGCTCCGGGCAAAGTTCCCCCATAGCATAAACACAATCCTCTCCCTGTTGTCACTGAGATAGCGTATGACGGCATCGGTGAACTGTTGCCACCCTATCGCGCCATGAGAGGCGGGCTCCCCTGCCCGAACCGTGAGGATGGCATTCAGGAGCAGCACTCCTTGCCGCGCCCAGCGCTCGAGACAGGGCCTGCCGGACATCTTCACCCCAAGGTCGTCCTCCACTTCCTTGAAGATATTCCGAAGCGAGGGCGGGGCAGGCACTCCATCGGGCACAGAGAAAGAGAGTCCCATAGCCTGTCCGGGCCCGTGATAGGGATCCTGACCGAGAATTACCACCTTGACCTCATCCACCGGAGTCAGTTCGAAGGCTCGGAAGATTTCCCTGCCTGGAGGATAGATTGTTCTGCCCTTGCGTTTCTCTTCGTGCAGATAAGAGACAAGCCCCGCAAAGTAGGGTTTATCGAACTCACTTTGCAGGGCCTGTTTCCATGATTCTTCAATTCTGACTTCCATCACATTACGCGCTGGCAGCCGGCATCGAACCGGACGGGGACTTATTAACCCTGTGTCTGACGGCCGCTGCGGTCTCATCTCCAAAGACGAAGGAAATCACGTCCGAAATTGTCTTGACATAGTGGAACTCAAGTCCTTCGACATAGACCGGCTTGATATCCTCGACATCCTTGCGGTTGTCTTCACTGATGACGATGGTCTTCACGCCTGCCCTCTTGGCGGCGAGAATTTTCTCCTTAATTCCGCCCACTGGAAGTACGCGGCCACGCAGAGTCATCTCCCCCGTCATTGCGACATGCTTCTTAATGGCCTTGCCACGGAGTGCACTGACCATAGAGGTCACCATAGTGATACCGGCGGACGGGCCATCCTTCGGAGTGGCTCCTTCCGGGACATGGATATGGATGTCTTTCGAAGCAAACTGTCTGCTCGTCATGTGCGCAAGCTCGGGATGAGCCTTGATATACTTGTAGGCAATCGTAGCCGACTCCTTCATCACATCTCCAAGATTTCCCGTCATAGACAGCAGGCCCTTGCCATTGGACACGGAACTTTCAATGAAGAGGATTTCACCTCCCATCTGAGTCCACGCAAGACCCGTGACAACCCCGGGGCCTTCATTGCCTTTCTGGACATCGTGCATTGCACTCGGCAGTCCGAGATATTCCTTCAGATGCTCCGGTTCGATGGTCTTGGGATAGTCCTCCCCAAGGGCAATCTTCTTTGCAGTGACACGGGCAATCTTTGCGATTTGCTTCTCCAAGCCTCTGACCCCACTTTCCTGAGTGTACTCATTAATAATCTTCTTAAGGGCTTTATTGCTTATTTTAAGAGTCTTGGAATCCATACCATGTTCATTGAGCTGCTTAGGGACAAGGTACTGCTTCGCAATCTCCATCTTCTCTTCCGCAAGGTACCCGCTCACATTAATCAGTTCCATACGGTCGAGCAGTGCAGGCTGAATGCCCTGAATACTGTTCGCAGTGGTAATGAAGAGCACGTGCGAGAGATCGTAATCGATGTCCAGATAATTGTCATGGAAGGTAGAATTCTGCTCCGGATCCAAAGCCTCCAACAGTGCCGAAGAAGGATCCCCCTTGAAATCAGAGGCCAGTTTATCAATCTCATCGAGCACCATCACGGGATTGGAGGTGCCGGCTTTGTCGATACCATTCAGGATTCTGCCGGGAAGTGCACCTATGTAGGTCTTTCTGTGCCCCCGGATTTCGGCCTCATCATGCATACCGCCAAGGGCAATTCGCACATACTTACGTCCGAGAGCTTTAGCAATGGACCTGCCAAGGCTAGTCTTCCCAACTCCAGGAGGGCCATACAGGCAGAGGATAGGAGACTTCATATTCCCCTTAAGCTTCAGCACTGCAAGGAACTCGATAATACGGTCCTTAACCTGATCCAAGCCGTAATGATCCGCGTCCAAAACCTCCTTGGCATGCCCCAGATCGAGGTTGTCCTCGCTCATTTCATCCCAGGGCAAATCGAGCATAAACTCTATATAATTGTATTGTATAGAGTAGTCCGGAGAATTGGGGTTATATTTTTCAAGCTTGCTGAGCTCCTTTTCAAAAGTCTTGGCAACGGCCTCCGGCCATTTCTTGGCAGCAGCCTTTTCACGGAACCTGTTGATGTCCTCATCTTCATCCATACCCAACTCTTCCTGAATGGTACGGAGCTGGTTATTGAGGTAATACTCCCTTTGCTGCTGGTCTATCTCGCTCTTTACCTTACGGTTAATCTCGTTCTTGATATTGGAGAGCTGAAGCTGCGAATCGAGCAGCACAAGGAGTTTCATAGCCCTTGCACGGACATCGTCATACTGCAGCAAGTCCATCTTCTCCTCGAAATTATCCACTTCGATGGTAGTTGCTATGAAGTTCACCAGGAAGGGGAAGTTATCTATACTGCGAAGTACTTCAATGGTCTCTTTCGGGACATAATTACTCGAAGAGATAACCTGTCCTGATTTCTCCTTGAGCATTGACATAATCCCCTTGACATCCTCGGAGTTCTCCTTGGTCACCACGTCATCGAGGTATTTGACATGGGCGCTGATATAGGGTTCATACTCTACAACGCTCTCAATCTCAATCCTCTTGTGAGCATGAAGGATGGCAGTAATGGTCCCGTCCGGCATCTCAAGAGTCTTCAGAATCTGTGCAACCGTGCCATAGTGATAGAGGTCGGACTCCGTAGGGTCCTCGACATTGACATCCATCTGCGGCACAGCCCCAATGAGCCAACCATATTTTTCAGCTTCGCGAATCAGCCTGACAGACTTATCCCGTCCGATGGTAATCGGATACACGGTGCCGGGGAAAATCACGGCATTGCGAAGTGCAAGGATGGGAAGGGTAAGAGGAAGATCCTTATCCTCTATCTTGGGCAGGCCATCGCCCTGAACGACAGGAATGATATTAACTTCAGTCCCGCCGGGTACAAAATATTTCTGTTTCTTTGCCATAATTCTGCAAGTCAAGTTTCGCATGTAAAAAGCTTACTGTTATTCAAAGATTTGTACGCACATGCGAAAATTAAGTTCTATAAGTCAAACATCCGTGCGTTGACAATTTGTCAGCGCATAAAAAACCCGTGTATAAAGTCAATCTCCATGCCAAAGCCCTGCACTGACAAAATAACGGAGTTTAGGCTGCAAATTGAATATTTCGCGCCCTGCGAAACTTAAAATCAACAACTCAGGTTTCGCATGTGATAAGGTTATTGTCATTCAAAGATTTGTGCGCACATGCGAAACTTAAAATCAATAAATTATGCCACTTGTGTTTTGATTTCAGAAAAAATGCAGTTATATTTGCACCGCTTCGCAGAAAAGCGAAACAAAGAAGTTAATTGTTAAAGGTTTAGAAAAATGACTAAAGCAGACATCGTAGCCAAGATCTCGAAAAACACAGGTCTTGAGAAAGCAGAAGTCCTCACCGTTGTTGAAGGCTTCATGAACGCTGTTAAAGAATCACTTGCAGCAGGAGAACCCGTTTATCTTCGTGGATTTGGGAGCTTCATCGTAAAGCATCGTGCCGACAAGACAGCACGCGATATCACGAAGAAAGTCACAATGGTGATTCCCGCTCACGACATCCCGGCATTCAAGCCTTCAGATGCCTTTGAGGAGTTACTCCTTAAGAAATAATTTACAATCTGAATATGCCTAACGGAAAAAAGCACAAACGCCATAAGATGGCAACGCACAAACGCAAAAAACGTTTGCGCAAGAACAGACATAAGAAGAAATAATGTCACTGAGGTCCACTGGTGATGCGGTGGACCTTTTGTTTTTTAATTACGAAACGGCAACCCGCATTATTTCTCTGATTTGGCGTTCTCACCGAATCTGAGAAGTTTGTGTTTTGTCAATATTCAGTACCAATGGACAACGAAAAGTTGGAAAAAGACCTTGTGGTCTCGGTGGGTCGCACCGAGGTCAGGCTCGCACTTATGGAGAACCATAGGCTGATCGAGTACAACAAGGAGTCCAATCAGGGGCACAACTTCTCGGTGGGCGATGTGTTCCTTGGCAAAGTCAAGAGAATCATGCCTGCCTTGAACGCTGCTTTCGTTGACATCGGTGATTCCAAGGAAGCCTTTATCCACTATTTGGACTTGGGTCTGTATTTCAACGCATTCGATACCTTCGTCAAGAAGAGTAATCCCAATGTCGACCTCAAGAATCTCTATTCTCACATACAGATAGGTCCCGCCCTCGAAAAGGAAGGGCGAATCGACAAAGTGCTTTCCCAAGGGCAGATGATTATCTGCCAAATTGTCAAGGAACCGATTTCAACGAAGGGCTCCCGCTTGACTGCCGAAATTTCTCTGGCCGGACGCAACATTGTACTGCTGCCTTTCGCACAAAAAATCAGCGTATCATCCAAGATTACCTCCAAAGAGGAGCGAAAAAGACTTGAAACTCTTGTCCGCAATATCCTGCCACGGAACTATGGGGCAATCATTCGGACTGCATCCGAAGGCAAGAATGCAGCGGTGCTTGTGGCAGAGGCTAAGTCTCTCCTCGAAAAATGGGAGTCATCCTGGACTAAAATCGCAAAAGACAAAGGGGTAAAGCTCCTGTTCACGGAGTACTCCAAGACGACCACAATGCTCAGGGACCTGCTCAACGACAGTTTCACGAATATCTATGTCGATGATGAGGCTACCTACGAAGAGACGCGCAAATATGTCTCACTCATCTCCCCCGAGCAAGAGAAGATTGTCAAGCTTTATGAAGGCAAGGAACCGATTTTTGACCACTTTGAGGTTACCCGTCAGATCAAGAGTTCTTTCGGGAAGGTGGTGCCGATGCGCCAGGGTGCTTACCTCGTCATCGAGAGCACCGAAGCCCTCAATGTCATAGATGTCAACAGCGGTACCCGTTCCAAGACCAATGACCAGGAAGAAAACACTTTCGAGGTCAATAAGATAGCTGCCGAAGAAATCGCCAGACAGCTTCGCCTGCGGGACTTGGGAGGCATAGTCATCGTCGATTTTATCGATATGGATTCTGCCGAACACCGAGGCGCCCTGTACAGATACATGCTGGAGCTCATGTCGTCCGACAGAGCGAAGCACAATGTGTTACCTCTGACTAAGTTTGGTCTGATGCAGATCACCCGTCAGAGAATACGGCCGGCTACCGAAATAAACACTTCCGAGCAGTGCCCTCTCTGCCACGGAACAGGCAAAATCTCTTCCACCATCGTTATTGACGAGCAGGTCGAAAGGAACCTGGCATATTTGGTTCAGGAGAAGGGAGAGAAGAACCTCAACTTGAAGGTCGGCCCCATTCTGGGTGCCTACCTGACCAGAGGGTTCAATTCTTTTGTAGCGAAATGGAGACGCAAGTACAGATGCAAGTTGAAAGTCATAGAGTCGACTGACAACTCCATCCTCCAGTATGAATTTCTGAATAGGAAAGGAGAGGTTCTCGAGTAAGAGAACCTCTTTTTTGTGTAATTTTGCGGACAGTATGAACGAAAGCGCACGCATAGACAAATACCTCTGGGAAATCAGAGTGTTCAAAACCCGCGGGGATGCCACTCAGGCCTGCGGGGGTGGAAAAGTCAAAATATCGGGAATTCCATGCAAGGCGGCCAGACAGCTTCGCATCGGGGATGTAATAGACGTAAGGAAAGGAGCCGCAATATTCTCCTACAAGGTCAAAGGCTTCCCTACATCGCGGGTAGGAGCCAACCTGGTAGAGAATTACGCCGAGAACCTCACCCCTGAAAGCGAAATTGAGAAACTTCGCGCTCCGGTAGAGACTTTCTTCGTCAGTAGAGACAGAGGCAGTGGCAGACCTACCAAGAAGGAGAGACGCACCCTCGATGCTCTAATGGACAGTTTTGACCCGTACGATGAGTAAGAATGATGCTGACCGCAAGTACATGGACTATTCGCTGAATTCCTGATAGATGGAAAGAAGCTGGGAAAGGGCGGAAGTGTCGAGCCGACGACCCTGGATAATGCCATCCGAATCTACGAGAAACATACCGGGAGTAGAGAGAATTCCGTAAGCCTTCTGATAATCGGAAGATACTTCCGGATCCCAGAGGTGAATAAGCTCCACCTTGGGATTGGTACAGGTAAAGGAGGAGCGAAACTGTGCCCATTCATCTCCGTCCGAGCCGCAGTACAAGGCATACAATGCCACTGGAAAGGTGGTAGTGTCGAAACAGTGCGGAAGCATAACCGAGGTTACACGGC
Source organism: uncultured Muribaculaceae bacterium (assembly GCA_964608175.1). Classification (GTDB taxonomy): domain Bacteria; phylum Bacteroidota; class Bacteroidia; order Bacteroidales; family UBA932; genus Cryptobacteroides. The sequence goes on along the minus strand of CAZSMO010000014.1, from coordinate 29,976 downwards.
ACTTGCTGCAGGAAGTATCGTAGAAATACAGTACAGAAATCCTGCCTTCAGCAGGGACTCTTACTTTAGCTTCTCCTGTCGGGGGAAGCATCTCTATAACGGAGGCTTTCATTCCAAGCAGGCTGCTGCGATTGAAGTCGGCGAAAATCCGCGCCTCAAAATCGAGCCACTCATCCTGCAGCTTTATCTTTCCGCTCCTCACCCATTTGTCATAGACATAGATTTCCACTGCCTCTTCACCCATAAGCGGGGGCTGGAGATAATGATTGAGAATACGGGATACAACCCACTCCCTGACAAGCGAATCCCTACAGCTTTCAATCAGAAAGTCGCATTCGGAATACTTCACCGGCAAGGGCTCGTATATCATTGCCGCATAATACTGCTCAAGCAGTGAATCAAGAGGGGCAAGACGCGCCGAGTCCAATTGCACCACTACCGAATCGGCAGCCGGGACGAGTTCCTCATTGAGAGGTCCGGAAGAATCTGCCGGCTGCCCCGCCGTGGCAGCTCCGCTGCGAAGCGGAATAACGCACGAAACAAGACAGAGGGACAGTAAGCCGACCATGCAGAGTTCAGTCCTTCTTCTCATAGTCCCCGTAATTTGGAAGTACCACACCGGCAGGGACAAAGAGAGAGGTATCTCCGTGGTGCCTGAGGATATCCCTTACTGCACTCGAAGATATATGGGCAAACTCCTGTGCCGTAGGGATTATGATGGTCTCTATCTCAGGAGCAAGCCTGCGGTTGGCATCTGCAATGCTCCTTTCCGCCTCGAAGTCGAGCATATTCCTCACACCCCTGACTATATGCCTGATTCCGAGTTCACGGCAAATGTCAATGGTCAGCCCATCGTATTTGACCACCTCCACGCCTTCCAGCCCGCTGGTGGCTTCTCTGATAATACTCATCCTCACATCCATGGGATAAAAGCCGGTCTTGTCATGGTTAACCCCTACTGCCACCACCACCTCGTCAAACATGGTCAGAGCCCTATGCAGGATATTGAGATGTCCTGCGGTGAAAGGGTCAAAGGACCCCGGGAAAAGCGCTGTACGTTTCATTTTCTTACAAATATCCTGACGATAAGGGCGAGCAGCATAAGGGCAAAGACAAAGGTACAAAGTCTCCCGACAATATCTCCATTTCGGGCAAAAAACGTCTGTCTTCCAGTCAGATTAACACTTCCCTGCAGCACATCGGGCACCCACCAGGAGGATTGCCGGAGCACATCGCCGCGCTGATTGATAAATGCCGATATACCCGTATTGGCACAGCGGGCTATGTCGCGTCTGAACTCGATGGCACGAAGTCTCGAATAGGAGAAATGCTGCCTATAGCCGGGGGTGTTTCCCCACCAGCCATCGTTTGTAATCACGCAGAGCAGGCTTGCGCCCTTCTGTAAATAGCCCCTGCAAAACTCAGGATAGATGGACTCGTAACATATCGGAACCCCGATTCGGATGCGCCTTCGAACCGAACCATCCGGTGCATAATCTATTGCATCGAGAGTACGGGCTTCCCCCTGGGGAACGCATCTCCCCATCAGTCCACCCCTTACCCCTAGAAGTTTGCTCAGCACATCATCCAAGGGGCCGATTAGCGCCGGATAAGGAGTCAGCTCGCTCCCGACAACGAGCTTACTCTTGTTGACATAATCCGTGCGCCCCGTACTGTCAGTCATAAAAGCCGTATTATATGAGAGATACCAGCTTCCGTCATCGAGAGGACGCGCCAAATTGGATGGAGGAGCAGCAGTAGCAAATCGCTCATGAGTCGAAGCTCCGAAAAGCAGATTGACATCGCTGTACTCATCCACAAGTCTGTGAAAAGTCTTCCATGTGGGGGAGCTCTGAATGCTGTTCATCCAAATATCGGAGGTAAAAGTCTCAGGCAGAACCATAAGAGTCATCGAAGAAGGATAGCCGTCAAGAGAATCCTTCGGGACCATAACTCCTTCAAAGAGATTCACGACCTGCTTATTCTGTTCCCATTGAGGAACGGCTCTCAGTTTGTGCCAGGGGTCGAAGTTGGATTGAGCCATGACCACATTCAGACTGCCTTCATCCGAGCGCTCTTCGAAATTGGAGTACAGGATTTCCGAACAGACGATGGGGCCTGCTATGACAAGGGTAAGGCCGAGGGCAGAGGCAAGACGGGCTTTGGGATTGAATTTCTGCCAGCTCCCGTCCCGAACCGCCGCGATGAGGCCGAAAATCGCCAGATTGCTCATCCACACCCAAAGCGAACCGCCCAGCATCCCTGTCCACTCGTACCACTGAATCAAATGTGTACTGCGGGCAAAGGCATTCCCAAGGCAGAGCCAAGGCCAGCTAATCTGGGCGTGTACAAGATAGAATCGCTCCCAGGCAATCCAGAATACAGCGAGAAAGATATAAGGCAGACTCCCTTCAAAGCGCTTTTTACTAAGGCGGAAAACTGCAAAAATCAGCGACATAAACATCGCATTAGCGAGCACGGCAAAGATTCCTCCTCCTACCGTAGCCTCACATACCCACCAGGTAGTCAGAGCGTTGAAGAGTACAAACGCCGCATAGTACCACCAGAAGAAGCGCCTGATACCCTGCTCGCAGGCGAGTTTCTCCGCACAGAGCAAGGGCACCAAAGCCACAAGGGCAAAGGCCCCGCAATGATTCACGAGGAAGGGAAGGGAGAGCAGCACGGAAAAAGCCGGGAGCAGGAGAGCAATCCTAAACTTCGGAGTAAGACAGGTTTTCATCGTCTAAAGGCATATTATGACAATAACGGCGCCATTTGTCGAGCAGCGCAGTCATATCCAGTGGAAGCTGGGCACTGAAATGGAGCGTTTCCCCACTCTCGGGGTGCACAAAACCGAGCGTGGCAGCATGGAGAGCCTGACGCGGGCAAATCTCAAAACAATTGTATATAAACTGTTTATACTTGGCGTAAATAGTCCCCTTTCGAATCTGCATACCCCCATACTTCTCATCGGCAAAGAGGGGATGCCCTATCGAGGAGAGGTGGACTCGAATCTGATGAGTACGCCCGGTCTCAAGCCTGCACTCTATCAGAGTGACATAGCCAAACCTCTCCAATACACGGATATGCGTAACTGCCCGTTTTCCTTGTTCGGGGTCGGGGGAAACCTTGAAACGGAGCCTGTCGGAAGGGTCCCTGATAAGGGGAGTGTCGATGGTGAGGGCATCTTCGGAAATATTACCCCACACAAGCGCAATGTACTTGCGCTCAATGCTGTGGACATAGAACTGTCTGGCCAGTCGAAGCTGGGCGGAGGGGGTTTTGGCAACGAGGAGCAGCCCTGAGGTGTCTTTGTCGATACGATGTACCAGTATCCCCATCTTCTCATCGTCCACATCCATATTTGCTCTCATTCCAAGATGCCAGGCAAGGGCATTGACAAGCGTGCCGTCGAAATGTCCGTGTCCCGGATGCACCACCATCCCTGCAGGCTTATTGACCACCAGAAGGGACTCGTCTTCATAGATTATATCCAAGGGGATATCCTGCGGTACAATCTCCACTCCTCTGCGGGGGTAGGGCATTACGAAGCGGATGACATCCCCCGGACGAACGATGTAAGAAGCCTTTACGCTCTTCTCCCCAATATGGACATAGCCTTCCCTGATAGCAAGCTGAATACGATTGCGCGAAGTGTCTTCCAAGTGAGAGGCCATGAATTTGTCAAGCCGGATGGGGGCCTGTCCGCGATCGGCCTCGAGGCGGAAATGCTCAAACAGTTCTCCCGTCTCACCCTCACCGGCAGAAAGATCCTCTTCGCCTTCGTATGAGTTGTCAATCCAATCTGACATAGAGATTAAAGCGTGTCGCCAGCTTCCTCCTCTTTCGGAAGTTTGTCCCTATCAAGTGTGAGGTACAGCCGTACACTCGTCCCAAGCATCACATTTTTCGTGCCGGCAGAAGGGACCTGCCTATACACAAATGCAGAAGCAGTGTCTTTCCCTACCGTGCTATCGTAAACGAGGTTGTCGATGTTGAGCGAAGCCCCGAGTAATTCATCTGCAGCCTTATTGGAGGTCATCGCAATGACATCGGGGATGGTGGTATAGCCATCAGAGGGATTAAGTCCGAGTTTGAGGTCAACCACAGTCCCTACCGGAAGTTTGGTTCCGGGGAGAACCGGTTCTCCCGCTATCAGCTGGCCGAGTATGTTGTTGGTGGCAATGTCTTCGACATAGATAAGTCTTCCGAGCTTGAGACCGTGGCCGGGCAATTCGACTCTCGCCTGTCGAAGCGAAAGCCCCACAAGATTAGGCATTAAAGTCTGCTTCTCATGGCTGGCATTGAGGGTAAGATAGATTTTTCTGCCCCGTTTCACCTGTTCCCCCGCTTTCGGGGTCTGCATATAAACGGTGCCCTTGGGGACCGCATCCACATATACGCTGTCCACGATGACTATTTGCAGTTTGTCCTTGCGGCAGAGCTGCTCGGCCTCTGCCCTGCTCATCCCGACCATGTCAGGAACAGCTACGCTGACTCCATGTTGAGTGAAAATATGCAGGAAGAGGTCAAGCGCCACGAACACCGCTACGAGGAAGACAAGTCCCCATAGAAGTGTTCTTACGACCCAATTTAGTTTTTTCTTTGCCATTGGGCACAAATATACGAAAAACTGCTATGATATTTTACCTTCCTGGAGGCGGGCCGCCCGGGCCACCCGGGCCACGTCTGTTATTTCCCCTGTCAAAGGTCCCGAAACGATAGGTAAAGGAGAGGATGATATAGCGGCCAAGGGTATTGTTGAGAGACTCGGTGTGGATATTGCTCGAATCGCTTACGGTGAGGTTCTTGGCCTGGCCGAAAATGTCATAGCCTTTGAGGGCGATGGTAGCTTTCTTCTTGAGGATCAGTTTCTCAATCTCGGCATTGAAGACATATTCATCCGGCTGAGCAGTAGCATAGCCGTTGTACCAGTGGTACCGAAGGTCGCCGTTCAGAGTCAGTCCAAGCCGGTCGATGGTCCAGGTTCCTTCCCCTGCCAGCTCGTTGTTCCAAGTGGTGGTCTGGGTCCCTGTGCCCGCAAGGGCGTAGTCGGTGTGACTCATGCGAGTGCGGGCCGACGCACGGAGCTCAAGGGCATCAATTCTGTATGTCGCACGGACTCTCTCCATGATACTGACGGTATTAGTCCTATTCTCCACCAATTTGGAATAGATGTCATCGTAATCGGCGAAGAAAAGATTGTAGTCGAGAGAGCCGTCATCCTTGAGATATATTGAGGTATCAATGTCATTGCCGACATAACTCGCAGCCTTGGACCAGTTGACCCTCGTCATGTTGCCGAGAGTAAAGTTCGTGCCGCTGATAGGGATGTTGGCAAACACACTGCCTCCTGCACTTGCACTTGCGGGTCCGTTTACCGGCATGGTATAAGTCACTCCGCCATTGTACCAGCTGGCGTTAACGACGGGAGACTCGCTATAGCTCGCATTGATACGGGCATTGACGGAAGCATAGGTCTTTTTGTTGTTGTAGCGGATATCCCCGCGAAGCGAGTGCGAGAAGTAAGGGGCGAGGTTAGGGTTACCGAAAGACACGGCGAGAGGGTTGGAATTGTCTGCCACGGTGATAAGCTGTGACACATTCGGAGTATTGGATGAGCCTCTGTAGAAGAGTCTTACGTTGCCATTCTCCCCGATGTCGCCAAAGAGCATTGCGGTAGGTGACCAGTTAAAGCGGTGTATCGTAGTGTCGACCACATAGGAAGATCCGTTGGCTGTGTAGTTGTGGGTTGTGCTCGGAATGAGGTCGAAGCCGAGCTGGGCACGGAAACTGCCTTTCTGATAGAGGGCATTGGCCCCAACCGTCTGACTCGTGAAGTCGTTGGTGATGTGATTGGAGTAAGAATCAATCAAAGCGCCTGTGAGGGCATCGGTAGTCTCCTTGTCCGTGACGGAACGGGACCAGCTGTAGGAGTAGTTGACTTCGGCATAGAAGTTACCTCCGAGAGGCTGAGTAAAGGTGGCACGCCCCCAGAGAGAGTAGGAATTCTGATCCTGAGTGTAATTCTGATTTACATCCGTAGCCGTAGCATTCCCTTCATCGTCATAGACATTGGTTTTCGAGAGATTGTTCCCATTAAGGTCATTGAGACTTACCGAATAGTGTGCCATCACCGTCATGGTCTGCCCCGGAGTCCAAAGCCGTTGCCTGAGCAGGGCAAAGCCGCTGGTCGAAAGATTTTTGTTACTACCCGTATTGAGGGTACGGCTGTCGTTGGTCTTGAGGGTATCACCGGAAGCATCGTAAGAGGTGAAGGTGTCAGTGGTGTCGGCATCCGAAAAATCACCCCCGCCGAAGTTGATACGGGGTTCGAAAATAACGGAAGTGTTGTCCGAGAACTTGTGTTCCATTCTCATCCCAAACCGATGCCCATGAGTATTGGTGACGGAATTGCCTTTCGACTTATAGATCAGGTCAGAGTCTTCGAGGTAAGTCGTCTTGTCGGCATCTTCCTCAACGGCCTGACTCGTCCCGTTGAACATATAGTTGCCGCTGAGCTCCATCCTGTCATCGAAGAGGTTGGTACCGCCGTTGAGCCCGAGCATATAGGAAGTGGTGATACCGTTACGGCCTCCCCAGCCGCCCTGACCGCGGCCCATGCCTCCTCCGCGAATATCTCCCATCATTGAGCCTGCAAGGTCATTGAACCCGCGGTTGTTGGTATTATTGGCATTGAGGATGCCGCTAAACTGATATTTGTCGGAGAAATTACCGGCGAATCCGGCTGTCTGCCATCTCCAGTCCCCATCAACGGAAGTCGAAGGGATGTCGTGACCGGCACCTCCCATTACATTTCCGAAAATGCCGTTCATCATCCCTTTCTTGATACTCAGGTCGAGGATAGTCTCCTCTTCTCCATCGTCAATTCCTGTGAATTCGGCCTGGTCGGACTTCTTCTCCACGACCTTGAGCTTGTCCACTATCTTTGCCGGGAGGTTCTTGGACGCAATCTGAGGGTCATCAAGGAAGAAGGTCTTGCCATCGATGGTTATTTTGGTAATTTCCTTGCCATTATGGGTAATGGTTCCGTCTTCAGAAATCTCAATCCCAGGGAGCTTTTTTAAGAGGTCCTCCAGCATATCGTTGTCGGTGGTCTTGAAAGTAGAGGCGGTAAAGGAAATGGTATCCCTCTTAATCTGAATCGGGTTGCCCCTGTCGGTGACAGTAGCTCCTTGCAGAGTCTGCACATCAGTGTCAAGTCCGAGTGTCCCGAGATCAACATCCTTATCCTTGATTTCAATGCTCTTGCGCAAGGTTTTGTAGCCGAGTAATTCGGCTACGAATTCGTACTTGCCAGCCTTATTAACGGTAAGGCTTACCTTCCCCGCATCATCGCTGAGGGAATAGGCGAGGCCCTTGTCGGCTCCGGCCTTGTGAATGGAAGCGGTGGCATAAGGGAGGCTTTCCCCTGTCTGCGAATCGATGAGAACGGCTTTGACCTCGTAGGCACGGGCCAAGGCAGAGGAAAGGGTTACAAGTCCTGTCACAAGGACAGCTTTGAGAGTGAAGGAGTTAAGCATGTACACTACTTTTTATTGATTCGATTGGGATTTTCTTTCACAAACTTCTCCCACGAAGTTACAGACGAGGTGCTCGTAAGGGGACTTGTGAGATGAAAATAATGGCACAGGGCTACCGCAAGCGCATCCGTGGCATCAAAGAATTTCTCCTCAATTTTAATGCCAAGAATTTTCCGGGCCATAGTTCCAACCTGCTGCTTGGATGCTGCTCCATAGCCGCAGACAGCAGTCTTGACTTGTCGGGGCGGATATTCGGTAATCGGGATGTCGCGGGATGCAGCGGCAAGCATCACGGCGCTTTGGGCTCTGCCGAGCTTGAGGATGACCTGGGCGTTCTTGTCCATGAAAGGAGACTCAATGGCAAGGTCGGAAGGCAAGTAGCTGTCACAGAGAGATGTGACGAACTCGTTGATTCGCAGGAGTTTGGCATAAGGGTCTTTCTCTTTTCGAAGGTCCAGCGTCCCCATATCCACATAGGCACATTTTCCCCTCTCATCAACACAAACGACCCCGAAACCAAGGATATTGGTTCCGGGATCAATACCAAGTATGGTCCTTTGTTCAGTCAATCCAACTCATATTTCGCCGGGTGATAAGATTATTGCTATTCAAAGATTTGTGCACACCCAGCGAATCTATCCTACGCACAATCCTTTTCTTCCAACGTTGCCCCCTCTCCTAAATCCTCTCCCTCAAGGAGAAGACTTATTGTCGGCCTGACGGTCTCTAGTCAATCTTATCGAAGCCGGTGTAGGGGCGGAGGATTTCGGGGATAATGATACCATCAGGTGTCTGGTTGTCTTCGAGAAGAGCCGCTACGACTCTCGGGAGGGCAAGCGAACTGCCATTGAGGGTATGCGCAAGACGAATCTTGCCATCAGCATCGCGATATCTGAGGTGCAGACGATTGGACTGATATGTCTCGAAATTACTCACGGAACTGATCTCGAGCCACCTGCCCTGAGCTGCACTCCAGAGCTCGAAGTCGTAGGTAATCGCAGAAGTAAATGAGAGATCTCCACCGCAAAGCCTGAGGATATGATACTTCAGCCCAAGCTTACCTACGAGCCCTTCCACATGTGCAAGCATCTCATCAAGAGCGGCATAACTGTTTTCAGGCTTCTCGATACGCACTATCTCCACCTTGTCGAACTGGTGCAGACGATTGAGTCCGCGAACATCCTTGCCATAGGAGCCGGCTTCGCGACGGAAGCAGGGCGTGTAGGCAGTAATCTTCTGAGGGACTTCGTCTTCAGAGAGAATCACATCTCTGTAGATATTGGTAAGCGGCACCTCTGCGGTCGGAACCATGTAGAAGTCATCGACTTCCGCGTGGTACATCTGTCCTTCCTTGTCGGGGAGCTGACCGGTCCCGAAGCCAGAGTCGCGGTTCACCATCACGGGAGGCTCAATCTCTCTGTACCCTGCTGCGGTATTGCAGTCGAGGAAGAAATTGATAAGTGCCCTCTGGAGCTTTGCACCCTTGCCCTTGTAGACAGGGAATCCTGCACCGGTAATTTTTACCCCGAGGTCGAAGTCGATGATATCGTATTTCTTGGCGAGTTCCCAGTGAGGCAGGGCCCCTTCAGGAAGCTTAACCTCTGGCCCGCCGGTCTTGACTACCTGATTGTCTTCGGCCCCCTTGCCGGGGACGACCTGATCGGAAGGCATATTGGGAAGCAGGACGAGGTTGTTCCTGAGCTCCGTCTCAGCCTCATCCATCTCTTTGAGGAGGGCATTGCTCCGCTCCTTAAGCTGGGCAGCAGCAGCCTTTGCTTTCTCGGCTTCCTCCTTAAGACCCTGTTTCATAAGGCCTCCTATCTCGGATGCTTTTTTCTTCTGCTCGGCAAGCAGAGCATCGCTCTGGGTCTGAAGGGCACGCCGCTTCTCATCAAGGGCAAGTACCTTGTCCACAATTGGAGCAGCATCGAAATTCTTTACCTTAAGTTTAGCGACAACCTTCTGTGGGTCCTCGCGTAATGTTTTAAGTGTAAGCATGATAAAATCAAAAATAAAAAAGGCTTGCCTCCCGCAGCTTCATGGGGGCAAGCCTTCTATTGTATTCTATGCCCCTCGAGCTTAATTCTCAAAGGGAATGACGGATACGTAGGATTTCTGCTCCCTCTTGCGAGTGAAGACTACAGTACCATCTACAAGAGCATAAAGGGTGTGATCCTTACCCATCCCGACGTTCCTGTCAGGATTGTGGACGGTACCTCTCTGACGGACTATGATATTGCCGGCTTTGACTGCTTCGCCACCGAACTTCTTGAGTCCTAGCCGTTTGCTATGCGACTCACGACCATTCTTCGAACTTGACTGACCTTTCTTGTGTGCCATAATCCAAACTTGTTTTAAGCGATTGAAACCTGATCGACACGGATTTTGGAAAGCTTCTGGCGATGGCCATTGCACTTCTGGAAACCCTTGCGGCGAATCTTCTTGAATACCAAGACTTTCTTGGCCCTTGCATCGTCCGACAGGACGGTAGCGGTAACTTTTGCTCCTTCTACATAGGGAGACCCTACTTTGACACTGCCATCCTCATCCACGAGGAGCACTTTGTCAAAACTCACTTGCGAGTCCTTTGCATCCGGCAAACGGTTGCAGAAGAGCTCGGTGCCAGCTTCTACTTTGAACTGCTGACCTGCAATATCCACAATTGCGTACATAAAAAACTTTGTTGAAGTTTTCGACTGCAAGCGCCGGACTCTCAAAGGACCGGACTTCTCCTGCTTGGCAGCCATCTCATTTTTGGGGTTGCAAATATAGAAATTATTTCTCATTTGCAAAAACATTTATAGTCAAAAACCAAGGATTTGCTTATTTTTGCGCCATGGCAGTATTGGAGAGTACCTTTATCTACGACAGACCGGTCTCCGGCAAAGACTACATCCCGCGAAGGGCAGAAGAAAACACCCTCCGAGAGATACTCGGAAGTGGAGACAATGTCCTGCTTTGCTCCCCGCCAAAGACAGGAAAGTCATCTCTTCTTGCTCATGTCCTTCAGAATATGCGCAAAGAAGGCGAACCAGTTCTGTATTACGGCTTTTCCCTGCTTGGAGTGAGGACGGAACGAGGTCTCTGCAAGGCATTTGGGGTCGAAGCGTCAGACATTGAATCAGCTCTTTCCCTACCTTATGCCATAAGTCGCGAAAAGTCTTGCAAGACAGTAGTAGAGGTGCAGGAATTTCAGAACATTCTGCTCTGCGAGGATTCAGTCAAACTCCTGAACGCTTTCGAGAAAGCCGTAAAAACGGGAGATGGGGACTGCCGCTGGGTCTGGTCGGGAAGCATGACAAACGCTTTAGACAGCATTTTCAGCAGGGAGCACCGCTTTGCAGGCCATTACAAAAGACTGTTTCTCCAACCGATACCCTATCGCGACATCGAGAGTCACATTATCAGAGGGTTTCAGACTTCCGGGAAAGACATCGGGCGGGAACTCATCCGTGGAATTTGTGATGACCTTCGTGGCGATATCTGCCATATCAGTCACGTAGCTGCAATCTGCGATGGACTTAGCCGAGGCTACATCACCAAAAACACCGTCTCGGAAGCCATGCTGTCACTGGTCAAGATACACGAGCCGACATTTATGTTCACCACAAACTCCCTGTCTTACTTCCAGTTGAGTCTGCTTAAAGCGACTCTTGACGGAGAGAGTAATTTCAGCTCCGAGAAGAATATCAGCCGTTACGGTCTCAATTCTTCCGCCAATGTCAAAAGGGTAAAGGATGCCCTATGCAAGAAGGAGATTATCTGCTTCCCTCGTGGAGAGAGAAATGGAGCAGTTATAATCAATCCTCTTTTCGAGTACTGGCTCAGACATTACTTCTTCGCATAGGCGGCACTTAATTTGGCAAAAACTGCTCGCTATGGGTGGATAAAAAGGTTAAAAACACTACTTCAGTGACATTCAGGCATTTATCCGCCACCGCTAAAAGTTGCGTGAAGCTCCAGCAATAAAAAGGCCTCATGCATCCCTGCGTGAGGTCTTTGCAGTATAGTAACTTAAGTTTCGCATGTGCGCGCAAATCTTTGAATAACAATACCCTTATTACATGCGAAACTTGAGTACAGTAAAACGAACAAAAGATTTTTAGAATATATAGGCAACACCTACATACCAGCGGGACTGATGGGTGGTAGTGTCATCGGTCTTGCTGATATTCATCAGGCCGTAATCGTAGCCGCCTTTGACGCGGATAAAGTCGCAGATGTCGGCCCCAATCCCGCCTCCGACGAAGATATTGAACGGCTTCAGGCTGGCATTGTCATCATTGTAGTTGTCCGCACTGGAAGAGGTTGTAGAAGATATTCCACTCACAGTAAACGTAAGATCGGTATCAGTCTTGGAAGAAACTCCATAACTGAAAGTAGGACCTGCAAAAGCAAAGAGTTTGAGGTCAGGAGTCAGTGCACAGGTATATTTGACATCGATAGGGAGTGCAATGTAAACCTCTTTGGCGGTCGTCTTGGATGAGCCGGTCAGGCTGGATACCGTGACACTTCCGTTTTTAGTGGAGGTTAGATAGGCCCCCTGAAGGCCAAAATTCACTCCAAGTCCATCAACGATTCCAACGGTATAGTCCCCACTGACATAGAAGCCGTTGGAAGTGACATCGGTCTTGTCGTCATTTACCTTTGTTTTTGAAGTGTTGTTGAGATAACCGGCTCCAACTGAAACCTGAGCAAATGCACTGCCTACCGTGAGGGCGAAAAGTGCAAGTGTAAGAATTGTTTTCTTCATAACTTTTATAATATTATTACTTGTTTCAAAATCACGCGGAGCTCTCTTCCGTAGCCGCGTTTCATTTTCGCAACAAGTATACCGAAGAAAACGGTCAAATATCAAAAAGTAGAATTATTCCGACTTATTGCAAAATTTAACCCTCTCAAACATCACTTTTTCTTCGTTTTTGTAGACTTTCTACGCTCTATGAGGGAAATATTACTTTTTGCCACATTGTCCTCCGGATTGAGTTTAAGAGCTTTCTTGTAGTATTTCATCGCCTTCCGTTCATCCCCCTTATACACAAGATAATACGAGCCAATATTGTCGATGAAGTTCGACTCCTTGGGATAGAGACGCGAAAGTGCATTGGAAAGGGAGCCAAACGCCTCATACCCAGCAGCTGTACCAATTTTGTAGAGGTCGTAGCAATACCCCGACATCAGAGCGATAAAGTCACTTTCTTCAATTTCGGTCCCGGACACCTCCCACTTTGGATGTTCCCGCTTCTGAATATCGACAAGGGAATTCAATTCCTGCAGAGCCATATCCGGAGACTCTTTCTCATAGGCGAGAAGCATGCTGACCTTGTCCGCCCGATAAGACAAATCTTCAGGCTCCAAGGCAATGGCTCTGTCAATACTTGCCACGGCCTGTCCGAAGAGTTCGTCATCGAAAAACTGCTCCTCGAAAAAGTTGATATCCCGACCGAGTGAATCCTTGAGAGTCAGAACAGGTCCATTGCCGAGGTACTTCGCGGCCTCCTTGGGGACAGCCTCAGTGCGCACCGATCTGGCAAGGAAGAAATTGCATTTTGCCTCCTGCATACGGGCATCCTGCGGGAAAGCCTTTTCCCAGCCCTGAAGATAAGTTTCCATCCCAACTCCCGCGTAGCCAAGCCGGGAAGTAAGGCGAAGGTATTTGTCGTAGTATTCCTGCTCCGTTGTCTGGGCCAGGCAAACAGAACCCGCAAATAGAGATAAAATAAAGATTAAACGTTTAAATTTCATAATATTGCAGGTATATCCATGAGTATGCGTCTCGATTTGGGATGCAGCGAATTGCACCTTCGGCCCAGGTTTTTGACAAAGCCGAGCGGATGTCCCTTGTAGGAAACCGCATTGTATCCGAGAGGGGCCTCCGGGAAGGCGAGAGAATCGTGATGGAGATAAGCCAGGGACTCCCGCAAATCGAGCGAAATCACAGGGTATTCATTATTATATAGTATACTGAGGGCGTAATCGGGATTGGGGATGAATTCTCCACCCTTTATCTCCCCTTTGACGAGTCCATAGCGAAGCGGATGCATTCGTCCGGCAAATTCCTTAAAAGAAGCTTTGGAGTTGGGCCGCGACCCTTTCTTAATTAAAGCACCCACCCATTGACCTTCTCCCGGGACCTTTCCGGCTCGAAGCAGATGTCCATAAGAACTCAATTCTACTCCATAAGATTCGAATTCAGCCTTCGGCTCGAGGATTTCTCCCCCGAGAGTATTTGCAGCCCAAAGCAGATTATCGTCATTCTCCGCCTCTTGATAAGTACAGGTGGAGTATATGAGGATTCCTCCGCTGCGAAGTGAAGGCCAGACATCCCCGAGTATACGCTTCTGTCTCGCGGCACAAAGCTCCACGGTCTTTTCCGAGAACAGGTCCCTTGCAGAGGGGTCTTTGCGAAACATTCCCTCCCCCGAGCAGGGCACATCGGCCAGAATAAGGTCAAAGAAAGAGGGAAAGGCGGCAAAGGCGAGAGGATCAGCCGAAGTGACCATCACGGCAGGATCCCCCCACAGAGCCACATTGGCATCCAGAATCCGGGCCCTCTCCTTCATCACTTCATTGCTGACAAGGAGAAAATCATCTCCGTAAAGGCTGCGAAGTGAAGCGGTCAAGTCAGTGGTCTTGCCACCAGGGGCTGCACACAAATCCAGCACCCGCAGTCCAGGATGACCAATGAGCTTCAGGGCCTGCCGGAAAACATAACCGGGATACATTGCTGACGAATCCTGCACATAATAACAACCGGCATGGTAGAGGGGGTCGAGGGTGAAGCTCGGACGCGCCGGCAGGATTCGCCCCAAGGGATTCCACGGCACGACTTCCCCTCCAGGGCCGGCCAAGCCCTTGAAAGGATTGAGGCGTATGGAGATTCCTGCGCTTTGAGACATGGCGTTCAGACACTGACAGAACCCTGTACTATGGAATCAACGGCCTTGTCCAAGGCCTGTTTAATCTTTCCTCCAACCATAACCTTGAGCATAGCCGGAATTTCCGCAGAAACCTCTATCCAGAAATCGGTCTTTCCAGCCCCACCATCATCGAAGTGCAATTTTCCCGAGAAAGCCAAAGGGCCTCCGTCATTTTCCAACTCAATCAGCGAATAGGGCTGACGGGAAACAATCTTGGCGGAAAGGCTCATCCCCTGTGCCGTCACAGTGATGCGGTCGTAATCCGCGGAGAGGCTCACGGAAGCGTCTTGGGGAATTGCGCGGTTAAAATTCCTCAAATCTGTAAAAGCCATATACAGGACCATGGGGCTCTGCCCTACGGTGCCATGTTTGCTGGAATACTGTGCTGCCATAAAATAACTATCTTTGCAGCACAAAGATAGTTTTATTTCAATACATGTCGCACAGAATCTATTTTGAAAAAAGGTGTATAATAATCTGCCCGCTTGACGACGAAGCCCTCTCCGACCCCAATGCCGTGATTTTCCACCCTGGGAAGCGGATTGACATTGCGACCCTCGTAAGAATGTTTGAACAGACGGATTCCATATCCAAAATCTACATTCCAAGTGCCGATACTCAGATTGCCTATGCAGATCTCTGTGCCCAATTCCGAGAGGTAGACGCTGCCGGAGGATTAGTGCGAAACCGTCGGGATGACTGCCTGCTCATCAAACGCTATGGCCTATGGGATCTGCCGAAAGGACATAGGGAAGCAGGGGAAGATATCGAGACTACGGCGATTCGGGAAGTGAGGGAAGAGACCGGCGTAAACGAACTCGAACTTGGCCCTCTCATCTGTGTAACGGACCACTGCTATTATCGTAATGAACAATGGTGCCTCAAGCATACCTGGTGGTTCGACATGCTCTATACCAAGCCCGTTGAGCTCATTCCCCAGAAGGAAGAAGACATCTCCAAGGCCGTTTGGGTTGCCAAATCTTCGCTTCCACCCTTTCTCAAGAATACCTACCCTTCAATCCTCGAAGTCTTTCGAGAGGCAAAAGTGTAAACGGGGATGAAACTTTTGCACATTTTTTGCCGTAAATAATAAGATTTACGGCATATGAAACTCTCACAATTCAATTTTGTACTCCCTAAGGAGAAAATCGCCACGGAGCCGACCCGCTGGAGGGACGAGTGTAAGCTTATGGTCCTGCACAAGGACAGCGGAGAAATCGAACACAGGCAATTCAAAAATATCATCGAATATTTCGGCAAAGGGGACAATTTCGTCCTCAATGACACAAAGGTCATCCCCGCAAAACTCTACGGCAAAAAAGAGAAGACCGAAGCCGACATAGTGGTTTTCCTGCTCAGGGAACTGTCTCAGGAGCAGCGCCTTTGGGATGTAATCGTCGAGCCCGCCCGCAAAATCAGAATCGGCAACAAGCTCTATTTTGGAGAAGATGATTCGATGGTGGCGGAAGTCATCGACAATACCACTTCCAGAGGGAGAACCCTGCGTTTTCTCTATGACGGGCCATACGAAGAATTCCGCAAAGAGCTGTTCTCCCTAGGGCATACCCCCGTTCCGGAATGGGTCAAGGAAGAGACTACGCCCGAAGACGCGGAGAACTACCAGACCATCTTCGCCAGGAACGAAGGAGCCGTCTGTGCACCGGCAGCCGGTCTGCATTTCTCAAGGGAGTTATTCAACCGAATGATTCTCAAGGATATCGATAAGACATTCATCACGGTACACATGGGACTTGGGTACTTCCGTCAAGTGGATGTGGAAGACCTCTCGAAGCATAAGATGGACGGTGAGAGGCTTATCATCACCAAGGAAGCCGCCGACAAAATCAATTCCACCAAGCGTAGCGGACACAAAATTGTGGCAGTAGGGGTGACAGTCATACGCGCTTTAGAGACCTATGTCACCACCAACCATGAAATCAAGGAGAATGACATGTGGACCAACAAGTTCATCTTCCCTCCCTACGACTTCTCAATTCCGGATGCAATTGTAAGCAATTTTCACCTTCCGGAATCCACTATGCTGATGACGGTGGCAGCGTTCGGAGGCTACGAGAAAGTAATGAACGCCTATAAGGTCGCCCTCGAGCAGGATTACCGCTTCGGCCCCTACGGCGATGCAATGCTGATTCTGTAAAGAAAAACACATGACCAAACTTATAACATATGCAAACTTCAAATCTTTCGCTGAAAGCGTGTGCATGCACGCTCAACCGGGCCTTTGGAGGGAAGCCCTCTGCCGCCCGCGAACTTGTCAGCCTCTTCGGAGGAGACATCAAAGCCTTTTTCAATCTATCTGAGAAAGAACGCTTTAACTGTCTTGGGCCATTCTCTAAGTTCAGAAAGGAACTTGGGGATGATGCCTATTACAGAAACCTTAAGGAACTCGAAGACCTTGGACAAAAGGGATGGGACTTCGTTGTATTGGGAGAAGAAGGGTATCCGCTTCTGCTCGAAGACTGCCCTGATGCTCCCATGGGACTCTATTTCAAAAGCAGAAATACTCCCTCTGAAGTATTTGGAGCCCAGAACAGCTTCATATCCATCGTGGGCACAAGGGATATCTCAGAAAACGGGCGAAGCTGGAGCAGACGGGTAGTTTTCTCCCTTGCAGATGCAGAGCAAAAGCCAACTGTTGTCAGCGGACTTGCCTATGGTACCGACAGTTGCGTCCACACAGCAGCTTTGGAAAGCGCACTTGCTACCATTGCGGTCCTGCCTTGCGGCCCTGGGGAAATCTACCCGAGGGGCAATTATTCCCTTGCCCGAAAAATTGCAGAAAGCGAGGGCAGCGCCATTGTCAGCGATTTTCCGCCGGGAACACCGGTTCAGAAATCCACTTTCCTGCGACGCAACCGCATAATTGCCGGCATCTCGGAAGCTACTGTCGTCGTAGAATCCAGAAGAAAAGGAGGGAGCCTGATTACGGCAAACCTGGCCGACTCATACGGGAGAATGGTCTATGCCCTGCCTGGCAGGATAGACGACCCCAAATCGGAAGGCTGCAACCGGCTCATCGGGGCGAAAGTGGCAGAGCCAGTCTGCACTCCCGAAGAACTTCCCCGAATTCTCGGATTAGGGGAGAAAAGAAGCAGTCCAAGGAAAAGACTGGAAATCCTCCTGAACCACCTCTACGAGGGCGAAGAAGGCAGGATGGCAAAGCAAGCCGCACTGCTTATCAGCACTTCGCCGGGAATTGACATCGAAGCCCTCGCAGATAAACTGCACCTTTCCTTCTCCGCTGCCGCCGGTCTGGCAGGAATGCTGGAATCGGCTGGAATCATCCGCACTGACCTGCTCGGAAGCTGCCATATTGAAGAAAATATTCAGAAATAATCTTCACGAATGAATTGCTTTGAAGATTTTTTACTATCTTGCGGTGATTTTCCGATGCGTAAGGCAAAGGGGGTCCGTCAGTATGGCAAAAATGAAACAATTATAAAATTCAACAATCAAAAACAGTTATGAAAAAGATTTCCATGATTTTGGCAGCAATGGCCATTCTGGTCTTCTCCGCAGGAAGCGTTTCCGCTCAAGAGCAAACTACTCCCGCCACCGATACCACGGAGGCAGTTGCCCCTGCTGCCGAAAGCGAGGGAGAAGTCAATCCCTTCGAAACGAAGAGTGAACTTCCTCTCCACCAGGCACTGAAGAAGAACTTCATCGAGGGTGGCGTTGGCTACATGACCGCAATCATCCTCTGCCTTATCTTCGGTCTCGCCCTCTCTATCGAAAGAATTCTCTATCTCTCCTTCTCAAGGACCAATGCAAAGGCTCTGGTGAAGAAAGTTGAGGACGCACTCAACAAGGGCGGAATCGAGGCTGCAAAGGAAGTATGCCGCAATACGAGAGGCCCTGTGGCCAAGATTTTCTATGACGGACTCGACCGTTACAATCAGGGGTTGGACGTGGTTGAGAAGAATGTCGTTTCCTCCGGCTCCGTACAGATGAGCCTTTTGGAAAATGGACTTTCATGGATTTCTCTCTTTATCGCCCTTGCCCCGTCCCTCGGATTCCTCGGTACGGTCGTCGGTATGATTCAGGCTTTCGATGCTATTCAGTCCGCAGGTGATATCTCTCCTAACATCGTGGCTGGAGGTATGAAGGTCGCCCTTATCACCACCGTCGGCGGACTTATCGTGGCTATGATTCTTCAGGTGTTCTACAACTATATCCTCTCCAAGATTGACTCCATCACCATCGATATGGAAGAGTCATCCATCGACCTGATTGATGTACTTACGGCTTATAAAGCAAAATAATTCGAGATGAAATCGAACTACAGTAAAATAATCAGATGGATCCTGCTCGCGCTGATGGTTATAAGCCTCGGCGTGGTACTGTGGGCAGTGATTTACGGCTTCGACAAGAACAACGCAATTGCAGTGGATGTAATCTTCTACTGGACATATGTGATGCTCGGTATCGCAGCCGTAAGCATAGTGTTCATAGGTGGAGCCATTGCAGTCAAGAACGACAGGAAGTTCCTATGGAAGCTTCTTGCAAGCATTGCAGGTACTGCGGTTCTGATTGGTGTAGTCTATCTGCTCTCTCCGGGGACTCCCGCTGCAGGCGTGCTTGAACAGCCTTCTGCACAGACCCTGAAGTTTACAGACACCATCCTGAACCTGACCTATCTGTTCGGCGCAGCTGCCATCCTCTCAATTGTGGTTGGAGAGATTGTCGCCGGAGTTCACAACAAGAAATTGGCAAAATAAACTATGTCAAAGAAAAGCACTCCAGGTCTAAATACCAGTTCAACTGCAGATATCGCGTTCCTTCTGCTCTGCTACTTCCTGATGACAACCACCATGGGTAGCCAGACAGGCCTTGCGCGCCGTCTTCCCCCTATGCCCGATGCGAATCAGCAGGCACAGGATCAGAAGATCAA
This sequence comes from uncultured Muribaculaceae bacterium, assembly GCA_964608175.1. Classification (GTDB taxonomy): domain Bacteria; phylum Bacteroidota; class Bacteroidia; order Bacteroidales; family UBA932; genus Cryptobacteroides. Next base: position 10,603 of record CAZSMO010000014.1, on the reverse strand, counting down.
CAGGCGCAACATCATCCTGGTGCGTATCAATTCTGCAAACAAGGTATTCGCCGGCAGTGAGCCCATAGAAATCCCCTACCTCAAGGACAAAATCAAGGAGTTCCTTTCCAATCCGAGCGATGAAGCCTCCCTCCCTGAAAAGGAGATGAAGCTTATCGAGGGCTGGGGAAGGACCGTACCTGTGTCGAAAGGAGTCATTTCGCTTCAGAATGACCGTGGTACGAGTTATTCGACCTACATCGCCGTTCAGAACGAGCTGGTGAAGGCGGTCAACGAACTCCGGGATGAGTTTTCGAGAGCTAATTTCGGCAAACCTTACACGAGGCTTAGCGAAGACGAGCAGGGCTGGGTCAAGAAGGCCGTCCCTCAGAATATCTCCGAAGCCGAGCCTAAGGATGTTAATGCATCAACAAGATAAAGGAGGAAAAGATCATGTCAATGTTCAAAAAAGGGAGAAGGCCTCTCCAGGAATCCTCTTCGTCGATGTCCGACATCGTGTTTATGCTCCTGTTCTTCTTCATGGTGACCACACAGATGCGTGAGACCGAGAACAAGGTGCAGGTAAGGCTTCCCGAGGCTTCCGAAGTTGTCAAACTTGAGAGGAAGGACCTCGCATCATACATCAATATCGGGACTCCTATCAGGAGCCTCCAGAGCAAATACGGAACCGATGCCCGTATCCAGCTCAACGATGCCTTCAAGACCAAGGAAGACATCCGCGACTTCGTGGCTTCGGAGCGTGATGCGATGAATGAGGCTGACAGACCGCTTATGACGGTTTGCATCAGGGCCGATGAGGATGTACGAATGGGTATCGTTACCGACGTCAAGCAGGAGCTACGCAGATGCTCCGCTCTTAAGATAATGTATTCGGCAAGAAGACCGGCCGAGTAAGTTAGTCTGACAAATCTGGGAGCAGCCCCCAAAACAGTGAGGGCTGCTCTTTTTGAAAAACAATGGAAGTAAAAAGAAGCAAAGTAATCGAACTGCTCGGGCTCACCCCTGGGAGCAGAGTGCTCGCGAAGGGCTGGGTGAGGACGAAGAGAGGCAACAAGGATATAGCTTTCATCGCTCTCAATGATGGCTCGACCATCAAAAATGTCCAAATAGTGGTAGACAAGAATTCCGAAGCTGCCAGGCAACTGCCACGAATCACTACCGGTGCCTGCATCGGGGTGGAAGGGGATCTTGTAGAATCGCTTGGAAGCGGGCAGGCCGTTGAGATACACGCAAGCAAAATCGAGGTCTACGGAGAATGCGATCCTATGCGATATCCGCTCCAGAAGAAAGACACCTCGCTCGAATATTTGCGTAGCGTAGCCCATCTGCGCCCCCGGACAAACACCTTCGGGGCTATCTACAGACTCCGCTCACAGATGGCCTTTGCCATTCACCGGTACTTCCACTCCAAAGGCTTTGTCTACCTCAATACCCCTCTCATCACTGAATCCGATGCAGAAGGAGCCGGACAGATGTTCCAGGTGACAACGCTTGACCTTAACAATGTCCCCAAGAACAAAAAGGGACTTCCCGACTACACCAAGGACTTCTTCGGCAAGATGACCAGCCTTACGGTGAGCGGCCAGCTCGAAGGCGAGCTTGGGGCTACGGCAGTCGGGGAGATTTACACCTTCGGACCTACCTTCAGAGCCGAGAATTCCAACACGCCCCGTCACCTCGCTGAATTCTGGATGATAGAGCCGGAAATGGCCTTCTACGACATCAATGACAACATGGACCTCGCGGAAGACTTTATCAAAAGCTTGGTAAAATACGCCCTCGACAATTGCAGGGACGATATCCAATTCCTCAACGACCGCTACGACAACTCTCTGATTGAGAGATTGGAAAGTGTATGCAGTACAGACTTTGTCCGTACCGGCTACACCGAAGCAATCGGCATCCTGCAAGATGCAGTAGCAAAAGGCCATGTCTTTGAGTATCCTGTAGCCTGGGGCGTGGATCTGCAGAGTGAACACGAGAGATACCTCGTGGAAGAGCACTACGGAAGACCTGTCATCCTCACCGACTATCCTAAGGACATCAAAGCCTTCTATATGAAGCAAAATGAGGACGGAAAGACCGTTAGGGGAATGGATGTACTCTTCCCGAAAATCGGGGAGATTATAGGAGGTTCCGAACGTGAGGCTGACCTTGGCAAGCTCGAAGCCCGTATCACTGAGCTCCATATGAAAAGAGACAACCTCGAATGGTACCTCGACACCCGTCGTTTCGGAACTTGCCCGCACAGTGGCTTCGGGCTCGGTTTCGAGAGACTCCTGCTCTTTATTACCGGTATGCAGAACATCCGTGATGTCATCCCCTTCCCAAGAACCCCTAAAAACGCAGAATTCTAATGCTTGTAATCGGAATCGCCGGCGGATCCGGCAGTGGCAAGACTACGGTCGTCAATGCAATAAAGGAAAGGCTCAAAGGCGAGAAGGTAGTTACGATTCCACTGGATTCGTACTACAAGGACTCCAGTGACCTCACCGATGAGGAAAAACGAAATCAGAACTTCGATCATCCGGATGCCATTGACTGGGATCTCATTTGCACCCAGCTCAAGGAGCTCAAGGAAGGGAAGACAGTTCAGCAGCCGGTGTACTCCTACATCTCCTGCACTCGGAGCAAGACGGAAACTGTGACTGTTGAGCCGGCCGATGTGATTATTATAGAGGGAATTCTGGTTTTCACCTGCCCCGAACTCAGGGATCAGATGGACATTAAGATTTTCGTCGATGCCGATGATGATGACCGCCTGATGAGGGTAATGACGAGGGATATCGCCGAAAGGGGAAAGGATGTCCGCTGGGTCATCGAGCGCTATACCCGTACCGTCAAGCCGATGTACCTGCAGTTCATCGAACCAAGCAAACGCTACGCTGACATAATCATCCCTCAAGGAGGGCACAACAAAGTCGCTATCGATGTGATTACCACTACGATAGAGAAAGAACTACGCAAACAGCACCAGCACCCGGATTCTACACAAAAGGCTTAATCCTTGAAAGACAAATCAAAGTACATAGCTGTCATAGTCACCGTGAGTGTCCACCTTGCGGTGATTCTTGTCTTAATGCTTTGCGTTGTCAATCCTGCAATCGAAGAGCGCCGACAGGCCTATATGGTAGATTTCTCAAAACAGGAGGAAATCGAAAAAGCCCGGGAATTAATCCGCAAAAGAGAGGCTGCCCAGCGAAGGGTAGACAGGATGCTGGATGAGGCGGGAGTGCCGGTTGAACAGAAAAGAAGCCTTGCATCTAATCGGGACGCGAGCCTCAAGGATGACCGGCAGACCGATGCCGAGCAGCTGTACAAAGACGCTGAAAGGATTGAGCAGGAGTATCGGGAACTCATGGCTGGAGATGACAATGAGGTCACGATTACAACCCGCCGGAAAGAAAAAGTCCGGCAGCAGGAGGAAGCCCCCCAGTATTCAGGTCCGACGGTGCTTTCCTATTCCCTATCGGGCCGCAAGGGAAGTTCGCTTCCAATTCCCGCCTACAAATGCATTGGAGAGGGAGAGGTAACAGTGATAATCATAGTTGACGCTGCAGGAAATGTCACTGATGCCAAAATCCAGGACGAAGTATCCTCGACAGACCGCTGTCTGCGCTCCTATGCCCTGAAAGCCGCACGGGCAAGCCGGTTTTCAGTCAGCCCTACAGGAGCCGCCCGCCAAAGCGGGAATATCGTGTACAGTTTTATCGCCCAGTAAGTGCAGCCTTATACACATCGTCAACTTGGAGGTACAAGTGATAGAAAGCCTCGTCTCCAAGTTTGGAATATCTCCCGACCAGGGCTCTGATTTGGGGCATCATATAATCTCGCGTACTTTCCCACTCTCCCCGCTTGGGGACAATCCCATCCACGGAAGAAGCGAAATGCAGAAAGTCCTTCTCAATGGAAGATTTATCGAGCCAGGCAAGTAGCATGGAATAATCGTCTATAGGGAGCAGTTCGGCCTTATGACGGTCGAAATAGTAGGAAGAAAAGCGCACGGAAGTTGCTTTCCTATTGCATTTGAGGAAGAAATCGCTTGCACGGGTAGTATCAACGGGGACAAACACATCAGGGAAAATACCTCCAATACGGCTCTCCATGCTGTCTCTCACCACCATCTCCCCCTCGGAATAACGCTTATATACTTCGTACTCATAATCATCGGTATAGGGCTTCTGAATGCATCTTCCGGAAGGGGTGTAGAAACGAGCCACAGTGAGCCGGATACCGCTTCCATCGGTAAAGTTTACCGGTTCCTGCACCAGACCCTTGCCAAAGGAACGCCGCCCGTAAATAACGGCCCGGTGATTGTCCTGCATAGCTCCGGAGAATATCTCACTTGAAGATGCAGTACCCTCGTTGATAAGAATTTTGAGCGGAAGACCGGTGCATTTGCCACTGCCGCTCGCGAGGAAATCCTCACGTTTGCGATGCAGCCCCTGGATGTACACAATGGTATCTCCTTTCTCAAGGAAGGCATCGCTCAGAAGCAAAGCCTGGTCAAGATAGCCTCCCGTATTATCTCTCAAATCGAGGATGAGTTCTTTCATGCCTTGCGCCTCAAGGGAAGAGATTGCAGAGGAAAACTCGTTAAAGGTCGTGCGGGAGAACTTCGAAAGCCTCATATAAGCCTTCGACTCATCCACCATAAAGGCAGCCTCAACGCTATAAGTAGGGATTTTATCCCTGACGATATCAAAGGGAATATCTTCATTTCCGCGCCTGATAAGCAGGTGAACCTTGCTCCCCGCAGTTCCGCGCATTCGGCGGACCATGCTGTCCTGTGGGTATTTGCAACCCGCTATCCCGACACTGTCCACTTTCAGCAGACGGTCCCCCGGCATCAGACCGGCTTTTTGAGAGGGCCCTCCGGGAATCACCTCTATCACCACGGCAGTATCATTGGGGACATTGAATTGAATGCCGATTCCCTCGAAAGCACCAGCCAGAGTCTCTTCAGAAGCCACTCTCTCTACCGGTGGCAAATAGACCGAATGGGGGTCCAAGGCCGAAAGTGCTGCCGCAGCTGCCACATCGGTAACTTTCTTCCTGTCAACCGAATCAACATAGTTTTTGTCTACTGTCTCAAGGATGAGATTGAGTTTCTGCCAGTCTTCATAGCGGGTTTTAATGGTCCTGTTGCCATTTTCAACTTTCTGAAAAAGCAGCACGCACAAGACCCCGATTACCGCTCCCACGAAAGCGGTCAGCAGAGCCGAAAGGGTATTGTTATTCATCCGTCTCACTGTCTACCTGTTCACAGACTATACCGGCCCGCTTGAGAAGGTCAATTCCATCCGTTATCCTATATAAATCTTTGTACACTACGCGCTTAATTCCAGCCTGGATAATCAGCTTGGCGCATTCCAGACAGGGGGATGCCGTCACATACAAGGTAGCTCCCTCGGAACTGTTGCCGGACTTGGCTACCTTGGAAATAGCATTTGCCTCGGCATGAAGCACATAGGGTTTAGTCACCCCGTTTTCGTCTTCACACTGATTCTCGAAGCCTGAAGGGGTACCGTTGTAGCCGTCTGAAATAATCATTCTGTCCTTGACAAGCAAGGCTCCGACCTGACGGCGCTTGCAGTAGGAATTCTTGGCCCAGACCTGAGCCATCTCGATATATCGCTGATCGAATTTGTTCATTGCCACAGTTTTGCAAGTAATTATGTTTTTATTGTTCAGAGATCTGCGCGCACTTTCCGCGCATTCTTTTGCATCCAACTTTGCCCTTCAACTAAGTAAATCTCAAAAAATAACTTGCTATCGGCCTTGCGGTCTCAAAGCTCACTTCCTCAACGCTTTGTATCCTTTTGGTAAAGATAGCGTTTTATACTGTGTTTTGGAGTCCGCTCAAAATCTTCTTTAAGAAACTCAATCTTGCGAATATTGGCATAGCCTGGAAGCAGAGAATTGATCTGAGGAAGCTCCGAGAGCAGGCGTCCTTCGAGGTCTGCTACCTCAATCCCATCTGCTTCAGCAGCAGCGTAGTCAGGATAGATGATAGCTGTCAGCCCGCCTCCTTCTTCGACCACCAGCGACTCACCCACATACTGTATATTATTGATAACTGCCTCAAGTTCTTCGGGATAGATGTTCTGTCCACTAGGGGACAGTATCATGCATTTCAAGCGCCCCTTGAGGTAGAGATAACCATCCTTCTTAATGATTCCCATATCCCCTGTTCTGAACCAGCCATCCTCGGTAAACGCGGCTTTGGTGGCCTCTTCGTTACGATAATAACCGAGAAATACATTCTTCCCCTTGACCTGAATTTCGCCGGGAATCTTGGACGGATCAGGCGAATCCACCCTTATTTTGCACCCGGCGACAGCCTTGCCGGAAGAGCCGAGTTTGGCCTTATTCCAGTGGGCATAGGTGATAATCGGGGCACATTCGGTCATCCCATAGCCCACAGTGAAAGGAAACCGCATCCTGTGGAAGAAGCGCTCGACCTCGGGATTCATGGCCGCGCCACCGAGTATAACCTCCTCAAATTTGCCGCCAAAAGTTCCCATCATCTTTGACCTTATTGTCTTGCGAAGCAGGAAGCCTATAAAAGGGGCATTGAAGAAAAATCTATACCGCGAAGCCATGGGTTTTATGCGACTCTTGTATACCTTCTCGATGATGAGCGGCACCGCGATGACCGCGTAAGGATGGACGGACTTGAAGGCATCAATGACAACCTTGGGACTTGGAGCTCGGGTAAGAAAATGTGTATGAGCACCTATGCACATCTCAAAGAGAAACTCAAACATCAGTCCGTACATGTGTGCGCAAGGGAGCATTGACACCATTTCTGCGGTATTGTCCATCTGGGGCTCGGCCCAAGATGCGAACTGCACATTTGCGATGAGCGCCCTGTATGGAAGCATGACGCCCTTGGAAAAGCCCGATGTTCCGGAAGTATAATTGATAAGCGCAAGCTCGTCTGGAGAATCGGTATAATATTCTATATCAAATGGATGCACTCCGGAGGCATAACGGGTATGGAATTCTGCGATGATTATTTCCCGCTCCTTGTCCAAATTCGGAATACTGCTGTACAGTATCGTGAAATCAGAGATTGAGACGACCGCCAGAAGACCTCCCAATTGACTCTGGTCCATTTTGTCCCAAATAGACTTATCGATAAACAGCACCTTGGCTTCGCTATGAAGCACGAGGTCCGCCACGTTCGCCGGATTAAAATCGTGCAGCAGGGGCACTGCAACGCAACCATAGGTGATAGTGGAGAGAAAACATACTCCCCAGTTGGCCTGATTGCGTCCGCAAATGGCAATCCTATCCCCAGGGGCAATTCCAAAATGCCGATAGTGGATATGAATAATCTCTATGCGCTCCGCTAGCATGGCGTAGTTCATGGTCTCACCCTTGTAATTCGACAGGGCAGGACGCCACCAGTTCTCTCTGAAGCTACGCTCCAACTGTTTATTGAGGGATTTTATCTTGAGCATGACTAATAATTGCGGTAAAGTTCGAGATGAAGTCCTTCCTTGTCCCAGGCGAGGAGCACGTCATCGGCAAGAAGAAGTAATTTTGAAGATTTGGAAGGGGCGAGCTTCCCTTTATAATGGAGTTCTGAAGAGAGGAAATGCTTGATAGAACGGGAGTTCCCGAATACAAGCCAGTTCCCGATGCAGGCAGAATAGGAGTCGTCGGCGAGACCATAGGCCTGTCCGAAGAGTAGCGGGACAAAACCCCGATACCTGTTGTAGCGAATGTCGTGGGAAAGCATTGGCCGGGCAGGACGGACGAGCAATACCTCTTCATCCTTCCACTTAACCTTGGCGACTTCCCTGATGTCAGTTTCCTCAAGCCAAGTGAGCGGATCCTTGCCCGTGGAGCGCCTATAGGACGCACAGGCATTGTTAAAGGAATTGAGTTTCCCTGCTGAATCAAGGTTTTTCCTACGCTTCTCCATATATTCAGCACAATCTGCAAAACTTTGGTCAAGGACAAAAACAGTGCCTTGAGGAAGCAAGCCTGAAATTTTGATCTCACCGCAGGGCAAATCCTCAAAGACATATGCATTCCACTGCGGATCATCTCCATGAATCATGCGGACATCAAAGTCCTGATACTCTCCCCTGCCAACGGTCTGAACATCCGCCAAATTCATTACTGTCCATTCGCTAAAAGCTTTGAGGTAGCCCGTAAGCACAGGCCTTTTGAAATAGGAGCCCAGGAAATCCTTGGGTATCAGATGAGAGACAGAATCGTTTTTAAGTACCACTACTGCAGTCTTGGAATGAAAGGCCTCCACAGCTTCGGCCATCCCATCAATATCCAAAAGGGATGTGCGATTCTCTCTATGCCTTTCGGCGGACTCAATAACCGACTTGGAAGTGCTTACAAGCAGGACACTTCGCCCGTCTTCCACAGTAGAGAGAAAGGTTTCGAGGGAATTCTCGGCAGCGGAAGTGACAAGAGCGGCACATTTACGGGCAGCTCCCTGGCTTTTGCCGGCATCTATGGCAAGCATGGGAGTAAGTTCTCCGGTCCAGTGGAAGGAAATTATGATTGGAGCGGAAGCCAGGTCCCCAAATTCGAGATTACTGAAAGGATTGCTCTCGGCAGGAACAGTCTCAAAAGCAGTGGAAAGACGCGGACATATGACAAGGGCGCAGGCATCGGAAGGAATCACGCGCATGAGTGCATCTCGGGCCGATCCTTCAGAAGCACTACGATGACATGCCGTCACGACAAAGGCACAGAGCATGGCAAGGAAAGCCAACTTGTAGGTTTTAGTCATATCCTGCAAATATAGTAATTATTTGGGAGCCCTTGGCAACACCACAATACTGTGCCATGGCAAGGCATTTTGTACCAAACGAAAGTTTTTTCTTAAATTTGCAACGTTATGCAGAGCAGCAGCGGTATTTCAAAAGAGTTCTTCTCTTTCCCAGTCCAGATAATCCATTTTCTGGGTTTACCGCTATTCTTTATCCTCTTCCTGACCATATATCGCCCAGAGCCGATAATGAAGTTCCTTGCAACGGGAAGAGTGTCCCTTGCATTCAATATCACAATCCTCGCGGGCATTCTCCTGCTCGTATTGGTTGGGACCAGGCTGGCCTTTTTCTTCCTGAGAAAGCAACTTAGCATGAGCAAATTCGGCTATGCGCTCTGGTGTCTCGGAGAAATAGCTGTCTTTTCGGCTTTTGGAGCCCTCTATCTCACACTTATTTCTCCCGAAAGCGAGGACTATTTCGCAGTTTTGCTCAATTCATTGCTATACTTTCTCGGGGTGCTCGTTTGGGCCTATGCGGTCCTGGGCTTCTGGATTGAAAGCCGTCACAAGGATTCTGCACCTTCGGATGTACCCCCCGAAAACGACAGCATGGTTCGATTCACGGACGATTCGCAACGCCTTAAACTTGCGGTGGCAGCAAGTTCAATTCTCTATGTGCAGGCAAATGTGAACTATGTGAATATATATTATCTCGATTCAGATAAGGTTAAGAAATATCAGCTCCGCTCCTCAATGAAACGCTTGGAAGATACATTGCAGGGACATGGACTTCGCCGTTGCCATAGAGCCTATTTCATCAACCCTGCGCATGTCAAAATACTGCGCAAGGATGAAGAGGGGCTGGTCTTCGCAGATTTGGATATAGCCGGATGCCAAAGCATCCCCGTCTCGAAGACTTACTACGACTCTATAGCGGCAATACTGTAGGGATTTTTCATATTTCCCGACACAATCTCCACGACTGTCTCCCTGCAAAGTCTTACCAGGTCATCCTTCAGCACAGACTTCCACAGGACAAACCTCAGCACAGACTTCCACAGGACATCCTTCAGCACAGACTTCCACAGGACAAACCTGCTTGAACTCTTCCAAAGTCATTAACTCCGCCTTGCAGTTTCCTGAAATTCGTTTAGAACACTTACCCCCTTCCTGCGTGCGTGAGTGGTATAGAGGTGTTCCAAATCATACCAATTTGCCGCGATTTAGATCGATAAGATGCCGTACACGGCGCTATAAGGCCATCCTCCGTTCTAAACGAATTTCACGAAAGGGGCAAGGACTTCATCCCTACTAGGCCCAACCAGCTTTGATTGAGCGACATAACGTACATCACCATCTGGATAGATGACTACCACTACGTCTTTTGCTATCTGTCCCTCATCCATGATGCCTGCACAGAGGAGATTGTCGGATGGAGCATAGGGACAACACTGGAGACCGTTTACCCGATTGAGGCCTCGGGGATGGCGTTGAAGCACATAGAGGGGGTGGTGGGCATCACACTCATCCAGCACTCTGACAGAGGTCGCCAGTATGCGAGTCCGGAGTATGAAGGGTGCTGGCATCCGCATCAGCATGACGGAGACAGGGAATCCCAAGGGCAACGTCCATGCCGAGCGTATGAGGAACGAACTGCTCAAGGCCTGCGTTTCACTTGCATCATGGAAGTCATCGCCGCCGTGCAAAGGCCTTCTACAACAACGAGAGACCGCACATGAGCATTGACGTGATGACACCGGCCATGGCCGCGGCATGCGAAAGGGAGATTAATAAGTGGTTAGTGCAGAGTCAAGAAGCAAGTGCAACATTACAACAAATTCTTGAAAAACTCATCCT
>CAZSMO010000013.1:59293-60152 GCA_964608175.1 uncultured Muribaculaceae bacterium | reverse complement strand
AGGATGAGTTTTTCAAGAATTTGTTGTAATGTTGCACTTGCTTCTTGACTCTGCAGACAAAATGTTGTCCAAATTTATTTTGCATTATCAAAATAAAATTCTTACCTTTGTAATCCACATCGCGGGATAGAGCAGTTGGTAGCTCGTCGGGCTCATAACCCGGAGGTCGGAGGTTCGAGTCCTTCTCCCGCTACTCTTTTTAAGAGCAACGACATTCGTTCGTTGCCCTTTTTGTATTAAGCCCCCTCAACAGGAGATATTTGGGTCAGTTGGACATTTAGGGTGATAATTTCACATCAAAAGTCAAGGTTGGACAATTCGGGTGATAGGATAGGCAAGAGCGGGACGCTGCGGGGAGCTCTGTGAAATGGCTCTCCTCGCATCCGGTCGTTCCCGTATCATCCTACTTTTTGTCCACACGGCATTGCGACCGCAAAGATATCCGACTAAATGTCCATGTGACCGAAGCTTCTATTCGGATGCGGTGTACACATTCAGCATCGGTAGCCACTGAAATGGGCAAGCAGTCCATCCCGTCTCAAAATAAGAGACGACAGGGGGGACGAAGCTAATCCGGTATTTCTACAACATATTGATAGTTAATGTTTTGGGCTTTTTACTTGTCCCCGTGACGGGACAAGTAAATAATCCATATATCTAAAAATCAAGCAATTACCGAAAATTCCACCCTATCAAAGATAGCTGCTATCACTTGTCCAATGGGCACAGTATTTCGAGGCCCCGAGGCTACGAGTACGCAACATATGCGGGATTTTTGGTTTACATCGGTCGCGAGGGAAACTTCGTCAGTAAAATGGCGGTTTTACTAACGGAACGATGTTGCGGAGGGCGTTTGGTA
>CAZSMO010000013.1:39362-59193 GCA_964608175.1 uncultured Muribaculaceae bacterium | reverse complement strand
GCGAAGCCGGTTCCGCGAGAATAATTCCGTCAGTAAAATGGCGGTTTTACTAACGGAACGATGTTGCGGAGGGCGTTTGGTAGGAAAAAGGTCGGTTTACTAAGCGAAACGGTAGTAGAGCGAGCAGGAGCGGAGCTCTGAGGAGCATTTTCCATGGGAGGGCCTATGCGGTGGCCGCTCCGAAAAGCCCGCAACTGCGAAGCCGGTTCCGCGAGAATAATTCCGTCAGTAAAATGGCGGTTTTACTAACGAAACGGTGCCGCGGAGGGCGTTTGGTAGGAAAAAGGGGCGGTTTACTAACGAATCGGGATGATATAGGAAAGTCCTGTAATAAAATGTCGGAGCGGGAGAGTCTTGCCTATGGGTTGGGAAAAAAGTGTAAACAAAAGGAAATAAATGGAAAAGATTTGCTATATTTGCACCACTGCGTAAGTAAGATTAAAATGGCTACATTCATCGGCGAATATTCATCCAAATTGGATGACCGCAGCAGGCTTGTTCTTCCCTCTCAATTGAAAAACTGTGTGGACGAAGGCGAGCAGCTGCGTTTTGTCGTAAAGAAAAGCCTATATGACCCTTGCCTCGAGATGTTTACCATGGACGAATGGAAAAAGGAGTCGGAACAACTCAAAAGTCGGCTCGATTTCTTTAATCCTGAACATGTTAGATTCTGGAGGGATTATATGAGGGATAGGGATATCGTCGAGCCCGATGCCAAATTCGGACGCATATCCATTTCGCGTAATCTTTTAGACGCAATCGGTGTGGAAAAAGATGTGGTTTTCTTCGGCATTGATTTCAAAATAGAAGTTTGGGCGAAAGAGTCATTTCTGTCCTCTCGCCTGTCTGACGAAAAATACATTGCCATTGCAGAAAGCCTTTCAAAATAGGCATGGCAATGTCAGAGTATCACAATCCAGTCTTGCTCAAAGAAAGTGTAGATGCGCTCGTAAGCAGTACGGACGGAGTCTATGCCGATGCGACTTTCGGTGGAGGAGGTCACAGCAGGGAAATACTCTCCAGACTATCGCTTAAGGGAAAACTAATTGCTTTCGATAAAGACGAAGATGCAGCTGCAAATGCGCCAGATGATTCGCGTTTCACCCTTATACATAACGATTTTCGCTTCATCCACAATTATGCTCTTCTGTTTGAGCACGAGAAGTTGCGGCAGGGAGATGAAGCTGCTCTGACAGAGAACGAGAAGTTGCGGCAGGGAGATGAGGCTGCTCTGACAGAGAACGAGGAGTTGCGGCAGGGAGATGAAGCTGCTCTGACAGAGAACGAGAAGTTGTGGCAGGGAGATGAAGCTGCTCTGACAGAGAACGAGGAGTTGTGGCAGGGAGATGAAGCTGCTCTGACAGAGCACGAGGAGTTGCGGCAGGGGGATGAAGCTGCTCTGACAGAGCACAATGGGATAGGAGCCGAGGGGAAGATGAATAAACGGAAGGGTGGCGCGGTGGCAGATAAAAGCGGAACATTGGTAGCACTCGCAGGTAACAGTGGAGCGATTTTCGATGGAATATTGGCAGACCTGGGAGTATCTTCACATCAGTTCGATACGGCTGGCAGGGGCTTTTCTTTCCGATACGATGCTCCTCTTGACATGAGGATGAATTCCCTGACTGACCTTACCGCTGCAGAAATCGTAAACTCTTACTCTGCCGAGGACATAGAAAGTATTCTCCGCACCTACGGCGAAATTGGCAATGCCCGCAAAGCCGCCGAGTTAATTACTTCATACAGAAAGAATAAGGCTATTGCTACGACAGGAGACCTCGATGAGGCACTCAAAGGAGTGCTACCTCCATATGCTGCGCATAAATACCTCGCAAAGGTCTATCAAGCCTTTAGAATTGAGGTCAATCACGAAATGCGTTCGCTGGAAAAATTCCTCGAGGGAGCCCTTTTGTCACTAAAGGACGGAGGCCGTCTCGCGATAATTACCTACCACTCACTTGAAGACAGGATGGTAAAGAACTTCATGCGGAGCGGAAATATCAGGGGAGAGGTCACAAAAGACCTCTACGGCAATGTCTATTCCCCGCTTCAAATGATTTGGCGGAAGCCTCTTAATCCCAACGAGGAGGAAATTCATTCCAATACAAGGGCGCGCAGCGCAAAACTCCGCGTTGCATTGAAACTCCCTGCAGAAACTGTCAATGACAAAGGCGTACTGAAACTCTCCAAAAGACAGGTATGGAATAGCAAATTCCAGAAACTCCCCCAAAAGGCAGGGAGTGACATAGCCTCGCTGGTATGCGCTACAAAACAAAACCGTGGTTTTCAGAACCTCCCCCCAGAGGCTACAGAAAAACAAGCCTCGATGAGACTCTCCTCTGGGCAAATTGGTAAAAGCAACGCACAGAAAGTTAAAGGCGTTAAGGAGGATTTGAGATGAGCGAAGAGAAGAGAAAAATACGCCTTTCGGATATTGGACGCCTGATTGTCAATAGCATCAAGGCGATCTTCAAGGGGGAGTTCCTGCTTCGCCTCAGACTCGGCGATTATTTCATCCATATCACCTACTGCTTTGTCATTGTGGCGCTTACCATATGGTTAAGCCTAATGATAGACAGGACCCTCACAAAGGTAGAAAGGAAAAATGCCATTCTCGCTGAACAGCGCATTGAGATAGCCTCGCGCGAGTATAAGCTCGCCACAGTGTCTAGCCGCGCTTCCGTAAAGGAGAACCTCGGGAAGATGGGGTCCACGCTCGCTGAACCGCAAAAGCCAGCCTGCCTTGTACCGGGGACACTGACAAAGGCCGCTTCGAAGGACAAAAGCGCTGAGAAGCAGGAGAGAAGCGTCGCGAAGCAGGGCGAAAGCGAGAAAGCAAAAGCCTCCTCGCAAACAGCGGCTCCGACAAAGAATAGCAGGAAAGCCGCTTCGAATGGCGAAAGCGCCATGAAGAAGGACAAAAGCGCCGAGAAGCAGGAGAGAAGCGTCGCGAAGCAGGGCGAAAGCGAGAAAGCAAAAGCCTCCTCGCAAACAGCGGCTCCGACAAAGAATAGCAGGAAAGCCGCTTCGAATGGCGAAAGCGCCATGAAGAAGGACAAAAGCGCCGAGAAGCAGGAGAGAAGCGTCGCGAAGCAGGGCGAAAGCGAGAAAGCAAAAGCCTCCTCGCAAACAGCGGCTCCGACAAAGAATAGCAGGAAAGCCGCTTCGAATGGAGAAAGCGCCATGAAGAAGGACAAAAGCACTGAGAAGCAGGGCGAAAGTACATTGAAAGAAAGCTCTCAACAGGACAAAGCCGCGAAAGACAGCAGGAGAAACGCTTCAAAGGAAAAAACTTCTCAACAGGACAAAGCCGCGAGAGTCAGCAAAAAAGCCGGAAAGAAAGGTGACAGCAGGGCTGTCTTCCCAACTCAAAAGGAGGTCGACAAATGAGCGGAGCCACAGGGAAAAGACAGGCAAGGAAGCGGGACAGAATCAGCTACACGATGTACATCTACTACCTGATTCTGCTTGTTCTTGGCGTATACCTTGGAGTTCGCTTCCTTGCAATAAAAATATTCTGGAAACCGGACCCCGAGATAGCAGCCCGACTTACCCAGCCGGTAGAAAAACGTATCGTAGAGCCCGCCAGAGGCAAAATTCTCTCCTACGATGGAGAGCCGCTGGCAATGTCCTTCCCCCGCTATCAGGTCTGTATAGACTGCAATGTACACAAGGAGGAATACGGCAAAATGTCCCCGAAGAAAAGGGACAGTTGCCGGCTCGATTGGAAGGAAAAGGCTGCCGCCCTTGCAGAAGGCCTTGCCAAGGTACATAGCGATGGTCGCGATGCCAATTATTACAGGAAAAAGCTCTACAAAGCCTTCGATTCGGGTACGAACCGCTACCTCAAATTAGGCACCCCCATTGAGAAAGAACAATACGAGCAACTTCGGAGGTACCCTCTCGCCTGCGAAAGCCGAGGCAAAGGTGGAGTATGGGTCGAAGCAGTGCCAACGCGGCGCTATCCATATGGTAACCTCGCACGAAGGACAATTGGCAGCGTCAGGGAGAACAGTGATATGAGTGCCTACAGCGGGATTGATGGCAAATTCAACTATGTCCTCAAAGGCAGCGAAGGTCATTTCTATGTCAAACTGACCGATGACGGCTACATCCGTGACTACGACAGCACCTATGTAGCCGCAATCGACGGAGACGATGTCCGCACAACTCTCAACATTGAATATCAAGGCATTGCCGACAATATACTCCGCTCATACGTAAGCCAGGAGCCCGACCTTGAAGCCGCCTGCTTCGTACTCATGGAGGTGGAGAGCGGGGCCATTCGAAGCATGGTCAACCTCCAGCGCTCGGGAGCGAAGATGGATGGAGACTTCGGGGAAAATGCCAATGTAGCGGTCACGAGACTCGGGGAGCCGGGGTCTGTATTCAAAATCACCACCCTGATGACCTGCATGGAGGATGGCATAGTGAAAGATATGTACACCACAATCCCCGGCAAAGACGGCGAAGTACAGGTAGAGGGGTACAATAGAAGATACCCTGCCGACAAACATCTCAAGGACTGGACGAGGGTCTGCCATACGACCGACATCCCGCTCTGGTATTGCGTGCAAGTATCCTCCAACAACGCATTTCGCTACCTTGCAATCGAGAATTACAAGGATAAACCGGAAGAGTTCATCGGCAGACTGCACAGTTACAATCTCGGCAAAGCCTTTGATTTCGATGTCTACGAGAGCATTCCAACCCCTCGCATTAAATACCCTTCCGACAGAAGCTGGTCTCCGGTCGACCTCGGACAGATAGCAATGGGCTATGGTGTCAGCGTCACGCCCATGCATATCCTCTGCTTTTACAATGCCATTGCCGCCGATGGGAAGATGATGAAACCCTATTTGGTCGAAGATATCGAACGGGATGGCAAGGTCATCCGAAAATTCGGCCCCTCGGTACTTAATTCGAGCATTTGCACCAAGGAAACCGCTGACAAACTCACCGAGGCCCTCTGCAAGGTGACCGAAATGGGCACTCCGGCAGGCAGAGGCACAGGCTGGCGGCTGTCCTACATCGCCGACAGATGCAAGGTAGCCGGCAAAACCGGCACGGCAGATGTCTTCACAGATGGAAAATATGTCCGCAGCGACGGTGCCCGCAAACAGCAGGGCACTTTCGTGGGCTTCTTCCCCGCTGAAAATCCCAAATACAGCGTAATCTGCACGGTATACTCCAAGGTAAGTAAAAAGGAATTCGCGGGGGCGGTAATTCCCGCCAGCGTAATCCGTGATTTCATAAAAGAAATATACAATATTGATCCTTATTGGAATGAAACTCTCTCAAATAATTGACGGAATACCGGCCATTATCATAGAAGGCTCGCCGGACTGTGTCCCAGGTTCACTTTGCTGCGATTCACGTAAAGCGCAGCCAGGCAGTCTTTTCGTGGCAGTGAAAGGCAATGACAAAGACGGGCGCGACTTCATCTCCGATGCACTTTCGAGGGGAGCCAGTTGCGTGGTAGAGGCCGACAGACATGCCCTTGCACGCATTGCTGACCGTTTCTACGGGCACCCTTCGGGCAAACTAAAGCTCGTGGGCATCACCGGCACCAATGGCAAGACCACGACAGTCACCCTACTCTACCACCTGTTCAGGGACCTCGGTTACGAGTGCGGGATGCTCTCCACAATCGCAAACTATATCGGAAGCGAGGAGCTTGAGACCATCAATACCACTCCTGACAGCGTCACAATCAATGACTTACTCAACCAAATGGTAAATCATGGCTGCGAGTATTGCTTCATGGAAGTCAGTTCGATTGGAATGGAACAAGGCCGGACAGATGCCCTTGAGTTCAAGGCAGGCATTTTCTCAAATCTGACTCACGACCACCTCGACTACCACAAAACCTTCGCCGAGTACCTCAGGTGCAAGAAACTCTTTTTCGACTCCCTCCGCAAGGGAGCCTTCGCCATCATTAACATAGACGACAAAAATGGCCGCGTAATGGTGCAAAACACCCTTGCACACGTTGTTACATACGCCTGCAAGAGAAAGGCAGACCACAACTGCCGCATACTCGAAGAGAGTATGGAGGGGATGCTCCTGAACATCGACGGCACTGAAGTCTGGACAAAGCTCGTGGGACAGCACAACGCCTACAATGTCCTCGCCGTCTACACTACAGCCCTTTGCCTCGGAGCAGACAGGGATGAAGCCCTCGTGGCAATCAGTGCTCTCGACCCCGCCACCGGGAGGATGGAGACCCTTCACGGCCCTGACGGCAAGACTGTGGTAATCGATTACGCACACACGCCTGATGCATTGGAAAATATACTCGTGACGCTCCGCGATGTAGAAAGGGGACGGCAACTCGTCTGCCTCTTCGGTTGTGGAGGAGACAGGGATCGGAGCAAGAGACCGGAAATGGCTGCAATAGCAGAAAAATACGCTGACAGAATCATCGTCACCTCCGACAATCCCCGCAGTGAAGACGAGAATGAGATTATAGCCGAAGTGGTGGCGGGCTTTTCTCCGAAGGGAAGAGCCAAGGCGCTATGCATAGCAGACCGCGCCGAGGCAATCAGAGCCGCCATTAATTTCTCCGACAAAGGAGCCACTGTCCTGCTTGCAGGAAAAGGCCACGAGGATTACCAGATTAATGCCAACGGCAAAATACATTTTGACGAACGGGAAATCGTGCGAAACATCTTCAATGGCCAATAGACATGCTGTACTACTTAAGTGAAATCCTCTCAAAATACGATATCCCGGGCCTCGGCCTGATGCAATATCTCTCTTTCAGGGCCATCCTATCCAACATCCTGGCAATGGTTTTCGCCTTTATCTTCGGGAAGAAGATAATCCGGCTCCTGCAGCGGAAGCAGATTGGAGAGACCATTCGGGACCTCGGACTCGAAGGGCAGATGAGCAAGGCCGGCACCCCGACCATGGGCGGTATTATCATAATCCTATCTCTGCTGCTTGCTGTACTGCTCGTCTGCGACCTCAGCAACATCTATGTCCAGCTTCTAATCCTCACCACCCTGTGGTGCGGAGCCTTGGGCTTTGCCGATGACTACATCAAGGTATTCAAGCACAACAAGAACGGACTCAGCGAAGGGAAGAAACTCGCGGGGCAGTTTGTCCTTGGAGTCATCATTGCAGCTACGGTCTGTTTCAGCCCAAAAATCGTAGTAAGACAGACTGTCAGCACTCCTGCCTCCACCGTGATTAGCGATGCCGGCCCGCTTCCGCAGGTTTCCACGCAACCAACTGTCACAGAGGAGAATGTAGTCAAGAGTACCAAGACTACCATCCCCTTTGTCAAGAGTCACGAATTCGACTACAAATATTTAGTCCCCTTCAAAGGAGCTTTCGGCTGGTACTGCAAATGGGCAGTTTACGCCCTTGTCATCATCTTTATCATCCTCGCCTGCTCCAACGGAGCCAATCTGACCGACGGCATGGATGGGCTGTCTGCAGGCACATCGGCAATAGTGGGAGTAGTTATCGGAATTTTTGCCTGGCTTGGAGGCAATATCGTCAATTCCAACTACCTCAACATCATGTATATACCCGGGTCTGGCGAGACGGCAGTGTTTATGGCCGCCTTTGTGGGAGCCCTGATTGGATTTCTCTGGTACAACACTTTCCCTGCCCAAGTCTTTATGGGGGACACGGGCAGCCTTACAATTGGGGGAATTATCGGAGTGAGTGCGGTACTCATCCGTAAGGAACTCCTGTTACCGATTCTCTGCGGCATTTTCCTCATGGAGAGCCTTTCGGTAATCATGCAGAGGACTCATTTCAGATACACGAAGAAAAAATACGGCACGGGGCGCAGGCTCTTCCTGATGGCCCCGCTGCACCATCATTTTCAGAAAAAAGGAATCCCAGAGCCGCGAATTGTGGTACATTTCTGGCTCGTGGGAATTATACTTGGAGTGGCAACACTCGCACTGTTAAAACTCAGGTAAAGAGAAATAAACTGCAGTTATGAAAATCGTTGTACTTGGTGGAGCCGAAAGCGGTGTGGGAGCCGCTGTTCTGGCTAAAGTTGAGGGCTTCGATGTCATGCTCTCCGACAGTGGAAAAATCACTGCGGAGCATCGGGCCCTTTTGGACAAGTGGAAGGTAAAATACGAGCAGGGCGGGCATAACCTCGCAAATATTCTTCAAGCCGAAGAAGTGGTTAAAAGCCCCGGCATTCCCGAAAGTGCACCCGTGATACAGACAATCAGGGCGCACGGGATTCCCATTATCTCCGAGATTGAATTTGCCTCCCGATACGATAATGCGAAGAAAATCTGCGTAACCGGTTCCAACGGCAAGACTACGACCACTTCCCTAATCTATCACATGATGAAGGAAGCCGGCCTGGATGTCGGACTTGGAGGCAATATCGGGATGAGCTACGCCCTTCAGGTAGCAACGGAAAGACACGAGTATTATGTCCTCGAAATCAGCAGTTTCCAGCTCGACGACTGCTATGACTTCCGCCCGGACATTGCTATTATCACCAACATTACTCCGGACCACCTCGACCGCTACAACTTCAAGCTGGAAAACTATGTAAAGGCCAAATTCAGGCTCGTACGCAATCTGCGACCCGAAGACTGCTTCATCTTCGATTCCGACGACCAGATTACAATGGAGCATCTCGATAAAATCGTACTCCACGCAAAAAAACTGCCTTTCTCCCAAAGAGAGAAACCACGTCAGGGGGCCTGGCTGGAGGGAGATAAAATCATTACCTTTGTGGATGGGGAGAGGAGCGAGTACCCGTTGAGCGAGATTGGCATAGTCGGGAAGCACAATGTCTATAACTCCATGGCAGCAGCCCTTGCGGCGAAGGCCGCGGGAATCACCAGCGAGAATATCCGGAGCAGCCTGAAAAGTTTCCGCCCGATTGAACACCGGCTGGAACCCGTGCTGGAAGTCGGCGGGGTGCTCTATGTCAATGACAGCAAGGCGACCAATGTGGATGCAGCCTGGTATGCCCTCGACAGTCAGACAAGACCCATCGTCTGGATTGCCGGCGGCACAGACAAAGGCAACGACTATTCGGTACTGTTTCCCCTTGTCAAAGAGAAGGTTCACGCCCTCGTCTGCCTCGGGAAAGACAATGCCAAGCTCCACGCTGCTTTCGGGGACATCCTCGGAGAGGAGAACATCAGGGATGCACTGTCAGCGGAGGAGGCAGTACGCTTGGCAAAAGGCTTCGCAAGAGAGGGGGATGTGGTCCTGCTGAGCCCCTGCTGCGCGAGTTTTGACCTCTTTACCTGCTTTGAGGACAGGGGAGAGAAATTCAAGCAGGCTGTAAGGAATTTATAGATGACCAGTAAGAAGAAGAGTATTTGGAACATGGTCGACAATTTTGCCGGCGACAAGGTGGTGCTCATCATCACCCTGATGCTCATACTCTTCTCCATAGTCTGCATTTTCTCTTCATCCTCCCGTCTGGTCACCGACACCATGGACCGCACCGACATAGCCCTCGATCAGCTCAAGACGGTGGCATGGGGACTACTGTTTATCTTCTTCTGCTACCAGATTCGCTGGATTGGGCTATGGAGGATATTCTCTTCCCTCGGCTTTGCATTGTCATTCTTCCTGCTTTTTATCCTTGATATCGGTGGAATAGGCCCCATTAAGGCGCCCGAAGTCAACGGAGCAGTCCGCTTCCTTCAAGTCGGTGGCACTCAGGTACATATCTTCGAAATTGTCAAGGTGGCAATGGTAATGTACATAGCCTGGGCCGTGGATGCCCTCAAAAGGGACCGCTTCCGTCTCCTGAAGAAATGGGCCGGTTCGAACGAACATTTCGCCTGGTTAGACAAGCAGGCTACCAAGAAAATCCTGCTGCTCTACCTCCCTGTAGTCATCGTCACACTAATGGTAGCCAAGGGCTCAAATTCAGCTGCAATTCTGGTTGCAGCCGTCCTGCTGGTCACCATCGCCATTGGAACGGGGGATATGAAGGACTTCTTCATAATCCTGGCTGTAGGAGTCGGGCTGGCAGCAACTTGCTTCGGGCTTTACTCCATCACCAAAAACGACCCTCATCCTCAGTTTGAGAGGATAGGCACCGCGATTAGCCGTCTCACCCCTCACGACTATGTCCATGACTACAAGCAGGCCAAAACCACGGCTCAAAGGCAGGAAGCTATCGACAAACTGCGCCAGCCCTACAGTGCCCGGATAGCCATTCAGCAGGGAGGGATTATCGGCAAAGGACCGGGGCAAAGCACCCAGAGATATGTAGTGCCGGATATGAGCGAAGACTACATGTTCAGTTTTATCCTCGAAGAATATGGCTGGTTCGGAGGCATGGTGGTAATAATCCTCTATATCTCCTTGGTAGCCAGAGGAGTGCTGATAGTGCGCAACTGCAGGGGCAAGCTCTTCGCCCAATGCGCGGTGATGGGCCTGGTCCTGCTGATTTCCTCCCAGGCGATGCTGCATATCATCAACAACGGGCGTATGTCCATGCTCACAGGTCAAACCCTGCCCCTGATAAGCCACGGGACATCGGCCTTTATCTGCTTCTGCATAGCCTTCGGTACTATCCTGTCCATCAGTAGGATATCGAATAAAGAAATAGAGAAGCAGACCGACAGGGCTGCGCCGCTGCTCGACCTCGGAGACCCAGTCCGGAACAGTCTGTCAGATCTGGAGTCATTTGAAAGTGGAGAAAACCCAAACGATTATGACACAATATAGAAAACTCAGAATAATCATCAGCGGAGGTGGGACTGGCGGCCACATCTACCCTGCCATCTCTATAGCAAATCGCTTCAGGGAGGTCAATCCCGCAAGCGAAATTCTCTTTGTGGGAGCGAAGGGAAGGATGGAAATGGAGAAGGTCCCCGCGGCAGGATACAAGATTATCGGACTGAATATAAGCGGGTTAGTCAGAAGCAAAAAGCCATCTGCAATCCTTCACAATATCAAAGTCCCCTTCCAGACCATAGCCAGCCGGCTTAAGGCACGAAGGCTTATATCCAAGTTCAAACCGGATATTGCCATCGGTGTAGGCGGGTACGCAAGTGCTCCCCTGCTGCTTGCCGCCACGCGAGGACATATCCCGTCCCTGATTCAGGAACAGAACAGTTTCGCCGGACTTACCAACCGCATGCTTGGAAGCAAAGCAACCTGTATCTGCGTTGCCTACGCTGGGATGGAGAAATTCTTCCCAAAGGACAAAATCGTGTTTACCGGCAATCCTATCCGCTCTGACATCGCCCCTGCAACAGCTCAAAGCCGCGCTGAAGGAGAGAAATACTGGGGGCTCGACCCCGAACGGAAGCATCTGCTCATTCTTGGAGGGAGCCTGGGCTGCCGTACCCTCAACGATACCATGAAAAATTGGATTGGGCAGGGCTGCCCCGGATCTGATGGGGCGGATGTACTCTGGCAATGCGGTAAAGTTTATCAGGAGGAAATAGCGGAGTTCATGAGGAACAGGGACCTGCCTTTTATCCATTGGCACGCCTTCCTCGACAGGATGGACCTCGCCTACGACAGCGCCGACCTCGTGCTGTCCCGCTCCGGTGCCTCATCCGTATCAGAGATTTGCGCCGCAGCAAAGGCCTGCATTTTCATCCCCTCCCCGAATGTGGCCGAAGACCACCAGAGGCACAACGCAATGGCCCTTGTGGAGAAGGGAGCTGCACTCATGGTGCTTGATGCAGATGCTCGCAAGGACCTGATGCCTACGGCTTTGGCATTGATACATGACAAGGCTCGACTAAACAGCCTTTCGGAGGAGGCACTCAAACTCGCCCGCCCCGATGCAGCAGCAAAAATAGTCGATCAGGCATATGAATGTATAAAACAATGAGTCAGAATATATACTTTCTCGGAATCGGAGGTATCGGAATGAGCGCGCTCGCGAGATACTTCAAGTTCAAAGGCTACCCCGTAGCCGGCTACGACCGCACTCCAAGTAATCTCACCCGCAGTCTTGAAAGGGAAGGAATCTCCGTTCACTACGAAGACCGTCCGGATTTAATTCCTTCAGATAGAGAACATACCATCATCATTTACACTCCTGCCATCCCCGAAAGTCTGGGCGAAATGCGCCTTGCAAGGGAAGGCGGATACACCCTTCTCAAACGCGCAGAGATGCTCGGCAGACTCACCGGCAAAGAGCGCTGTCTGGCTGTTGCAGGCACTCACGGCAAGACCACTACCTCTACCCTAGTCGCCCATATTCTTACAGAATCCGGCAGAGGCTGCTCAGCTTTCCTCGGCGGCATTTCCAAGAATTACGGGACCAATCTGCTGACCGGTTCCTCGAATGAGGTCGTGGTAGAAGCAGATGAATACGACCGCTCCTTTCTCCACCTGCACCCGGCGATAGCGGCTATCACTGCAATGGATGCCGATCACCTGGATGTCTACGGGGACGTGGAGACCATGAGGGATGCCTATCGAAGTTTCGCTTCAAATGTCAGTGAAATTCTAATCTGCAAGCAGGGTCTTCCATTGAGACGGGAAGTTACGGCTGCCCGGATGTTATCCTACTCTATGACAGAGCCCCAGGCCGATTTCCATGCAGGGAATATTCGCCTCGACCCTGACGGACATTACAGCTTCGATATCGTGCACCCTGAAGGCATCATCAGGGATGTGCGCTGTGGAGTGCTCGGGAAACTCAATGTCGAAAACAGCATCGCAGCGGCGGCTATCTGCCTCAGTGACGGGCTTGAGCCCGATAAGACAGCTCATGCAATCTCAACATTCAAGGGTGTAAAGCGAAGGATGGAAGAGCACCTCAACGGGAAGGTCACATATATCGATGATTACGCCCACCACCCCGCAGAGCTCGAGGCCACAATCAGAAGCATCAGGGAGATGTTCCCCTCGCGCAAGCTTACCGCTGTCTTCCAGCCGCACCTCTATAGCCGGACAAGGGATTTTGCACCGGAGTTCGCTGCAGCCCTCAGCCTCTGCGACCAGGTAGTCCTTTGTGATATTTATCCCGCTCGGGAAGAGCCGATTCCCGGGGTCGATAGCAATTTAATCCTAAATCGTGTAACTTCGCCCCAAAAAGGGTTCGTACCTTACTGTGAGATTCCGGGTTGGGTCGATGCACACAAGGAAGAGTTGGACGTGCTGGTAACTTTCGGAGCCGGAAACATAGATCGTCTGGTGGACCCTATAACAGAAGCACTTCAATGAAAAAGTCCATTCTCAGATACATCCTCGGCAGTGTATTCGTGCTGGCGTTCGTGGCCGGCATGGGGATGCTTCTGCACCTGAGCAGGGAGCGCAGGCAGGCTATACTCTGTTCAGGCTTGGAGGTGAAAGTGTCAGGGAATTGGCAAACCCTCTCCGCAGAGGATATACGGAAGAGCATAGACAAATTCTACGGGACCTATGTCGGAGTGAAATTATCTGATATTCAGCCACTCAAAATAGAAAACATGCTCCGGGCCAAGCCCGCCGTCGAGGATGCCCAGGTATGGCTTGATGACACAGGGCTTATCCACGCTGAGGTTAGGGAACGTACTCCCATACTGCGTTTTGACTACAAGGGGAAGAGCAGTTTCGTAGACAGAAACGGGATTTTCTTCCCCACGGGAGAATTAAGCGATTCTGTGGGAGTCACGACGATTCTATGTAGTCCCCTGCAGGCCGCGGACCCAGTCTGGCTCTCTTCTCTGCTCGCAATTGTAGAGGATATCATGAGCAGCAGGCAGTGGAAGGACAAAATAACAGGATATGAATACAATTCAGAAGACGGCTTAATACTGCTGGCTGACAGCGGGGAGCGCCTGATTATAGGCGAATTACAAGACGAAAAAGAGAAGTTTTCCGCACTGAAAAGCTATTACAGCCGCATCGCGCCCATTCACAGGGATGACCCATACAAGAGTGTTAATGTTAAATATAAAAAACAAATAATATGCAGGAAAGATTTATAGTGGCAGTAGACCTCGGGGATTCAAAAATCGCCTTGAGTGTAAGCAAAGTCACCGGTGGGGTTGCCCAGGTGGTCCACTATGGAGAGGCCCCTTCACAGGGGATTCAGCATGGGATTATCTTCAATCCCAGACAGGTCTGTATTCCTCTTTCGGAATTAATAAGGCAGGCGGAAGAGGAACTCGAGATTCACATTACTATGATAGTGACGGCATACCCGGGGTGGAAAATCTCCACTCAGGAGGTCAGCCACTCATGCACAAGGGAAGATCCGGAAAGCTTCATTACAGAGGAAGAGATGGACACGCTGCAGGACTTGGCCCTGACAAAGTTTGCAAATGGGCTCGATTCTTCCCTGGAGGTGTATGGAGTTGTGCCCCAGTCCTTCTCTACGGAAGTGCTGTTTCAGAAGAGCAGAGAGGACATAATCGGATCCACCGCAGAGAAGCTGGAGGGGACTTTCAAACTCTTCTATGGGGCTAAACGGCCCGTTACCAACATCGACAAAGTCAGCAACGAGCTCCAGATTGCCAACTGCAAATTCTTCACGGCAGAGGCTGAGGCCCAATCCCTCCTTTCAAAGGATGAGAAAGAACAGGGTGTGGCACTGGTCGAAATCGGGGGTGGAGTAACTTCAGTGAGTGTTTTTCATAAGGGGATTCTGCGCTTTCACGATTCCTTCCCCTTTGGGGGCAAAGCCGTCACCAGCGATATCAGGCACGAATGCCGTATCAGTGACGAACTCGCCGAAAATATCAAACTCGGCTTCGGTTCCTGCATGCCGGACAGGCTCCAGACCCTTTCGGACAAGACCCTCCGCATCCAGGGTGATGGGAGCGGAGATGTGTCTATCAAGTATCTTTCCGAAATCATCAGCAGCCGTATGCGGGAAATCGCAGATGCAGCCTTGGGGCTGATAGCCAAGAGTGGCTATGCCGACCGGCTTCGCAGCGGAATCGTGCTCACGGGAGGCGGAGCCAGAATACTCTCCTGCAGTGCTCTTTTCGCAGAGATGTCAGGCCTTTCAGTAAGGCTGCAATTTCCAAGGCCTTCGTATATCAGTGTAGAGGGTTATCCCAAATTGGATTCCCCCGAAGGAGTGGCTTCCCTTGCCCTGATTGGGCTCGCCCGCGATAATGCCAGCATTAACTGCGCCACACTCAAAGAGTTCGAGACTCCAGAGCCAAAAGTCGAGAGTGAAGCTGGCCCAGGAGATCTCTTTGAAAAAGAGAAAGAGGAAGAAGTGATTGAGCCGAAAGACAAAAAGCCGAAAGAGAAGCAGAAAGAAAAGGAAAGGAAGAAAGCAAAACCCGCCAGAAAAGGACTTTGGACTGTAATTGATAACTTTGCGGGTGGGATTTTCGATGAGAATATAGGCAACGACAATTCAGAGGAGGACAAAAACAATGTTTGAGGTTATAGGTGACAGTGTATCCAATGTAACTCCGCTTGCGCCCAAGGATTGGGCCACTTCCGACAACATTATCAAAGTGCTCGGGGTCGGCGGTGCGGGCTGCAATGCCGTGGATTACATGTATAAGCAGAAATTGGAGGGTTGCAGCTTTGCCGTCTGCAATACTGATGCGCAGGCTCTCGGGCGTTGCAGTGTGCCGGTCAAAATCCAGCTTGGAGCCGGACTCGGAGCAGGTACCAATCCTACCAAGGGCCGTAATGCAGCCCTCGAGAGTCAGGACGATATTGCGAAGATCTTGGACAGTGACACCAAGATGCTCTTCATCACGGCAGGGATGGGTGGCGGTACCGGCACAGGTGCCACTCCAGTCATTGCCAAGATGGCAAAGGACAAGGGCATCCTCACGGTAGGGGTTGTCACCCTGCCCTTCAAAAACGAAGGCAAGGAAGTGCTCTCACGTGCTATCGACGGGATTCACGAACTAATCCAGAATGTAGACTCTCTCATACTGATTAACAATGAGAAACTCTACAAATACTACGGGGACAAACTCGTTCAGGATGCCTTCCCCCGGGCTGACGAAGTGCTTGCAACCGCCGTCAGAGGCATAGTCGAGATTATCAAGAAGCCCGGATATATCAATGTGGATTTCGAGGATGTCAAGACGATGATGCACGGGGGCGGAATGACCCTGATGGGCTGCGGCTACGGAAGCGGAGAAAACCGCCTCGATGAAGCTGTCAAAGGGGCTTTCGAGTCGCCCCTGCTCAATGACTACGACCTTAAGACCGCGAAGAATGTCCTAGTCAACATCACTACCGGCAACAACGATAAAGGCCTGACGATGAATGAATTGGAGGAACTCCATAAGAAGATTGCCAGCTATACGGGAGGCAAGAACAACTTCAAGGACGGACTTATCTGGGACGATGACCCCGAAATAGGGGATACGGTGAAGATTACGGCTATCGCTACGGGCTTCAAGCTAAAGGCCATCCTCGGGCCGGATGTAGACATGGGGACTATTATTCCCATCCCTGCGGACTATCGTTACGATGAAAGCGGGGCCAAGGAAAGGGAAGGGGAACTCCCTGAGTCCTACACTCATATAGGCTTCAATACCACGGACAACAAGGCCAAATTCACTTATGACCCTCAGCACGAGCCCTATCTGCTCAGCACGGACGAAAGGCTAATCTCCGAATACGAAAGCACTCCAGCCATCAGGAGGATACAGAAATGAGATTCCGCAAGTGCCAGTTGAACTCTTGCGAAACGTGAGGTTAGAGGCCGCAAGGCCGACAGTAAGTCCTCTCCCTAGGGAGAGGATTTAGGGGAGGGGCAACGTTTGAAGCAAAAGATTGTGCGTCGGACAGTTTCGCAAGTGCGCACAACTCTTCGATTGATAGTGGATTAATCACTTGCGAAACGTGAATATAATGAGTAAAAAAACACGAGTAAGATTTGCCCCCTCTCCTACGGGGCCCCTCCACATAGGTGGAGTAAGGACGGCTCTATACAATTATCTCTACGCCAAGCAGCGGGGAGGAGATTTCATATTAAGAATCGAAGATACTGATTCTCAACGTTTTGTCCCCGGAGCGGAGGATTATATCATCGAGTCCCTCCTCTGGTGCGGGATAGTCCCTGATGAGGGAATCGGCAAAGACGGGAAGATAGTGGAGTCAGCGAGTGCGCAGCATCCTCACGCCCCATATCGCCAATCCCAGCGCAAAAGCATCTACCGCGCTTATGCCGAGAAGCTTGTAGAAAACGGCTGGGCTTACTACGCCTTCGACACTTCGGAAGAACTCGCCTTGCGCCGTCAGGAGGCCGAAAGCAAGGGGGAAACCTTTATCTGCAATTACGCCTCCCGAGGAAGTCTTCGCAATTCCCTGACGCTTCCAAGCGAGGAAGTTGCCCGCCTGCTTGAAGAACGCACAGACTGGACCATTCGCTTCAAGATGCCGGAAGACCGGCTTGTAGAAATGGACGACCTGATTCGCGGCCATGTGGAAGTAAACACTGCCACCCTCGATGACAAGGTCCTGTGGAAACGCTCGGATGAGCTTCCCACCTACCACCTTGCAAACATTGTGGATGACCACCTGATGGAAATCACGGAGGTAATCCGAGGCGAAGAATGGCTCCCTTCACTTCCGCTTCACTACCTGCTTTATGAGGCTTTCGGCTGGAAGGAGAGTATGCCCCAGTTTGCCCACCTGCCGCTGTTGCTCAAGCCGGTTGGCAACGGAAAACTCTCCAAACGCGATGGTGACAAGCTCGGCTTCCCGGTTTTCCCTCTCAACTGGACCACTGCAGACGGCGAGGTCTATAGGGGGTATCGGGAAGACGGCTACTTCCCCGAAGCCTTTGTGAATATGCTCGCTTTCCTCGGCTGGAACCCGGGGGATGACAGAGAGATCCTCTCGATGGACGAACTCATTGAGGCCTTTTCGCTCGAACATGTCAGTAAAAGCGGAGCAAAGTTCAACCCCGAGAAGGCCAAATGGTACAACCGCGAGTACCTTCGAATGAAGGACGATGACACTCTTGCAAGCCTCTATGCCACGGTTCTCAAGGAGCACGGAATCACGGCCCCTCACGACTATGTGGTAAAAGTGGTGGGAGTTCTCAAGGACAGAGTGACCTTTGTGAAGGATTTCTGGACGGCGGCGCCCTATCTCTTCGTTGCTCCAAGCGAATACAATCCCAAGGATCTGGCTAAATTCGGCACAAATGAGTACTACGCCATGGCTCTCGAAGCCCTCAAAAGCGGAGAGGACCTCGAGCAGTATATCAGGGATAAGGGCTGGCCTCTCGGCAAGGTTATGAACTGCATCCGCCTGGCCCTGACCGGCAGCGGCTCGGGACTCGGAATCCACGAAATCATCTCCTGTATCGGACGCGATGAAGCAATCCGCAGGTTAGGAGGGCTCGGAAAGGCCATTGCGACAACGAAAGACAATCAATAACTACCATCGTGAATAAAACAAGAATAGGAATCTGCAGCGACCACGCTGGATTCGAATACAAAACCAAACTCATCAAACGCCTCACTCGCAAGGGCTTCGAAGTTGTCGATTTCGGAACCCACAGTACAGAAAGCATGGATTATCCCGATGTAGCTCACCCTCTCGCCCTTGCCGTTGAGAACGGACAGGTGGAGAAGGGCGTAGCACTCTGCGGCACCGGTAACGGGATGGCCATTACCCTCAACAAGCATCAGGGAATCCGTGCCGGACTGGCCTGGAACACGGATATCGGCAAACTCGTCAAGCAGCACAACAACGCCAATATCCTCGTTATGCCCGCCCGTTTCGTCTCCTATCGCATGGCATGCGCTATCTTGGATGCCTGGCTCGAAAGCGAGTTTGGGGGAGGAAGGCATCTTCGCAGGATAGAGAAAATTCCTGTCCGATAAATGCCGTTTTCCCGTAACATCGAAGATTACCCGCAGGGGATAATTCTGCCTGTCGACAAGCCCTACCGCTGGACCTCGGCGGATGTGGTGCGCAAGATTAAATATGCCGCATGCAGGCATTTCGGGAAGAGAAATCTCAAGGTTGGCCATGCCGGCACTCTCGATCCGCTCGCAACGGGGCTTCTGCTTGTGTGTATCGGTGCTGCGACCCGCCGGGCCGAGGAGCTGCAGAGAAGCCGTAAGCGATACCTTGCAAGCGTGAGTTTCGGAGCAACAACCCCATCCTACGACCTCGAAAAACCCATTGATGAATTCTATCATACCGACAGAGTCAGCGAGCAGAGCCTGATGCAGGTACTTCCCGCTTTTGTGGGCAAGCAGGAGCAGATTGCTCCCCTTTTCAGCGCCAAGTCCGTTGATGGAGTCAGGGCTTATGAGACTGCACGCAAACTCTACCGTAGGGGTCAAGCCATAGAGGATGGCGTTTTGCAAGCCTCTGAAATAGAGATTTATTCCCTTACGCTTCTGTCTTTTGAGCCCGCTCCCCCGCCTCCGCAAGAGACAGACGACGGAAGCGGAAGAATCCGAGTCACGGATGTTTCGACCCTATCCCTGCCTACTGCACTGCTCGATGTAGAGTGTTCAAAAGGGACCTATATCCGTGCCCTCGCAAGGGATCTTGGTGAAGCTCTCGGCTCCGGAGCCTTTCTTTCGGGACTTCGCCGCAGCGAAAACGGCGGCTACACCCTTTCTGATGCCTTCAGCCTGCAGGAAGCCCTCGACCAACTGTCGGAGTAAATCAATTTGTCATCGGATGTCGAGCCTCCCCCATTTCCCGTTCGTGAAATTCGTTTAGAACGTGGCCCCCGTCTCTACGCTTGTGAGTGGCTTGTCGGTGTTCTAAATCCTACCAAGTTGCCATGATTTAGAACAGTGAGGGCCTTTCTACGGCGTTGTAAGGCATTCCACCGTACTAGACGAATTTTACGATTGCAGCATCACCGTTTCTAGTTGATGAAATTCAGTGAGGGGCGGTCAGCACCACCAGGGATGAATCGGGCTGCATCCTGATGGCCGAGCGGAAAGCGAGAAAGCAGGGA
>CAZSMO010000013.1:14717-39262 GCA_964608175.1 uncultured Muribaculaceae bacterium | reverse complement strand
CAGGGATGAATCGGGCTGCATCCTGATGGCCGAGCGGAAAGCGAGAAAGCAGGGAAACTCCTTGCCCTTCGAATAAACTGCTACTGCAACCGGTATTTCTGTCGAAGAAAGTTGGCAAAATCAGTTATCAGGCTTTAAATCCGATTGACTCCAGAGTTTCGCTCACGACTTCAGGGATATTGCCCATGATTGTGTAAGCTTCGAATTCGCGGCGGAGGGGATAGTTCTTGCGGAGGGCTTCAAAGGACCCCACATCGCTGCGAAGTCTTGCATCGTCCTGCCTGACATCGTAAGTGTGAAGAATGGCATCCGCAATTAAAGACTCATCGCTATGACCGATGGGAGCAATCACTCCTCCACCAGGGACGGTGCCTACTTTCCAATCGTATAATTCACTTATCCCGAGCACCTTAGCCACAGCCCTCACGCTCGCGCCCGTCCCATTGGCTTTGCCGTCAGCACTATAGCCTGCAATATGGGGTGTTGCAATTGCGAGAAGGTCAAGAAGATTAGTGTCAATCTCCGGCTCATTCTCCCAGACATCCAGTACTCCGGCAAGGAGCCTCTTTCCCGACAGAGCCTCCTTCAGAGCCTGATTGTCAACCACTTCTCCCCGAGAAGAGTTGATTAGAATCTGACCGGTGCGAAGGGCAGCAAGTCTTGTCCTGTCAAAGAGATGCCTTGTACTCTCATCAAGCGGAACATGGAGGGTGATGATGTCGGAACCCTCCGTAAGGCGTTCAAGGGAGACAAATTCAGCCCCGCCGAAATCCTCTCCATTAACTCCATGAGCCACTGCGCCCTCTTTCTCTGCACGGGGAGGATCGTTAAGCAGAATATTCATCCCGAGAGCCCTCGCAAGCTTTGCAACCTTACTCCCCACATGCCCTACACCTACTACCCCGAGAGTTTTCCCCCGAAGACTGAACCCGAACCTTCCCGAAAGGGTGACGAGCACTGAAGCGATGTACTGCCTCACCGAACCGGAGTTGCAGCCTGGGGCATTGGTCCAGACAATCCCGTGAGAAGTACACCAAGAAGTGTAGATATGGTCGTAGCCAATTGTAGCACTGGCTATTACCTTAACTTTAGAGCCCTCAAGAAGGGCTTTGTCACACTTGGTCCTTGTGCGCACAATCAGGGCATCGGCATCCCGCACATCAGAAGAATCAATCTTACGCCCTGGGAGATACTCCACCCGGGCGTAAGGTTCAAATACTCCCTTCAGAAAGGGAATTGCATCGTCACAGACGATTTTTACCATATATGTACCCTGTCTTCTTCGGGACGATACATCTTATCGCCTTCCACAATGCCGAAGGCCTTGAAGAACTGGTCGAAGTTGCGCAGTGTTACATTGACCCTTTCATCGCCGAGAGCATGGACATCGAGTTTATTGAGACGGGCCCTCTCCTCATCGGTGATATTCTGGGCCCAGACATGGCCGTAACCGAGGAAGAATCTCTGTTCGGCGGTGAAGCCGTCGATTTTCTCGGGCTCCTTGCCTCCAAGTGCGTTGTGAAGAGCTGTATAGGCGATACTCACCCCGCCATGGTCAGCGATATTCTCTCCCAGTTCTAGGTGTCCGTTGGCATAGACCCCGGGGAGAATTTCGGTCTCGTCAAACTGTCTGGCGAGAATTTCCGCCTTGGTCTTAAAGGCAGCGTCATCCTGAGGAGTCCACCAGTCGGTCATATTGCCGTTCTTATCGAACATACGTCCCTGATCATCGAAGCCGTGAGTCATTTCGTGGCCGATTACTACTCCGATTGCACCGTAATTGACAGCGTCATCCGCATCGGGATTGAAGAAAGGCGGCTGCAGAATGGCGGCGGGGAAGCAAATCTCGTTGGTGGTGGGGTTGTAATAGGCATTGACCGTCTGAGGAGTCATCCCCCACTCGGTCTTGTCGGTGGGTTTGCCGAGTTTACTCAGATTATCAGCCACATACCACCGGCTGGCAGAGCGAAGGTTCTCGTAATAGGACTTCGAGGGGTCGACTTCGAGGGTAGAATAATCTTTCCACTTGTCGGGGTACCCAATCTTTACGGTGAAACCGGCGAGTTTCTCCCTAGCGTAAGCCTTGGTCTCAGGGCTCATCCAATCGAGCGCATCGATGTGCTGTCCGAGGGAAGTGCGAAGATTCTCGACGAGTTCCGATACCTTCTTCTTGCTGCTTTCGGGGAAATAGCGCTCGACATACATCTTGCCGACTGCTTCTCCGAGAATCCCGTTAGGCACGGCCATTGCCCTCTTCCAGCGAGGTTTCTGCTCGGTAATTCCGCTCATCTGATGAGAGAAGAACTCGAAAGAGGCATCGTAAAACTCATCACTGAGCGAGCCGCAAGCTCCCTTTACAAGCTGCGCGGCAAGGTAGTGCTTGAGGTCCTTAATGGGAGCCACGGCGAAATATTTGGCAAAACTCTCGAAGAATGAAGGCTGCTCCACAATTACCTTGTCAAGGGCAGTGACTCCAAGAGTAGCGAAGTAGAGTTTGAAGTTAAAGCCCGGGAAAGCGGTCTGAATCTGCTCCCCGTTCATCGGGTTGTATATTTTGGTATAATCGCGGTTCTGAACCTTGGTCCATGAGAACCCGGCGAGTTTGTCTTCCACGGCAAGGGCCGAATCCGCCGCCTTGTCGGGATGCTGCAAGCCGCAAAGAGTCAGCACTTTCTCGAGAAAATCACGGTATCCTTGCTTAAGAGCAGCGTTGGAAGGGTCGAGATAGTAATCCCTATCCCCTATTCCAAGTCCGCCCTGCCCCATATAGAGAACCTGCGTATCGCTGTCCATAAGGTCTGCATCCACTCCTACACCGAAGAAGCCGTCTTCACCCACAAGGTGCAGTTTGGCAATTTCAACGGTGAGGGCATCTTTGTCGTTTACAGCGAGTATTTCCTCGACATATTTGAGGATAGGAGCAGCGCCCTCGGCGTTGAGCCTTGTGGAATCGAGTCCCTGGGTATAGAGGTCGACTATTTTCTGGTCGGTAGTGCCGGGTTTGGTCTTCATCTGTGACATCGAGGCGAAGAGCCCGTTGAGCCGCTTCACATTGTTCTGCTGCAGGACATCGAAAGTCCCATAGCGGGCATATTCGGCTCCAAGCGGATTTGCCTTCATCCAGCCCCCGTTGGCATAGAGATAGAAATTCTCCCCGGGAGAGACAGTCGTATCCATATCTGCAAGATTAATTGCAGGGACTTTCTCTACCTTACTGCCGTTGGAGCAGGCGGCAAGGGATACAAGAGGTAAAATCATAAAAAGTAAACTTTTTTTTCATACGAAAGCGTCGTTAGTGATAAAATTCGTGTACGCCCGTCTTATTATTTAAAAGCCGGCCACCCAATGGGAGTAACCGGCTTAAAGTCAAAATGGGTCAAAGGCTTAAGCCGCCCTAGAAGACCTCATCTGCAGGTTCAGGGTTTGAGTCCGTGTCCGGGGTTTCGTGACGGGGACGCTCATCGCGGCGAGGGCCTCTGCGTGAATCGTCACGGCGGCGGTCACCACCGGCTCTGCGATCATTATTTCTGCGCTCTGAGCCGCCATCACGGCGAGGGCCATCCCGACGAGGGCCGCGGTCGTTACTGCGAGGGCGTGACTCTCTCTCAACATAGCCTTCGGGTTTTTCGGTGAGAGCCCTCATCGAAAGGCGCATCTTACCGGACTTGGGATCGTACTCGAGGAGTTTGACATCCACTTCGTCACCGACCTTAAGCACATCTTCGACCTTGTCAGTCTTGCCCCAGGCGATTTCACTCACGTGCAGGAGTCCTTCCTTACCCGGAAGAATCTCGATGAATGCGCCGAAATCAAGGATTGACACTACCTTGCCATGGTAGACCTTCCCGACTTCGGGAACAGCGCAAATGCCCTTAATCCAGTCAAGAGCTTTCTGCATTGACTCCTTGTCGGCAGAAGCCACGTCCACAACACCTTCGGTTCCACCACCGGGAAGCGGGACTTCCTCGATACTGATTGTCGTGCCGGTCTCTTTCTGGATGGTCTGGATGGTTTCACCACCCTTCCCGATTACAGCCCCGATAAACTCGGCAGGGATGCGAAGCTCTTCGATACGAGGCACGAAAGGCTTGTAGTCCTCACGAGGCTCGCTAATGGTCTTGCGCATTTCACCCATGATATGAAGCCGCCCCTGACGAGCCTGCTCAAGAGCCTTCTCAAGCACATCGTAGGAGAGGCCGTTAACCTTGATATCCATCTGTGTAGCGGTAATGCCGTCTTCGGTGCCGGTCACCTTAAAGTCCATATCCCCAAGGTGATCCTCATCTCCGAGGATATCTGTAAGGATGGCATAACGCTCATTGGGGTGCTGCTCATCGGTAATAAGTCCCATAGCCACACCAGCAACCATCTTCCTGATCTTCACACCGGCATCCATTAGGGCAAGGCAACCGCCACAGACAGAAGCCATTGAAGAAGACCCGTTGGATTCGAGAATATCGGATACCACGCGTACGGCGTAGGGATTCTCCGGAGCAAGCGGGACAACGGGCTTGAGGGCACGCATGGCGAGATTGCCGTGGCCTATCTCCCTACGGCCCACACCCCTCTGGGGCTTCGCCTCACCGGTTGCAAAAGGAGGGAAGTTATAGTGAAGGACAAACTGCTGATCTCCCTGTACGAGCACATCATCGGTCTCCTTCATATCGAGTTTGGTGCCGAGAGTCACGGTCGCAAGAGACTGGGTCTCACCGCGGGTGAAGATTGCAGAGCCATGGGCGCAGGGCAGGTAGCCTACTTCACACCAGATGGGTCTCACCTGTGTGCAGGTACGGCCGTCGAGCCTGACTCCCTCATCCAGAATCATATTGCGCATAGCCTCCTTCTCCACCGCATTGTAGTAGCGGGTGGCAAGGGTGACCTTGAGATTGTATGCTTCCTTTTCTTCCTCGGTCTTGGGCTCGTCGAAAGTAGCAATATACCCATCGAGAATGGCTTTGAAGCCTTCTTCTCTCTCTTTCTTGGGCTTGGCGGATTTGGCAAGGGCATAGCATTTGGGATAGCAGTACTCCTCGACAGCCTTGCGAAGTTCCTCGTCTTGGACATCGTGGGGGTAATCCCTCTTATTGACATCTGTGCCAAGCTCGTGCATAAGCTCTTTCTGTACGCGGCAGTGCTTCTTAATCTCTTCGTGAGCGAATTTGATGGCCTCGAGCATGTCGTGCTCGCTGACCTCCTTCATCTCGCCTTCCACCATCATGATGTTCTCCTCGGTAGCGGCGACCATCAGGTCGAGATCGGCCTTCTCTCCTTCGGAGAAAGTGGGGTTAATCACAAATTTGCCATCAATGCGGGCAACTCTCACCTCGCTGACAGGACCGCCGAAAGGCAGATCGGAAGTGGCGAGTGCACAGGAAGCGGCCAGCCCTGCGAGAGCATCGGGCTGAATGTCCTTCTCTGCAGAAATGAGGGTGACATTGATGAAGACCTCAAGGTGGAAATCCTCAGGCCAAAGCGGACGGATAGGCCTGTCAATGAGACGGCTGACGAGAATTTCGTAGTCGCTGGCCTTGCCTTCCCTCTTCATGAATCCTCCGGGGAAACGTCCTGCTGCATAGTACTTTTCCTTGTAGTCTACGGTAAGGGGCATAAAATCGTTGCCCTCTTTCACTTCCGTAGCTGCCGTCACGGTGGCGAGAAGCATCGTGCCACCCATCTTCACGACGGCGGAGCCGGCTGCCTGCTTGGCGAGTTTGCCGGTCTCGATTTCGATCACGCGGCCGTCCGCGAGTTCGATTTTTTTGTTAATTACATTCATTATTGCGTCTATAAAACTGTATCGGCACCTCACATTCCGCAAGTGGACATAATGACTTGTGCACACCTGTGGAAACACGTTTCAACACAAAAAGGGAGGCACCATATCATGTGTGGTACCTCCCTGACTTCCTATGTCTACCGGCGGAGCCCAAGCTCACGCACGATATTTCTGTATCTCTCAATATCGACCTTCTGGAGATAGTCCAAAAGCTGACGACGCTTACCGACAAGGCGCAGAAGAGAACGGCGAGTGACAATGTCCTTCTTGTTTCTCTTCACGTGCTCGGTAAGGTGAGCGATACGGTAGGAAAATAGAGCAACTTGACTCTCAGGAGAGCCGGTGTCCTTATTAGACTTCCCGTACTTCGCGAAAATCTCTTGCTTCTTCTCTGGCAACAGGTATTCTGCCATAGTGCAAAAGTATTAAAATGTTAATTGCCTGAACCACCGCGGTTCAAGCGGGACGCAAAGGTAGACATTTTTACGAACAAATCAAAAAATCTGTCGGCAAACATGGCACCCCGCAATTTAACGCTTTAGAAAGCAATTTGTGATTCAAGTTTCGCATGTGCGCACAAATCTTTGAATAGCAATAACCTTATCGCATGCGAAACTTGAATTTGTGGTCATTTTGTAATGCGTCAGGGTTTAGAAAAACGAAATGAATGTTTAAATTTGCGGGCGAAAAGATTCTCTGGGTTTAGAATCAACCTTATTCAATCTATTAAGTATTTATGAATCAAGCATTCATCAGAAAAGTCGCTGTTGCCTTAGCCGCAGTGGCCTTAAGTGTCGTGTCCTATGCTCAGGTCACGACATCGAGTATGAACGGCAAGATTACCGATGAGGCCGGAGAGGCCATCCCGGGGGCTGCCGTTATTGCTACCCATGTTGCGTCAGGGACGCAGTACTACGCCGTGACCAACAATGATGGTCTGTACTACGTCAACGGTATGAGGGCCGGTGGTCCTTATTCTGTCGAGATTAGCTGCCTGGGATATAAATCCGTCACATTTACAGATGTGACGCTGCAGCTTGCTGAGACATACGCTCTCAACGCCAAACTCACGGATGCATCCGAGGCCCTTTCCGAGGCTGTCGTAATCTCCACGAGGACTTCCAAGTTCAATACCGAACAGACTGGAGCCGCGACTAATATCTCCAATACGAAGATTGTTGCCCTCCCCACGGTCAGCCGCTCAATTACCGATGTCACTAGGCTCTCGCCTTACGGAGGCAACGGGATGAGCTTCTCCGGCATGGACGGACGCAACTCCAACTTCACCGTTGACGGAGCCAACTTCAACAACGACTTCGGACTCAGTGACAATCTCCCCGGTGGCGGCAATCCTATCTCGATTGATGCCATTGAAGAGGTTCAGGTTGTGGTTTCTCCCTACGATGTGCGCCAGACCAACTTCATCGGAGGCGGCCTGAACGCCATCACCAAGTCGGGCACCAACACCTTCAAGGGAAGTGCGTACATCTATCACCGCAACGAGAATATGCGCGGCGATGTTGTTGATGGCGAGACCATCAGTGCAGCCCGCGACAAGGATCGCAACACGATGTACGGCTTCACCCTCGGCGGGCCAATCATAAAGAACAAGCTCTTCTTCTTCGTCAACGCCGAGTACACCAAGATTCCTACCGAGGTGATTTCATGGAGGGCATCCGAAGACGGGCAGATTGACGATACCAACTACATCTCCCGCACCACCGTCTCCGACCTTCAGAGAGTAAGTGATTTTGTCAAAGAGAAATACGGCTATGACACCGGTTCCTACACCAACTTCCCTGCCGATGAGTACAACGCCAAGTTCCTCGTAAGGCTCGACTGGAACATCAACGAGCGCAACCATCTTGCCCTTCGCTACAACTACACCGGCAACCGGTACTGGTCAGCTCCCAATGCCTCATCTATGGACGGCGGTACCAGGAGTGCCTATGGCCGTGTGTCGCGTTACTCAATGTCCTTTGCCAACTCGATGTATTCGATGAACAACACCGTGCATTCGGCATCGCTTGACCTTAACAGCCGTATCACCAATAACATTTCCAACCAGTTCCTCGCCACTTTCGCCAAGAAGGACGACCTTCGCGGTTCGACTTCCGACGAATTCCCCTTCATCGACATTCAGGACGGGACCGGGACCAACGGCAACTACATGGCACTCGGTTACGAGCTCTTCACCTGGAACAATGCGGTTCACGATGATGTGGTCAACATCAAGGATGACCTGACCTTGATGCTCGGCAGCCACAAGATTATGGGCGGTCTGAGCTATGAGTACAAGATGGCGGACAATGCCTATATGCGTAACGGTACCGGCTACTACCGGTATTCGAGCGTAGATGACTTTATCAACGGCGCTTCTCCCGAGGTGGTCTGCCTCACATACGGCTATGACGGGGAGAGCAATCCCGCTGCCCGCGTAACCACCCATACCATCGGCATTTATGCTCAGGATGAATGGACTGTCAGTGAAAGATTCAAACTCAACTACGGAGTCCGTATCGACGACCTTATCTTCGACAACTCCGACCTCATGACCAATGCCGCCATCAAGGCCATCGACTACTACGATGCGGATGGCAATGTCCGCAACATTGACACAGGCAAATGGCCTTCCAACGGACTTTCAGTTTCGCCCCGTGTAGGATTCAACTGGGATCCTTTCGGCAACAAGACTCTCAAGGTTCGCGGCGGTACCGGACTTTTCTCCGGCCGTATCCCGCTCGTGTTCTTCACCAATATGCCTACCAACAGCGGTATGGTGCAGTATCAGGCCCAGCTTAATGCCAAAAATACCGACATGAGTCAGTTCGCAGGCGGACTTGTGACCGATGCCAACGGCAAGGCTACCATCGATGCCCTGCTTCAGAAACTCATCTCCATGGGTTATCCTTCCACGATTACTCCCGAGGACGGGACCGTACCGAGTTCAATCTCTGCCGTGTCCCCTGACTTCAAGATGCCTCAGGCATGGAAGACTTCCCTTGCATTTGATTATTCGCTGCCTTTCTCCTTCCCTGCGACCGTTACGGCCGAGGGTATCTTCACCAAGATGATTAACGATGTGACCATCTCCGACTGGAGCATGATGAACTCCGCAGGATTCACCCGTTTCAACGGAGCCGACAACCGTCCTATCTTCCCGGCCACCTTCCGCACAGGCACCAAGGCTTTTGTACTTGAGAATACTTCGAGAGGATATGAGTGGAGCGGAAGCCTGCAGTTTAATGCCACTCCCGTCGAGGGACTTGACATCATGGCTGCCTATACGCACCTTGTACACAAGGATGTGACCGGGATGCCGGGTTCTGCTGCCGAATCCGCATTCACATATGTGCCGACTACAGAGGGTCCCAACCGCATCAAACTGCACAACTCTCAGTATACTACTCCTGACCGCTTCGTGTTGAGCGCTACGCACAATGATCGCCACGGCAATCACTATAGCATCATTTATGAGACATGGAGGGGAGGATACAACTACTCCTACATGATGTCTAATGACATGAATGGGGACGGTTACAACTACGACTCCATCTATATTCCTACCGATGAGCAGGTCGCGAACGGCGAGTTCCGCTTTGTCTCTGAAGATGATGCCACCCGCTTTATGGATTATGTCCACAAGGATTCTTACCTTAGCAAGCACCAGGGCGAGTATGCCGAGGCTTACAGTGTGTATAATCCGTTTGTGCATAGGGTTGACCTCAGCTATAAGCACGACTTCAAGCTTCGTGTCGGTGGCAATGTCAACACACTTCAGCTCTGCTTTGACGTGAAGAACCTTCTCAATCTCTTCAATTCCTCCTGGGGAGTGAGCAAGCAGATGAATCCTACCCTTAACAGCGGACGTATCCTTACATACGAGGGGGTTGATGCCGAGGGCTATGCTACCTTCTCTACTCCTTCTGCCGTCAGCGGCAACACCAGGATTTGGACTCCCGTCTATGCTTACGGCCAGTGCTGGTATGCATCTGTGGGTATTAAATACATGTTCAACTAAAGAATTATGAAATCAAAGTATATTCTCGGCGCAATAGCCGTTGCTGCTGTCTGCCTCTTTGCAGGATGCGAGAAGGATCCCGTCGAGACCCATCTTAAAGGGCTCGAACTCAGCAGTACATACATTTCTATCCCCACCACGGGCGGTTCTGCTACCGTAACCCTCAAAGCCGATAAAGCCTGGGCTTTCGATTTCTCGGATTCTACCGGTACCGGCAGTAACCGCAAGGCTCTCTACTCTATCCCCGACTGGCTTACTGTCAGCCCTCAGGAAGGCGAGAGTGGAGAGGCTACGCTTACTTTCTCCGCTGAAGCCGTCGAATATGGACGCTCACAGGAGTTAAAGATCACTTCCGGGTCGAGCTATCAGTTCCTGACAGTGATTCAGGGCACAAGCACACCCGAAGAGTCTACCTGTGCCGAGGTTATTGCAGGGCCTGACAGCAAGCAGTACATTGTGACCGGTACTGTGACTTCCATCTCCAATACGACCTACGGCAACTGGAATCTGCAGGATGCTACGGGCGAGATTTATATCTACGGAACCCTTGACAGTAACGGCGGTACCAAGAATTTCCTGTCTCTCGGACTTGAAGTCGGAGATGTCGTGACCGTTCAGGGCCCCAAGACTACTTACAACGGTACCGTGGAGCTTGTAGACGTGACCGTCCTTAAAATTGTCAAGTCCCTGCTGAAACTTGACAAGACGAGTGTCGAGGTTCCAAAGGAAGGCGGTGAGTTTACTCTCGCGGCTGCGTACAAGGGGAAGATTGCCTATGTCAATATTCCCGAAGATGCGCAGAGTTGGATTGTTCTTTCGTCCACGGATTATGCCGCAGGAGTGGCTACATTTTCCGAGAGCAACCCTGCCGATACTTGCCTATTCCACTTCACAGTGCTTCCCAACGAGGGTGAATATTCACGCCAGACCAGCTTCGAGGTTGTTTCGGAGACTTCCGGCAATTCTTCTGCCCTTACCGTCGGAGTTGTTCAGGATGGAAGCTCGTATCAGGCACTCAGCCTTGCGGATTTCCTCGCAAAGGAAGATGATGACAATACCGCTTATCAGATTGGTGGTATCGTTACAAGCATCGTAATGGATAAGACCGATGCGACCAAACCCAACAAGTTTGGAAACTTCTACATCAAGGACCGCAGCGCAGAGGCTTACATCTACGGCCTTCTTCCGGAGAAAGGCGGGGCTGGCGGACAGGATGTGATTTCTGCCAAGGGTATCAAGGTCGGGGATTACATCGTCCTTGATTCGCCGAAATCTTCCTATAATGGTTCTCCTCAAGGGAAGAATGCATGGTATGTGTCTCACTATCCTTACCTTAGCAATGCTGCGTTCTCTGCCCTCGAAGACGATGCCACGAAGTCCGTGTTCTACACGGTGAGCGGTACCGTGACAAAAATCGTGATGGATAAGACCGATGACACCAAGCCCAATAAGTATGGCAATATCTATATCAACGATGGAGAGAGCGAGCTCTATATCTACGGAGTGCTCGACTGGGAAGGTAATCCCGCTAATTTCGAGTCTCTCGGAGTTAATGTCGGAGATAAGATTACGGGCTATGCCTACAAGTCTTCTTACAATGGCACTATCGAGGCAATCAACCTCCAACCCGTGCTGATTGAAAGCGGTGAGCCTATTGTCTATTCCAAGTTCGAACTTTCGACTGCCGCCGATGAGGTTACTTACGAGGCCGGTGCGAAGACTTTCCAAGTCGTGGCCGATGATGATGTGGAGTGGAGTGTCGCCATTGACCCTACGGCGACCATCACCATCGAAGGGCTTGATCCCAATGTCTTCGCTTCTTCGGGAACGAAGAATGTAACCGTTAACTACACCGAGAATACGGGCAGCACCTCCCTTGTCTACACTGTGACCGTTTCTACGGAGAACAGCAATGTCGCTGCTTCTTCCCTTAGCTACACCCTTACCCAGAAGGCGAAGGAGCCTGATTTCACGACGATTGCCGGACTTAAGGCTTTGATTGCAACGGGGACACGCGATTCTCAAGTCAGCGCGAGCGGAGTGCTTACCGATGCCGTTGTCACTTATGTGAATGGGAGTAATGTCTTCATAGAAGATGCTTCCGCAGGTGTGTTGCTCTATAAGGCTTCATCCGGCTTTGAAGCTGGAGACAAACTCGATGGAGCAGTTTCTGCGTCAGGGTACAGTTATTCAGGACTTCCTGAGCTCACGAGTCTTGATGGGGCGACTGTCACGAAGGGTGCGACCATCCCGCTCAATACAGTGACGATTGCCGACCTTATTTCCGATGACGGTTACGCCAAATGGGAAAGCCGTCGTGTCAAGATAGAAGGTGCCACCGTTGAGACTTCCATCATCGGAGCAAGGAAGACTTCAGGGAAACTTTCTCAAAATGGCAGTTCCGTTGCTACTTACAATCAGGGGACTGTCAGCGTTGGCGGAGCAGGAGATGTTGTCGATGTGGTGACTTATCTTGTCAGCTATAATGGCACGAAGCAAATATATCTCTATGGGGATGACGACATTACCCTTAAGAGTGCAGCTGGCGTAATTACTGTTGCCTCCACAAAGAGTGTCACTGTCGGCTCAACTGTGGAGCTTGGTGCCACGGTTAATTCCGGCGCAACCCTCTCCTATTCTTCCGGCAATACGGATGTCGCCACGGTCTCTTCCGATGGCGTTGTTACCGGTGTGGCCGAAGGTTCTGCGGTGATTACCATCACCGCTCCCGCTTCCGGCGTTTACTCCGCCGCCACCGCCACCTGCACGGTGACTGTGGTCTCCTCGGGGACAGTGGAGCCTACT
Source organism: uncultured Muribaculaceae bacterium (assembly GCA_964608175.1). Taxonomy (GTDB): domain Bacteria; phylum Bacteroidota; class Bacteroidia; order Bacteroidales; family UBA932; genus Cryptobacteroides. Next base: position 26,660 of record CAZSMO010000013.1, on the reverse strand, counting down.
CTTCAGTATACACTTGATACTACCGGTTCCTTACAAGGCTCCAATAATAGTTATGCTGGGAATTGTGATATAACCAGTGACGGCATAACATGGAATGTTACCGGTAATACTGCGATGAATCCTTGGAGAATCGGAGGTAAGAATATAACAAATACTGATCGTGCCATCTATAGTAAAACGTCAATAAGCAGTAATATCAGCAAGATTGAACTGACTTCCGGTACTTGTAATGCTACACTTAACTCGGTTACAGTGTCGGTGTATAGCTCTGCCGAGGATGCCGCAGCGGGAACGAATGCTATTGCAACCTTTACCAACTCCACATCTTCTGAAATCGTGTCCAAGACCGTGACTTTCGAGAAGGCTGACAACGCAAGTTGGGCTGGATGCTATTACAGAGTAGTTTACAATTTGACCGCAGGTTCAAGTAATAAGTATGTCCAATTCTCTTCAATGAAGTTCTACGGAATTTAGTTAGAGATTTAATTAGCATCTTTCAGCCTTACTTTTCACCCCGCCCCTTGTGAGCGGGGTTTTTGTTTCCCCTCGCGGGTGCTAACCGGCCTCCCCACCTATGTTTGCTCTCTTGCTTTTCCTTTTCGGGGGCACTCTTGACTTTTTCTCTCTTTTTACCTCATCCCCATGCTGATTTAGGCCGTTATTTAGCATAGAAGCCGTTTAGTGCTTGAGCGAGCTGTGTGGCATCGCGTTATGTACAATCGTCACTTGCCCTACTTGAGGGCCTCGATTTGTTCAGCAGTGAGAGTCGTTATCTTGGCGATGTCACCTACGGGATAGCCCATTGACAGCATCTTCCGCGCCACCTCAAGGTTGGCATTGGCGGTGCCCTCGGCAAGGCCTTCTGCAATTCCCTCTGCCTTGCCTTCCTTTCGGCCCTCGTTGTATTTGTAGAACATCTGGTTCTCTATGTCGCGTTCAGTAGTCATATCGTCTTGGTATCTGTTCTTCTCATCGGGGGTAAAAGTAGTAAAATCCGCTGAATCAAGCAAGAGCGAGAACAGCGCGTCCTGCTCATCCTGCTCCGGCCGCTGCTTCAGTTTACTCATGTTGCGCATCAGATAGCAGAACCTGTCCAGTCTCGTTGCGGCAGGGTCGTCAGGCTCTCTGTGATTCGGCAGTTCTACGAATATGTATGTAAGTCTGTCAGTCATCAGCTCCCCGCTCTCGTTCTCTCTTATGCTGTATACATATTTGACACGCCTGCCCTTGTCCTCCTTGTGGAGGCTGAAGTTCAGAAGTGACAGCACATACACCGGCAGGAAGTCGTAGCCTCCCCCTCGCGTGACGGACGTCCCTGCCTCCTGCGCAATAGCGTCATCATTCCATCCTGTCTCTTGCACATCGGGGTCATCGTCTCTCCCGGACCTTAACTGCTGCTGGATTGCCACTGCCGAGTAGTACAGAGTCCGTTCTCTAAACCAATACTGTGGTTCGCGCTGCATCTCCACGATGAAACGCTCTCCACTCTGACTCATGCACTCAACGTCGATTATTACGTTCCGTCCACCGGGGATTCTGTTTGTGTGCTCGTTCCGAACCAGAGTCACGGACTTGATATTCTTCTCCGGCAGGATGAGCTGCAGTGTCAGAAGGAGAATGTCCTTTCTTGTGAATGTTCTCTTGAACCAGCGGTCAAGAGTCAGGTCGATGAACCGGCCCTGATACTCTTCCCCATCCTTTCTTCCTCTCGGGGAAGATTTCTTCTTTGAAGCTTCCATAATTTGTGTGTGTCATTAAGTTACATCCTCTGCGGAACCCCTGCTCTGCATCGGACAGCCCAAAGATGAAGCAAAAAATCGTACTTTCATAGAAAGAAACGTATTCTCACTTTAAAATTCGTCAATTTATGGCGAAAATCTCCTTTCCCTGTAATACCTTCCATATGGAGAGCTTTTTCTCCAAACTCTTTCGGCGAATCTCTTCGACTTGTTCTTTTGTAAGAATAGCTTTCTTCATTTTTCAGCAAAGGTAAAACTCAACTACATGCCACGAAAGATGTACTTGGTCGGATGCTTACGCAGAAGAAGCATAAGCAGACTGGCACCTGTCACAGGATACCGCCTTCAAAGACACTAATACTTTGAGATTTTCCTATAGATATTTGCTTTCCATGTAACTCCGAGTTCGAAATTGTTGCGCATCTCATCCGAATCCCAGTAGTATACCGCGTGAAGGCGAAGTTTATCTCTTCCGATTGGGAACCATTCCAAACCGCAGCCAGCGTATGTGTATTTAGTCCCAGGAGCAATTACAGTGTCATACGCTTCCCCCGAAGAGTCCCTGTTAGACTCATCATTCCACTCATACCCAGCCTTGGCGCAGATATTCCATTTCCCCACACTCCAGATAAATTTCCCGATTATGGTTCCGTCTCCCAGCACGGGACTATCCTGCCCTATGGCACTGCGGTTCATAAAGTCAATGTCAAGAATGGTCGGTCCGAAGATGAAGTGGTTACCTAGAGCAAGATAGCCAATATACTTACTTCGGTTATCCCCGATGTAATTGATGCTCCAAAGGGTTTCCCACCAACTCGCGAATTGTCCTTTCCATGCCATATTATAAGCAAATGTAGTGGAAGAGCCGCGCGAAAGGGGAGAATTGCAAATTTGGGCAACAATGGACTGGGAAGCGGTAAAATTGTAGCTCCCCGTGACGCCAAACGTGAAGCCTTGAGGCAGAAGATTGCAGAATTTGCTGTAGTAGTAGACATCAATTGGGGCAGCATCGTACTCGTATCCGCCGATTAAGACCGCATACTTCCCGACCAGCAGGCTCCAATGTTCTGAAGGCCTGTAGTCAAGATACATCATATCCGTGCCATTGAGGGGATTGTCTTCGACAAACACCTTCTTGTCGAAGCGTTGGCGGATGCGGTATGTGAGCTTGTCGCTGATGTGTCCGCGGACATGGAGGTTGAGGTATTCTCCCCGGAACTCACTGCTATAGTCCCCTTCGTGAATTTCCTGATGAAAGCTCGTCCTCATATCGAAATACAGGCTGTCTAATCCCGTGTCTGCTGACAGCCGCTCACAGGGAAGAAGAAAGAAGCCCAAAGCGATGAGGGAGGCGAGGAGTTTTTTTATTTTTAATAGCAAATCACCCATTGCATCCTTACATAACCCAGCCCAAATTTACAAATTATTTGTTAAGGTCGAGGTATTGGGCTCAAATCCAGAAATTCGCCTTGTCACCGTCCTTGAAACTTCTTACATTCTTGAGTTTGACACTTCTTTTTGCCTTTTCAAGGAAAAAGCAAGGCTCTGTGTTATTCTTCCTTTCTTTTCCTGGTTTGAGAGATGATACTCCTCATTTTTCGTTTAGTGACAATCTGTGTATCAGTTCTGAATCCCGCACTGCCATGAAGATAATCGGTCAGGTCTGTCCTTGTGTACGTTGGGATATAGCCTTCGCCAGTCACGCTCAGGAAGTCCATGGAGCGCAGAGTCTCCACAATCTCTTGAGTGGTGAAATGCTCGCCGCCACGGTTCACTTTCCTTTCCAGATACTTGTAAACAAGGAGGGCGAGGAAGCAGGTCAGGAAGTGAGCCTTGATGCGGTCATCCCTCCTTACATATACCGGCCTGGCACTGAAGTCCGTCTTCATAATACGGAAGCCGTTCTTGATAATCCACCGTCTCGCGTTCAGCTTGATGATGGCAGGAGCGGGGTCTTCAAGATTGGTGCACAGGGCATAGAAACCATCGAAGCTGGACTCCTGGTCTATCATCTCCCGGTTGAGGGAAAAGCTCTCAATCTGTGCCAGCTCGCCCCCTGCGGTGCAATGCTCCACCCTGATGTAGCGCTTAGCATCATTGGGGCTTTTCTTCTTTGCCGTCGCGCGTGTCACCTGCCGTGCCCTTACATGGGAGAGATACTCCTGATACTTGAATGAGAAAGTCACGATGATGCGCTGCTCAAGCTTCTCGCCCGTAGACATCGGAGTAGGGTCCCACCGCTCCTTGTAGAACAGGGTGTCGTGATGTTCCCTTGAGTCCAGAGTACTGATATCGAATTCCTTATTGGAACCTCTGACATGCCAGCCCTTGCTGTCCAACGCCCATTCCTGCAGGTGCCTGTTCAGCTTCTTAAGCGACTGCACGGTGATGAAGGCCCGCTCTCCAGTGCTGTCACTCTTGCGGTTCTCATACGACGACAGGCCGCCATCGGTGCACACCACCAGCTTCGACAGACCGAACTTATCCTTCAGTATCCGCTCCATCGGCTTCAGCGTGCTGGTCTCCGCCGTGTTGCCAGGCTCAATGCACATAGCCAGCGGAAACCCGTCCCGATCCATGAAAAGACCCATCTGGACAATCGGCAGCGGCCTCCCCTCCTTGCAATGTCCATACTGGACAAGGCCGCCTTCCTCCTCCCACTCGAAGAAATAGTTCGTCAAGTCATAATACACGACCTGCGTGTTGCGCCTCCATAGCTTCTGACTGCGCCTGTACACATCCGCCTGAATCTCATTGAACTCGCTCGCCAACAGTGACAGAGCCCTGTACACCTGCTCCAGCGTACACTCCGGCTGCTCGAAGAACTTCTTCGCATCATCCAGGGATGACCGCTTGGACAACTTATCATTTTACTGATATGCTTACAAATCATTTCCATTCCATCCTTGCCGTCTGTGCAGGCCTTGCCTTGCTTGCAGCGTGTCAGAACAAAGAGCACAACATTGAGGAGCCTGGAGTTCCGAGTTTTGAGCTTTCTTCCACCGCCGAGACCGTTAGCTCTCAGGCCGGAGTCGTGACTTTCCAGGTCGTGGCCGATGAGGCAGTCAATTGGTCGATTGTGACATCTGACACTAACCTGGCATCCATTTCCATCGAGGGGACTGCCGAAGGAACTCTCACATCCTCCGGTACCAAGACCGTGAGTGTAAGCTACACAGCCAATCGCACCCTTGAGGCCAAGACTTATGTATTCACGGTCGGGACCGACACCGAGAATGTGCAGACCAAGTCCTACACTTTCACTCTTACTCAACAGGCCTACGAAAGCAAATATGCCTTTTACCTTAAAGACGCAGGCCCCGTTGAAGTAGGAGCAGAGGCAGGTACATACACATGGACAGTCGTTGCTGATTCTGAGGTCGAATACAAGGCCGAAGTCAGCATGGACGGAGAGGTACTTGGCGAAGGAGTTGCGGTTGAGGAAGGGAACATTACCCTGACATATGCTGAAAACACCCTCACCGAGAAGAAAGTCTACACCCTGACCGTCACTACATCCAACACCAATGTCGATGCCCCAACCCTTACTGCTACCCTCACTCAGGATTCTGCAGCCATAGAAGAGACCCTTGTAAACGAGACTTTCAAAACGAACTTGGGTAGTTTCACAATCAACAATATCTTGATGAACAGCCCCTTGACTTATATCTGGCAATGGAATAGCGCCCTCTCCGGTTGTGCAAAGGCCAATGCCTATGTCAATCGTAAAAATAATGCTGCGCAGGCGCGTTTAGAATCCCCAGAATTCAATCTCACCGGGAAAAAGCAGTACGCAACTTTGACTTTTGTCCACGCTTCAAAATTCTTCAAAGATGCTCCTTCGGAGTTAAAGGTTCAGTATTCAATTGATGGAGGCGAGAACTGGACCGATGCTGCTATTGACATTTATCCTGAAGGTAAGGATTGGAGCACCGTTTCAGCCACTGTCGATCTCAGTGCCGCCTGTGGAAACGCCAATGTCAAATTCGGCTTCCTCTACACTTCGTCCACTGAAGCCAGTGCAGCTTGGGAGATCCAGAATGTAGTCCTCAAGGCTAAGTAACTCAAGTTTCGCAAATGCGCGCTAATCTCTGAGTAACAATGACCTTATCACATGCGAAACTTGAGTGAGTAATCTCTCTTTGCATGATTTTACATCCCCGCCCCTTGTGAGCGGGGTTTTTGGTTTTATGAATGGATGTGCGTTTCCCGATAATTGACTGATATATAACCATTTACAGGTTCTCACCCTATCGGTGCAGCAGGGGGTACGTAATACTATCCATTTGTGTATCAATCGATTATAGGGAAACGCAGTCACGGGGATGCGCATGGGAAACGCCGTCACGGGGGCGGGCTCGAGAAACAGGAACCCGCAGTCACGGGGATGCGCATGGGAAACGCCGCCACGAGGAAGCGCAAGCGGATAAATAGCATTGCCTACCTCATCTGAAGATACGGCAGCAGATTCGATGTAGAATCTGTCTTCTTCCCCTTGCGAGCGCACCAAGGCTTTCATTATAAATCCGCCATGGCACTCCGGCAGAAATTCCCCATGCACACAAAAAGTATCCTGGTCATGGATGCAAAGGCACAAAACCATCCCTACGCTCACAAGAGGAGATTTTTATCCCTTAGTATCAGAGGTATTGTGAATCACATGGCGCAGGATGCCGACAGTCCGGTACTGCTCTGCTTCTTCGGGAAGTATCTCAATCGCAGGATAATCCGGATTTACAGACTTTAGCAGGATAGAATCGTGTCGGATACCGTCTTCTGTCTCAACCTTTTTGCTCTGATATTCCTTTATGGTGAAACTGCACTCGTAGTCATCATCCCTGTCTTTGCATTTGGTGAGGACTGTTTTCCCGTTTCGCGAACCGCCACTGCCTGCTCCATAAACTTCAAAGATGCACAAATCACCGTCATTAATCTTTGGGGACATGGAATTACCGACGGCATGGACAATGAACATATTCCTGCCGGCTTTAATTCCATACTTTGAAACATCAATCCAGCCTTCGGCTTCTTCCTCCGGTATAGTATGATTATCCTCAAATGACCCGCAGGCAGCCCGGACCGAGTACACCGGAAGATACTGCCTGTATTTCATGTCTTCCATTATGTCGGAAGCAGGCACGATTATGAATGCAACTGCTCTGTGTCCCTTCACGGAGATAACCTCGTTTGTAAATGCTTCTTCAAATTCCTTGTTGGATTTCTCATTGAAGAATGGCACTCCCCATACGAGAAACCTGTCCGTTTTGGTGCACCAGCGGATGTCGGCCATCGCTTTTATCTGCCCTAAGAAATCATTTTTCCATTTGTCCTGCTTCAGGAGACCGTCTCCTTTGGGCTCAATGAAAAGCTGAAGATTGTCATATCTGTCCCTCGCCCCTCTGACTCTTAAGAATAGTACGAAGTCCGGCTCGAATGCCTGTCCCGTATCAAAGCTGAATATCTTCACATCCTTCTCATTGCGAATGAGATAGATTTCTTCATACTTCTCCTCAAGCTTAGGCATGATGCCTTCAATCCACTTGACCAGGGCCTTTTCTTCGGAAGTGCCGTAATTGTCATTGTAAGCGTACCAGTCGATGTTTGAAAGGTCCAGGCGATAATTCACATTGGTAGTCTCCTTCATCGACACGCCTTCCTCCTTGTCGCCTCCTTCGCTGGGTGCCACATTAAGCCTGATGCAGTCCCGGAATTCATCCCTAACGGGGAAGGGAGTAAATTCCCTGCTGCCCCTGAATGTCTGGCCCCGAGAAAGAAGCATCGGCTCAATTTCCTTTAGGACAGTCTTTGCAATCAGCAGTTTCTCGGCCTGGGAGTAGTCCGACAGGGCCGTTCCCCTGCCGCTTACTTTGACGCTCAGGTTCCCAAGATAGCAGTCGCTTTGCAAGAACTCCCTGCCCGATTTAAGTTGAGGATACTGAGCCTTGAGCCTGTCAAAGTGAAACGAAGGGAAACCGTTCATCGCAGCGCGAGATACATGATAGTCAATGTCTTTGAATCTTATGGAAATCGTTGTGACCTCCACGTACGATGATGTCCCGTTCTCTGTGAACACCCTGCCGGTTCTCACCTCTCCCGTATGTACGGAGGCGCTGAAAGTTTTGCCAAGCAGGTCTTTTCCGATGGTCCCGTCGTCTTCGGCTACGGAAAGGGGGAGCCGCTTATTCTTGAATACATAGCCCTTTTGATACAGGCGACATGCCTTGAAGCTGTCTTTCAGCGTCAAGTCCAGTTGCTTCGTGCTACCTGGTATGACACCGGTCTCGACAAGGGCCGTATGAAGTTCCTGAATATAGCGGGGGTTGTAGTAACTGTGATAGTGCAATATCTCTATTGTCCGGAGCGGGTTGTTCGCATCCCCGTCGTATTTGCGTCTGTCGGAAGGCAGGTCGGGATGGCCGGGGTCTGTAAACGGCATGTATCTGGCTCCACGGCCGATGAGCTGGGCTTCCTGCATTGTGGTTTGCCCTGGCCTGTTATTGGCGGCATCACGGGTGTTGTACAGGCGAACGATGTCGTAAAGGTTCAGAACATCCCAGCCTTCGTTGAGCATGTCGACGGCAAAGATTGCCCGGATTTCATTGCCCGGCTCTTCGAGTGAGTTGAGAAGTCTCTGTTTCTCGGCAGAAACATTGTTCCCATCGACAAGGAGCAGCCTCTCCTGCGCGAAATCTTCCCTGAGCTCAAGGGCAAGGTTACCTGAAGTAATGCCTCGAGCATCAAAGTAGTCGAAGGCTGCAGCCAAAGCATCCCTTGCCCTTTCCCTGACCTTGTCAATGTCGGATGCGTCAAGCTTGGAAAGAGCATTGATGAAGCGGCCATAGATTTCCTTGTTGGCGCCTATCGTCTTGGACTTAAAGAGCACCACCGGCTTGATGTCCTGCCTGATGTCGGTGAACAGCTTTCGCTTGTACTGGCTCAGGATTGTCGCCTGCAAAGCCATTTCGAGAGGTTCTAGGTCGCTGACGACAACCTCCACATCCTTGGAATACAGGTCTTCCCTGAATTTCTTGAGCGGATAGTCGAAGATGACTTTATCCTCGTATTTTCTGGCGATTTCGGGGTTGGTCAGTTCCGCAGTTGCCGTGAACTCAAGCAAAATGTTAGGAAGCAGGCCGTTATCCCTGTTGAAGATACGCATCACCGTGGATTCCCAATCCTTCGTGTGCTGCTCGTCTTCCTTGCTGACCCCACCTCTTTTGGTGGCCGAATTCAAATGGTGCGCTTCATCCGAAATGAGCACCACCGGCTGGTCGGAGAAATCATCATAACCGATGGCATTCTCTTTCTCGGAATTCAGCTCGGAATGCAGCCCCTGAATCGTGCAAAGGCAGAGATTGATGCTTTCCCTGTCAGTCCCCTGAAAATAATTGACCTGCCTTATGCTGACGGGGTCGCCATTTATAAAGATTTGCCGGGCGAAAAGATACTTTGACGATGCCGGATTGAAAAAATTGTCTTTTGTCTTCTCGACAATGTTCGTGCTGTTGACAAAAAACAGGAAGTTGCGATAGCCCTGTTCGTAGAGATGCAGCATTGCGCAGGCCATGATAAGAGTCTTTCCCGACCCTGTCGCCATGTGGAAAAGCAGGTGAGGGCGGGACTGCTTCCCGTCGAAATCATTATCCGGATTCATATAGCAGAGAAAGTACCGCAGGCACTCCTGCTGGTATGGACGCAGGTGGCGGGACGCTCTCAATCCCGTCTCGAAGTAGTCCGGCAGTTTTACGCGCAAAATGTTCCGACGGCCGAATTCGGAGTCGAGTCTTGCCTGAAGGTTTGCCATGCTACAAAGTGTTTTTGTAAAATTCCCTGCTCAGATGCTTGTCTTCTTCCGAAAGGCTGTACTCCTCGCTGTCCATTTCACTGAAAGGAATATACAGAAAGTTCTTGTCGAGGCATTCGACGAGGAAGCGCTTCTTCTCTTCAAGCGAAAGTGACTCAAAATCTTCTGCAGTTTCGGAAATGTCGGCAAGGTTAATCTTGTAGCTGAGATTGCCGGTCTGGAGCATCCTCTGCCATATATCTTTCAAGGCGTCATCGTTTGCCGCAGCCGCTATTTCATCGGCGAACTGCCGGTTTGCCTTTGCCAGTTCGCAATAGACAAACGACCCTCCGCCCTGCCAGTGGACCGACTGGGAAATTCCTCCTTGCTCTCCGTCTATGACCTTGTTCAATCTCTTCATGGTCTCCGTCCCGATATAGTCCATCTGGTCGATGGCTATAAAATGGCGGTTCATTTTCATTGCCGCCGCGGCCGTTGTCCCGCTGCCCACGAAGAAATCCATTACCCAGTCGTTTTCTTTCGTGACGGCACGGACGAAATAGGCGACCACGCTCTCCGGCTTGGAGTAACGGAAGTCGATTCCCAAATTCTTAAGGTGCGTGCTTGCATCTTCATTCGTTCCCACGCCAATGGCCTTGGACAGGTACTGCTCATCGAAAAACTTCTCGGGGGCCATGAAGGTGCCTTGGGGCCGTTGAAAACGAATGGAAAACTTCGATGATTTCACAATGAAATAGGTCCCCAGCGCTATTTCGTCATCCAGCGTTTCCTGTCCCCATTTGAACTCTCCTTTCAGAACTATTTCATTCTCATTCAGGTGATTGACAACCTTAACCTCTGTGACAAGTTCCACGCGGTCTGGTTTGCCTGGAGGATATACACCATCGGGGATATTGAATCTGACGGACTTAGCAGGAAAGTGCAATTCATGGATGCCATTTCCGGAGTTAAGTAGCGGCGCATCCCCGTTCTCGGTTTCCTTCCCTATATACTTGCGGGAAGGATCTTTCTTCTTTTCAAAGCAGATGATGTACTCGACTGCAGAGCGGGATTTCTTGGACAGGGAATCCGGATTGTCGGTATTTCTCCAGATAAATGTCTCGACAAAGTTCTCGCTGCCGAACAGCTCCTCCATCAGGACCTTGAGCCAGTGGACGCCATCCTCCTGTATGTGGCACAGAAGCACTCCATCATCAGAGAGAAGATCGTTCGCCACGCGAAGCCGGTCCCTCATAAAGACAAGCCAGGTGCTGAGCTTAAAGTTCGAGTTGTAGCTGAACGAATCTCCGGGCTTGTTCTTCGCGAAGTAATATGGCGGGTCGATGTAGATCATCTTCACTTTCCCCGGGAAGCGTTCCCTCAGGCAGTACAAGGCAAGCAGGTTGTTACCCTTGACAAGAAAATTGTCATTGGGGGCAAGGTGCCTGACTTCGTGAACTCCTTCCCTGTCATACCTTTTGAATCCGTTCAGCGCCTTGGGCTCTCTCAGGCGGGAAATCTCATCCGGGGCCAAAGTCTCGCTCCAGAAGATTTCATCTCTCCTGGCATCCTCCTTCGTCTGTCCCCCTTCAAGCATGCAGTCCTTGTACGGCCAGGCCAGGACTACCTCCCCGCTCTCGCTGATAAAGCGCCCGTATTCATCGGTGAGACCGATCTTGTTCTTGTAAGCCGTATAACTGTCGGGCAGGAAAGACTTGTTCATCACGAACTGCTGGAACTTCAACTTATCGAAGACCAGTACATCGGACACCTCTGTGAAGAAATTGTCCCTCAGGCCTTTGTCTGAAAGCAGGTATTTGAGCAGGTCCGGCCGGAGACTGAGCGCATCCTCGACGATTTTGGATTTGATCAGCTTGCCATCGTCCATGCAGTACTTGGGGTCGTTTCTGAGAAGGGCCTCCAGTTCGTGGTATAGGTGCAGGTTGTCCATAAGATAGCTTCTGCGCCCCGGCTCGTAAGGCAGTTGGTACGCTATAAACGCGAAAGTGCGAGCCTAATCAGCAACTTACTCTATCGGCTGGGTCTCGACTCCCATAGATACGAATAAGTACAATTTGACTCGCACTGCTATTGAGTGAGCCGAGGCTCAAAGAACAGCCGCGCAAGCGTTGCACAGTATTCCGGTATCTAAAATGAATTGTCGAGATTCGCCGATAAGGAATAAAGCTAAACGCTTTCGGTATGTATTGCTCTCCCGAAGGATTGCAGATACAAAGATAATTAATTTGGAAAGAATAGTCTGCCACTTCGCAAAGCGCCTGCGGTGGGTCGCGGGCCATGGGAGGAGCGAAGTCCATTCTGTCTCCACCATACAGGGCACGCTCCACCCCCATTTCTGCAATCGACCTGCCACGGGAGATGGCCTTGCACACGCTTCGGCCCCGTCCTTTTCTTCGCAGG
>CAZSMO010000013.1:0-14617 GCA_964608175.1 uncultured Muribaculaceae bacterium | reverse complement strand
ATGGCCTTGCACACGCTTCGGCCCCGTCCTTTTCTTCGCAGGCGCACTTCCTGCAATCGACCTGCCACGGGAGATGGCCTTACACACGCTTCAGAGGCCGATCAATGTGCCAGGTCCCCTGAAAACTTTGACCCCAGACACAAATTCAAAAGTTAATGGGTTTATTTTCAATGGGTTGTCCCCTTGGGTCGTGGCGGGTCGATTGCAATAACTGTCAGGCGAACTTTCATCCGAGTCATGTCGATTGCAAGAACTGTCAAACGGGAAGAAGTTGATAATTGAGAAATAATTTCTACATTTGCATTGAGCCGCAATAAGAAGCGGCGTGCTTGGACTATGAAACTTTCAAATGAATTATTACGGCAGATTCGTTCGGATCTCGGTTTGAACACCGTCTTTATCAAGGGTCACAACAAGACAGTCTATAGGTGCTGGCATTTCTACACCGATGGCAGAAGCGTCGATTATCTCTTTAAGTCCCGCCAAGACTTCATATGTGGGATGAATAGGATTTACTTCATTGTGAGGCGGTTCAAAGTAGTCATTCTGGCTTTTTGCCTGATGGATACACACATACACTTTATTCTTTATGGGGAGTTCGAGGATTGCCTTAAGTGCATAATGGAATTTCTGAGGCGAACGGCACAATATTCAGTCGAAAATGGCGATGAAAGCCACAAATTGGGAGATATACAAATTAGCCATCAGCAGATAACCGATGACTTCTACCTCAAGACTGCAATCTGCTATGTGCTGAAGAATCCACTGGTGGGTGGAATTCCATATAATACTTGTGATTATCCATGGTCAAGTGGAGCATTGTATTTTAGAAAGGAAGGAGAATGGACTTCTCCGATGTGGACTAACGAAGACTCGTTCAAAAGCGGAGACTTGACAGCCAGAAAGCAAAGATATCTGTTTAGAACAAAGGAAAAACTCCCAAAAGATACCCGTGTAATGCCTTGCGGATTGATTTTTCCCGGTGAGTATATAGCTAATGAAGTCGTTGAAAGTCTTTTCTGCACATGCAAGGGATTTAACTATTTTATGTGTTTCAGTAAAGAGTCTGATATAGAATCCCGTGGCGGAACCATTGCAAACTTATCAATCCCAATGCAGGAGCTTCAGCAACACAGAGATGAACTTTGCGTAGAACTCTTCGGTATAAAAAGTACCCGTCATCTAGATACAACGATGAGATTAAAGCTCGCAAAAACTTTGAAGGCAAGGTACAATTGCTCAGTTAAGCAAATCTGCAGGGTCGCCGGACTGATATATTCGGAAGTGGAGACATTGATATAAGCAATTATCCATCTTGCAATCGACCTGCCACGGGTGGTGACCTTGCACACGCTCAGGCCTCGTCCTTTTCTTCGCAGGCGCACTTCCTGCAATCGACCTGCCACGGGTGGTGACCTTGCACACGCTTCGGCCCCGTCCTTTTCTTCGCAGGCGCACTTCCTGCAGCCGACCTGCCACGGGTGGTGGCCTTGCACACGCTTCAGAGTCCGATCAATGTGCCAAGTCCCCTGAAAAATTTGACACCTGCCACAATTTCGAGGATTAACAGTCTTATTATCAGTAAATTAACTTATTAACCTGTGGCGGGTCGATTGCAGGAACTATCGAGCAAGATTTCACACATGGCAGATGTAGCGGCAGATGCAGTCCAAAAGGGAGAAAAGGGCGAAGAGGTCAAGAAATGATAACCACATATTGCAGGGGAAACGCCGTCACGGGGAAGTGCAGGGGAAACGCCGCCACGGGGAAGCGCAGGGGAAACGCCGTCACGGGGAAGCGTATCGGAGAACTACCCTTTCTTCAGATTCCCATCAGAAACTCCGAGAGATTCTGTTTGGATGGGAGTCTGAGTTTCTTTCGGATACGGCGGCGAGCAGCCTCCACCCCTTTGAGTGAGATATTCATCATCGAGGCAATCTCCTTGGAAGACAGATTCATACAAAGATAGGCACAGAACCTGAGGTCAGAAGCGGTAAGCGAGGGATACAGATTCCTGAGTTTCTTGAAGAAATCCTTGTGAATGAGGTCAAAATTCTTTTCGAACATTTCCCAATCCTCATCTGAAGAAGTGAACTTGTCTATTGATGAGATAATCTGCCTGTAGTACCTGTTTGGCCATGCATCTCCAAGGGACTTCTTCTGTGCTTCCAATTCACTCTTTATCTGCCGCAAAAGTTCATTCTTCTGGGACATGTTCATGGCAGAAAGAGCCAGAGCACTGCTTTGCGAAGCCAACTCATTCTCAAGCCTCTGCCTTTCGATATCCTTGCGCTGTTCCCTAATTCGGCGGATTGGAATAGAAATAAGCAGCGAAAGGAAAAGCAGCACCACAAGGGCATAGCAGATCAGTGCAGGGACGCTCCGATACCAGGGAGGCCGAATCCTGAAAGGAATTTCGAGCGAGCCCAGCACTTCGCCGCCGAGCCCTTCAGCGCGAACCTCGAGGGCATACCTCCCTTCCGGAACGAAACTCAGATCAATCTGCGGATTACTCCCAAGACGGGTCCAAACCTTATCCCGACCTTTCAGTATATACGAGAAGTTTACTTCTCTCGGAACGGAATATCTTGGACAGGATAGGGTCAGATGCATAAGCCGGTATTTGTACGGGAGGTCAAAACTCCCGGAACTGATATCGGCTTTTACGACTGTATTCTTCTCCGCATCGCTTATCTCCATTTTTCGCAGACGAAGAGGCGGTAAATCCCCGACGGGAGAATCGGCACCAAAAGGAGAGACAAAGGCAAGAGAATTGCTCAGCGTGGCAACGAAGACAGAATCGCCGACAGGTTTTATTTCCGAACGCCTGTCCACAGTAAGGCCTTGAAATAAAGCCAAAGGCAGGGTATATTGAAGAACGGCTCCGCTACCGTCAGGCTTAAAGCGAAAAAGCCCTGCTTCATCGTCACAAATAAGCCACAACCGTTCTCCATCCCCAACCGAAGAGATTTTCTTTGCAGCAGAAAACCGGCCTACGGAACGATTGAGAGAAGAGTAACTCACAATCTTGGAAGTGAGATCGTCATAGGTATAAAAGAGCGTCCCGTCGCTAAAGACGATTCTGCCAAAGAGATTGAATACGCTTATTCTGGTAAGATTGTCATCCGACAGCCCCGGAAAATATTCCATTGAAGCTATTTCCTTTAATGAGCCCGTCAGCTGAATTTTGTACAGGCCGCCTTCGCTATGCGCCGCCCAGACAGTCCCGCGATTATCAATGGCTATGCTCTCGAAGGGTTGGATAAAATTGTCGATGCGATGGCTGTATGACCATTTCCCATTGTGCCGCAACCAGATGCAAATTTCCGTATAAGTCCCCTGTACAAGGACTTCCTTCCCTGCGATGACTCCTCGCGCCATGCAGGTTCCACCTACATTTTCGGACGGAATCCTTAACGCCCTGCCACCGGCAAGCTCCCAAGTGGGGCCATTGGTTCCGCATATTATCTGCCCATCATAACTGTCTATATACCACACGTTACCCTTAACGTCGGGATACTTGTACACTTCCCCCAAGACAGCGCGAGCGTTGTCGTACCGACAGGAATAAAGTCCCTGGTTCGATCCGATATACAGAAACGGGGCATCGTAGCAGACGGAGTAAATCGCCCCGACCGAAGGGATGAAACTGCTTATATAGCAGGGGCGTTTCCCTCCCGAAATCATAGCGATGCCTGAGTCCATTGCAAGCCATATGTTGGATTCTTTATCGCTGCCGATTCCCAATATGGTATTGTCTGACAAGGCATTGGAACTGTTTACATGCCAAAGGAGCCGCCCCGAAGCAGAAACACAGAAACACCCGTCAATAGTACTGCCCAATACGAAATTACCATCTGAATCAACTCCGGCTCTATTGAGACTGGCTCTGCAAAGAAGGGAATCCGCAGCGGTATCAAAATGTCTGATATCCTCGCCCTCCATAAGATACAAGCCATCGGACAAGGTCACAATGAGGGATGCGGATTCGCCGTAAGGCAGAATGGCTATCATCCTGCTTGAAAAGGGCAAATTCCTGACAGGGTACAATTCTCCAGAGTCAGGATTAATCAATGACAATCCGGCATAGCTCGACAGAAGCCGCCCCTTGCAATCCATAGCCAGATTCTCGATGAAGCCATTAGGCTTGACGATGCGGATTTGTTCTGAATGAAGGTTGTAAAAGAAAAGTGCTGTGAAAGAGTGAAATATTATCTCGTCTCCAAAGTCGAGAATTGTCCAGAAGTCCTCGTTGTGGAACTCAAACCCACTTAACGAAGAAGACAGGGAGGTATATTCAAAATCCCCTGTGCAGCCGCGTTTGAAATACCCGAATTCCTCAAAACTTCCTACATATACAACATCCCCTTTGCAAAGCAGGGAGCGGGCCGTCTTACCTCCCGGCAAGGAGAAAAGCTCCCACGACAGCCCGTCATAACACAGCAGGCCATTGCCGTTTCCGAAACACATGGTTCCATCCGTACAACAAGCCACAGCCCAGTTCTGAGAGTTCCACCCATAGTCTTTTTTGTTGAAATTGAATGCTACTGGAGTGAGTTCCCGACCCAACACAGGCTCAATAGACGGCAGGGACAAGCCGACAGATATGATAAGCCTCAATAGGCTGAAAATCTTGTGCTTCATGCCACAAATATAAATATAATAGGGGGAAAATAGGGTATATCTGCAAGACCCGTTTTTCGCAGTGCAATTCAAATAGGGTTGCAGGATAATCCATACTACAATCTTTTTGCCTACATTCGCAACAAATGACACTGAAGAAGTAGCCAAAATGAAAAGAATCATCACATTACTTTTATCACTTGTGGCGGGTTTGCCCCTATTTGCACAGGCCAACATTCAGGTAAAGGGTGTTGTACTGGACAATGAAGGACTGCCGCTGATGGGTGCCGGAGTGTTCCAGGAAGGGACCAACAACGGAGTTGTCACGGACCTTGATGGAAACTATTCAATCAGCGTCCCCGCCGATGCAGTCCTCGTCTACTCCTTCCAAGGCTTTTCCGACCACGAAGAAGCCGTTGGAGGCAGAAGCGAAATTAATGTCAGCATGAGCGAAGACACGAGCTTTCTCGAGGAAGCGGTCGTGGTAGGCTATGGTACCCAGAAATCCAAAGACCTCACCGCCCCGATAGTTACCGTTAAGGGGGACGAACTCGGCAAGCAAATCGCAGCCAATCCCATGTCCGCACTCCAAGGCATGGTCTCTGGAGTGCAGATTATCCAAAGCGGAGCCCCCGGGGCTTCACCTACAGTAAAAGTGAGAGGCGTGGGCTCAATCGGAGACTATGCCAATCCTCTGTATGTCGTGGATGGAGTGTTTGTCGACAATATAGACTTCCTCTCCAGCAGCGACATCGAATCCCTTACCGTCCTCAAGGACGCATCCGCATCGGCCATCTACGGAGTGCGAGCTGCAAACGGAGTTATCCTCGTCACAACAAGGCAGGGCTCGGCAGAAAGGCATAATATTTCCTATGAGGGCTATGCGGGAGTACAGGTCCCGACCAACATCATGAAGCTTGCGAATGCAAGTCAGTATGTGGAACTCATGAACCTGGCCAACGCCAACACCACGGGCTACACCCCTTTGGATGTCTCCTCCTACCCCGCCAGCACGGACTGGTACTCCGAACTTGTCAAGCCGGCGGCCACAACGAGCCATTCGGTGGACTTCTCCGGTGCCAATGGCGGGACAAGCTACTCCACGGGCCTGAGTTATCTCTACCAGGACGGCATCATGAATCACGCTGACAACGACTATTCCCGCCTTAACTTCCGCGGCAGAGTCGACAGCAGGATGAACTCATGGCTGAAAGTAGGTATCAACACGGTGATTTCCAGATACAAGCAGCACAACTACAACAGCAACGCCTACTACCAGGCTTTCCTCAACCCGCCAGTGTACAATGTCTACAATGATGCGAACACTGAAGCTTACCCCGTAGCTTTCGATTCGCCCCAGCTCTACGGCTTCGGCAATTCTTACGGCAACCCGATTGCCTTCGCATACTATTATAATGATAAGGAAAGCGGGCTGAAAGGAGTTCTCTCCACCTATGCGGAATTGGAATTCATCCCCGAGAAGCTGACTTTCAAGACCACCTACAACCTCGACTTCGGCTACTACGACCAGCAGAACTACACGCCGGAATACTATGTGGGGGGGTCGCAAGGCACAAGTACCAGTGTGCTCAGCAAGACATTCGGCTACCACACCAACCAGATTCTCGACAATGTACTGACATATAAGGACCATGCCGACCGTCACGAATGGAGCATGATGCTAGGCCAGTCCACCCGCAGCCAATATTCATCCTGGCTGCTCGGAAGGGCAAATTCCGTCCCAAATTACGACGAACAGTCGAGATACCTCACCAACGGCTCCTACAAGAACCAGCTCACAAACGATGGGGCTACCCGCTACAACGGCCTTTCTTTCTTCACAAGAGGGACTTACTCATACGTAGGGAAATACCTTGCAACGGTAACCCTTCGCGCTGACGGCTCCTCCAAGTACCAGAAGAAATGGGGCTTCTTCCCCTCCGTGGGCATCGGCTGGAATATTTCCGATGAGGACTTCATGAAGAATCAGAGCGTATTTGACTATCTCAAACTGCGCGCTTCATGGGGAATGCTCGGTAACGACAGTGTCCCTGCCAATTCGGCCCTCACGGTGGGCACATCCGGAGTAAGCGCCTCGGCAGTCTTCGGAGATACTCTCGTGGACGGAGTTGGGGCTCAGACGGTGTATCAGAATTACCTCGAATGGGAAGTGGTCACCGAGACCAACATCGGAGCCGATTTCGCCTTCTTTGATTCGCGTCTTCGCGGGGAACTCGACCTGTACAACCGCGTGACTTCAAACGTGGTATTCGAAGCTCCGATTGCAACGGGAGGGGGCACCGCCAACCTGCTCGCCAACAACGGCAAGGTCCTCAACCAAGGCATAGAACTCTCCCTCACCTGGGCCGAGAGGCTTAATCCCGATTTCTCATGGAGCGCAGGCCTTAACGCAACGCTCAACCGCAACGAAGTCCTCGAACTCAAAGGCAGAGACTACATCCCGGGCGCATCAGTCGCGGGTAAATACACCACCCGCACCCAGGTCGGTTACCCGATTGGGGCCTTCTGGGGCTACAAAATAGACGGAGTGTATTCTTCTGAAGGAGAGGCACTACGCGACCCGGTCACCCAAACTATCAAGGATGCCGGCTGGTTTAAGTACCACGACACGGACGGCAACGGGCAGATTGATGATGACGACATGACCTATCTCGGCAGCCCTAATCCCTGGCTCACCATTGGAGGCAATGTGTCAGTCAATTGGAAGAGATGGGACCTGAGCGCCCTCGTTAATATCCAGATTGGAGGCAAGATTCTCAATGCCAAGCGCATGCAGCGCGGCACTTTCAGTGATGCCAACTACGACCTCAATTTCTATGAGCATGCCTGGCGCAGCGATGCAAAGAGCAGCACCTACCCTTCACCCGAAGCTGCCAACAGCAGCGTCACCCAAGTAGCCAACTCTTTCTATGTAGAGGATGCATCTTCACTGAGGATTCAGAATATCCAGCTCGGTTACACCTTCCCTGTCAGCGGCTGGGCACAGAAAGTCAGGGTCTATCTCTCGGCCCAGCGCCCCCTGACTCTCTTTGGCTACAACGGATTTACCACCGAAATTGGGGGCTCCCCTATCAGTTCCGGCATCGACACCTCGGTCTACCCCATGCAATCGGTTTGGACCGCAGGACTGAGGATTGATTTCTAAAGGATTACGACAATGACAAGATATCATCTTATTCCCCTTCTGTTTGCACTTGCATCTGTGAGCTCGTGCAATTTCCTCGACATCCGCACCGAGGCGACCATGCCAACCAGCGGCACCGACTACAGCAAGACGGAAAACATGTTCCAGCCGGTGAGCGCTGCCTACGCCCAGCTGCGCCAGGGACACAGTTTCAACTACATCTGTCTCGAAGAAATCGCCTCTGACGATGCCGACAAGGGCAGTGAGGCTTCCGACAGCCCAGTGGCAGCAGAATTGGACAATTACACCTTCACTACCAATAACTCCCTTATTAACAGCGTATGGACAGAGTTCTTCGATATGGTCTCCGCTGCCAACAACGCTATTGAGCAGGAAAAGCTCTACGGAGAGGCTCAGAACACCGAGGCAAATGTGTATTTGAGCAGACAGTATGCCTGTGAGGCCAGGCTCATCCGCGCCTACGCCTACTGGCAACTCACAAGACTCTTCGGGGAAGTTCCTCTCGTAGACAGGAGCATGACCAGTGGGGAGCTGGCAAACAACCCCCAGGTCAGTCTTGAAACCCTCTACGACTTTATGTACGAAGACCTTCAGGCCGCAATCGACACCCTCCCCGATACCTGGGGCAAGACCTGGTACTGCCGCTACAACCGCTACACCGCCATGGCACTCAAGGCAAAGGTCGCCCTCTATCGCGCAGACTACACCGAGGCTGCAGCCCAGGCCGATGCCATCATCGCCTCCGGCAAATACCACCTTATGGACGACTACCGCTATGTCTTCTCCGTGGACGGAGAGAATTGCGCCGAATCCCTTATGGAAATCGAGTCCAGCGATATGGGAATGTCCTCCGGGGATGCTCCGTGGTTTGAGTACGCCTATGTCCAGGGGCCCCGCAACAACAAGCCGTCCAATATGCAGGGCTGGGGCTTCAATGTCCCGAGCGACGCCCTGCTTCAGTTCCTGCGCGACCGCGGCGATAACATCCGCTACGCTGCTACGGTGCTCGAAAGAGGCACCACCACCCCCGAAGGAGACGAAATACTCTCTGCCTGCACCAATCCCTACTACAACGGCAAGGTCTACACTCCCTCCTCCTACAACGACTGGAGCTACAACGGCTACGGCTTCGACCACAACCTGAGAGTTATCCGCTACTCGGATATCCTGCTTATCTACGCCGAAGCGCTCGTAAACGGAGCTCCGGCAGGGACTTGCGGACTCAGTGCCGATGATGCCCTCAATCAGGTTCGCAGCCGTGCGGGGCTTGCTCCGACTACTGCCACCATGGACAGCATCCTTGATGAACGCAGGGCTGAATTTGCCCTCGAAGAAAACCGTCTCTTCGACCTCAAGAGGACAGGACGGGCAGCAGGGACAATCTCCGGCTTTGTCTCACCCAAACACGACTATTATCCGGTACCGGCCAACCAGTTGCAGCTCAACACGGCTCTGACACAGCGTACAGGCTGGTAGATACACCTGCCCTGCTCCGCATAAAGCGCACAGGGCTACCTAATAACTGAAACACTTTTTAATTAACAAACACAATGAAAAAGTACTTGACACTCGCTGCTCTTGCAGCACTCGCACTCCTTGCTTCCTGCAACAAGGATGACAAAAAATCCAACGATGACGGCAAGACAGATCCTTCTACCGTTGCCAAAGAGGCTCTCGTGGCCTACTTCCCTTTCGATGGCTCTGCCGTTGAGACCATCACTAACACAACAGCCTCGACAGTTGGCTCTGGCGTTAGCTACACCACCGGCCGCAGGGGTCAGGCCCTTCAGGGAGCCGAGAACGGATATCTGATTTTCGACCTTCCGAACCTCAACAAAATTACCAGCTTCTCAATTGCAGCATGGATCAATCAGCCGACCATACCCAGCTCCGAATCCCCCGTTCCCTGCTATGTTTCCTTCCTTAACAGTGACAACTTCTGGAACGACCTTGCAGTAAGTATCGACCGTCGCGATGATGACTTCCTCACCTATAAGCTCTACTGGTTTAGCGGAGCATCCACTCCCACCTACGATATCTGGAAGACTTCCAAAGCCAGCACCACCGATGAAGACGGCAATGTGACCTGGGATTGGGGGACAGCCTACCCTGCAAACCGCTGGGAGCACATCATCTGGACTTACGATGAGACAACATCAGAGTTCCACGCATACGTCAACGGAGTCGATGTAACTCCCGAGAACTATGTGGCAACGGTTGCAAATGAGCAGCCCGCAGGTGCAATACACTTCCACGCTTTCACCCAGGTACTCATCAACGGCTGGAGACAGAAAGTCCTCGAAGGTGCAACCGATGACTGGATGGGTTGGCTCAAGGGACAGATGGATGAGCTCCGCATCTACAGCAAGGGTCTCAGTGCCGATGAAGCCAAGGCTCTTTACGATGCCGAGATCTCTCAACTCTAATATCATTTCCGCATTCCGCCTTCCCACTGGATCGGATGGGGAGGCGGATTTTTAAACAGTTCTCCATGAATCATTTTGCACTTCCACTTATGGTGACTCTTGCCTTTTCCCTCTCGGGATGCAAAGAGAGCAAGGCATCGGCACCGGAAAACACCATACTCGCATCCGAAGCATTCTGCGGAAACAGTGTTGCACTCGGGACAAGTCCGACACTGACCCCACTCGAGGACATCAGTATCGATCTGACATTCACAAAGAATCTCGATGGGAGCAAATTCGACTCTTCCCGACTCCTTGTAAGCGGAACGCAGGAAAGCAGTTTTGCCTTCTCGGTGGACAAGGCTTCGCCCAAGACCCTGCACATTGAGAGCACCGGCACTCTGCCTGCCTTTAGCAAAATCACAATCAAACTCTCTGCTGGGGAAAACCTCGGAGTCAACCTGCTCGATGATGTGGTGTTCTCGTTTACGACTCAGTACGACCCTTCCGACAAGTTCGATAGGATTTCTGACGAGAGCCTTTTCGAGAAAGTGCAAAAAGGGGCATTCTCCTACTTCTGGGACTATGCTCACCCTGTCTCCGGACTTGCACGCGAAAGGACCGGTTCAGACGATACGGTAACCATTGGGGGCAGCGGATTCGGCCTTATGACAATTCCCGTTGGGATTGAGCGTGGGTGGATTAGCCGTGAAGAAGGGGCAGAGAGGGTTTTGAAGACGGTTGAATTTCTTCGCGACAAAGCGCAGCGCTTCCATGGAGTATGGTCGCACTGGCTAAATGGCTCGACAGGGAAGGTGGTGTCCTTTTCCACATACGATGATGGGGCAGACCTCGTCGAAAGCGCTTTCATGATACAAGGACTGCTTACCCTCAAGCACTATTTCACTCTCTCCAATGCCACTGAAAGCTCAATCAGAGACATCATTGAAACCCTTTGGAGAGAAGTCGAATGGTCGTGGTTCACCCAGGACGGACAGCATAAACTCTATTGGCACTGGTCCCCGAACTACGGCTGGAAGATGAACATGCCAATCACCGGCTGGAACGAAGGACTTATCATCTATGTCCTTGCCGCATCCTCTCCTACTTATCCCATTGACAAGGCCGTGTATGACGAGGGCTGGGCCCGTAACGGGGAAATCCGCAACGGCAAGACCTTCCTCGGGGTCACTCTCCCTCTCGGGGATGACTGGTGCGGCCCGCTTTTCTTCGCGCATTACTCCTTCCTCGGACTGGACCCCCGCAATCTCAGTGACACTTACGCTTCCTATTGGGAGCAGAATACCGCCCACGCAAAAATCAGTTACCTCTACTGCGCAAATTCCAAGAAGGGGTGGGGATACAGTTCTCAATGCTGGGGACTTACCGCATCGGATATTCCCAACGGATACAGCGCCTCCTCCCCCACCAACGATACGGGCACGGTGGCCCCCACAGCGGCCCTCGCCTCATTCCCCTATACACCCGAGGAGTCCCTTGCCGCGATGAAATACTTCTATTACACACTCGGAGACAGGCTTTGGGGAGAATATGGCCTGCACGATGCCTTCTCTCTCAAAGACAAATGGTTCGCCGACTCATACCTTGCCATCGACGAGGGGCCTATAGTGGTGATGATGGAGAACTGGCGCACAGGTCTTCTTTGGGACTGCTTTATGAGCGATGAAGATGTCCAGAGAGGACTCACAAGGCTTGGATTCACTTGGAAATGAGCCTCTGACCCAAAATAATTGCTATATTCGCGTCTCGAACATTACACTGATAACATTATGAATTCAACTCTAAAGCTAGCAACAGGCACACTCTTAGGAGTTTTGCTACTCGCTTCCTGCACAGACAATTCGCCTGAAGGCAAGATGGACCGTTTCGTGTCTGACCTCATGGACAGGATGACCGTTGAGGAAAAGATTGGTCAGCTCAATCTGCCAGTTGGGGGAAACATCGTGACGGGGCTTGCACGCAATGAAGGGTCTGTTGATAAGATTAAACAGGGAAAAATAGGCGGACTTCTAAGTGTAAATGACGTTGCAGAAATCCGCAAAATACAGGAGATAGCCGTCGACTCGTCCCGTCTTGGGATTCCCCTGATTTTCGGGCTTGATGTCATCCACGGCTACGAAACCACCTTCCCGATTCCGCTCGGGCTTTCGTGCAGCTGGGATATGGCTGCTATTGAGAGGAGCGCTCGGATTGCTGCCAAGGAAGCCTCTGCCAATGGTATCGGCTGGGTATACAGTCCGATGGTTGACATCACCCGCGATCCCCGTTGGGGCAGGGTCTCTGAAGGAAGCGGAGAGGACCCTTACCTCGGTTCGGCGATTGCCAGAGCCATGGTTCGGGGCTATCAGGAGGATTTGTCTTCAAATACTGATGTTCTCGCCTGCGTCAAGCACTTTGCCCTATATGGAGGAGCAGAAGCAGGCCGCGACTACAATACTGTGGATATGTCCCGTACAAGGATGTACAACGACAACTTCCCTCCTTACAAGGCGGCAGTGGATGAGGGTGTGGGGAGTGTGATGGCCTCGTTCAATGTGATTGACGGCATCCCCGCCACGGTCAACAAATGGCTCCTGACCGATGTACTTCGAGGGGAATGGGGGTTCGACGGCTTTGTCGTTACCGACTACACCGGCATACCCGAATGCATCGCCCATGGGGTCGGAGACCTGCATGAAGTCAATGTCAGGGCTCTCAAGGCAGGAGTTGACATGGATATGATTTCAGAAGGCTTCCTTAACCAGCTCAAGGCTGCTCTCGATAAGGGAGAAATCTCCGAGAAAGACATCAACCGCGCCTGCAGGCGCATTCTCGAGGCCAAATACAAACTCGGCCTCTTCGATGATCCATACAGATTTTGTCGCGAAGAAGAGGCTTCAAGGGTAACTTTCTGCCCTGAAAACAGAGCCGAGGCAAGGCGGATTGCTTCCGATTCCTTTGTGCTTCTTAAGAATGAAGGCTCCGTTCTGCCTTTGAAGGCTTCGGGCACAGTGGCTCTTATCGGTCCGCTCGCCGACTCTCGTGCGAATATGCCGGGCACATGGAGTGTATCCACCGACCTCAATGCCTGCCCTTCACTAAGGGAAGGTCTGCAGGAGCTGTACGGCGACAGGGTCCGCTTCCTCTATGCCCAAGGCAGCAACCTCTGCTCCGATGAGCAGGTGCAGGTGCGCGGAACTCTTTTCGGACGGGATCTTCCACGCGGCAATGACGAAGATCTTCTTCGGGAAGCCCTCCGTGTAGCCCGTCAGAGCGATGTGATTGTTGCGGCTCTTGGCGAAAGTTCGGAGATGACGGGAGAGAGTTCGTCCCGCGCCGACATCGGGATCCCGGATACGCAGAGAAGACTTCTTGGTGAATTGCTCAAGACTGGCAAACCTGTCGTGCTGGTGCTTTTCAATGGGAGGCCTCTTACCATCCAGTGGGAATCGGAGCATGTCCCTGCCATACTTGATGTGTGGTTTGGAGGGAGCGAGGCAGCGTATGCAATTGCGGATGTACTCTTCGGGGAGGTCAATCCTTCGGGACACCTGACCATGACCTTCCCCCGCAATGTGGGACAGATTCCCATCTACTACGAGAGGCTCAATACCGGCCGTCCCCTTCCTGCAGGAGTTGCTCACATGAAATTCAAATCGGATTACATTGACTCCGAGACCACTCCCCTGTATCCTTTCGGCTACGGATTGTCTTATACGACTTTCGAGTACTCCCCTGTGGCACTGTCCTCCGACACAATGGCTCTCGACGGAAGTCTCACTGCCAGCGTTACAGTGACAAACACCGGAGACCGCGAGGGCAAGGAAGTTGTGCAGCTCTACATCAGGGATATGGTCGGCAAACTCTCAAGGCCGCTTCGGCAGCTGCGCGGCTTCGAGAAGATTTCGCTTGCACCGGGAGAAAGCAGGACGGTAGAATTCACGCTTACGGCTCAGGACCTCGGCTACTACGATGACAATGCAGAGTGGATCTGCGAGACGGGAGACTTCAAGGTCTTCATCGGCCCCGACTCCGCCACCGCCAACGAAGCCCCGTTTACTCTTGTGAAGTAAACATCCCCCCATACATAGAATCCCCGGGTACATGGCGTGCTCGGGGATTTCTGAAAAGTGAGGAATGCGAGCGCCAAGTAGTGTTTCCCCATAAATCACTGACACACATATACTTACACTTTCTCACCCTACCGCGCAGCAAGGGGGCGCAAAAGTTTAATGTATTGAGTAATAACCACTTACAGGGAAACACCCGAGGGCACAGGAAAACGGATGAGGGAGCTCGAGGGCACTGGAAAACGGATGAGGGAGCCCGAGGATCCCGAAAACTTGGATGACGGAGCTCGAGGGCACTGGAAAACGGATGAGGGAGCTCGAGGGCACTGGAAAACGGATGAGGGAGCCCGAGG
>CAZSMO010000012.1:7112-61193 GCA_964608175.1 uncultured Muribaculaceae bacterium | reverse complement strand
CCTTGCCATGCATCCCTTCCTTTCCTCAACATCCTTCACACCTTGCCATGCATCTCCCGCTTTCCTCAACATCCTTCACACCTTGCCATGCATCTCCCGCTTTCCTCACCACCCTTCACCACCTTGCCGGGAATATGCGTTTCCCTGTATGTGACTGCAACACAAGATGTTATCATTCTACGCCCTACCTCGCGGCAAGGGGGCGAGAAAGCTTAAACACCTATGTGTCAGATATTTATCGGGGAACAACCCGGAGGGGACTGGGGTAGATAATCCAGAGTTCCTGCAGTGGTACCTCCCAAGGGTGCGCCACAGAAGTGCCTGTAGAAAGGATAAGCAGAAGTGATGCGGTAGTTATCACCTCATCACTTCCGAGGAGATGCCATAGGAATGCGTGTAGGGCAGATCAATGGGAGATACCACTGCAGGAACTCCAAAGGGAGAGTACAACTATGGCCGATACGGGCAACGACAGGAGATACCACTGCAGGAACTCCAAAGGGAAGAGACTGTCTAATCGGGAGAGCACCCATGCTTTGCCGTCTCTGACTGTTTGCGCAAATGGTCCTGTTCGGGAGCATGCCGTAAGTCTCTTTCCTTTGCCGTTAACGAAAATATCCCATTCGAGGCATGAGCCCGCTTTAAAAAGCCATTCTCGGAAAAATCGACTATGATTGTCACCCGGTTACAAGGCTATAAAACACAATTTTGAACTTTTTCAAGTGGGCTCAAGCATGCTGGTGCATGCCGGTAGTATTTTGTCCCCAATCAATACTAATTTGCAATCAGAAAGACATCGCAAATCAACTTTTTATTCGTATCTTTGGTGCAATGATGTCTAAAGGACAGACAAGTTTATCTAACCGCTACATCTCCTCCGTCATCGCGGGGGGGGTATTAAGCTTATAATCAGTATATTACATATTTTAGGCGGGGTTCATAAAGATTCCCGCCAGGCTCTTTTAACTCAATAATCAATGAAGAAAATCTTATCCCTGACCACGGCCCTTTGCCTTTGCCTTTCCATGTCGGCCCAAGAAGTTAACCTGATTAAATTTCTCGGCATTCCCGTTGACGGATATAGCCGGGATGTAGTTGAGAAACTTAAAGCCAAAGGATTCACAAAATCGTATGTTGATAACAACTTATATGGGGAATTCAATGGCGAAGATGTCATCGTCGCACCCGTGACCAACAACAATAAAGTGTACAGGATAGCCGTAGGGGATCAGTCTTATAGAGATGAGACCCAGATTAAAATCCGTTTCAATAATCTTTGCGCACAGTTTGATAACAACTCAAAGTACATTGGCAGTGGAGACCAGTCTATCCCGGAGAGCGAAGATATATCGATTCAAATCGTCGTCTACAACAAGCAATACCAAGCCATTTACTTCCTTCGGCCTGCCGAGCCGGATGGCAAGATAGATTTTAACGAACATGTCTGGTTTACGATTAGCAAAGAAGGCTACGACAAGTACAGAATCTGGATGTATTACGAGAATGGCTACAACATGGCCAATGGAGAAGACCTATAGGGGATATGACTTACAATGCGAATAAAATACTGACATTGATATGTGCCGCTCTATGTCTTACCTCCTGTGCAGGGCTTTTGGAAGATGAGGCAGATGCGTTTGTCGGGACTTATAGCGTGAGCGCATATAAGACAATGTACTGGGGAGGCGATTATGGCTCCCTTGCCAAATCGGGGACTTTGGTTATAAGCAAAATCAGTTCTGAAAGAGTAGAAGCAAGCGGATTTTTCTCTGCAAGTGGGAATGTTGTGGGTGGCAGTGTCTATTTTGAATCATCAAGTGAGTACTACACCAACGGAGAGTATATCAATACAAGTTATAGCGCGGCAACTCTTTCAGGAAATCTTTTAAGCGTGACGATCACCGATACAGGGCAGGCAATGTACAATGGCCGTCTATATCCATTCAATAATACGACTCGCATTTCGGCACGCAGGATGGAGTAATGTTCATTAATAGTATCTTGCCCTCCTACTACTCACTCGGAATGACTACATTGGCATTCCGAGTGGGCTTTTCGTGCGGCAAAGTGCAAAATACACCTCCTTTGCACTTCTGTGTGAGCTTTTTGCGCTCCAATGTGCAACGCTCCCCTCTTTTCTACTTCAGGGGAGAAGAGACAAATGTATTTGGAGGGATGAAGAGGTTTTGCAAAAAAACGATATCTTTGCACCAGGCTGCACGTACCGGCCATTAATGGGGAAGAAGGCAGGTCAGTCCGGGTGACTCCGGCTCAATTTCCGAGCAAGGTGCACTGTCGGCTTTAAAGGCGAAGAAGGCAGAGTAGGGAGAAGTGGGAGAAAGGGGAGAATGGCAAAGAGAAAAGGGAGAGAGGAGGAGCGGGAGAAAAGAGAGGGAACGGAAGAAAGTAGGGAGAAGTGAGAGAAAAGGGTTAGGGAGGAGTAGAGAAAAGTAGAGGAGGGGAGCAGAATAGAGTCAGGAGGAGCGGGAGAAAAGAGGAAGCAGGAGAGAAAACAGAACGGCCGGGAATAAAACAAGAGGAAGCAAAGGCAAAAAATGAGCGGCAGGGGAAGCGGCGTGCAGAAAAAGTAAGAAGCTTACTACATACATGGGCAAACAGATAACTATCAAAGAAATCGCCACGCTGGCAGGAGTTTCACGAGCGACTGTCGACAGAGTTCTTCACCAAAGGGGAAAGGTCTCCTCAGAAAATCTCGTTCGCATTGAAAAAGTTTTGGACGAGACGGGATACAAATACAACATCCACACCTCGGCAGTGTCACTTAGGAAAGCCTTCGTCGTGGCAGTGGTAACTCCGGAAGCGATTGAAGGCGAATATTGGGACACGGTCAAAGGTGGAATACTCCGCGCAAGAGAAGAGTATTCCGACATCGACTTGGAATTCGAGTGGCTTCCTTACGACCAGTTCAGCAAAGCCTCCCTACAAAGCTCATACGAAAAGGCCCTGCAACTTACTCCCGATGCGGTCATCGCGGGGCCCGGATTTGAAGACCTCACAGTAGAATTTTGCAAGACCTGTGATGAGAAACGCATCCCATACGCCTTCGTTGACTCAACTATCGGAGGGACTACACCAATCGCTGCCTACACTGCCGACCAGCCTGAAGGCGGTTATATCGCAGGGAAAATTCTCGGCAACATTACTCCACCGGACAGTCAGATAGCCGTATTTTGTGCAAGTTACGAGGGAGACGAGAATGCCTACAATGCAAGCCGTCGCCTTCAGGGCCTGCGCGAGTTCTTCAATGGGAATAAAAAGCTCCTGTCCCCTGCACCGGTCGATATGCACAACAGGGGGAAGGGATTGAAACAGATAAAGAATTATCTCTTATCCCACAAAGAAATAGCGGGAGTGGCAGTACTTAACTCCCGCGGGCACATAGTCGCAGAGGCCTTGAAGGAATTAGGAGAAAGCAGAGACATCCGCCTCGTTGCCTTCGACTGCACCGAAAGTAACAGAAGTTGTCTTGAAGACGGAAGCATAAGCGTCCTGCTAAGCCAAAGACCGGAGACTCAGGGGTTTAATGCAGTGCGTTCCGTCATCGAATATCTTCTCTATCGCAAGGTGGGCAGTATATCCGCCTTTCACCTTATGCCAATTGATATCCTACTCAAAGAGAATCTGCCATATTACGAACTCTGATGACACACACCAAGAAACGCTTCTTTCCACTCGACATACTTCGGGGCCTCGCAATGCTCTTCATGATTGTTGCCAATAATCCCGGAAGTGCAAAATATGTCTATGCCCCTCTCAAGCATGCAGCATGGAACGGCTGCACACCTACAGATGTGGTTTTCCCCGTGTTTCTCTTCTGTATGGGGATGGCAATGGCATGGTCGCTGAGTAAGTTCGGTGGGCTGAACGGCAAAGCCCTGCTCAAAGTTTTCAAACGCGGAGTAATCATCTTCGCCCTCGGACTTTTCCTCAACCTGTTCCCAAATTTCGATTGGGCGAATATGCGCTGGTTCGGGGTTTTACAAAGAATAGCATGCTGCTATGTCCTAGCCGCGATTCTTGTTCTGGCGCTGAAAGGAGACAGCAAATGGGTTTGTATAATCTCCTCAGGACTTCTAATTATTTACACTGCGATACAGCTGATATTTGGAAATCAGGGGACTCAATTCACCCTCGAAGGCAATGTCTGCGGAAGGATTGACAGTGCGCTTGTCGGGAAATCCCACATGTACAAGGAGTTTAGTACACCTGTGGATCCGTGCGGACCGATTGGAACGCTGAGCTCCATGGTAAATGTCCTGCTTGGCTTCCTTGTTGGGAAATATATCAGACATTCCATGCCCGGAACAGGCGAAACGGGAAACAGGGCTGCCGAAATGACATCCACAGTCTTCGCATGGGGGCTTTTCTCCTTGCTTGCCGCTGAGATTACTGCTATCTGGATTCCGATTAACAAGACCCTATGGACTGCATCATATGTGCTCATAACGAACGGATGGGCAATGATAAGCCTGGGGGTAATTATGTATTTAGTCGACATGAAGGGGCACGCGGGGTGGTTTGAACCCGCCAGAATCTTCGGGACCAATGCCCTCGTGGCCTACTTTCTTTCCTGCTTTGGGGCAAGACTCGTAAGGATGGCAGGGCTCAAGAAAGCCCTTGCAATCGTATCCCCGTGGTGGTCACTGGTCTACGCTCTTATCTACACCTTGATTATCTGGCTGATTTGCCTGCTGCTCTACCGCAAGAAAATCTTCATTAAACTGTAACAGTTACTCTGCCGCATAGTGGAGAGGCATCCGTGCTAAATAACGGCCAAAACAAGCACAGAACGGGTCGGCGGAGGGCATTCCGTAAGAAAAAGGGCCGGTTTACTGACGGAACTGGCCGGCGGAGAGCATTCCGTAAGAAAAAGGGCCGGTTTACTGACGGAGCGGGTCGCAAGGATAGGCGCAGAATACGAAAGACCGCACCGATGGTTTAGTGCGGTCTTTTGAATGTGGAGATTCTTCGCAGTGTCCGGAGCAGGGCCCGAGCCCGAAGTAGAACTTATAGTTCACGCTCTGTCCGTAATACACATCAACAGGGGGAAGTAACGCTCACCATCAGGGTGAAATCCACGGTCTATGGTTCAGTTGACTCCTTCTTTGCGCAGGAAATAACAGACAAAAAGAAAGATAGGCAAACACCGAAGTGCATAGATTTTAATGTTACCATCTGTCGCATTACACGCTTAGATGAACAGAAATGTTTAACAGATATCTATGAATTGTGAAATTTTTCCAGCAAATCCCCAAGTTCCCTGACATCTCTGCAGATAAGGTCGGGCTTCCACTGTTCAGGGGCAGATGCCACATCATTAAGGTCGCTCTCCCCGCTGAGTACAAGCACCGAGAGTGCTCCGGCGTTGCGCCCCATTGCGATATCGGTATAGAGCCTGTCCCCTACCATCGCGATATTCTCGGGAGCGAGGCTGTGGCGGATTTCGATGCCTTTCAGCATCTCCGGATCCGGCTTCCCCAGCACCACATCGGGTTTGCGCCCCGTGGCATATTCGATGCATTTGCAGATTGAGCCGCAATCCACAAGCACCGTCCGCTGATCCGTCGGGCAGACTTTGTCGGGATTGGTCGCAAAATACGGAAGCCCCCTCGTTGCCAGCCAGGCGGCATGACAAAGTCTGTCGTACTCCAAAGTCATGTCAAACGAGACCACAAGGGCATTCGGGACATTATCCGGAGAGGCGCTGCACTGCTCAAAGCCAAAAGCCTCCATCTGGGAAACCATCGATGGAGTACCGAGAATAAAAAGCCTTTTTGCATCCGGCAGGTGCTGATGAAGATAATCCGCCATGGCGATTGTCGTAGTGTACATCTGCTCCCGAGTGGCGGGAATCCCCATGCCATGGAGTTTCTTGAGGTAGTCATCCACCGAACGGGTGGGATTGTTGGTCAGAAACGAATACCCGATTCCGAGACTGTCCAACTTCTCAAGAAACGGGATAGTCCACTGGAACAGGGTATTTGAGAGATAGATTGTGCCGTCCATGTCGAGGGCTACATGGCGTATTTGGGACAATCGGTCAGAAATCATTATTCACCAGCTTTCACTTCCCTCACTCCCATCTCTTTGAGCAAGGCGCGGAGCTGCTCGGGATTATTTGTAGTGATGTAATCTACTCCCAACTCAATCATCTTGCGCATGTCCTCTTCCTTATTGACAGTCCAGGCGTTGACGCTCATTGAGTGAGAGCGGGCCTTACCGTACCAGTCAGGATTGGAATAGAATGTCTTGTAATTGAGATCTATCCCATTGATACCCAAAGCATAGACTTGGTCAGGATCTATATCCGAATCCAGATACTGCACCGTAAATCCGGGACATTTCCGTGCGAAATAGATACATTCCTGCTTCGAGAAAGAGATGAAGATTACCCGCTCAGGGTCAAAGAGACCATGCTCCTTAAGAGCAGCGATGCATTTGTCCACTGCGAGCTCCTCGAACTCGGCGGGATGAGTTTTGAGCTCAAATACCAGATGGCACTTCTTATCCTTCTCAAACTGCGTCAGGTACTGGTCCAAAGTCGGAATGGCTTCCCCGTTCGGCAGGCGGATTTCGGCAAAATCAGCCGCATCATGCTCGATAAAAGGCATACCGCCCACCTGTCCGTCGTGGAAGACATAGAGATGTCCGTCCTTTGTCATATTGACATCGAATTCGCTTCCCCAGACCCCAATCCGTTGAGCTTCAGAAAGGGAAGCGATTGAGTTATGCGCCCCTCCAGCTGCTTCGCTCTTCCAATAACCCCTGTGGGCGACTATTGCTACTCCGTGCTTAGGACTGCACGAAACTGCGGCCAGCAAAAGAGCCGCAGCTGCAAACAGAGATGATGTTTTCATGATGTTATACTGATTATTCAGTTTTGTCTTATGTGTCAGATATCCGGTCATTAAAAGAATTACAGGACTTCGGCAATCCCGCTCCCCCATTGCCGGCACAAGGCCACGGCCTCGCTGTCAGGTGCCCATTTGACCTTCAGGGCCTCGGCACAAATATCAAATCCAGCCTCTTCCAAACTCTCCTGAATGCGTTTTTCTCCGCCTCCACCCCAGCCAAAGGAACCGAAAGCAGCAGCCTTTTTGCCTTTGAACTTCATCCCGCGGATAAGTTCCAAAATACCGGCTATAGCATAGGTAATACCGAGGTTAACGGTAGGAGAACCCACGAGAACGGTCTTGGAGCGGAACACTTCAAGGATAATATCGTTCTTATCATCCTTCACTGCATTCATCAGTACTACCCGTACCTCGGGGTCTTTGGCTCTGATTCCATCCGCAATTGCTTCGGCCATATGTCTCGTAGCCTGCCACATGGTATCGTAGATTATCGTAATCTGATTCTCCTTATAGTCGGAATCCCAACTCTGATATCCGGCTATTATCTCTGGAATGTGCTCTCTCCATATCACTCCGTGCGAAGGGGCAACGAACTTCAATGGGAGATTCATAGCCACAATCTCATCCACTTTCCGCTTTACATTGCGGTTGTAGATATTCAGAATATTGGAGTAGTACTTCTCGGCTTCCCTGAAGAGATCTCTCTGATTCACAGTGTCATCGTAAAGGCTCTCGGTAGCATAATGCTGCCCGAACACATCGTTGGAGAAGAGAATCTGCTCCCGGGAGGCATACGTCACCATGGTGTCAGGCCAGTGGCACATGGGGCACTCGATGAAAGTGAGGGTGTTATCCCCTATGCACAGGGTATCGCCAGTCTTGACATTCACGAAGTTCCAATCCTGATGATACAGACCGCGAAGGATTTCCTCCCCCTTTTTCGTGCAGTAAACCGGCACATTCGGAATCTCCGCAAGTAGGGCAGGAAGGGCACCGCTATGGTCGTTCTCGTTGTGATTCATGACGATAAGGTCAATCTGCCCCAGGTCAATCACTTCCTTTAGCCTGGCAACAAATTCCCGGTCATAGGGTGCCCACACGGTGTCAACGAGCACAGTCTTCCCGTCCCGAATCAGGTATGAGTTATAACTTGAGCCATAATGGGTAGAGAGCTCATCACCGTGAAAATGCTTGAGTTCCCAGTCGATTTTTCCGACCCAGGAGACTCTTTCCGTCAATTTCTTTTCCATAATATTTCAATTTATGCCCCGTGGAAGAAGTACTCTTTCTGAATATCTTTGGTCAGTTGAGTAAAAAGTTCTTCAAGCAGCTGCCGTGCAACAGTCAAAGCCTGATTAAGAGCCTCGTCAGAGAATTGCTGAAGCAAGCGGCCGGCTGCAAGAGGGCGCGTCTTGCAGGTTGCGAGGTACTCCTCTTCCATCCCGACCTGCATTTGCTGTATTTGAGCCTCAAGTGCAGAGAAAGTTTTCTTTATAAGCGGAGCATACCCGTTATAATTAATCATGCCAAGAGCAGAAACCTTGCGGAAAGTCCAGTAGGCAGAGTCCGCCTCCGAATGCACCGTCCCAACGGTATAAGGGTAAGGATAGGACTTCACACCTTGATACAGAGGAAGAAATACACTTAAATCCGCCATCCCTTCCGCCATGTAGTCGACTCGTCCTATCTCTTTTGGAAGAGCGGGCCGCACTTGAAGAATATGGGTATTGATGGTGCGGAAAATGGAGATTGGACGATAAGGCTCGCGGGGATTGGAGTGCAGATAGGGGTCGTGTTCAGTGCCGTTGTAGTGATGACGGAAAGCCTCCTTAATATCCTCAATTGTGAGAAGCCTGTCCGCCTTTTGCCAGACGGGGAAATCATTTACCTTCACATCTGTCTCCACGGACGGGGTAAAGAGCTTTTGCAAAGCCCGGACACGGGGGTAATTGTAGGTCTTATCATTCTCGCTTTCAAGAGAATAGGCTTCATGAAAGTCGAATTCTCCTTCGAACAGCGCGTTCTGCTGAGCGAACTCAATAAGATCCTTCGATGCAATGTAATTTTCTTTGTCAGCGGGATTGTATCTCCGATAGCGGCTCTGATTGCCCGAGACGAAATACTTATCCTGAGGCATACGGCAGGCGAGGTAGCGGTGCCCTCCGGCATTTTCGAGATACCACATCTCCTTCTCATCAAGGAAGGCTACTCCGAAACCCTCTGCACTCCCTTTCTCCTCTATCAGGGCTCCAAGCCTCTCAACTCCTTCCCTGGCCGAGGCTATATAGGGTAAGACTATCTGTACCACACTGTTCTCCCCTATTCCGTCCTCCACATAAGGGTCGAGGGAGAGGACCTTCCCGCTTGCAAAAATTGTCTCGGTCCCGCTCATGCCCACTCCAAGGCTGTTGAATCCGGCTTCTCCCCAATGATAAGGCAGGCCGGCCCTTTCCAGGGCGCTGAAGCCGAGCCTGTGGGGAGGCAGTTTCAGCCTGAACGGACTGTCAAGGGCGACAAACTCTTCAGGACCCTCGTCCGTATCCGGATAGACAGCGAGTCTGGTGGCCTTCACTGCATTGGAATCATCCGACCGGCCGTAGACCATTGAACCGTCGGCCATCATGCCGCTGCCGACCATAATGGTCGTACAGGCTTCGTTGTTGCTTATTTTCATATCCACAAATCTAACAAATAAAGTTCTCTCCACCAAATACGGCTGGAATGCAATGCAGAGCAGCCTCATGCACCAGCCATTGCAGGAAAGCGGGCAGGGCAAGCTATTTCTTTTCGGGGCGCATTTTGGCGTATTTGAGAAGGAGGGTCTTGGAACCGACTTCGTCGAAGTTGACAACGGCTTTGAGTTCGGGGCTAATCCCAGTAATGGAAACGATGGTCCCCGGGCCGAAATAATTGTGTTCGATTCTTTCTCCCGCGTAGAGTTCGTCCATCGGGACAGGGACGAAGTCGGGGTAGCGGACTTGCGGACTTGCGGATTTCTGCTGTGAAGAGGGAAAAGAGACACGGACCGGGGAAGAAGCTGCACCGGTGCCGAATCGGGAATCTGCGCGAGTGAAAGGACTTGACCCAAATCGAGAGCCAAACCCACTGCGAGACCCCCACAGGCCAGCCTCCTTACCCTCATCCCGAGGCGGATTCTCAAGGTAAGCGGAATCAATTTCTCTCACAAAACGCGAGAGTTCGTTCTGCTCATGCTTGCCGTTTCGCATCCTGTCATAGCAATGCGAGAGCACCACAATCTTCTTGGCCCTCGTAAGAGCCACATAGAAAAGTCGGCGCTCCTCCTCAATATCCTTCGGATTGGCAAACATCCCGCCGGAAGGGAAGAGATTTTCCTCGAGTCCCACAATCACAACATAGGGGAACTCAAGTCCCTTTGCCGCATGTATCGTCATCAGGGACACCTTGTTGCCATCGTCTTCCTCCTCCACGTCCACATTTGAGAGCAGGGATACATTCTCCAGCCACTGCCCCAGAGTCACCATCGGGACCTCATCTCCATTCTCCTCGGCCTCTGAAGCCAAATCATCCTCAAACGCCGCCACCGAATTAATCAGCTCGTCCACATTTGACATCCGCGACAGCCCCTCAACACTCTTATCCAAGGCATAGAACGCATACAGCCCCGAATCATCGGCAATTCTCTTCGCCAGGACCAAGGCGTCTTCGGTGGAAACCCTTTCATGGAATGACTTAATCAAAGCGCAAAACTGCCGGATTTTGGAAACGGCCGCAGCCTTGAGAACAGACTCAATAAGGGGAGAGGAAGCCGTCTCATAAAGGCTCTTCCCTATGGAAGAAGCAGCAGAGGCAAGGGAGGTAACGCTGGTCTCTCCAATTCCACGCGCCGGCTTATTCACCGCCCTGCGAAAACTCTCATCATCGTTTGGATTGACGGCGAGCTTGAAATATGCAAGCAAATCCCGGACTTCGGCCCTGTCGAAGAAGGAATTACCCGAATAAATCATGTAGGGAATGTTGCGCAGCCGAAGGCTCTCCTCGAGCGAGCGGGACTGGGAATTGGTCCTGTAGAGAATAGCGAAATCCCTGTAGGCAGCATGCTCCCGCCGCATCGCATCCACTATAAACTGCACGACCTGCGCCGATTCATCCTTGTCGGTAAAGGCATTGATCAGACTTATCTTCTCTCCAACATCGCCGGTCGACTTGCATTCCTTGGGAATCCGGTTCTCGTTTTTGGCGATGACACTGTTCGCGGCGTTCACGATATTACTCGTCGAACGGTAATTCAGCACTAAATGAAACACCTTGCATTCGGGGTAATCCTTCTTGAAAGAAAGGATATTCTCGACCTTTGCTCCCCTGAAAGCGTATATCGACTGGGAGTCGTCCCCCACGACACAGATATTGTGATGCACGAAAGCGAGCTTGCGGAGGATTACATATTGGGCGTAATTGGTATCCTGATACTCATCCACCATGATATAGGTAAAGCGGGTGGAGAGGTCATGAAAAGCTACGGGATTGTCCCGAAGCAGGATGTTCATATTAACGAGGATATCATCGAAATCCATGACCCCGCTAGATTTCAGCTTCTGCTGGTAGAGCCTGTAGACATCGGCAAAGCGGCTTCTCCCTGCACGCACGTCAGAGCTCACCAACTCTGCAACCGTAGGGTATTTTTGCCAAGTAACAAGATTGTTTTTCGCGTTGGAAATTCGGGATAAAATCTCTTTAGGCTTGTATTTCTTGTCTTCGGACAAAGCGAGTTCCTTAAGGCAGATTTTAATGGCGGAAACGGAGTCGGAAGTATCATATACGGTAAAGGACGAGGGATAACCGAGCGAGTCGGAATACTCCCTGAGGAAACGGATGAATACCGAGTGAAAAGTCCCCATCACAACCCGCCGCGCTTTGTCCGGTCCAACCATCATGGCGATACGCTCTTTCATCTCCGAAGCGGCCTTCCTGGTAAAGGTTAGAGCAAGGATGCGCGATGGCTCGGCTCCGCTTGCAAGGGCATAGGCCACGCGACTGGTAAGAACCCTGGTCTTGCCTGAACCGGCACCGGCTACTATAAGGACAGGCCCCTCCAAGGCGGTGACCGCAGCGCGCTGTTCGTCATTGAGAGAGGAGAGAATGCTTTTCAGATTGTTTTCCATATTTAGGGCACTAAAGTAAGGATTTTTTTGCTAACTTCGCGACGCGAAAATTAAAACAACAAATAATCACAAAAATGTCTAAGACAATCGTTTTGAAAAAGGGTCTCGACCTGCCCATTACGGGCTGTGCCGGGAAGCGACTATCCAAGACGGTGCTCAGCGAGACTGTTGCAGTGATGCCCGATGACTGGAAAGGCCTGCTTCCAAGACTCCTTGTCAAAGAAGGAGACCGCGTTCTGGCGGGATCACCGGTTCTGGCGGACAAGAAGCATCCGGACATCCTTGCGGTATCCCCTGCAAGCGGTGTCGTGGAGAAAATCGTCAGAGGCGACAAACGCAAGCTTCTAGCAGTAGTCATTCGCACCGACACCGAGCAGCAATGGCAAAACTTCGAGCGCAGGAATCTGTCTTCCCTCGATGCGGACGGAGTCAAATCCGCCCTCATGGAAAGCGGACTCTGGCTATCCCTCGTCCAGAGGCCTTATGGAATAATTGCAAATCCACAGGCTGAGGTAAAGGGAATTTTCGCTTCCGCCTTCAACTCCACTCCGGACGCGGCAGACCTGGACTTCGCTTTTGCAGATGAAGTCAAACACATCCAAACCGGTATTGACGCTCTGGCAAAGCTGGCACCTGTACACATCAGCTACAATGCCGACACATTCACTGCATCTCCTCTTGCCAAACTGCACGGGGCACAGCAGCACATGTTCAAGGGCAAATGCCCCGCGGGTAATGTTGGAGTTCAGATCAGCCACATCGATCACATCCGCAAGGATGAGACTGTATGGACCATCTCACTGGCCGGGCTGGCCGCTATCGGAAAATTCTTCGAAAGCGGCAAGGTGGACCTATGGCATCTCGTGGCGGTAGGCGGGCCAATGGCAATCGAGCCCTCCTATATATGCGCCCTCCCAGGCACATCCATGAGTGTGATCAGGCCTTTTACCGGTGCCGACACAGAGTCGCTGCGCATTGTCAGCGGAGACATTCTCACAGGACGCAATGCAGGAATCGATGGCTATCTCGGGTTTTTCCACGACAGCATCACTATCCTGAAAGAAGGCACGGAAGAAGAGCTTCTCGGCTGGGCTAAACCTATGAGGCTCAATCAGTACAGTGTGGACCACACCTATTTCAGTCGCTTCTTCCCCCACAAGAAATACGACATTGACACCAACCTCCATGGCGGACCTCGCGCCTTCGTCATGAGCGATGGCTACTACAGTAAGGTCCTTCCAATGGATATCTACCCCCTCTACCTCATCAAGGCCTGCCTGGCCGGCGATATTGAGAAGATGGAGCAGTTCGGCATCTATGAAGTATTGCCCGAAGACCTTGCGGTCTGCGAGTTCATAGACCCGTCCAAGAACGATATTCAAGACATTGTCGCAAAAGGCATCGACTTGATGCTCAAAGAAATGGCATAAGGAGTTATGAATAAGATTTTCGAAAAAGGCGGAAAACTCTATTGGCTGCACTCAACTGCCGATGCGTTCCAGACTTTCCTCCATGTCCCGGGAACGGTGACCCGCAAGGGCGCCCATATCCGTGACTCGGTCGACATCAAGCGCATTATGAT
Organism: uncultured Muribaculaceae bacterium; assembly: GCA_964608175.1. GTDB lineage: Bacteria > Bacteroidota > Bacteroidia > Bacteroidales > UBA932 > Cryptobacteroides. The sequence continues at coordinate 47,595 of CAZSMO010000012.1, read as the reverse complement.
TATAGCGGTCATAGCCGCAATACCTGCAGCCCTCTTCGGGATGTGGAATGTGGGGTATCAGCATGCCCTCGCCACCGGCATTCACTTCAACGTGATTCAGGCCTGGTGGTTCGGCTTCCTCAAGGTACTCCCCCTGTATCTCGTTTCTTATATCGTCGGCCTTGCGATTGAATTCGCATCAGCCCAAATCAGGGGCGAAGAAGTCAATGAGGGGTACCTCGTAACAGGCTTTTTCATCCCTCTAATCGTCCCTGTCAATGTCCCTCTGTGGATGCTCGCGGTGGCCGTCGCCTTCGCAGTCATCTTCGGCAAGGAGGTTTTCGGCGGTACCGGCATGAACATTTGGAACCCTGCCCTGCTCACAAGGGCTTTCCTTTTCTTCTCCTACCCGAGCCATATGTCGGGTCCGGAGAATTGGATTCGCACCGGAGCGGAGAAACTCGTAGACGGATTCTCAGGGGCTACCCCGCTCGAACTCGCTGCCGATGGAGGTTTCGATGCCATTACCAACGCCTCCCTCCAGTACAACACTTCGTTTTGGACCATGTTTTGGGGCGGAATCCCCGGGTCCGTGGGTGAGACATCCGTCATCGCCATCCTGCTCGGGGCAATCATCCTTCTGTGGACTGGAGTTGCAAGCTGGAAAGTTATGACCGGTTCCGTGCTTGGAGCAGTCTTCGTTGCAGGACTTGCCAACCTCACCGGAGCAAGCGATATCCCCTTCTGGTATCAGCTCGTTATGGGCGGCTTCGCCTTCGGTACGGTCTTTATGGCAACAGACCCCGTCACTTCCGCCCAGACCGAGACCGGCAAGTGGATTTACGGCTTCCTGATCGGAGCACTCTGCATTGTGATTCGTATCTTCAACCCCGGCTACGCGGAAGGCATGATGCTCGCAATCCTGCTCGGCAATACCTTTGCCCCGCTCATTGACCACTGTGTCGTGGCTGTTCGCACCGGTCGCAGGAATAAAGTTGCAAAAGCATAAGGGAGGACAACAGTATGAATACCAACAGCAACATCTATACTATCATCTATACGACGGTTGTCTGCGTGCTTGTCGCAGCGATTCTGGCCGTGGCTTCCCAGGCTCTCAAGCCCAAGCAGCAGGCCAATCAGAAGGCTGAAACAATTTCGCAAATCCTTCAGGCTGCCAAATTTGACCTCAACTCCACTTCCAACACGGCAATCATCAATTTCTACAAGGACAACATATCCAAAGCCGTGCTGCTTGATGCCGAAGGAAAACAAGTTGGAGAACTCGACACCAAGACTGCGGAAGTCTACAGCACATCTGACCTCAAGGTCCAGAACTACAATATTAAGGGCGGTTCAGCATATGCCATCCCCGCCTATATTTTCAGGAACGGGACTACGGTTCTCGCTCTCTACGGAGCGGGTCTTTGGGGGCCGGTCTGGGGCTATCTGGCAGTAGACCAGAGCGGTACCGGAATTGTCGGAGCCTACTTCGACCATAGCAGCGAGACCCCCGGACTTGGCGGCAAGATCAAGGACGACCCTTCATTCCGAGGCCAGTTCTCCGGCAAAAAGCTCGACTTCAGCGATGAAGAACCCTTCCATATTGTCAAAGGAGGCGCACCGGAGGGAGCCGATAACGCAATCGATGCCATCACCGGTGCTACAATGACGAGCAAGGGAGTGAATGCCGCCATCAATGTCTGGATGGAGGCCTACAGGAATTATCTTCTAAACAATAAGGAGGAATAGATATGGCACAGAAAATCAAGGATACATTCCTTACTCCAATACTCAAAGGCAATCCGATTACCGTACTGATTCTCGGTATCTGTTCATCGCTTGCCGTTACCGTTGAGCTCAAGGGAGCCTGCGTGATGGCTCTTTCGGTAACCATAGTAACGGCCGTGTCGAGTTTTGTCTGCTCACTGATTCGCAAGACCATCCCCAACAGGGCGCGTATCATTATCCAGCTGGTGGTCGTCTCTCTTATGGTTATCCTTGTGGACCAGTTCCTCAAGGCCTACGCCTATCCGATAGACAAACAGCTCTCCGTCTACATGGGGCTTATCATTACCAACTGTATCGTGATGGGCCGCATCGAGGCTTTCGCCCTTGCCAATGACCCCTGGCCCTCCTTTGTGGACGGCTTCGGCTACGGCTTGGGCTATGGACTCGTGCTGGTAATCCTGGCTTTTGTCAGGGAACTCCTCGGCAGCGGAACCCTCTTCGGGATTCCGGTGCTCAAGGCAATCGGCTACACCAACAACGGACTTATGATTCTCCCTCCGATGGCCCTTATTCTTATCGGCTGCATCATCTGGGTGCACAGAAGCCTCGACAAGAGCCTTCAGGAAAAGTAAAATTGTCACTGAATCATGGAATATATCAGCTTATTCGTTAAGTCAATCTTCATTGACAATATGATCTTTGCATACTTCCTCGGTATGTGCTCATACCTGGCGGTATCAAAGAATGTCAAGACGGCAAACGGACTCGGAATCGCAGTGATTTTCGTCCTGCTGATTACCCTTCCCGTCAACTATCTGCTCGACACTTATGTCCTCAAGGAAGGAGCTCTCGCCTGGCTAGGGCCCAAGTTCGCAAGCGTGGACCTGAGCTTCCTGAGCTTCATCATCTTTATCGCGGTCATCGCGGCCATCACCCAGGTGGTGGAGATGATAGTCGAGAAATTCCTGCCCTCGCTGTACTCTTCCCTTGGAATCTACCTGCCGCTGATTGCCGTCAACTGCGCAATCCTCGGAGGCTCGCTCTTTATGCAGCAGAGGGACTTCATCAATGTGGGTGAAGCCACTGTGTATGCACTCGGTTCGGGAATCGGCTGGTGGCTTGCAATAGTGACCCTCGCCGCAATCAGAGAGAAACTCGCCTACTCCAATGTCCCCCGCCCGCTCAAAGGCACGGGAATCACCTTCATCACGGTAGGACTCATGGGTATTGCCTTCATGGCGTTTTCGGGCATTTCACTTTAGGAGGAAAGAACAATGGGCAATACAGTATTATTTTCCCTGATTGTGATGACGGTTGTCATCATAATTCTCGTAGCAATTCTGCTGATTATCAAGCAGGCAATCACTCCAAAGGGTAAACTCCAGATCGACATCAACAACGGCAAGAAGACCATCGAAGTCGACGGAGGCAGCTCTCTTCTGACAACTCTCTCCGACAACGGCATCTTCCTTGCTTCTGCCTGCGGCGGCAAGGCCAACTGCGGACAGTGCAAGGTGCAGGTACTCGAAGGCGGCGGGGAAATCCTCCCTACCGAGGTCGGTTTCTTCAACCGCAAACAGATTAAAGACGGCTGGAGGCTCGGCTGTCAGGTCAAGGTCAAGGACAACCTCAAGATTCAGATGGACGAAAGTGCCCTGAGCATCAGGAAACTCGAGTGCGAAGTCATTTCCAATCACAATGTGGCCACCTTCATCAAGGAATTCACGGTCAGGCTCCCCGAAGGCGAGCATATTCCCTTCAAGAGCGGTCAGTACATCCAGATTGACATTCCCGCCGGTGAGTTCGACTTCAAGGACATCACCGTCGAGGACGAGTATCGCAAGGATTGGGACAAGTACGGCTTCTTCTCGCTCAAATGCATAAATCCGGAGCCGACGATGAGGGCCTATTCCATGGCCTCTTATCCTGCCGAGGAAGGCATCATCAAGCTCAATGTGCGTATCGCAACTCCTCCGTTTGACAGGAGCGTACCTCGCAGCCAGGGCTTCAGACTGCTTCCCGTCAATCCGGGAATAGCCTCATCCTATGTCTTTACCCGTAAACCCGGGGACAAGGTCACAATCAGCGGGCCTTACGGAGAGTTCCTGCTACCCGCAAACGACCCTGACAATCTCGAGTACATCTTCGTCGGAGGCGGTGCCGGCATGGCTCCTTTGCGTTCGCATATCATGCACCTCTTCAAGACCCTTCACACCAAGCGCGAAGTCCACTTTTTCTACGGAGCCCGTGCCCTTGTGGAGGCCTTCTATCTCGAAGACTATGCCGAGCTCGAGAAAGAGTTCCCGAACTTCCACTTTCACCTCGCTCTCGACCGTCCCGATCCTGCGGCCGATGCAGCGGGAGTCAAATACACCGCCGGCTTTGTGCATCAGGTGATGTGGGAGACTTACCTCAAGGACCAGGAATTCCCCGAGGATATGAAGTACTTTATGTGCGGCCCTCCGATGATGGTAGCGAGTGTCAACAAACTCCTCGACTCCCTCGGAGTGCCACCCGAAAGCATCCTTTACGACAACTTCGGCGCATGATGAAAGTCTCATTCTCTATAAAGCTCCTGCCTCTCGCGGGGGCTTTTCTTTTTCTATCCTGTCAGCATAAAGCTGACCAGGTGCAGCTTCCGGAGATACCGGCTGTCCAAATTGACAGCACACAGAGGAAAGATACCCTTTTCGCCTCCTGCATAAAAGTCAGACCGATGGAAAGTATACGGCGGATAGATGCATTTGCATACTCATTGGGCGAGACGGGAGAGCTGATCTGTCACAGCCAAAGCGACTGTGACAGTATACAGATAGAGCTGAAGGCCAAGGCAAGCATATACCTTATCATCAATGCAAACGGGACATTTAACGAAGCTGCGCTGCAGCACTATGACAGTCTGCTCAAACTGACTTACAGTTTTGACAATGAAGACCCGAGATACCCTCTTATGAGTGCTCAATGCGAACTTTTGCCAGGGGATGAAATTGAAGTTGAAGGCAAGGGGCTGCTTTGCACGATTCAACTTTCGGGAGTGAGCTCGATTTTGGAGGAAGGCATTCTCGCGATGAATCCGCGGGTGCACTTGGAAAACATTTCAGGAGAAGCGGAAGTCTTCAGGGAAGCCGGTTTTCCGAACACATGTCCGTTGCATGGCGAAACGGTCTGGCTTCCTTGTGACATCGGCCTTCTGACCCAATACCCGGGAACAAAGCTCTACTGCTACCCCAATGACCTTCCGGAATCATCCGCGAGTAATCCCCAGACGATACTGGTGTTTGAATGTGAAGTCAACGGAGAAACAATGCAGCAGACAATCCCGCTGCATCCCCTTGAAAGAGGTTGTGTGAAACTGGTAGAAGTTACTATTCACTGAAATAAAGTGTCTCCTTAAAAATCACTATATTTACATTCTAGAAAAGAAAATAGGTTTTGTATCTTCAGACATAAAAAACTCTTTATGAGCGAAAAAGAACAATTACAGGCACTTATTGACAGTTATACCGAGGCAAAAGCGTCAGGTCGACTTGATAATGCATCCGAAGAAACAATCAGGATGTGGATAAACGACCTTCTGGCCCTCTTTGGCTGGGATGTCAGAAATACCCGTCAAGTCCTGCAGGAAAGAAGACTGAATCAAGCCTCTAAAGAGAATCTGCGTGAGATAGAATCAAGCAACGACAAACCGGGACTACACTCTCGTCAATGGTAATGTCCATTTAGCTTATCTTGATGCGAAACCACTGTCGGTTAACATTAAAACGGATGCGAAAGTCGCGTTTCAAATCCGTTCTTACGGCTGGTCAGCCGGAACATGGTTCTCTGCGGTAACAGGTTGTCAGTGATTCCAATGGGCTATACAGAATCCCTAAACGCTGCAATGGTATGCTCCAGGCCCTCTTCGAGGCTCCACTGGGCTTTCCAGCCGAGGGATTGGAGTTTCGTGGAGTCAAGCCTGGCCTTGGTGGCCCTGCTGAACCCGGCACGCTCAACTTCAGATGGGGCATTAAACACGACATTGGTCCCGGTGATGGAAGCAATCCGGCCTGCGAGCTCGCGAAGAGTCACATCGCAACCGATATCAGAGATATTGTAAGCCTCACCTGCCAAGCCTTTAAGCAGAACGGTGAGCAAGCCCGTTACAGCATCTGCCACATAGATATAGGAGTAGAACTGACTCCCAGCGCTCTTAAGCACTATATCCTGCCCATCCACCGCATTGTGAATGAACTGCGACAGGGCCTTGGTGTCGGAAGAAAGCAGCGTAGGCCCGAAACAGCGGGTGAAACGGGGAATCACCACATCGAGTCCGTACTGCCTTGCATACGCCTGACAGAGTGCCTCCCCGCAGCGCTTGCTTTCCGGATAGCCGGCCCTAAGGGTATTGCAGTCAATGTAGCCGCAATAACTCTCGTCAAAAAGCTCCGCATCTCCTCTATTCTCCCCGTAAATCTCATTGGAAGAAGCGAAAGCAAACCTTGATGCAGAGCAGCTGCGGGCGAGTTCGAGCATATTCTGAAGCCCGATGATATTAGTCATAATCGTCTCAACGGGACGGGTGGCATATGAAACGGGATGGGTGTTGGAAGCAAGATGCAGCACATAGTCTGCCTTCCCTGAAAGGGAAAAAGGAAGATTGATGTTCTGGGGGACAAACTCAAACAGGGGTGAGTCCCAATACAGAGAGAACCGTTCTCTTGCCGCTGCCTCATCCCTGCCCAAAGCTATTACACGGCAACGGAGATTTTCGATGGAATTGCGCTTCATGACGGCATCTACAAGACAACTGCCTATAAGCCCTCTCGCCCCACTGACCACAATGGTCTTGCCGGCGAAAGAATTCCAGGGCAGGTCCGCACGGGCCACCTTAGAGATGTCGCTCAAATACAAAGGGTGCTCAAAGGGCTTCATTTGTGCTGGAGAATGTAGGTTCTAAACCACTCGATGTCATCATGAGTAGTGAGTTTGATGTTGTTGTCCGAGCCTGCGGCAAAGTAAAGACGATGCCCGAGTTCGACCATCATGGTATTGGTATACGATGAGCCCCCAATCCCTATACCTTTCCCGAAGGCTTCATGATAAGCACCATCGATAAGGTCAAAACGGTAAGCCTGGGGAGTGGAGACTCTGCGAAGCGTTTCGCGAGGGATGTACCTTGTGGTTGTGGATGGATTATCAGAGTCGATGATGAAAATCTGCTCATTGTAGGGAAGGGAGGATACGGCATTGCCATAGAGATTGCACTTGCGAATTACATCAGTAAGCACATCGGAGTCCACGAGCGGACGCACTCCGTCGTGAACGACTACAATATCGCAAGGAGAACACTTTCCCTCAAGAGAGAAGACCCCGTTACGAATGGATTCCTGCCCGTTTGAGCCACCGGTGACAACGGAGTGAACCTTAGTGATTCCATACTCCTCTGTCCAGGCCTTGACGACTTCCTGCCATCCGTCCACGCACACAAGCACAATCTCATCCACAAGCGGATGCTTCTGGAAGCTTTCGAGGGTATACAGCAGAATAGGCTTCCCTTCTATCTCTACAAACTGTTTGGGGATGGAAGCCCCCGACCTGCTGCCGACTCCACCGGCGATAATAACTGCTACTGCACTCACTTCAAATAGAATTTAATGTATCTCTTTTGCTGCGGCACCTGCTTATCCTTGGGCGGAAGGGTCATATAATCGCCATACATGGCAGTAAGAATCTTATCGTACTCCTTCCATCCCAGAAATTTATGCCCCTCAAATTCATATTCGGCATACTCTTTCAGCCATCCTTCTTCAAAAAACTGGCCGCCGCTGTCAATGGATGTGTACTGGGTGTAGTGCTTTGTGGGCAAATAGTTGGACATACGGCCGAACTCGTCTATAGTGAGGGCGATTGCACGCGGATCGATTTTTATCAGATTGGGATTGGTGTTTTTCTTAAACCAAAGCTTCACCATCTGCGCAAAAGAATACTTCCGAGCCTCGGAATAAGGCAGATGCAGACGGCGAATCTTATTGCTGGAAGTATACAGATACATTATCCCGTCACAGATACGATAGAAGCTGTCGGAATCGTCAACAGCCCTGTCCATCGGGAAGATATCAATCCATGCCCCCGTCCTGCAGGAGGGACCGTGCCAGGGAATCAGGGAATCCGCTACCGTCCTGTCGCAATCGCATACCCTTCCGAACGCGATGTAACAATCCGACATGTTATTAAGGTCGTAGAACTTGAATTTGGGAGAAAAGTAGCTCTTGCGGAACTTATCGTAGTCCTCCCGCATCATAATCACATCCACATCATCGTCCCAGGGAATGAAGCCCTTGTGACGTACGGCTCCGAGAAAAGTCCCGTAAGCAAGGGAATAATGTATGCCGTTCTCCCTGCAAAATCTGTCCACATCTTCGAGGATTTCAAGGCTGAATGCCTGAATATCCTTAAGAGTCATTTCTTTCATTGCCAATTATTTAAGTATTGTTACTCCCTCTCCTCTCAAATATCTGTCCTGCACATCGCTCATAGCGAGGAGTTCATCCCGCGAAAGCACAATTCTCTTGTGCGAATCAGCCTGAACGGCGCTGACAAATGTCCTGATCTCGTAGCGCAGCCCCTCCCCGTCGAAAGGAAAAAACATCCTCCGGTTGAGGTTCTGGTCTTCGTAGCGAATTTCGAAGTAGTCCGTCTTCCACCATGGGGCAGGGACATAGACATAACCCTTGGTTCCGCTGATTACCATGTTCCCTTCCGTCTTTGCCCCAAGTCCTACCTGGAAGGAAGCCATGGCTCCTTTGTAGACAAATATTGCCTTGGTATAGATATCAATCCCGCCACGCATCTTGGAGAAGAAGGAGACACTGTCGAAGTCCGTTCCGAGGAGTTTTACAATCGGCAGAAGCGGGAACACGGCATTCTCGTTCATGCTTCCTCCGAAACGCTCGCGGGACATTTTCTCTGATGTCTCCGGGGTAATCGTGGTGACCGAAGCATTGATGTCCACCACATCCCCGATAGAGCCTGATTTGACAAGATAAAACAGCTGCGAGAAAGCAGGGCAATAAGCAGTCTTATGGGCAAGCATCAGAAGCAGGTTGCAGGAGTCCGCCAAGTCAAGAAGTTCTTCGCAATGGTTGCGCCGAAGCACCACCGGAGTCTCGCAAAGTACATGCTTTCCCTTCTGAAGTGCCCGTTTGACATACATATAATGGGTATAATGCGGGGAAGCCACATACACGGCATCGCACGCGCCAAGCATCTCATCGAAGCATTTTGCACAAAGGGGGATGCCAAATTTATCGCAGAAAGCCCTGCACTGCTCCCCATCGGGGTTATAAGCCGCGCTGATGACTACCTCGCTGACAAATCCGGACTCCGGAACAAAGCGTGAAGCAATGCTCCCCGTCCCGACGATACCTATTCTGAAAGGATGACTCTGACGGATGCCGGTGCTCGAAATACCCTCCGTGCGGGGCAGGTATACGACCTTGCAATACTCCTTGAGATAATCAAACTTTCCTTCCCAGTCCGAGCCTACGGTGAAGATGTCGACCCCGTATTTGAGGATGTCGTGAATTTTCTGTCCCTTATACTCTTCCACGACTATCTCATCGGCATACCCGCTCTCACGCACAGCCTCAATCCTTTCCACAAGGGAGTCGTGAGTATTGAGTTTGCCCCTCTGGATATCAAAATTATCCGAGGTAACCCCAACAATCAGATAATCCCCAAGGGCCTTGGCCCGCTGAAGCAGGCGGCGATGCCCCTCGTGAAAGAGGTCGAAAGTTCCATAGGTTATGACTTTTATCATCGCAGTTCGAATTCTCTGATTTGTGCGGCAAGCTTCACAAGAGCCTCGTCGCTGCTCTCCCCCATGTGTGATATGCGGTAGTGACCCGGACGGCCTCCAGGCATGATGAAGGTGGAGTATTTGTCAATCAGTCCTCTGAAAATCTTCCGCTCGGCGGTATCTGCTGTCTGGATAGCGGTAATCGCACAGGATGGGGTTTGAGCGGGCATGTCCCAACCGTACTTTACACATTCACGGCGAAAGACCTCTGCCCTGTGGCGAATTTTCCCGATATTAGGGTACTCCCCGCCTTCCCCGCGAAGCTGCCTGAGCCTTGCATTGAGCTGGAGGAAGATAAGAGTTGCCGGGCTGAAAGGTGTCTGTCCGCGGCTCAGGTTCCTTAGGTTGGTATCAAAGTCCCAGTAGTAGCCTTTGTGAGCAAAGGGGTATCCTTCCAGCTTCTTCGAGAGGAAAACAATCGAAAGTCCCGGAGGAATATTGAGCCCTTTCTGGGTACTTGTGATTGCAATATCTACCCCAAGGGCATTCATATCGAAAGGTTCAGCAAGGAAACTGCTTACAATGTCGGCCACAAGACTGACGGAATGTCTGCGGCAGATATCGGCAAGCCGCTGCATATCATATAACTCTCCCGAGGATGTTTCGTGATGCTGGCAGAGGAGCGTGTCAGCTCCTTCATTGACGATTAATTTCTCAAGTGCTTCGTAGTCAGGGTCGCAGGAAAACGGAACCGCGAACTCGGCATAAGGCAGGCCGTAGTAGGAGCAGAAATCCGCCCACCTTCTACCGAAAGAGCCTCCGTTGAGGACCACGGTCTTGCGCTTGGTCGACACATAATTCTCCACAATCCCGCTCATCGCGCCCGTACCGGAACCGGTGTAAATAATTACCCTCCCGCCTGTGTTGTGCGCAAGTGAAAGAAGTATCTGTTCGGATTCGAGGTTTACTGCCGAAAACTCATCGGTACGCATATACGGAATATCCTGTGCACCGAGGCGTTGAATTTCGGGATTGAGATTCCCTGGGAAAACATAAGAATTCATATCCGTTTGTATTTGGACAGGCAAATTTAGCACAATTTCGTATCTTTACGAAATATTATGACAGCTATACCACACGAACAGATTCATTCTTATCTCACAGAGATACTCGACAGTATTGACGAGTATTGCACAAGGGAGGGCATTCGCTACTCTATGGCTTACGGCACCCTCATCGGGGCGGTGCGTCACAAGGGGTTCATTCCCTGGGACGATGACATCGACCTTCTGATGCCGCGTCCTGACTTCAAACGCTTCATCGCCGGCTTCGGAAGGGAGCAGGGAGCAAGATACCAATGCCTCTATCAGTGCCCTGAGTTCATGCATTTCTTCGCCAAAGTCTGTGACAGGCGCACCGTCATAAAGCAGGATGTGTACAGGTTCGGACTCTTCGTGGACATCTTCCCTGTCGATGGCAAAAGCGATGACCCTTCCGAGCAGATTGAAAACGAGAGAACCCTCACCCGCTATGCCCACAGGCTGACCCTTCTGAGCAGCCGGTTTAATCCCTTCAATCTGCACCAGCCGCTTTTCCCTGCCATCGAGGCCCATTTCAGGGGGGCCCCCTATTTCATCTCCGGGATGAATGGGATTATCGGCCGATACCCTTACGAGACAGCCTCCCTTGCCGGAACAGTGTCAATGACCCGCAACGGCACAAGGGAGGTCTTCCCCAAGACTCTCTTCGAGAGTTACACCACCCTGTCATTCGAAGGACGGCAATTCCAGGCTTTCAAAGACTGGAAGATTTTCCTCACTCAACAATATGGGGACTATATGACTCTTCCCCCTGTTAAAGACCGTAAATCACACAATATCAAAGCTTTCCTACTTGATGATTAAATTAGTCTACATAATCCACGGGCTGTACAATTCGGCAGGTATGGAACGAATCCTCTGCTCAAAAGCGTCTTCGCTCGCAGATGATTATGGTTACGACGTGACCATCGTTACATCCGAGCAGAAAGGCAGGCCCATTTTCTTTCCACTCAGCCCCAAGGTCAAAGTTGTGGACATTGGCGTAAACTATCACCTTCCACTCTTCACCCGGAAACTCTCAAAGCTGCTTTTCGACATCCGACCGGATATCACGGTATCGCTTTGCGGAGGGGATCTCCACCACCTTACTTCAATAAAGGATGGCAGCGCGAAAGTAGGGGAACTGCATTTTGCGCACAACCGTTATTATTTCCGGCCGGGGAAAGGTCCGGTCCATAACCTGATTGCGCATATCCGCACACGACGCTTGGAAAGGGCAGTGCGCAAACTCGACGCCTTCATAGTGCTCACTGTGAGAGATCTGGAAAGCTGGAAGGGAATCGCGCCGAACACGGTGCAAATCTACAATTTCGCCGAAATTGACACGGACAAGGCCGCAGCCCTGCTAAACAAACGCTGCATCTGCGTGTCTAGACTTGCTCCCCACAAGAATATTCCCGAACTGATACTCGCCTGGGAGATAATCCACGCCAAGCATCCCGACTGGAAACTGGACATTTACGGAGGCGGTTCGCAAAAGAAACGCATATTGAAGCTAATCGGGCAGAAAGGCCTGTCCGGATGCGTACAGCTTCACTCCCCAGTAAAGACAATCAGGGAAGAAATGCTTTCAAGTTCCTGCTTTGTATTTACCAGTCTCCACGAAGGTCAGCCCCTGGTACTGATTGAGGCTGCATCCTGCGGTCTTCCAATTGTAGCATACGACTGCCCCAGCGGACCCAGTGAAATCGTTAATGACGGAGAGTCCGGATATCTTATCAAAGAGCATGACATAGAGGACTTTGCACGCAAAGTCTGTCGGATTATCGAAAATCCTGACCTGCGCATCGGGATGGGGAAGGCATCCCAAAAGGCGGTTCAGAAGTTCCGTAAAGGCCCAATTATGAACCAGTGGGACAGCCTGTTCAGAAGTCTTGCAAAGAGTTCTCGAAACGGGATTTAAGGGGAAACCTGCTTTCAAAGGCCGACAAAATCCCTTCCCTGTACTGGGTGTATTTGTCTTCAGACAGGTGCACATCGTTGATGCATGCAAATTTGCAGGAGGGGGAAAGAATACAGTCCCGGATTTCCTGAAGGCCGGCGACAGCAAGAGAGAGATGTTTGCAGGACAGGCGCTTATGGATCATCAGATGCTTATAATAGGCGTAATCGATGAAAAGATACTGATTGAGATTCTTCTTCTCTCTCGTTCTGCTGACAGACCGCTCTATCTGGGGAGCAGCCTTGCGTGACACTTCCCTGCAAGCGGAAAGCAGCATCGCAGCCGGACAATGCTGCGGCCTTAAGAAGAAGAGCGATGCTGGAAGTCCCGCAGCCTGCCTTGCCGCATTGGAAGAATTTCTGGACTGAATCTTATACATGTTCAAGGCAAGGAGTTCCTTTGCAGGCTTCCCTACCGCCTTATCCCCCATAAAGAAATCCTCTACAGAGCAAGGGGACAGGGGGAACATATCGTCGTTGAAATATATAAACCGTTCAGACAGTCCCCCGATACAGGGTAGAAACATCTCTATTGCCGTACTGTTGAAAACCGGCAGGAATCTCTCCGGGATAATGTCTTCATGAAGCACTATCCTGAGTCTCTCCCTATCCACCCAGGCGGGGACTTGCGAAACAGAGGAGACTACAAGGAAGACCTTGTCTACAAAGGGCATACAGTTTTCGATACCTCTCAAAAGGTACTTAAGAGTACCCCAGTCCCGGAAGCGCTTGTCCAGCATGGCTCCGCCAACGGCTTGAGCGTAAGACTCGCGCCATGAGGGATCGTTTCCGTCTACATAGGTAATGACTGCATCAATCGTATTCTGGGACATAGCTGTGTCAAAAAGTTTTCGAAGTTAAGCATTTTTCTCAAAAAGGAAAATATTGTCTAAAGGAGCAATTATTCGACCTATTGAATAAAAATATTAATCCTACAAATACGACTAAAGTCGGAGATACTGTGAGGTATAGGTATCCCCTTCCCTTTCGAGCAGTTCAGGAGTGCCGGTGAATACCACTTCTCCTCCCCCCTCGCCACCTTCGGGACCGAGTTCAATTACCCAGTCTGCATTGCGGATTACGTCTATGTTATGTTCGACCGTCACGATACTGTGCCCGTCAGACAGTAAGGCATCAAAACAGTCGAGCAGCGTCTCCACATCCTTAAAATGCAATCCGGTAGTTGGCTCGTCAAAGATAAAAAGTATCTTCTCCCTGCCGGCCTTCCCTTTGCTGAACGCAAGGAAATACGCGAGCTTAATGCGCTGACTCTCCCCTCCCGAAAGGCTCGAAGAGCTCTGGGCCAGTTTGAGATAGCCAAGCCCCACATCGTGAAGCGGACGCAGTCTCTCCACCGTCTCCGCGGCATCAGCCTCCTTTCCTTCCGAGAAGAAGTCAATAGCCTCATCCACGGTCATATTGAGAATATCATCCACATTCTTTCCCCTATAGCGGACATCGAGAATTTCACTCTTAAAGCGTTTACCCCCGCATTCCTCGCACACCATCGTAACATCGGGGATAAACTGCATCGGTATGGTAACCACTCCTTCCCCCTGACATTCGGGACAGCGTCCCCCATCCTGATTGAAGGAGAAATATGAGGGAGTAAATCCTGAAGCTTTCGCATAAGGCTGGTCGGCGAGAAGCCTTCGTATCGGGTCATAGGCCTTGAGATAAGTCACCGGATTGGAGCGGGAACTCCTGCCTATAGGGCTTTGGTCCACATACTCCACCCGCGTAATCCTGTCGAGATTGCCGCCAAGTCCCTTGAAAGCTCCTGGCAGATCTCCAGAATCCTCAATCTTACGCCTGAGTGCAGGATAGAGGATATCCCCAACGAGAGTAGACTTGCCGGAGCCGGAAACCCCGCTCACCACGGTGAGAACCCCAAGCGGGAAATCGACAGTCACAGCTTTGAGATTATGCTCCATTGCTCCATTGACCCGAATTGAATAGGCAAAAGGTCGGGGCCTGTGTTCTCGCCGCTTTCTCCTCCCGCTCAAATACTGAAGGGTAAGGGATTGTGCGAAAGCACTCTGTGGAAGGTCCTCCGAATACTTACCCTGAAATACAATCTCTCCTCCCTTACTGCCGGCTCCAGGGCCCATATCAATGAGAATGTCCGCGGCGCGGATAATCTCTTCATCATGCTCCACCACTATTATTGTATTTCCCAGGTCCCGCAGACGCTTAAGCACAGATATAAGGCGACCGGTGTCCCTCGGATGCAGACCAATGGAGGGCTCATCGAGAATATACATGGAGCCCACGAGCGAGCTTCCAAGTGCGGTCACGAGGCTGACCCTCTGACTCTCTCCCCCCGAAAGGGTATTAGAAGCCCGGTTAAGTGTAAGATATGAAAGCCCCACATCTTCGATGCAATGAAGCCGGGTGCGAATCTCGGCAAGGGGTTCGGCGATTATCTTCTGCTCGGCAGGAGTGAAGGATGCAGTATCGAAAAACTCCAGACACTGCGCCGCATTCATCTCCAATACCTCATCGATTCGCTTCCCCGCTACCCTCACATACAGGGCTTCGGGACGGAGCCTGCTCCCGTGGCAGGCAGGACAGACAGCACGCCCGCTGAAGCGGTTGAGCATAAACTTGTACTGAACCTTATAACGCTGAGTCTCAACCCATTTGAAGAACTCATTGATTCCCACCAACCTGTCAGGATTGTCGTCATAGCTTTCTCCGTCCTTAAGCGGCTCACCTTCCCAAACGAGGCGTTTGGAACGCTCATCGAGCTTGATGTAAGGGGTAAAAATGTCAATTCCGTACTTGCCGGACACTTCGATGAGGTGTTTATTGAACCAGCCCATCTTCTCCCCTCTCCAACAGGCAATCGCTCCGTCATAGAGACTCTTGGATTTGTCCGGGATAACGAGGTCTTCGCTGATGCCGATAATTTTGCCAAGGCCTCCGCATACCGGACAGGCTCCAAGCGGACTGTTGAAGCTGAAAAGGTAGTCGTCCGGCTGGCGAAATGTCATCCCGTCCAGTTCGAAGCGAGAATTAAACTCCCTGAGTCCCTGCCCTGAAAGCACCGACATCTTCCCCTTACCCGCCTTGAATGCCTCATCAACGGACGCGATGATTCTGTCCCTGTCACCCTGGTCGCGTACACGATCGACAAGAAGGCTGACTTGCGCAGGGTCTTTATCCGAAATCAGCGAGGGATGCTGGAGAATTTCATCAATCCTTAGCGGGGTATCCCCCGCCATCAGCCTGCCGAATCCCTCCTCTTTCAGAGACAGCAGGGCAGCTACCCTGTCTTCACCCCAGTCAATCGGGGAAAGGATATAAACGGTTCCTTGCCGTGTCCCTATATATGCCAGCACATCCGACACCGTATCAGCATGAACCTCGCGGCCGGATATGGGGCTGTAAGTCCTGCCTATACGCGCATATATAAGCCTCAAATAATCGTATATCTCGGTGGTGGTCGCAACGGTCGAGCGCGGATTCCGCACCGCCACTTTCTGTTCGATGGCTATCGCAGGAGGGATTCCCTCAATTGACTCCACATCGGGCTTGGACATTCGCCCAAGGAATTGCCTGGCGTAAGAAGACAGGCTTTGGGAAAAGCGCCTCTGGCCTTCGGCAAAGAGAGTGTCGTATACAAGGGAGGATTTTCCCGAACCGGAAACTCCGCTCACAACTACGAGCTTTCCCCTTGGAATCTCAACATCCACATGCTTCAGATTGTTGACACAAGCATCTCTAACGATTATCTTCTCCTCAAATGACATAATTACCCGTCGTAAGAATCTGCTAAAATACGAAATTTCCACGCACTCTCAAAGCTCCGATTCCGGCAGACTCAAGTTTCGATTGTAATAAAGATATGCGCGCATGCGAAACTATCTAATGCAAGGGGTAAAGAATATTTAACATAAGTTATAAAATAATCGGGGTTATTTTTATAACAATAAGAAAATTAAGAATAATTATACATTTGTCAAATATTTTACATACCTTTGAATCTCGAAGTCTGACATGTTGTCAATTCATTTACACAATAACCAATAATATGAAAAAGAGTTTATTCGCAATTCTTGGACTTGCAGTCCTCCTGGCAGGCTGCACCAAGGAACTTGACAACCGCGTTTCGGATCTCGAAACCAGAGTTGATCAGCTCGAAACCCAAGTGGCGGCCAACAAGGCTGCAATCGAAGCCCTTCAAAAGGCAAGCTTCATCACCGATGTCTCCCAGACCGAAACCGGCTGGACCATTACCCTCTCTGATGGCAAAGTCCTCGCAATCTACAATGGCAAGGATGGAAAGGACGGGAAAGACGGTCAGGACGGGAAAGACGGCAGTTCCACCGCCGGTGACAGTTTCTTCTCGAGCGTAGTTGTCGATGGAGACACTGTCGTGTTTACCCTTACCGACGGGAGAAGTTTCACGGTTCCCTTTGCGAGTGCTGCTTTTGCGATATCCCTCACTACCGATGAGGCTGTCGTGAAAGCCGGCGGCACTACCGCAATTCCTTACTCTCTCACCGGCGGCACCACCGCAACTACCATTAATGTCGTTGCCGGCGGTTACTACAAAGCAAGCGTAGATACAGAGACACAGCAGATCATCATTACCGCACCCGAGACTTTCAGCGAAGCCAATGTCATGGTGGTTGCAAACCGCGAAGACGGCAAGACCAATGTCAAGACCATCAGGATAAGCGAGAAGAGCATCACCGTCGACAGTGATCCCTTCGCCCGCGCTGCCTACTTCTGGGGAGACAGTTTCACTGCATCAATCGTATCCAATGTCGCAGTCAGTGTCACCTCTGATGTATCATGGCTCGAACTTAATCTTACAAAGGCTGCCTATCAGCTCGCTGTCACCATAGGCCCTACTCCTTCCTGCATTACCCGCGAGGGACACATCTATGTCAAGGACAACTACGGAAATGTCGTACAGACAATTACCGTAGCCCAAAGCGGAACTTTCGCCTTCTTCCTCAACAATATGGTCAGCTATGACGATTGGGACAGTGCATACACCGCCCTATCAACGGCAACTGCAGACGGCAACAATATCGCCACTGACGGAAGCGTTACCGTGTATGTATCTCAGGATGCAGACCTTGGCCTGATTACACTTCCCGCCAATGATGCCATCAAGTCCCTTAATGTCGTGCGCCGTCCTTATGGCGGTGTAGACCCTGCAAAGACCTATGTCCAAGGCGTAGTTGTGCCTGCCGGACTTCCCACTACAGTCAGCGATGTGACAATCCGCCCGAAGGAAACTTCGGTCGTGAGCGGGGCCAATTCAGGCTACCCCATTGGAATCCTGGTTCAGAACGGCGCAGTCAACACCCTGACCGCCACCAATGTCATCTTCGACGGTACGGACGAGACCTATGTGGCCCACACTCCGACCATGATTTATGACCAGGGGTCGAACGAGGGAAGTTCAGCCACATTCACAAACTGCACTTTCAAGAATGCAGGACAACGGGTTGGACAAATCTTCGGAAACGGCACCTACACTTTCGATGGCTGTAACTTTGACACTGCCAATGCAGGCTATGCCATCCGTATGTACAACGCTACAAACCTTGTCCTCCGCAATAACAGCTTCGACACCCCTATTATTGCCAATCTGCGCACAGGCGGCAATGAGTTCACCGGCACGGTAACCCTCGGAGACGGCACTACCGACAATAATATCTACTCCGAGAATGTCACGGATATTTTCACCGGCAAGCAGGAAGTGAAACCAGGTGAGCAGACAGGAGGCATTGTCAAACTCGGAGCATTCAAATATGCCAGCGTGAGCGCGGCTCTTGCACACGCACAGAATGGAGACGTCATAGAGGTCGAGGAAGGAGAGATTGATGACAATATCAAGATTCCATCCGGCACTTCCGTAACCGTCACTGCAGCAAGCGGAGCAGCCCGCGACAATGTCATCATCAACGGCAACATCGAGGTTTCCGGCTCGCTTACTCTCTCCGGTGTCACCGTCAGGACCAAGCAGGGAGTTACCAACAACAGCGTCACCGTCAGCCAGACTGGAGACGGCTATGTATGGGGACATACCTACCTCGTGAGAGTCGAGCTCGGAGCCAGCGATGTGACTTTCGACAATGTGCACTTCGATGCAACTGCCGATGTGTCCGACTTCGCTTCCACCCTCTCGATGATCTGGATTTCCGATGCGAAGAATGTCATCGTCAGGAACTGCATCTTCGACACCAATGAGAAAGGCTCTTATGCACCCAACCAGACCCACACCTCAAATGTGGTCTTTGAGAACAACCAGTTCAATGCTGCGGGAAGAAAAGCCTGGGCAATCCGTGCAATGGATGTAGACGATATTACCGTCAAGGGCAACTACTTCGCTCCTTCAACTGCCATCGAAGTCTACAACGCTGACAACGATAACTTCAGGGGCAGACTCGTCCTCGGAGATGGAGAAAGTGATGACAACATCTATGCAGCATCAGTCACCAAGGCCATCGCCTGCAGCAAGACCCGTTACGAACTCGCGCAAAGCGGAGCTGTAATCCTGCCTGAAACTGCAGTATTCAACTCTCCTGCAACCAGCACGGTCGTAAGGGAATACAAGCTCGACGAGGTCTGGTCCTATATTGACAACGCGGATTGGAGCGCGACTGTTCCCGACCTTGGATCTGTCCGCAACATGGCAATGAACGGCAATGGAGTGTATCTTGGCGCAACCGGCGGCAAGATTTACACCCTCGACCTCGAAAGCGGAGCCGTTAAGGATACCTACAGTCTCAGCGTCGAGAAGAAAGGCCTGTTCAATCTCGATGGCATGACCTCGCTTTCCGACGGAACCATACTCCTGTCCAACCTCGCCACAAGTGCTGATCATAAGTTCGAAGTCTACAGCTTCGACGGCTCCAATGTGGAAACCCTGCTTTCGTATCCCATGGCTTCCGGCTCCCGCCTCGGTGACATGATTACCGCAAGTGGCAGTGGGTCCGCTCCTGTCGTATACGACCTCGACTTCAGCACATCCAGTGCCACGATATACAAATTCGAGCTCAAGAAAGGCGAAACAGCCTCTACCAACGCAGGCAAGGTGGTCTTCGAAGGAACCGACTTTAGAGCCATCGGTTCTGTAGCTCCCAAAGGCGATGAATTCTACCTTCAGGCAGACGGCAAGACAAACCTCATAGCGAATCTCGACTTCAGCGCAGGTACAGGCACTATTACTGAAGTCGCCCCGGCTGATGCGGGCACGGTTGAGAACCGCGGCATCAAGTTCTTCACTGTCGGAGGTGTAGAATACGCTGCCCTGCTCGAAATGACAGGCTTCAACGGAACCAACAGCTTTGGTGGAGTAATCAGAGTCTACGCCCTTCCCAACGGCAAGCTCAGCGACCTCAACGGAGCCACTGCCGTGGTATCGAAGGCAATCCCATCGACAACCGCTAATGGCAATGCCTGTGGCAACCTCGATGTCCTTCAGGTCGGAACGAAAGTCTACATCGGAGTCGCCATTCGCAGCACGGGCGCAGCTCTCTATGAATTCAAATTCTGACAATTGAATACTGACATAAAAGGCGCAGGGATTTTTTCCCTACGCCTTTTTTCTTATATTTAACTCGAAAATTGTCAAAAATGAAAAGATTCACACTGCTTATTCTACTGTCTGCTCTCTACTTGTTCACCGCCTGCAAAAGTGCAGACGAAAAAGCTGTCTCGGCTCTCGCAAAGCGTGTTATGGGGGACAAGGCCTCCGAAATAGTATTCAAACAGATTCCTGATACTGTTGACCGCTACAGCATAAGCCAGAAAGGGGATAAAATACTCATACAGGGCAGCAATTCCATCTCAATGGCTGCAGGCCTCAACCGCTACCTCCAGCAAGAGTGCCTGAGCAATGTCAGCTGGTACGACTTCAATCCGACTGTCCTTCCAGAAACGCTGCCAAAGGTAGAGCAGGAAATCAGTGGCAGGGCCGAAGTTCCCTACCGCTTCTTCCTCAATTACTGTACTTTTGGATACACTATGCCCTGGTGGGACTGGCAGCAATGGGAGCATTTCATAGACTGGATGGCTCTCAACGGGGTAAACCTTCCGCTGGCGATTACCGGCCAGGAAGCGGTCTGGCAAAAAGTCTGGCGCAAATGGGGCATGAGCGATGAGCAGATAAGAGCCTTCTTCACCGGCCCTGCCCATCTGCCCTGGCAGAGGATGTGCAATCTCGATTACTGGGAGGGGCCTCTGCCTCAAGGCTGGATTGACTCGCAGGCCAAACTGCAGAAGAAAATACTCAAACGCGAAAGGGAACTGGGGATGAAACCGGTTCTGCCGGGTTTTTCGGGACATATTCCCGCCGAAATCGCTCAGACCCAGCCTCTCGACACCTTCCGCGTCAGTTACTGGGGAGGCTTTGAAGACAAGTACCGCTGCACCTTCCTGAGCCCGATGGACAGTGCCTTTGCCGAGATTCAGAAGGATTTCCTCACAGAGCAGACCAAAATCTACGGCACTGACCATATCTATGGCATAGACCCATTCAACGAAGTGGATGCCCCGTTCTGGGATCCTGAAACCCTCGCAAAGATATCATCGGGGATATTCTCTTCCCTAACCGAGGTTGACAAAGATGCGAAATGGCTTCAGATGGCCTGGCTATTCTATGCTGATAACTGTCACTGGAATAAAGAGAACATAAAAGCCTATCTCACGGCCGTCCCAAGGGGAAAGATGATACTTTTAGACTATTTCTGCGATCAGGTCCCACTCTGGGAGCGCACAGAGAGCTTCTATGGTCAGGACTATATCTGGTGCTACCTCGGAAACTTTGGAGGGATGACCGGCATCGAAGGAGATTTTCACCTCAACGACTCCAGAATTGCCAAGGTCAAGGCCGATGGCGGCAAAGGCTTTGTGGGTCTTGGTGCCACACTTGAGGGGTTCGGTGTAAACGAACCCGTGTACGAGGCCGTTCTTGCACATGCCTGGGACAATTGTCCCGACACGGAAAGCTACATCGACAACATAGCCGACCGGCATCTCGGAAAGGCAGATTCCACTTACCGTGCATACTGGCATCAGATTGCGGACAAGGTCAGCAAGACCCACACCCATACAAGTGCTGCAAGCGTCATCTGTGCCCACCCTTCCCTTGAAGGAGCCTGGCACTGGACCACCAAGGAGGAGCGGGGCTATGCCTACGAAGACCTTAAGGAAGCCTCAAGACTCTTGGAACAGGTCGAAGGAGACACTCCCTATCTCAAATACGACCTCACCAATACCCGTAGGCAGCTTCTGGACGACAGGGCAGCAATGGCGAGGAAACGCTTCACCTCAGCCTATAAGGATGGAGACAGAGAGGGCATGACAGAGGCCAAGACAGAGTTCCTTTCTATCTGCGACAGTCTCGCGGAAGTGCTCGGACGGTGCAGGGAATTCTCCTTGGAGAAATGGCTTGAGGATGCGCGCCGTTGGGGCAAGACCGGGCAGGAGAAGGCTTATTTTGAAACCAATGCACGTACACTGATTTCCGTCTGGGGCGATTCATTTCACCTCTGGGACTATGCCAACAGAGACCTCGACGGCCTCGTTGCAACCTACTATAAACCCCGCTGGGAGATGTTTTTCGATGCGGTTATAGCGGCCCTCGACAAAGGGGAAGACTTCATGAATTCACACAGTTCGGGCTATATCTTTGCAGAGAAATACGGAAGTGCTCCCGAGGTTACCGGTGCTGCCCTTGATTACGACAGGCGCGTGTGGGATTTCAGTTGCCGCTGGGCAGGGATAAAATAAATCAGAAGCTATACTGCATGGCGAGGCCGTAACAGCCATCGTCAAAGGGCGAAGCGAAGGGAGTGAAGGCAAGAGAGCCTTCACTCCCTTTCCTGCTAAATACCCTTTGCCAAAAATTGCAGCTCCACTCCCCTATCCTGGCACTGAGAATTCCAACGCCTGCACCGGCCACCACATCGTGAAAATGATGCCTGCCATTGTACATCCGCATGAATCCGACCCCACCGGCAATGAAATATGCCCCGACTGCATACCAGCCCCCGTACTCTATTCGTACAAGTTCGGCTCCCATAAAGGCCGTTGCGGTGTGACCGGACGGAAAAGAATTATAAGCGTCAAATTGAGGCCTTTTCTCCTTGATCAGAGCTTTGGGAACATTGACCAAAACGGCGAGAGCCGCGTAGGAAGTGCCAAGGATAAGAGCCCTGTCCCGAAAAATATGCCTGGTCCTGATACCGGTACAGCCCAGCAATAGAGAGCCGGCGAGCGGAATATACTGGATGTAATCATCGAAACTGCGGCGGAGCCCGCTCCCCCGAATATCGATTACGGTACTTGTCACTGCAGAACTGCCGGTAGCTATAATCGATGGGGCAAGTGCAACGGTGCCAGTCCCAATCAAAGACGCTGGAAGAATGGTCAGCTTCCAGTTGAAGACGTAATCAGTCAGTGAGTCAGCAGGGGAGAAAAAATCGGAGTCCGGCTTGCGTAAACTTTCCTTGGCGGACCCTCCGTCGTATACCGATGAGCTATCCGCCACCTGCGCAAAGCAGGGTGCAAGGCAAAGGAGTAGCGAAAGGGTTAGAATCACTCGGGCTGTCATTACTGCTTTTTATACAAAACAGCCGCTAAATTAGAACTTTTTACCGACACGTGCAAATCCCAATGAGATGGACTGACCAAGAGCCTGAGCATTTGACCTGTCCTGAAGAAGCTGTCTGCGAAGCTGCTCAAAGGAGGCGAAACGAATCTCGTCCCGAAGCCTGCGCAAGAACTCCACTCTCACTTCATAGCCGTAAATATCTCTGTCAAAGTCGAAAATATTGGTTTCTATCTTGTAATTGGAGTCAATATTTGTCATAGAGAAAAAGGGTTCCCCTGCCACATAGATACGACTAAAATAGGCGGCCGGTTTGGGGACGGCTTTAAGCGGTTCCTTGAGCCTGGTATTAGCTGTGGGGAAATTAATGGTGCGTCCCATCTGATTGCCGGGAACCACCACTCCCTCAAAGGAATAAGGTCTTCCCAGCATTACCGCGGCACTCTCCACATCCCCATCTTCGAGGGACTTGCGAATACGGGTCGAGGAAATAGGAGCCGAATAATACGGTACCGGGGGAACCACTTCCACTCCGAATCCAAGCGACTTTGCAAGGGAGTCTATCTGGCTTGTTGAAAGGCCATCCGATCCGAAACGGTTGTCATGCCCGAGCACGATTGCATCCACATCGAAGCGTTCGCGCAGCATCGCAAGGTACTCTTCAGCCTTTAAGGCGGCAAAGGCCTTCCCGAAGGGCAGAACCTCTACCTTGTCCACACCAAGATTCTTCAGAAGCGTAAGCTTTTCCTCCTTTGATGTCAGTAGTTTGAAATTTCTGGCATCGCTTTGAAGGACGACTCTCGGATGAGGCCAGAAAGTCACTGCAAGACTCTGCTCTCCCCGTGCGCGGGCAGAAGAGAGCAAAGTATCTATAACGGCACCGTGTCCAAGATGGACCCCGTCGAAAAAGCCTGTTGCGGCTACAGCCATTTCACAAGAGGGAAATCCTGACGGTGTGGCAGAAGCGCATTCTTGGGATAAATGCGAGTTCCCACCTGGTACATACCTGTCGTTTCCGGAAGTACGCTCACCCTGAAGGTAGCCTTGCCATCCTCGTAAGAGACGAGTTCGTAGTCAGCCTTCTCTGCAATATGCCGTTTGCCTTTCTTGTCGGAAACGGTGAATATCATCTCCACTCCGATATCTTCGGGTTTCAGCCTCCCGAGGTCTATCACAACCTCCGAAGTCAGAGGATTCTTTTGCGAAAGCACATAGGAGGAGGCCGGTTGGGTAAAGGAGAGAATCCGCATATTGTTCCACTCGGAACTCACGAAACTCTTCCACGCGGCTATCTCTCTGGCCTTGGCGGCTCCATCGGAGACGAGCATTTCGAAACGCTCTGCCTGAGGGATATAGTACTGATTGCAATAATCAGAAAGCATCCTGTTGGTCGTGAAGTTGGAGGCCACGAGCGCAATCGTGTTTTTGATATAGCCTATCCACTTGGACGAACGTCCGGTAGTGGTATCTATGTCGTAGAAATCAGGGACGATTTCGTTCTCAAGCGTGGCATAGATAGTCGCCGCATCGAGCTCGTCCTGATAGTTCTGATCATCGTAGGTACGCTCCTGAGGCAGAGCCCAGCCGGCATCCTTCTGATACCCCTCAACCCACCAGCCGTCGAGCACCGAGAAATGCATAACACCGTTCATCGAGGCCTTCTCACCGGATGTGCCGGAGGCTTCCTGCGGACGGGTCGGATTATTCATCCACACATCCACCCCCTGCACCATACGCTTGGCAAGGGTTATATCGTAACCGGGGACAAAGACTATCTTGCCGATAAAGCGAGGGTCTTTGCTGATCTCGATTATACGCTTGATAAAATCCTGCCCGGCCTGATCAGCCGGATGGGCCTTCCCTGCGAAGAGGAACTGGACGGGACGCGTGGGATTGTTGACAATGCTGCTGAGCCTGTCCAGGTCACGAAACAGCAGGGTCGCTCTCTTGTAGGTTGCAAAACGACGGGCAAAGCCGATTGTAAGCACATCGTCCCGAAGGGTCTCCTTGATGGTAACCACCTGGCCGGGGGTATAATGTGCACTGAGTGAAGGATCAGAAAGCCGGTCTTCCACCACCTTGATGAGTTCCTTCTTAAGTAGAGTCCGCACATTCCAAACCTGCTCATCGGTGAGCTTGTACACTCCACTGAAGCAGGACTTGTCGTAATGCGAGGTCCTGAATTCAGCACCGAAGACAGTGGCATGCAGGGCCTTCCACTCCTTGGATGCCCAAGTGGCATAGTGCACGCCGTTGGTCACATAACTGATATAGAGTTCTTCGGGAAGATAGCCAGGGTACATATTGGCAAAAATCTCCTGGCTTACCCCGCCATGAACCTTGGAGACTCCATTGACATTCTGACTGAAATTGGCAGCAAGCACACTCATCGAGAAATTCTCACTGTGGTCATCGGGATTAATTTTCCCGAAGCGCATGAATCCTCTCCAATCAAGGCCGTAGCGGGCAGGATAGTGTCCAAGATACCTCCCGAGCAAGTCTTCCGAGAAGGAGTCGTGTCCTGCAGGAACGGGTGTATGGGTAGTATAGAGGGAAGATGCCCTTGTAAGCTCCATTGCTTCGGGCAGGGAATAATGTCCGTCCTGGATAAACTCGCGAAGCCTTTCTAGCCCGGCAAAGGCAGCGTGGCCTTCGTTGTAATGATAGATGGTGGGATTGAGCCCGAGGGTACGGAGAGCCCTGACTCCGCCGATACCGAGGAGAATCTCCTGCTTCAGGCGATTTTCCCAATCGCCGCCATAGAGCTGGTGGGTAATGGACCTGTCCTCCGAAGAATTGGCTTCATAGTCCGTATCAAGCAGATACAGGTCAGTTCTTCCGACTGCTACCTTCCAGATACGGGCGTAAACCTGCCTTCCGGGGAAAGCGAGGGAAATCGTCTTCCAGCTGCCATTCTCATCGAGGACGGGCTCAGCTGGAATTTTGAGGAAGTCCTGGGCATTGTACTCTGCGACCTGATTGCCCTGGGCCGTGAGCCTTTGGGTGAAGTAACCGTAACGGTACAGTAGCCCCACGGCGACGAGGTTGACATTCATGTCGCTGGTTTCCTTGAGGTAGTCACCCGCGAGGATGCCAAGACCACCGGAATATATCTTAAGGGAAGTGTCGAGGCCATATTCCATGCAGAAATAGGCAATGGAAGGCTCCGCGCGCCGGTCCTTGAGGGCCATATAGGAATTGAATTCCGACATTACATCGGAGAGCCGGCCGAGGAATTCGGGATCCCTGGAGAGTTCCTTGTAGCGTTTGTAACTTACTTTGTCGAGGATTTCCATCGGGTTGTGCCCGCTGCGATGCCAAAGTGGCGCATCGATGCTTTTAAACAGAGCCTTTGCCCCGTCGTTCCAACACCACCAGAGATTCTTGCAGAGAGTCTCCAGACCACTAAGCTCCTCGGGGAGGCGTCTCGTTACCATGACACTCCTCCACGACGGTGAAAGATTCGAACTGTTCATTGTTGTATTATAAAACACGGGAAATTACCTTGTTTCAAGTGCATCGCTCACCCTGATCTCAAAGTCGCCGAGCACATTCATATAGTTGATAAACGCCTCATACGGAGTATCATAGGGATTGAAATACTTATGCACATCCCCATCGGAGAAGAACTTCGTACACATATAGTAGAAGTGATCGCTCTCCTGCAGATGCCCGTAATCGGCCCAGAGAATCGGATCCCCAAGGATTGAAAGCTTCTCTTCGAGGGCATAGAGCTTGGAGAACGCCTCACTCTGAAGCTCATTACCAAGCCAGGCGCTGAGATCCCTCTCCTCATCTGCCCAGGAGATAGGATTAGGGACAGAGAGCGGAGACACAGCACCGAATTTCGCGGCAGCCTCCGAAGGAGTCACGAATTCATACCGCGAATCGGAAAGAATGAGCGGGAAAAGGGCCTTCATGAACTCGAAAATACCGCTGTCAGCCTTATTGTGCTCCCCAAAGGTCTCGTAGTCCATGAAGAGATTGATAATATCCCCCTGCTCGGCATCGAGCTTGGCTTTGTAAGATTCAGAAGTCACAGCACCGGAAGTCCCAAAGCGGAAAGCGATGTCATCGCTCAGGACATAATTACGGGTCAAAAGCTTTTGCTGCTCTTCCAAATCATTTGAATACACATAATTGGGACTTCTCCAGCCCATTATATGTCTCGCTCCTTCAGTGAGTACCGTATCAAACCCCAATTTGTGAACCATCCGACCGATATTGTCGGAATAGATGAGTTCAGTGTTACGGAAGGCCTCAGGCTCCACCCCAAACCAGTTTTTGATGGCATCCTTGTGTTTGAGCACCTGATGGTCGAATTCAGCTTCAGAGCCTATGGCGGCAAGGGAATGGTAGTAGGTTTCAGAGAGAAACTCCACGCTGCCCGTATCCGCCAGGGCGCGGAAGGAATCTATAACCTCGGGAGTATAACGGTCAAACTGCTCAAGAGCAGTCCCCGAAATGGAGAATGCGACCTTGACCTTGCCTTTAGAGGCTTTGATTGCATCCAAAAGCAAAGCATTCATCGGGAGATAGCAGTTCGCTGCCACTCTCTTGAGAATGGTCCTGTTGGTAAAGTCATCGTAGTAATGCGAATCCTTGCCGATATCGAAAAACCTGTACAGCCTCAACCGGTTGGGCTGATGAACCTGAAAGTATAGGCAGATTGACTTGGACATGATATTTTGATTTAGCGTTTTGACAATAATTCTTCATACACGGCTTTCATCCTGGCTGCTGCGTGATCCCATTTCAGGGCATTAACCTCTTCATAGCCGTGCTTGGAGGCGAAATCCGCAAGTGCAGGATAGCTGACAAGGGCATAGATGTCATCGGCCATGGCATCGACATCCCAGAAATTCACCTTGAAAGCGTATTTGAGCACTTCGGCAGCCCCACTCTGGTAAGAAATGATGCTGGGCACATTGCTGCGCATGGCTTCGAGGGGTGAAATTCCGAAAGGCTCACTCACTGAAGGCATTACATACACATCGCTAAGGGCAAACATCCTGGCGACATCGTCCCCGCGAAGAAAGCCGGTGAAGTGGAAGCGGTCGGAGATACCAAGCCGCGCCACCTGACGGATTGCACGGGTCATCATATCCCCGCTGCCGGCCATCACAAAGCGCACGTTGTCACACCTCTTAAGCACTTTAGCTGCCGCATCGATAAAGTATTCAGGACCTTTCTGAAAAGTGATTCTGCCAAGGAAAGTGACGACCTTGTCCTTCACTCCCCTTTCGACATTGACATCGGAGCGGCCGCTGAAATCCACGGCATTGTGAATGGCCACGACCTTCGAAGGGGCTATGCCGTAGCGGTTGATAACGATGTTTCGGGTGAGTTCCGAGACAGCTATCACCTTGTCCGCAGCCTCCATCCCCCGTTTCTCAATGGCGTAGACCCTCGAATCGACCATATCGTCAGTACCCCTGTCGAAAGAGGTCGCATGGACATGCACAACGAGGGGTTTGCCGGTGAGTTCCTTGGCGGCAATACCGGCGAGATAGGTGAGCCAGTCATGGGCATTGATGACATCGAACCGGTCCCTGTACTGCATCGCAATCGTACCACCCACCTGGGCATAACGGCTTACCTCTTCGAGCAGGTTTGCTCCATACTTGCCCGAGAAATTGAACTTCTGACCGAATCCAATGGTGGTGGTCGTACAACGCTCCTTCTTCATCCTTTCGATGGCCTCGAAATATTCATCGGGGTCGACATAGGGCACGAGGTTGGAGTCAACACTGATGAATCTGACTTTATCGAGAAATTCGTCCACATTTTCACTCACATTCTCGACAGCCACATCGCTGGCATTGATGATAGTGGTGCAGGACTGATCCTCATCTCCGGACGCATGAGGCATTACGAAGAGAGTCTCTACCCCATTGTGGGCAAGTCCTTCGACTATTCCTTTACAGGCTGTTCCAAGTCCGCCGGCAATGTGCGGAGGGAACTCCCATCCAAACATTAAAACTCTCATAACTACTTGTCCTCCTCTTCGTTAAGATATGACTCGCAGACTAGCAGAGCCGCCGTGCTGAGGGCCGATGAGATGGCTCCATGCGGCTCAAATGGCGGATCTCCGTCATAGAGTTCGGAAAAAGCCCCGACACCATGCTTCGAGAGATCCTTATAGAAACCCTCGGTAAGCCATTCAGCCCTCTTGCAGAAAGACTTGCCTTTCACTTTGAAGGCTACCCTGAAGTAAGGCACCAGCAGAAAAGGCCAGGCGCAACCATTGTGATAGGCAAGGTCCCTTTCGACCTGAGAGCCCTCGTATACGCCCTTGTATTTGACATCTCGAGGCGAAAGCGTACGGATACCCCTTGCCGTGACAAGCTCATTCTCTATAACCCTGAGAATTCCCGGGAACAGTTCCTCGTCAACAGGCGAATAGTCAAGGGCTATGGCGTAGAGCTGATTGGGGCGCACGTCCTTGTTTTGTCCTTCAAGTCCGACATAATCGGCAAGATAGCCGTCTCTTTCGAGATAGAATGTCTTGGCGTAATTGTCTTTGACGAGCTTTGCAATGCTCTCCCATCTCCTGGCAAAGCGGTGGCTGCCAAATTTGCGGTCAAGCTCACAGGCAAAGCATATCGCGTTGTACCAAAGTGCATTGGTCTCAACCTGATACCCGGCTCTTTCGGTCACCGCACGCCCAGCTATATAGGCATTCATCCATGTAAGGGCAACTCCGTCCATTTGAGCCCAGAGAAGTCCGTTGGGATTCATCGAAACTTCCTTTCTCACTCCGGGAAGATAACTTTCAAGAATGCCTCTGAGAACCTTGCCGTATTTCTTCCACACATGGGCAGGATCGGCTCCTTTCCCGATGTATTGCTGCAGAGTAACAGACATATACAAAGGGGCTTCTACCTGAGTAGTCCGGTGATAGAGCCTCTCCTGATTGTCAGCAATCAGATTGTCGAGAATTACTTCGAACTCGTCTTCGTGACCCGTATACAGGGTGAGTCCGGCAAGCGAAATCAGGGTTTCCCGAAGCAGGCCGGTGTACATCCATGAATAGCCACTCTCGACTTTTAGCCGATTGTTGTGATTGGTAATCAATGAGTTGGCACAGGCGAGCAGGACATCATGACCGTCTTTCTCCTCGGGAATGGATTTCTCGATGGAAGCGAAGTCGCGCTTGAAGGTCTTGGGGTCGGCTTCCTTAGTGGACGCAGAGACAATCACGGATTCACCTGGCCTTAGCTTCAGAGAAAACACCCCCGGGCAAAGCAGGTCTTCCGTACAGTCAAAGCCCCGACGATACTCATCGCTATATGTCACTCCGTAGTACCACACCGCATCGGGAGTAAACGAAGTGGCCTTGGAGAATTGCAGGTACAAATCGGGGAAGGGGTCATAGAGTCTGAACGCGGCCCCTCCATTCGCCTGCTTTGCGGTTCCGTTTGCATTGCCATTGGCATGTGTCAGAGTGTGAATGCCACGGAATGCCAAGAGGGGCTTGAAGAGCAGCGTAGCAGTGGATGGGGATTCGAGAAGTTCGTAGCGGATATAGAGCTGGTCGCGGTCAGGGGCGAGCAGGAAGGTCTTGCGGAATACGATAGAACCAATCTTGCAGGTTATCTGCGGAAGTGGATCTGCCGAGAAATCAACCACATATTTGTGACCTCTCGGCTCGTAAATGTCTCCATAGCAGTGGATTCCAAGGTTAAACTGTTTCCCGTCCACAATGAGGGACTCATCAAGGGAGGAAAGAAGCAGATATCTTTCGCCTCCGAAGCGATCGAGTGTGACGGCGAGCAGGCCGTGATACTTGCGGGTATTGCAACCCACAATCGTTGTGTTGAGATAAGCGCCGGACTTGCCGGTACTGAGGATTTCCCTCTTAAGGGAATACGACAGATTGACAAGTTCAGCCTTGTTGAATTTGAGTAAGGCCATGTATATTACTTCATCTCAAGTTTCGCTGGGTGATAAAACTATTGTTATTCAAAGATTTGTGCGCCCCCAGCGAAACTCTTCCCACGCACAATCTTTTCTTCAATGTTGCCCTCTCCCCCTAAATCCCCCCTGCCTCAGGCGGGGGACTTGCACCTCTATATTTCAGATGTTTCGCACTTGCGAAACCTGACTACCCCTGACGAGAACAACCGCCGTCCTGCTTGGCAGGTAAAGATACAGACGACCGTTCACGCATATATGTCTGTCATGTGGAGAAAGTCTTCCGAAACCGCCGAACTCCGCTTCATCGGAGTCAAAGGCCTCATCCCATTCTCCGTCTTCAAGTTCAAATCCGTAGTTCTCAAATGATTGGCTCGGATTAAAATTGAGCGCAAAGATACAATTTCTTCTTCGGAAAATCAAGACCTTGTCGCCCTCGTTCGCGAGCAGCAGCTGCGGAGCTTCGTCAAGCACCCTGCTTTGGAGCAAAAAGTGCACCATCCTGGCATCAAAAGCAGCCAGTCGGCCATAGCGAAGGGAGGGATTGTCTTCGAGCGACCATTGCCTACGGGCGTATTTGTAGGACCATTCATTGCCTTCCCTCGGAAAATCTATCCATTCCGGATGCCCGAACTCGTTGCCCATAAAGTTTAGATAGCCTCCTCCGCAAGTCGCAGCAGTGACAAGGCGTATCATCTTATGCAGTGCCACCCCGCGATCCACAATGAGATTATTGCTGTCAAGGCGCATTCCCGTATACATCTCCTTGTCAATGAGGCGGAAGATGAGAGTCTTGTCTCCCACGAGGGCCTGGTCGTGGCTTTCGGCATAGCTGATGGTCTTCTCGTCAACCCTCTTGTTGGTAAGTTCCCACCAGATTTCCCCGGGAGACCATTGTTCATCGCTCTTTTCCTTAATCCATTTAATCCAGTGGTCTGCAATTCCCATTGCAAGGCGGTAGTCAAAGCCTATTCCGCCCGCCTCGAGAGGAGCGGCCAGCCCTGCCATTCCGCTGACATCCTCTGCAATCGTAACAGCATCTGCCTTTACCTCATGGATGAGGATATTGGCCAGGGCGAGGTAATCGATTGCATTCTCGTCAACTCCCTGATTGAAATAGAGTTCGTAGTTACCGAAATCTTCCTCCAAGCCATGACTCCAGTACATCATGGAGGTGACTCCGTCGAAACGAAAGCCGTCCAAATGGTATTCTTCGAGCCAATATTTGCAGTTGGAGAGGAGAAAATACTTCACTTCGTCCTTACCGTAGTCAAAGCATCGGGATCCCCAGGCGGGGTGATAACCGGCAGGCCCTTTGTAGAAATAGAGGTCATCGCGCCCGTCAAACCGGCTTAAGCCCTCGGCTTCATTGGAGACGCTATGCGAATGCACAAGATCCATTACAACCCGAATTCCTCTGCCATGAGCCTCATCTACAAGAGCTTTGAACTGTTCAGGAGTGCCAAAGCGACTGCTCAGGGCGTAGAAATTGGAGACCTGATAACCGAAGCTTCCATAGTATGGGTGCTCCTGAAGGGCCATAATCTGGATGGTGTTGTAGCCGAGTCCGTCGATTCTCGGGAGCACATTTTCCCTAAAATAATCAAAACTCGCCACTCCTTCCTGTTCCCCGCTCATTCCAATATGACATTCGTAGATGAAGGGATGGAAGTCGCCTTGGGGGCTAGGATGTTTCCACTCGTAGGGCTCAGGATTCCATACCTGCGCAGCAAAGGCCTTGGTATCAGGGTCCTGCACGGCTCGGGTAGTGTAAGCGGGAAGCCTCTCTCCTGCTCCTCCGCTCCATTCTATCCACAATTTGTAGAGCTCGCCGTGGTGGAGAAACATAGCGGGAAGCCTGAGTTCCCAGTTGCCATTCCCGATTGGACTGAGGGCATAGGAAGGACTGCGTTTCCAGTTATTAAAATCTCCGATAAGGTAGATTTTCGTGGCGTTTGGAGCCCATTCGCGGAATACCCAGCCGTCCTCCGTACGATGCAATCCATAGTAGAGCTGATTATTGCAGGCATCGCAGAGCCTGCCCTCTCCCGCAAGCTTTTCCATACAGAAGAGAATCCTTTCGTGCCTTTCTTCTATAGCATCTTTCCACGGCTCAAGCCAGGGGTCAGTCTCGTAGATTTTATTCATGGCTCTATAATCTTTTTTTTCCTCTCCAACGTTGTCCCTCTCCTAAATCCTCTCCCTCGGGGAGAAGACTTGCCAGCGGCCCTGCGGCCTCCAAGGGTTCGCAGGGTGATAAGATTATCGTTTTTAGTTTACTCAAAATCACCACCATCGCCTTCTTCTTTCGGCAGGTCTTTTTCAAGACTCTCTCTCTCGCTGCGAAGGTAACCGCGGCACGCTGCTATCAGTTTGCGGGATTCCTCAAGCAATTTGTGCATTTCATCAATGCTCGTGGCCGGATTCTCCAATGTTGTAACAATTTGCGAGAGTCTTTCCATCGAGGCCTTGTAATCGAACTTTTCTTCTGACATATCGTTATTAGTTTACTGTTCCCTCCTTACTTTCACTTCCCCATCGGCAAAAACGATTCTCATCTCCACCTGCGACGCCGCAAGGCCGGCACTCCGAAGCACTTTCCCGTTGGGGGTCGTTGTCAGGGTGAAGCCCCGCTTCAGTATATTTTCGGGGTTTGAGGCAATGGATCGCCTCTCATATTCATCCAAAAGCGCAAAATCCCTTGAAAGTGCTACCCTTGCAGCGGCCATGATGCGACTCCGGCAATTATCAAGGGTGAAGCCGCCTCTTGAGATGGAGGCATTCCCTGCCGAATATATCCGCCTGAACACATTCTCCAAAGCATCAGAGTCTCGTGTGAGGGCGTTATCAACGGCTATCGTGACTCTCTTTTCAAGCCAGCCAAGAACGCTCATCTCCCTTGCAATGGAGGAATTTACCGCCGAGGCGATCCTCTTTTCTATCCCGTCGAGACTTGCAACCGAATGAGAGAGGGAGGACAGGACAAGAGTCCTTATTCTATCTTCGTAATAGCTAATCTGCTCATCCTCGGCACAATACATAGCGATAAACTTATCCGCCAGCGCTGTTGGAGTCTTGACATACTCGAAAGCGACCATATCGGCTATGTGATTGTCCCTCTCATGCCCTATAGCAGTAAAGACAGGAATCGGGCAAAGGGCAATGGCTTTTGCAAGGGTGTAATCGTCATAACAGGCCAGGTCGAGATTCGCCCCGCCTCCCCTCATAATCAGGATGGCATCGAAGCCGCTGCTCTCCCCTTCCTGTCCGTTCTTTCCTTCTCCTGCCACACGCCCCACGTGCTTAACCGCTCCATCCATATTTTCGCAGTCCTTTCCCTGTCCCGGAAGCCCAACGCCCGCCGCATCAACCACATGCGAAATGGCCTGGGCAATCGATTCCGGGGAAGACTCCCCTTGCATAACAGCGGGGAAAAGCCTAACATCGAAGACAAAGCCATAGGGATTCTCTTTCAAATGCTTACAGAAATCTCCATACCCCGCAGCATCAGAGGCCGAAATCACGGCAAGATGGTAAGGCAAGCGTGCAAGGGAGAGTCCTTTCTGCCGGTCAAAAAGACCTTCCTTTTCGAGCCTTTCGATGGTCTCCCGCTTGCGCCTTTCGGCATCTCCAAGAGTGTACTCCGGACTGATGTCATCAATTATAAGACTGAAAGAATACAGTTCAGAGAAATTGACCCTGCAATGCAGAAGCACCTGCTGCCCGATTGAAAGCTGGCTGCCGGTGATTTTGAGAAATTTATGGGCAATAAGCGGATACTGCGAAGCCCAGATAATCCCCCTGGCCTTTGCTTTCTGAACCCCATTCCGGCTTTGGACAAGTTCGAGGTAGCAATGATTCTTAAGCTGTATCTGGGCAATCTCCGCCTTGACCCAGAGACTCTGCGGAAAACTCGCCGTCAACTCCTCCTTGACTGCCTGAAGAAGTGTCAGCAAATCCACCGCAACTGCTCCCTCCCTATGTCCAAAATCAAAATCCATAAGCTGATTCGTTTGAAAGGACGGCATAAAGCCTCCCTCCGCATACCGGTCTCCAATCAAATGCAAGAGAATTCCTTTAAAAGCACATCGCCCTCCCACCTCAAAGATAAGCTTTTTCCAAAACTTTCCCAAGACTATCCTCGGTATTCCAAGTCTCCTCAATCTGACGCGGATGCTGTCACCCTTTAACAGCCTAGGCACTCCGAATTACTCGCACATAGGCAGTCCGTCAGTAAAATGCCGGTTTTACTAACGGATGAGGACTGCGAAGGGCAGTCCGTCAGTAAAATGCCGGTTTTACCAACGGATGAGGACAGCGGATGGCAGTCCGTCAGTAAAATGCCGGTTTTACTAACGGATGAGGACAGCGGATGGCAGTCCGTCAGTAAAATGGCGGTTTTGACAACGGAAATGGTGTCCGTGAACAGGAGCGGAGCTCTGAACGGCATTTTCCATGCCCTTATCAGTGATTTCCGGCACCATCTTCAGCAGTATTTCCCGGTAATCATCTGATATATAACCACTTACACTTTTACACCCCCTATTCTACAATCAGGGCGTGAAAGTATATAAGTATGTATATCAGCAACTTATAGGGAAAATGCCTCCGCCGGCTCATTTATACGCACAGTAACGAACCTTTGAGGAGCATTTTCATGGGGAGGTTTTGCATCAGCCCCGAGGGGTTGCGCTCGCATCAGCGAGCTAGCGGAAAGCCAGCCGGTGTAGTGGCCGTGTGCGATGGCAGGCTTGCGCACGCGTCAGGCGTGCCGGCGGAGGAATGACGGGAAAGGAAGGGCTGGCTTGTAGTAAATGAGCATCAGCGAATGCCGGAGCGAAGCGCAGGGTTGGCATGTGCTGATGGCGCAAGCGGAGGTGCGAGGGCTTGGGAGGAATCTCCCAACAAGAGGAAGCATGACGAAGCCCCGAGGGGTTGCGCTCGCATCAGCGAGCTAGCGGAAAGCCAGCCGGTGTAGTGGCCGTGTGCGATGGCAGGCTTGCGCACGCGTCAGGCGTGCCGGCGGAGGAATGACGGGAAAGGAAGGGCTGGCTTGTAGTAAATGAGCATCAGCGAATGCCGGAGCGAAGCGCAGGGTTGGCATGTGCTGATGGCGCAAGCGGAGGTGCGAGGGCTTGGGAGGAATCTCCCAACAAGAGGAAGCATGACGAAGCCCCGAGGGGTTGCGCTCGCATCAGCGAACTGGAGGAAAGCCGGTGTAGTGGCCGTGTGCGATGGCGGGCTTGGAGCGGCGGGGTCTTAGGGGTCTTCGCCACCTAACTGGAGGAAGCGAGCTTTGCGCCCCATCAGAAAGAAGCACGCATCAGCGTGCCGGCCGGGCCGTGACTTTTGGAGCAAAGCGAGAAAAGTTGGAAAGGCGTAAAGGCCGCGGGGGACATATTTGGGGGCAGCGCCCCCGAAGAAAGGTCTTAGGGGGTATCCCCTAATAGAGGTCCACGGGTCACCCTACTCCACGCAGCGAAGCATCAGTGACTGGCCACCAACAGCGAAACGGAAATCCCCGGGTTCGAGCTTCCAGTTAAGCTCGTGGTCCACAAATGCAAGGTCATCGGCCTTGACATGGAAGGTGACGGTCGTGGTCTGCCCCGGTTCAAGGCTAATCTTGGTGAAGTCGCGAAGTCTCCGTACATCAGGGGCAACGCTGGCATAAAGGTCCGACACAAAGAGAAGCACCGGCTCCTTGCCCGCGACTTTCCCTGTATTGGTCACATCCACGCTCACCCCGATGGTATCGCCAGGGCGGAATTCTGACTTGTCAGCACGAAGATTTGCGTACTCAAAGTCGGTGTAACTCAATCCGAATCCGAAAGGCCACTGCACATCCACGCTCGCATCGTAATTGTACATCCCCTCCATCACAGCGCGATTCTCACAAAGCTTATAATCGTAGGTGTTGAGCTTGTTGGGGTACTTGGGATAGGTGTAAGGCAGTTTAGCACTGAAATTCTCTTCCCCGCAAAGAAGCGTTGCAAGGGCATCCCCGCCATAGTTACCCGGCAGGAGCACCGACACCACAGCATCTGCAAGTGGCTCAATATCAGAGATAATACGCGGGCGGCCTTCATTAAGCACCAGCACAATAGGCTTACCTGTCCGCGAAACGGCCTTCACAAGATCTTTCTGATTCTGCGAAAGATTGAGGTCCGTCAGATTACCCGGGGTCTCGCAATAACTGTTTTCCCCTATACAAATCACCACCACATCCGCTTTAGCGGCTGCGCGCACAGCCGGAGCATAATCAGAGCGATACTCGACCCTGTAATCCACAAACTTATCCTTCGGATATTCGAGTACAGGAAGGTATTCAACCGAAGAAAACTTCGCTTTAAGCGCCTCATAAATAGTATTATACGAGCCTGTATAGAAAGCATCTTCGCCTTTCTCGCCCTGCCAGCTGTAATTCCAGCCTCCACCGAGCGGGCGCATCGAACTGGCATTGGGGCCAAGGAGGAGAATCTTGCTGTCCTTGGCAAGAGGCAGAAGGGCGTTTTCGTTCTTCAGTAGCACCTCGCTTTCGAGAGCGGCCCTGTACGCGGCTGAAGCGAAATCGGAACTGCCATACTTGGGATAGGCCTGAGCCTTCCCGTAGGGGTCATCAAAAAGCCCGAGACGAAATTTAACCCTCAAAATACGCCTCACCGCATCATCTATCCTGCTCTGGGGAACCTTTCCCTCAAGCACCAAGTCCCTGAGCGTATCTGCCACGGTCACATCATAGGGCTCCATTATCATATCAACTCCGGCATTAATCGAGAGGGCAATCGCTTCCCTGTAGGTCTCGGTCACATGGTCCCGCTCCCAGACATTACGGATATCAGCCCAGTCCGTCACTATCATCCCGTCCCAATTGAGCCCTTCCTTGACCCAACAGGTGAGCAGAGTTTTGTTGGCATGGAAAGGCAGTCCGTCATTGATTGCGGAATTGACCATCAGGGTCAGGGCACCAGCTTCAATGCAAGCCTTAAACGGAGGGAAATATTTCTCTTTGAGTTCGCGGTAACTCACTGATGAAGGCGTACGGTCCTGTCCGGAAATCGGGGCACCGTAAGCCATAAAGTGCTTGATACTCACAGCGACATTCTCAGGGCCCACATGGTTGGGATCAGAACCTTGCAGTCCAAGGGTCTCCTGTACTCCCATACGGGTCTGTACGAGAGGATCTTCTCCATAACTCTCCCACATTCTGGGCCAGCACTGGTTGCGGCTAAGGTCAAGCGTCGGGGTGAAAACCCAGTGAACTCCCCCAGCGCGAGTCTCGTAAGCCGCTATCCGTCCCATTTCATAGGGAAGATTCTCATTGAACGAAGCAGCGAGAGCAATTTCCTGAGGGAAAAGCGTAGCCCCAGTCATATACGAAGCCCCGTGAATCTGATCAAGCCCATAGAGAATCGGGATGCCATTGACGGCAAGAGCTTCCTTCTGAAGTGTATCAATAAATGAATGGAAGAATTCCGGAGTCGAAGCACTCCCTGTAATGGTATTGAATACGGAACCAATCCTATAGTCTCTCAGGCACTTACGGCCATAGTCGCTGAGCCCGCCATTCTGGTGATTGTAGAGAGGGTCGGCGGTAATCTGCACCATCTGACCCAGCTTGTCCTCGAGGCTGAGGCCACTGAGAATCTTATCGATTTGGCGTTCAATATGAGAATCTTCGGGAATCGCCGCCGCAGGCTTCTTCCCACAAGATGAAAGCATAGCAAGGCTCATAGTAACTGTAAGGCTTAAAAGAGATAATCCTGTCTTCATACCGGTTATAGTCGTTGATACCCTACAAAGGTAGGCATTTCAGCGTAAAAGCACAAAATTGATAAGCTTGCAGACCCGTATTCCGAAAAATCAGTTAAATCTCACTCCATCATTTTGCCTTTCTGAATCTGTACTCTATACTGAGAAGGACAAAAAAGCACGCGGCGAACCTTGGTTGCAGCGTGCTTGAGCGGAAGACCCTGACCGTATTACTTCTTTTGTGAGTCCAAGTAACGGACGACATCGCCGACAGTATTGAAAGTGGCGAGGCTTTCATCGGGAATGACGATGCCATAGTCATCCTCAATCTTCATCAGGAGCTGCAGGATGTCGAGGGAGTCAGCCCCAAGGTCTTTTTGAATCTCTGAATCGAGGGTAATGGCAGAAGGGTCTGCAATCCTGAGCTGCTTTGCCAGGATGTCCCTGACCGCACCAAACATTGTTTCCATATTCTATATCGTTTTAGTCTTCATAATGTGAGTAACGGGCAAGCTGTTCCTCAATTTGAGCCCCGATACTGGCGGACTCCAGCTTATAAGCCTGTTCGATGCACTTGCTCACTGCCACCGCCTTGCTGCTCCCATGCCCCTTGACAACCACCTTGGAAGTGCCGAGCAGGACACTTCCTCCATAATTCTGGTAGTTCATAAAGGCCTTCTCCTGCATGAACATCTTCTTCATCAGCAGAGCTCCCATCTTGTAGAGCGTACGGGAATAGATGTCCTTCTTTAGCTTCTTGAGGAGTTCGAGGGCGGTGCCTTCGGTAGTCTTCACGAGAACATTGCCCGAAAAGCCGTCTGCCACCACCACATCGTAACTTCCGCTCATAAGATCCCTGCTCTCCATATTCCCCACGAAATTAATCTCGGGAGTGTTACTTAAGAGCCGGTAGGCCTCCTTGCGGAGGGCATCTCCTTTCTCTTCCTCAACGCCCACATTGAGAAGAGCCACACGGGGTCTTTCCACTCCATAGACATTGTGAAGGTACAGCGAAGACATTATGGCGAACTGGCGGAGTTCATCAGCCTTGACATCCACATTGGCCCCGCTGTCGCAAACTCCAACTATCCCTCCGCTCATGGTGGGCAGCAAAGGGCAGAAAGCGGGTCGAATCACCCCCTTGAGCCTGCCGATACGCACAAGCGAACCGGTTACTAACGAGCCCGTGGATCCGGTGCTGACAAGCCCCGAAATGCCGTCGTCATCACGAAGCATCATTATGCCCTTCATCATGGAACTGTCCTTCTTGAGACGAATGGCATCGGTGGGCTTATCCCCCACTTCAATGACCTGAGGAGCATGCACAATTGTAAGCCTTTCCGCAGGATAATCCCGCCCGTCGAGAAGTGGTTTGAGCTTAAACTCGTCTCCCGTAAGTATCAGATGCAAGTCGGAGAACTGCCCGAGTGCAAGCAGAGCTCCGTCCACATTTGCCTCTGGAGAATGGTCGCCTCCGAAACAGTCTACTATTATTTTAATCATAAACTCAAATGTTGTTTCGCGGGATGAGTAAACCTCTTACGCTCAAAGACATGTGCGTCCCGCGAAACAAGCTCACGCACATTCTTTTTCCTCCAATGTCGCCCCTCTCCTAAATCCTCTCCCTCAAGGAGAGGACTTGCTATCGGCCTAAAGGCCTCAAATGTTGTTTCGCGGGATGAGTAAACCTCTTACGCTCAAAGACATGTGCGT
>CAZSMO010000012.1:0-7012 GCA_964608175.1 uncultured Muribaculaceae bacterium | reverse complement strand
CTCAAATGTTGTTTCGCGGGATGAGTAAACCTCTTACGCTCAAAGACATGTGCGTCCCGCGAAACAAGCTCACGCACATTCTTTTTCCTCCAATGTCGCCCCTCTCCTAAATCCTCTCCCTCAAGGAGAGGACTTGCTATCGGCCTAAAGGCCTCAAATGTTGTTTCGCGGGATGAGTAAACCTCTTACGCTCAAAGACATGCGCGTCCCGCGAATCATAAACTCTTTACATAGGCCTTGCGGCGCTTGTTGATGCGCCGGTCAAAGCGTCTCCACATATTCTGGATAGTGTAATTGTCGGTAAGGTTGAGATTGGTCTCGAAATGTTCAACTCCATCGTGCTCCAACATCTTGAGAAGGTAGCTTATAAACACCGTGCTCACTCCCCTGTTGAGCCATTCGGGCTCGACCCCTATCAGACAGAGATCCACAACATCCGGCTTGCGGAGCGAGCGAAGAAGCGGGAATACATTCCGGATGGTGATATGCCCGTTACCTTTCTGCACTGCTTTGGCGATGGAGGAGAAACTGATGGCAAATGCTATAACCTTCTCATCCTCATCGAGAATCACTGCCGTACGCTTCGGAGAGACAATCATCTTGAAATTGTCTATCATCAGACGCTTCATTCCGTCCGTGAAGGGCACCGTACCATAGACATTCTCGTAAGAGCGGTCAAGCACAGCGAAGACCCCATCAATATACTTACGGATGAAGTCGTTGGCGTTTTTGGATGGGCCGAGGTGCAGCTTATATCTTTTGAGGATGAAGTCAGCGAGTTTGTGTACTTCTTCCGCTCCTTCCTTGGGATAGCGAAGCTGACTCTCGTTCCATTCGACTTCGGTCCTGTAGCCGAGCCTCTCAATGAAATCGGCGTAATAAGGGGCGTTGTACCACTCCTCAAAGTTGGAAAGCTCCTCAAAACCATCAATGAGAAGTCCTTCCCTCTCGAGATCAGAATAGCCGAGAGGGCCGCAGACCTCGGTCATTCCCAGACTGCGGGCCCAATTCTCCACGGCTTCGAAGAGAGCCTTTGCCACCTCGAAGTCTTCGATGCAATCAAAACGGATAAAACGCACCCGTTTCTGGGAGTTCTTCGCATTGGCAGCTTTCTGAAGGATACCGCTGATGCGTCCCGCCACCTTGCCGTCTTTATATGCAAGGTAGAAGACATCATCGCAGGTGTCGTGATAGACGTAGTCTTTCCTGAAAATCTTCTTCTCGTCTATCCAGAGCGGCGGGACGAAGTAGGGATTGCCTTTGTAGAGACGAATGGGGAAATTGAGAAAGTCCCGTTGCTGCCGCTTTGTCTTAACTTCTTTTACCTCAATCATCTGCACTTCGAATGAAATCCCACCCCAATTCCGTTGGGCCCGCAATGGGTACCGGCCGTAGGATTGGTCGGGACGACTGCTATATCGAGATCATCCCCGAGGAGAGCACGAAGTTTTGAGCTGATATCATCGATAAGGACCTGAGGAGCATCGGTGTGCCCGATTACCACTCCATGCTCCCTGACATGATCCCCTTTCCCCTGAACCTCGCGGATAAGTCTGGCCACCGCCTTGTTGCGGCCTTTCTCGGTGCCTATACTTTCCATCTTGCCTTCAGGTGACATGTAGATGACAGGTCTCACACCAATCAAGCCTCCCATCGTGGCAGCAAGTCCGCTTACCCTTCCGCCTCTACGGAAGAATTTGAGGTCATCGGCGAAGAAGTACTGGGCATAGTGCTGCACCTCGCTGTTTCTCCACTCTATAAGCTCTTCGGGGGTCTTGCCCTGAGCAACGAGTTTGAAGAAATCCCTTACCATAAGGTAATAGACAATCGTAACTCCAAGGGCATCAATCTCATAAAACTTCCTTTCGGGATACTTTGTCAGGAGGTCGGCAACCACCTTGCGCATGGTCTGGAAAGACATCGTCATGGCTTCCGAGAAATGGAAGTAGAAAATGTCGTTGCCTGCGGCAAACTCCGGCTCAAAGTACTCGTAGTACCTGTTTTCGGGGAGAGCGCAGGTGGTAGGCATTACCCCTTTACGTTCAGCATCATAGAAAGCCTTATAGTCGAAGGTTTTGTAGTCTTCATACGGGTAGATAGTCTTCCCGTCAATGATGTAGGGCATACTGATCAGTTTGGCCCCGTACTTCGCGCAATCCTGCAGATTGCAGTCGCTGTGTGAATCAATAAAATAGGTCAGCATAGTGTTAAGATGTATTCGTAAACCGGCTGTCCGCCGTCAATTAACATAAACTCAGTTGAAGGATATTTTTCCGTCAAAGCCTCCTGTGCCTGCTGAGCCTCCTCGTCGGAGATATCCTGTCCGTAGAAGAGAAGCGCCACATCATGGTCTTCGGTGCCAATCTTCCCGCTAAGGTCAAGCAGAGTCTGCCCCACTGAAGGACTGTCGGTAAGTATTTCGCTCCCCTTAATGCCAATATAATGCCCTTCCCTAATCTTCACTCCATCCATACTGGCATCGCGATTGGCCTGGGAAACCATTGCACAGCAGACTCCGGCAATGGCCTCTTTCTGACCGGCAACGGCTTCATCCACATCTTTGCAATCCCTATCCAGGGAGGCAATCGCCACATAGCCTTCGCCAATGTTCCTGGTAGGAATCACAACGACTTTGGCATCTTCATAGAGACTTGCAGCCTGGAGTGCGGTAAGGATAATGTTGGAGTTGTTGGGATAGACGAAGATGGTCTGGCAGTTAAGCCGGGAAAAGGCCTCAATGAAACTCTTGGTGGAAGGGTTCATTGTCTGACCACCCTCAATCACAATATCGGCACCGGCTTCTTTGAGGGTAGAGACAATACCATAGCCGGAAGCTACCGCCACGACTCCTGTCCTTTTCTTGATTTGGAATTCGGGCTCGGGGGCTTCGGCATTCTTCTTCAGAACGGTCTCATTGTGCTGAAGAGCCATGTTCTCGATTTTCAGGGTAAGGTATTCGCCCCATCTCTGACAGTGATTGAGAATCTCCCCGGGAGTCTTGGTATGCACATGCACCTTGACGATGCTCCCTTCGCGGAAACACACCACAGATTCGCCCACAGCTGTAAGGTAATCCCTTATCTCCTTCACATCAAAACTGTCAAGATTAACCTTGGAAGTCTGTAAACGAAGCAGAAATTCAGTACAGTATCCAAACTGCAATTCGTCGTTTTCGGTGAAAGCATCAAGATCAATTTTCCCATGTGCTGCTTCGGGTGCGGGGTTGTCTTCAAGGACGACATCGCTGCTGCCTTCAAGCGATTCGGCCATACCTTTGACTATCGCGACAATTCCGGCACCCCCGCTGTCAATCACTCCTGCCTCTTTGAGGGTCGGGAGCAATTCCGGAGTGTGTTCAAGGGACTTTTCCATGAGAGGAATAAGTTCAGAGAGGTATTC
This sequence comes from uncultured Muribaculaceae bacterium, assembly GCA_964608175.1. Lineage (GTDB taxonomy): Bacteria > Bacteroidota > Bacteroidia > Bacteroidales > UBA932 > Cryptobacteroides. The sequence continues at coordinate 3,613 of CAZSMO010000012.1, read as the reverse complement.
TTCCAGATTGTGGCTACCCTTCTTTTCAGCATTTTCGACTCCTTCGCGAAACACCGTAAGTATGGTACCCTCGACAGGGACGGAAACTGCTTTGTAGGATTCCTCGATACCACGATGCATGGCTTTTTTGAAGTCATCAAGAGAGGCATCGTGCAGACCTTCGAGTCCCTTGCCTATTCCGGCAAAGATTCTGGAAAGGATAACACCGGAATTTCCTCTCGCACCGAGCAGCATACCGGAAGAAATAGTTTTGGCCGTATCCCCAAGATTATCGGAGAGCCTGGCATTCTGACAGCCTGAATTAATTGTCATGTACATGTTGTCACCAGTGTCCCCATCGGGAATGGGAAAGACATTGAGATCATTGATGACATCCTTGTTGGCATGCAGACGCGCACATCCGTGGCGAACCATGCCAAGGTAGCAGGCTGAGGTAATAGTACTTGTTGAGCCCATAAGGTTTAAATTATAGCCTCCAAAAATAGGGTTAATCCTCAAAAGGACAAAATCTCTATTCGACCTTTGTGGCAAATGTCTACTTTTCTGTGGCGAAAAATTCACCACATTCGACCTTTGGATAAAACTAGAAGAAGAAATTACAAATCACTTGAAGCGCACGCTGAACTGCAGCATCAGCTTCCGAAAGTGCTTCCCGAGCGGATTCGCCTCAGTCAGGGCTATCCATTAAGACTACAGGCAGTCACCCCGTTCTCCTGTTTCGCATGTACGCGCAAATTTCGAAAGTCAATGGAGGCAGCTAAATAAATGCAGAGGCAAGATAACTATGCAAACTTTTACCGGCATACGCTTGCAGCTTAAGCTGCGATTGAGTATTTTTGCCGGGAAAATAAGCCTCCAAAGGGGCCGTATGCATTTGGACAGGGAGTATGAACACAGCAATAGTCGGAGCGAGCGGGGCCGTAGGGCACGAACTCCTCAAAATATTGGAGGAAAGGAATTTTCCCGTTGATAATCTGAAGCTTTTCGCCTCAGAGCGCAGCGCGGGACAAAGAATAGTCTTCAAGGGAGAAGAATACACGATAGAAGAACTCCGTCATGGAGACGGCTTCAAGGGAGTGGATATAGCCTTCGTCTCGGCAGGAGCTTCAACCTCATTGGAATACGCCGAAGACATCACTCGCTTCGGGACGGTAATGATTGACAACTCCAGTGCTTTCCGCATGTACGGGGACGTACCCCTTGTAGTTCCCGAAATCAATCCTCGCGACATCGCCGACCGGCCGCGAGGAATCATCGCCAACCCCAACTGCACCACAATCCAAATGGTCGTGGCATTGAATGCACTTGAGAAAATCAGTCACATCCGCCGCGTCCATGTCGCCACCTACCAAGCCGCCAGTGGAGCCGGGGCAAGGGCAATGGCGGAACTTCTCGACCAGACAAAAGACTACCTCGACGGGAAGCCCGTCCGGCACGAGCGATTCCCGCATCAACTGGCCTTTAACCTTATCCCACAAGTGGATGTGTTTCTTCCTGACGGCTACACCAGGGAGGAAATGAAAATGCACAACGAGACTCGGAAGATAATGCATAGTGATATCTGTGTGAGTGCTACATGTGTGAGGGTTCCCGCCCTGCGGTCCCACTCTGAAAGCGTATGGGCCGAAAGTGAAAGCCCAATCAGTGTGGAGCAGGCCCGAGCAGCCTTTGAACTTACCTCGGGGCTCATCCTAATGGACGACCCCGAGCGGGGCGAATATCCAATGCCCCTCTATCTTTCCGGCAAGGACGAAGTGTATGTAGGACGAATCCGTAAAGACCTCACCGATGACAACTCTCTCGCATTCTGGATAGTAGGCGATCAAATACGCAAGGGAGCCGCCCTTAACGCCGTCCAAATTGGGGAGCTGCTGCTGTAATCAATCGAGCCAAGCTAGCTTCTGTCCAAATTCCATTTGCTGCCCTCTCCTGCCCAAACTCCATTTCCTCAACCGCTCCCGCCTACCCAACCGCCCGTCCTCCTCAAACTCCATTTCCTCCCCACCCCGTCCTGCAACGGCGAGTGCAGAAGGATGTCATTGAGTGGCTCCAGTGACACATCGCTGCACTCAACGAGCCTGTGGCAACAGCATTGAGTGCAAGAAACCCTATTACAATCCTCTCTATGGCAGATTAGTGCACTATCGGAAAGAAGCAAGCACGCTGGCAGGCGATGAGTTGTCGTGACAGGAATGCTGTCAGGAGGCCGGAAGCGAGTCGGCAGGCACCTGCTCATTAAAAGGAAGCTTTTACTTCAGTGTAATTGAGACCGCAGACTCTGCAAAGCTGCTTCACCGAACAATTATATTTGGAGCGAAGAATCTTGGCTAACTTCATTCTCTTCCCAACATCAAGAGACCGGAGAGTTCGGGCTCCGAATTCTTGCAACAATACTTCGTCCCGATATTGTTGCAATTCTTTTAATGGCATTGACAGTTGAGATAATGTCCCCTCGCGTGCTTCAATTTCAAACTCTTTGTTCTGCCCCATAAAGTAACTGAAACTTTTACTTGTACGGAAAATCTTTTCTACGATGTCATAGGACACATATTCTCCTGGGAAAACCATATTTCCCACCACGGAAACATTTTCAGGAATTTTGATTGCGGTATGGAGTATCTCTCTTTTCTCCCTATAACTCAACCTGACACTCGAAATGCCGTCCATTGCAGTCCAGGCTGGAGATGTCCAAAGTCCTTCCTTTCGGAAATAGAGAGCAGCACTCGACCATGGATAATCATAAGGATTAAATTGGATTCCAGCTACCGTTGGATTCTTGAGAACATAGCAAATTGCAGTCTTAAGATACAAATCGTCTGTTATTTTTTGTGCGCTGACAGGGACTTTGGCCAGTTTATGCTTCTCCTTATAAGTGAAGAAAAGGTAACGGGAGGTAGCACGAAGATATTCATTGATAAAGTTAAGGCATTGATCGTATTCTCCATACAGGATGAAGTGAATATGAGTATCCATTAAACAGAAAGCCAAGATGATGACACGAAATTTCAGACTGCCAATGTAAATACGATTCATACCATGCATAAAATCAGCATCATTTTGAAAAATGCCGCTTACCGCATTACCGTCCGTGCAAAAGTGCCAGCATTTGCGAACGGAGACATTCTGCCCTTTTATGAAAGGGACACCAATCCCAAGGTCATCGAAGATTTGAAGTTTTTGATTGTTGAGCATAGTTTACTTTTAGGTCGGTTTGCAACCTACTCCCACAAAAATAAGGTTTTATTCTAATTCTCAAAAGAAATTATTGCCTTTTACTCTCTTTATTACATGCAAAGCCACACATAGTATTCGCTCATCCTGCAATTCCCAAGAGTGTTCTGCTTCAAAGCCTTGTTGCTGACAAAGCAGTAGCACTCTTGGCATAAGTAGGATGCCATCAACAATAGAAAGGATGAAGTTCGCGGGTAAAACGGGCTTGCTCCTGCAGTGGCGTGTGCGGGAGAGGGCCACCCAGCGACTCCACGGAACTTCTCCGCACACAACCCACTCGCGGCGACCGCGTTATGTGCAGCAATCCCCGTTACAGGCATTCTGTGACAGGTGGATGCACACGCTGCTGCAGGAAGCAAGTCGGCTGGCGATGAGCTGTCGT
>CAZSMO010000011.1:0-67579 GCA_964608175.1 uncultured Muribaculaceae bacterium | reverse complement strand
CATTCCGTCGGGAAAAGGGCGGTTTTGCTGACGGAACGGGATGGCCGAGGGCATTTCGTCGGGAAAATGGGCGTTTTGCTGACGAATTGGGGGCGAAGCGGGCGGGGCGGAGCTCAGAAAATATAACGAAAAAACAAAAACTACTATGAAACACTTTCTTTGGATACTTTTTTCGGGGACGATAGTCTTCTGGAATGTGGAGAATTTCTTTAATCCACAGGCACAGTCGGAAAACCCTTCTGAAATGGATTTTACGGCAAAAGGGAGCAGGCATTGGACACACAAACGTCAGAAAGAGAAGGCGAGCCGCATCTGTAAAGTCATCCTGTCCATGGCGGACTCAACGCTCCAGCCACCGAGCCTTGTAGCTCTTGCAGAGGTGGAAGACAAGCAGTGTCTCAAAGCCCTGGTCTACGGCACTTCACTTCGAAAATTCGGCTACCACTACATCCATTACGATTCACACGACCCCCGCGGTATAGACTGCGCTCTGCTTTATCGTGGAGCAAAGCCAAAATGCAGCCGCCCTATACCCCTCAAGGACAGCCTCGGAAAGATTATCCCGTCCCGAGACCTGCTTCTAGTAGAGTTCGATTCCATATCCGTCATGGTCTGCCACCTTCCCTCGAAACGAGGTGGAAGCAGGGAAGCAGAGACAAGAAGGAAAACGGCGCTAAGTACGATAAAAGAGGTATGCGACTCGCTTTGCGGTACGGCCATGATTGTCATTGGGGATTTCAACGACACTCGCGCTCCCCTATCCGATTCCCTACTTGGGCCGAGGTTGAGAGAGGTTGATGGATTACTATGGAGAAATCGCAAAGGTCAAGTTGACGGGAAATCAGGGCGGAGGGAGATGGAAAGTGAGTGGCATGGAGAAGAAGAAATTAGTGGAGAAAACTGGCAGAAAGGGGAAAGGAGCAAAGACGAGTGGAGGGTTGGAGGTATGATTGAAACCCGGCATGGAAAATATGGCAGCATCAAATTTGAAGGATGTTGGGAACAGATAGACAGAGCCCTTGTGTCAGAAGGAGTTAAAGCAAAGATGTGGATAGTACAAACGCCCTCCCTTCTAACCGAAGACAAAAAATACGGAGGAGTCAAGCCCCTCCGTACTTATTCAGGTCCGCGCTATCTCGGTGGTGTCAGCGATCATCTGCCGATAATACTGGAATTCCGCAGCGCGAAATAAGCCGCTCAATCTCTAACGGAAACGCATCCCTGCCTACTCCACTTTACGGGCACCATCGGAGATGACGACATCGTACACCTTTGGCGCGTGGCCGAACTTCGCAGTAAACTCCTTCACAGCCTTGTCCACAAAGTCTTTGTAGAGGTCCTTACTCACAAGGTTGACAGTGCAGCCTCCAAAGCCTCCTCCCATCACGCGGGAGCCGGTAACACCCTCCCGACGGGCAAGGACATTGAGGAAATCAAGCTCCTCGCAGCTCACTTCATACAGACGACTGAGCCCGAAATGTGTCTGATACATCATCTCTCCAGCTGTCACATAGTCTTCTCTCTCAAGGGCATCACAGAAATCCAAAACCCGCTGAACTTCACCGATTACATACTCGGCGCGAAGGAAGTCTTCCTCGGGGATTTCTCCGCGGACTTCCTCAAGCCACACTCTTTTGCAATCCGAAAGGAACTCGACTTCGGGATGATTCTTACGGATAGCACTGCAGGCGTTTTCGCAGGAAGCGCGCCTCTTGTTGTAAGCCGAAGAAGCGAGTTCGTGCCTGACACAGGAATCGAGAAGGACAAGCTTGTAGCCATGCGCCTCGGGGTCAAAGGGAAAATACTTGTATTCCAAAGTCTTGCAATTGAGACGAATCAGGCAGCCCTTCTTTCCGAAGCAGGAAGCGAACTGGTCCATAATCCCGCAATTGACCCCACAGTAATTATGCTCAGTGCTCTGCCCTATCTTGGCAAGTTCGAAAAGATCGATACCGTTGCCGTTAAGGTCGTTAATCGCGTAGGCAAAGCAACTCTCGAGGGCGGCTGACGAAGAAAGTCCTGCGCCCAAAGGGACATCTCCGGCAAAGACAGTATCGAAACCTGCAACCTTTCCGCCCCTCTTAATGGTCTCACGGCAAACTCCGAAGATATACCTTGCCCACTGCTCCGCGGGCTTATCCTCTTCATTGAGGCCAAACTCGGTCTGTGCATCATAGTCAAGGGAGTAAGCCCTGACTTTGTCCGTCCCATTGAGCTTAATCTGCGCCATGATTCCCTTGTCAATGGCTCCGGGAAAGACATATCCCCCATTATAGTCGGTGTGTTCGCCAATGAGGTTAACCCTGCCGGCACTTGCATACAAAAATCCTCCTTCTCCGAAGATTTCCTTGAATTTCCTTTGGATTTTCTCTTTCATATTGCGGTGTTTAGTTTGTGTCTGAAGTAGCCCACAAATATAACAAAAAACCGCCACTCCAAAGCAGAGTAGCGGTATATAAAGCTAAAGATGAATATCTGTTAGTAGTAGCGGGCGCGATTATCCTCGACATTTCCCTGCTGAATCATCACAGGCATAATCATCTGCGAGGAATATTGAGACTTCCTTTCATCAAAGGCCTTGGCATCGTCTTCAGTGTAGAAACTGCCAACGTCCTTCTTCAACAGGCTGAAAGCGTACACTCCGGAAACGCCTTCAACCGCCTGAGCAGAATCCCCGACATTCGTGCGAAGCACAGCACCCTGCACAGCAGGCTCAACCGACATGCTCCCCATAGGAGAGAAACTGACATCATTACGGGTGGAAACGCTGGTAGCATTATCCTCGGCGAGTTTCTCAAGCGTAGTCCCCTGAGCAAGCAGTGCAGCTACATCCTCGGTACGTTTGGCATTGCGCTTCTCCACATACAGCACATTCTGAATCTGAGAGGAAACCTCTGCCAGACTTGCATATCCCTTCTTATGAATGTCCTTTACTCCAACGATGAAGAAATAATTGTTATTGACGGTGATAATTCCGGAAGCCTTGCCTTTCCCTGCATCGAAAATCCAACGGGTCACTTCTTTGGCATTGTCAACTGAACCGTAGGAAGAAGTGCTCTCAAGTACCCTATTCTGCTTGTGTGAATACACTGAAAGGGAATCCACGGCCTTCAGGTAGCCTTCATAGCTGCCACCCGCAAGAGTAGCAAATCTATTAGCCTGATTGTACATGGCGTTGAAAGTCTCACGGCTCGGAAGGATGGACTTCTCGAGAATTGCAACCTGCTTTTTCGTAAGAGGCTTTGTGGCTTTAGTCACTTCAACAACATGAGAACCATACTGGGTATTAATCACATACGGATGCCCGACACGGCTTGTAAGTACGGACTCGAAGCCAGGAATCATGTAATTCTGAGTGAGCCAGCCGATATTTCCAAGAGTCCCGTCAGCGTTGGAATTCTGATCGGCAGAAAACTCGGCCACGAGTTCGGTGAAGCGGGAAGGATTCCTGCGGAGCACAGTAAGAATGCTGTCAGCACGAGCCTCGGCCCCATCCCCTTGAAGGAGAATATGCCTCACATATACGGAATCAGGGATTTGAGCAGTATTCATCACCCTGGCAGAGAAGAAGCTGTCGCCTTCCCTCACAACGGGACTGACACCATGCTTGCCTGAAAAGACAAAATCATCGATGCTCTGCGCCACGGTACGAAGTTCACCTTTCTTATACCATCTTTCACTGTAAGAGCGGTCAGAATTACGAAGAAGGAAAGCCCTGAGGTTTTCAGTACCGGCAAACTCGTCCCTGATAGAATTAATGGCAGTCTCTGCGGCCTCAACATCCTTGCCGGTAGGCTTGACCTCGTACAGGACATATTCGATATCGCGACTGGCGCTCTGCTTCCAATTCTCCCTGTGAGCGGCGTAATAATCCTTAATCTCCCTGGAAGACACACTGACCGTGCTGTCTCTCTGATAGCCGTAAGGGATATTAACCAGCTCTATATCAGCAGTCGTATTCCCTTGGGCAATGGCGTTGGACAGCGAAAGCGGACTCTCCATACTGCTGTAGGTAAACAGGGCTGAATATTTGCTGTAATACTGCTGGGTGCGAATGGTCTCCTTGAGGTAATCCCAGTAGAGTGCGAGGTTGTCATCGCTACTGGCGGCTTCATTGACAGCCCTTACCCTATCCACGGAGAAAGTCCCGTCTTCAGCGAAGAAAAGCGGATTTTGAGCGATGAGCGGGCTGATATTGTTGCCCACTATCAAGTCCGCCACTTCAGCATCGCTGACATTGATGCCGGCGGCATCGCAATTCTTAAAGAAAAGATACCTGTCTACGAAATACTGCCACGCGGCATCCCTAATCTGTTTCTGAGTCTCTTCAGTCTGGGCGGAAGAACCGGTCGTAAGTTCGTTGATGGTAGTGTACTTATTCACCTGAGAGGCAAAATCCTCGTATGTGACTGCCGTCCCGTTAATCTTACCTACATTGTCGGGTCTGCCGAACAGATTCATAAGATCATCAATAGGTGCGATGAAGTACAGAAGTGAAAGCGCAATGATGACGGAAATAGCAATTCCGAACTTTGTGCGCATCTTTTGAAGTACTGCCATTGTTATAATGTTTTATTTTTTACAAAAATATCGGGCTGCGAATTTAGCAAATTTTAGTCACTTGAGCAAAGGACCGATAAAGTTAACCGAATCCACCTGCACCTTGGTACTGTCTGACTTGGCGTAAGCATAACTGTCGAAAGGCCGCAGGAGGATAGAATTACGGGCTCTGTCATCGGAGCGCATCCCGTAGCCCTGCATCATCCCATCGCCGGAATACAGCCTTACATAAGCATCAGTATAGATTTCGGACTTGTCTCGGTCCCAATAGAGGGTATCCGTCTCCATGGTCTCTTTCTTGATCACATTGGAAACCACCACATTCCCCGTCGCCTCCCAAAGTTCCCCTTTGGAATTCTTCCCTGAAGCGATATGCTTGGCATGATTGGCCATAATTATAGTCTCAAGCAGGCCGTCTTCAGTATAACCGTATACCTCAAGCCCGTAGGGAAACATCTCATAGTCCAGCGTGTCCGTCACAAATTTGAGCATTGCATCGGACTCAAAGCGCTGCTTGATGACTCCGTCATCGGTACTCACGGCAAACATATCATTGACTACCTGGGCAGGAGTCTGGGCGAGGTCGATTTTATCGGCTTCCTTGAGTTTGGAAGAGCATGCAAACGCAGTAAGAGCAAGCGCTGTGACAGCACCTGCTCTCAAAGCATTCAAATATCCGTGGAGAGAAATCACTTTTGAGTCTTGACGACCGTGGTAGCGTGCATGCCTCCACAATTGACAGTGTAGCTGTCCCCGTCGTTTACATCGTACATAAACGCATCTGCAGCAGTAGGATAGTACTGACGGAACTGGGCAATCATCCTGTTGACATCAGAAGTGAGCGTGGGGTCTGCGCGCTTTGCCTGCTCGAGATAATCCACAGCCACCCAGTAAGGTGCACGGACAGCAATCTCATTGCCTTCGCATCTGACACCGCCCCAAATCGTAGCCAGCAGCATATAGCTCTTTCCCTTGAGTTCTGCACTTTGGGTAAGGGAAGCTGCCTTCCTGGCGGAATCTTCAGCCTTGACGCTGCGCCCCGATTTATAGCAATACACAGCAAGGTCGTAGTTGAGTTCAGCATCGGCCTCGACTTCGGACTGTTCGCTCTCGATGGCCTCTTCGAGGTACATGACAGCCTTGTCCACCTCTCCCCTACTCGCGTAGAGCTGATGCAGCATCTTCGCCGTTGCAGGAGAAGGATCCGACTTATAGAGGGTCGTGACTGCAGCGACGAAGAGGTCATTGTCGAGGCAATCATCAGCAGAAGACATTATACGGACAATCTTCCGCGAAAGCTCCACATCTTGCGGATTGGCTTCATACTGAGGCCCGAAAAGCTCTATAATCTTGTCACAATCAGCGAGTTTACTGGACACGAAAATATTCTCCAAATCCACGCGGACCTTGTCTATATTCTCTTCCTCAGACTTGTTCTTGGCCACCTCCCTGTCAAGAAGGTCAGAGTTACGCTCATACACCTCTATCACTTCACTCTCGTCCACTCTTCCTACTTTGCAGAGTTCGATGGCCGCATTGAGATCGAAAAGGAAAAGGCTGGGCTTGGTCTGACTGCCATTAGCCTCAATGATTTCGTTCAGCTCCGTATAGAGCTTCCAGTCATCGTCCTTGACATAATTGGCAAGATCAAGTCCCTTATTGTTGCGGGCAGTGACGGCATAGCGGGGATAATACTCAATACGCACATCGTGGAGCATCATCAAAGAGTCGATAAGCTGCTGCTTATAGACGGGATTCGCATTATTCTTGGAAATCAACTTTCTGTACAAGGATGTGCCATCCACAATCATGGTCTGATTGGCTGTAGGAGGGCATACCTTATAGGCAATACGCCAATTGCGCATTGCATCCGAATAACTTTGCTGTTTGTAATACTCCCTGTAGTAGGACAGGTACTTGACACACTCGGAACTATCCGCTCCATACTTCCCTTGAGCAGAAAGTGAAAAAGAGCTCAAAGTCAATGCAAAAACAGCTAACGCAATACTTAACTTCTTCATATTCAAATGTTATCTTATTCGTAATGAGGCTGTTGGAACCAAATGTCAAAGAGATTGATTCCAAGCGAAAATCCTACATAAGTCTCCCTAACCAGTGAGTCTGCAGTGCTCCCCCTACGCCCAATATCCATCCCTACGGTAAGCCCGTTACTCCAGCGGAAGACAGGAAGAGTTGCTCCTATACTGATGCCTGCGGAACGGATTTCGTGGCCTGAAATTGAAAAATACTCGTCATTGTACCATATTCCCGCCCTATAGGCGATGAGTTTGTGGTAATAACGGATATCCCCCGGATTGGGAATGTACTCTACTCCGGCTCGCAACGACTGGGAGAGCCCACAGGAGAAAGTCCCCCCTTCGGATGACACGGCAAAGTCGGAGACCTTTTCAAAGCCGCTGCCTGACCAGTCCGAACGAGTGTAATCGAGGTTTGCACGGAATTTTTTGTCAATACAGAGGCTAATCCCGATACCGGCTTCTCCCGCAAGAGAAACCGGCACTGTCGTCCTCCCAAGCGTATCAGCAGAAGTAACGGTATTTTCTCCAGAGGTCCTGGTTCTGTCGATATAGCCGTGGAGTCTGGTATCAAAGGAATATACAACTCCTACTCCGAGTGTGAACCTGTTTGAGAATTTATGCTCGTACTGGGCTCCGAACTTGGCCCCAAGGGCATGCAAGGAAATCTCTGTAGTATTATCAATCCCAAGAGCCGCTGCATCGGCTATTGTCATGGTATAGTTGCGAGTGATGTTTCCAAAGTAATAATCGGCTTCTGCTCCCACGGAAAGCTTGTCGAAAAGATTGAAGCCTACTGCACCGCTGAACTGATACAATCCTCCCTGCCCCGTATATGAATGCGAAACATTCCCAACATTCACGAGAGTGCCGGCATTCGATTCGTAATAGCCATAACTATATCCCACTGAAGAATAAGGCCTTATCGCCAGCATGCAGGACGCATCTACGGGGCGGGTATAGAACAGCGGGAAAGACAGAGCAAAATCTCCCACATTGAATATGTTGTTCACCGAAGTGCGGGAATCCTGCTTCAAAAACTTGTTGTTCTCATAGATGGAAAAATCCGACATGAAAGCAAGGGTATCCCGCGCTGTCACAGCCGCAGGATTGAGGATGTTGATATAGCGGTTATTGCGCGAGGCTATACCCGAACCGCCCATGGTCTTGTTGTAGGCAGAGCCAGGCGCAAAGAGCTCTCCCACACCGAACACCGAATATGGAGAATAGGCCGAATACGAGCCCCCATCCTCTGCGTTGAGAACGCAAGGAAGGCTGCACGCGAGCAGAAATATGAGAGATAAGCTTCTATTCTTCATAAGCTTGGGATATGGTGGCGAGACCCATTAGTACAAGGTTTGGGACAGTGAATACAGATGTGTTCATCCTGTCGGCAAAATACTTCGCATCCCCGCCGGTAAATATTACTATACTGTCCTCCGCAGAGGAAATGTAGCCCTTAACTTCAAACATTATGCCTTCGATTACCCCCTCTTCAATGCCTGATACAATGGATTTGCCAGGCTCCCCTGAAACGGTCTTGGGAGTATTAACGAGCGGCAAAGCTCTGGAATAGCGATTGAGGGCCTTGAATCTGGTGCGGCACCCAAGGGATATATTTCCTCCCCTGTATGTTCCGTCTTCCGAGATAAAATCGATGGAAATCGTAGTCCCAAAATCAAAAATCACACAGCTTTTGCCCTTAAACAGACCACGGGCAGCGATTATGGAAGCTGCTCTGTCGGGAGAAAGATATTCCGGCAAGCCATAAGCCCTGAGCACAGTAGTATGGGACGAATCAAGCAGAACCAATCTGTCGCAACGCCTTGAGATTTCGTCAATATCCTCTTGAGGAATGTCCCTCACGGTGGAAAGGACAATTACTCCTGCATGCTCCTGTCCTATTAGAGTTTTGAGCAAAAATCCGTGGAGTTTTTCCCCCTGATATCGGACAGTCTTACCGAGGATGTTCTCCTTGGCCCATGCAGCTTTGAGGGCAGTATTGCCTATTTCTATCAGAAGGTTGGACATAACACTTGAAAAACCCGAATCGCAAATTTAGCAATTATTGTAACTTCTTCAAAACCTCGAACGCGCTTTGAAGCGAAGTAAGTCCTTTGATAACGAGACGAGGCTTGCTATTATCTTCTTTATAAGTCACTTGCGGAAGCGCGGAGAGTTTTGAAATAATAGTATAGAAAGTCTCACTCCTGTAATAGGGAGAAAGGGGATTAGATGGGAAGAAACACACCATAAAGGCTCTTATGACAATCTTTTCAAGGCCCAATCTGGAGCCAAGATTACGAATCTTAACGATAAACAGCAGATTTTCCACCTCATTTGGACACTCACCGAATCTGTCCCTGAGTTCTCCTTCCAGTTTATCAATCTCCGCATCGGAGCGCATGGAATCCAGCTGCTTATACAGGCGAATTTTCTCAACAGCAATATCTATGTAACTGTCAGGTATATAAGCTGGAATATCAGTTTCAATCGTGCAGTCACTTCTCACTGCAGGAGTACTCTGAATTCCAGCTGAAACATCTTCGATTCCCAATTCATCTATAGCTTCAGCCAATATCTTCTGATAGGTTTCATACCCCATTTCTGAAATGAATCCACTTTGCTCCGCCCCGAGCAGATTGCCGGCACCTCTTATGTCGAGATCCTGCATGGCAATATTGAATCCGCTGCCAAGGTCGGAAAACTCTTCGATGGCCTTAAGCCTCTTTCGAGCCTCATCGGTGAGAGTAATAAGCGGAGGCACAATAAGATAGCAGAATGCCTTGCGATTGGATCTTCCTACCCTGCCCCTCAACTGATGCAGATCGCTAAGACCTATATTCTGCGCCTGATTGATGATGATAGTGTTGACATTTGGAATATCCAAGCCATTCTCTATAATGGTAGTACAGAGCAGAAGATCGTAATCCCCCCTTACAAAATCCAGAATCGAATCCTCAATCTGTTTTGCAGCCATCTGCCCATGCACGATACAGATTTTCATATCCGGTTCAAGCCGGTGCAGTATCTCCCCTATCGCATCGAGTTGCTCTACATTATTGTGCACGAAGAATACCTGCCCTCCCCTATTGAGTTCGTAATCTATAATGGACTTGATTTCCTTCTCATCGAAGAGTATAATCTCCGTCTGAATCGGGATTCGGTTGGCAGGGGGTGTTGCTATTATACTGAGGTCACGGGCTCCAAGCAGAGAAAACTGCAGGGTTCTGGGAATTGGGGTGGCCGTGAGGGTGAGGGTATCTATCCCCTCGCGCATGCGCCGCAGTTTTTCCTTCGCACTCACTCCAAATTTCTGCTCTTCATCTATAACCAGCAGACCCAAATCCTTAAATTCAAACTCATCGGAGAGTATTTTGTGGGTACCTATGACTATATCAATTTTCCCTGCCTTGAGGTCGCTTTTAATAGCCTTTATCTGAGTAGCAGTTCTCAATCGACTCACATAATCCACCCGAACGGGGAAATCCTTAAGGCGACTTGCAAATGTTTCGTAATGCTGAAGTGCAAGGATAGTCGTGGGAACAAGTACGGCGACCTGTTTTCCATCACTCACTGCCTTGAATGCTGCCCTGACAGCCACTTCTGTCTTACCGAAGCCCACATCCCCGCAAATAAGCCGGTCCATGGGATAGGGAGCCTCCATATCGTGTTTGACATCCCTGGTGGCTTGTTCCTGATCCGGTGTGTCTTCATACATAAATGAAGACTCCAATTCACTCTGAAAGTAAGAATCAGCAGAGAAGGCAAAGCCCTTGGATGCCTTTCGCTTTGCGTAGAGACGAATCAAATCTTTGGCAATGTCCTTAACCCTTTTCTTGGCTCCGCTCTTCAGGGCAGACCAGGTCTTGGACCCGAGCTTATTGATTCGCGGAACTTCCCCTTCCTTGGGACGAAAACGTGAAATCTTATTGAGGGCATGGACGGAAACGAATACTACATCTCCATCTTTATAAGTGATTTTGACTACTTCCCTAAATCCGCCTTTGTCATCCCGCAGTCTTACAAGTCCTCCGAAAATCCCAACTCCATGGTCTATATGCACCACATAGTCACCCACATTGAAAGCAGCCAAATCATTGAGGGTAAGCTGTTCAGTCTTTTCGACACTGCGGCGGATACCTACCCTGTGGAAGCGCCCGAAAATCTCATGATCTGTGTAATGGCATACCTTGTCCTGCTCATCAATGAAGCCGTTGTGAATATTCTTACCGGATAAAAACTCCGGCAGGGGGCAGTTTTCAGCAATGAGAATGTGTTCAATGCGCTCTATTTGAGACTGTTTTTCACCATAGATCAGGACCTTGTAACCGTGAATTATCCTGTTCTGTATGTCAGAGGTCAGCAGTTCAAAGTTTTTGCCGAAAACAGGCTGTGGTGATATTTCAAATTTTATGGCATCTTCCTTTTCCTGTCCTATGGGAATGTCGAGAAAAACTCTGCGAAATGAGGCTGTTTTTTCGAAAAACTCCTCTCCTTTGTACATATCGGAAGAGTCTAACCATAGCAAAGAATCAGCCTGCAGAATATCAAAAATGCTGGATTTTGAAGCATTTTCATCGCCTCTTTCAAATACATCGGAGATGATATTTACGCTATCTGTTTCACCAATAGACAGTTGGGTATTGGAGTTAAAAATATTGATTTTTTCTATTTCATCTCCGAAGAAAGATATTCTGTAGGAGTGATTATCCGAGAAAGAAAACACATCGATTATGCTGCCTCTAACGGCGAACTGTCCTGGGATTGATACGAAATCCACCCTTTCAAAGCCAAGTGAATTGAGTTTTTCGATGAGCTTCGAATAAGAGTATTCCTCCCCTTTGTGCAAACTTATCTTCGAGAGTTCTATATCAGTTTTTTGAGGGATGAGTTCTCCTACGGCTTGAGGATAAGTCACTACGAATAATTGAGAATCGCCTGCTTCAATGATTTTCTCAATTGCAGTTGTTCGCTGGACGGCAAGGGAAGATTTGTAGTTGCTCTTTTCCATGCCGGTTCCTGAGGAAGGGAGATAAAACACCTTATCTCCTTCCACTATGCCATAGAGGTCACCGGCACAGTATTCCGCACTGTCTTTGTCAGGCAAAATAATGAAATTTACCGATTTAGCAGCACAATCGGATAGCACGAACCACCTTGCCGAAAGAAACAGGGACGTACAATACACATCGCCCTTTCCGTCAGCTATTCGCTTCTTAAGCAGTTCTGTGGACTTGGAATTAACCTTCATGCCTCAAGCCTAAAACCCTGTGCAAATGTAAGCTTTTTTCGGTTGAAAAGTTGTGGATAAGTATGTGGATAAACATGGAACGAAAGTTATCCACAATTAATACACAAGATTTGCACAGGTTTTTCAAAGAAAACAAAATATCTAATTACTTGCCAACTAAGTAGATTACGTGTTTTTCCACTTTTCAACAGCAGTATAATAACTAACAAAAAACAAATAAATAGATTATATTTGTAGACTTTTAGTTTCGCACTAGCGAAAGAAAGTCAATTGCGAAACTTGCTGTAACTGTAAACATGCCGGATTTTGATCCCCATACCTCAAGTAGAGACAAAGATAAGGATTTAGATGCAATAATCCGTCCGCAGGAATTGGAAGAATTCACAGGGCAGAAGGAAGTTGTATCTAATCTGCATGTCTATATCCAAGCCGCCAAATTGCGGGGAGAGTCTCTTGATCATACCCTGTTCCATGGGCCACCGGGCTTGGGTAAGACCACTCTTGCCCACATTATTGCCAACGAGATGGGGGTGAACATGAAGATTACCTCCGGTCCTGTACTCGATAAGCCTGGAGATCTCGCCGGTCTTCTAACCTCCTTGGAGAGTGGAGATGTGCTTTTTATAGATGAAATCCATAGGCTGTCTCCTGAAGTTGAGGAGTACCTGTATTCGGCCATGGAGGACTTTGTAATCGATATCATGATAGATAAAGGCCCCGGTGCCCGTTCTGTCAGGATTAATCTCAACCCTTTCACCCTTGTAGGAGCTACGACCCGAAGCGGGCTGCTGACGGCCCCGCTCCGTGCACGGTTTGGAATTACCTGTGCACTCGAGTATTACGATGTGGATGACCTTCAGAAGATAGTAAAGCGCAGTGCAGCTATTCTCAATGTCCCCATCGAAGAAGAAGCATCCCGCGAAATCGCACTTCGCTCGCGTGGTACGCCCCGTATTGCAAATTCCCTGCTTCGTAGGGTTAGGGATTTTGCCCAGGTTATGGGGGATGGACGGATTGATAAGAAGATGGCTTCCTTTGCCCTTGATAAGCTCAAAATCGACACTAGGGGCTTGGATTCAGTGGATAATAAGATATTGAGCACTATTATCAATACTTTTTCAGGTGGGCCTGTTGGAGCCAATACCATCGCCACGGCTATCGGTGAGGATCAGGGCACATACGAGGAGGTGTATGAGCCTTACCTTATCAAGGAAGGCTTCATAGTAAGGACTCAGCGGGGGAGGATAGCCACAGACTTTGCCTACAGGCATCTTGGACTTGAGCCTCGCGGAAAGAATTCGGAAGGGACACTTTTCTGATAAATATACAAATCAATATTATAAGCAATGGCAGATAAACTCATCTCAAAAATTCCTGATGGCCCGCTTGCCGAGAAATGGACGAAGCGGAAATCGGAAATTCACCTTGTGAGCCCCAACAACCGTCGTAAACTCGATATCATCGTCGTTGGGACAGGGCTTGGAGGCGCATCCGCGGCAGCAACGCTCGGTGAACTCGGGTACAATGTAAAGGTTTTTTGCATCAGCGACTCTCCCAGACGAGCTCATTCTATAGCTGCTCAGGGAGGAATTAACGCCGCCAAAAACTATCAGAATGACAATGACTCCATCTATCGTCTGTTTTACGACACTATCAAGGGGGGAGACTACCGAAGCAGGGAAGCCAATGTGTACAGGCTTGCGGAGGTGAGTGCTGCTATCATTGATCAGTGTGTAGCTCAGGGAGTTCCTTTCGCCAGAGAATACGGCGGATATCTTGCCAACCGCTCTTTCGGAGGAGTACAGGTGAGCCGTACTTTCTACGCCCGTGGGCAAACCGGTCAGCAGCTTCTATTGGGAGCTTACGCAGCCCTTAACCGTCAGATTGCTGCAGGGACCGTAAAGAGTTATCCCAGGCATGAGATGCTGGATCTCGTACTCGTTAATGGAGAGGCGAAGGGTATAATAGCCCGAAATCTTGTTACGGGACAGCTCGAAAGATTCGGTGCCCATGCAGTTATCATAGCAACGGGGGGATACGGCAATACTTACTTCCTTTCGACCAATGCCATGAACAGCAATGGTTCCGCCGCTATGCAGTGCTACCGCAAGGGGGCGTACTTTGCAAATCCCTGTTTTGCACAGATTCACCCTACCTGTATCCCTGTGCATGGAGAACAGCAGAGTAAGCTGACGCTTATGTCAGAGAGTTTGCGTAATGACGGGCGCATCTGGGTGCCCAAGAAGCTTGAGGATGTAAAGAAGCTTCGGTCCCATGAGATTAAGCCATCTCAAATTCCCGAAGAGGATAGAGACTACTATCTCGAGCGCAGGTATCCGGCTTTCGGTAATCTGGTACCCCGCGATGTAGCTTCCCGCGCAGCAAAAGAGAGATGTGATGCAGGGTATGGTGTCAATGAGACGGGAAAGGCCGTATTCCTCGATTTCTCGGATGCTATTAAGAGACTTGGGCATCAGAGAGTTGCAGAGCGTTATGGCAATCTGTTCGATATGTATTACAAGATTACCGATTCGTCTCCTTGGGAGGAGCCTATGATGATTTATCCTGCAATTCACTACACGATGGGAGGTATTTGGGTCGATTATGACCTTCAAACTACTATTCCGGGTCTTTATGCGATAGGGGAGGCCAATTTCTCGGATCATGGAGGCAATCGTCTTGGAGCTTCTGCCTTGATGCAGGGACTTGCCGATGGATATTTCATTGTGCCCGTGACTATTGCAGATTACCTTTCGAAGAAGTTTGCTGAGCCCAAGACTGATGTCAATCGTCCTGAATTCATCGAGGCTGAAAATGCTGTTCAGAAGAGAATCGATGACCTCTTCGCAATCAATGGTACCGAGACTGTGGATTCTATCCACAAGAGACTCGGTCAGATTATGTGGGAGTATGTGGGAATGGCACGCGACGAGGAAGGACTCAAGAAAGCAATTGTAGAGATTAAGGCTCTCAGGGAGGAGTTCTATGAGAATGTGAAAGTACCTGGCAGTCAGTATGAATTTAATCAGGAACTTGAGAAGGCTTTGCGTCTGGAGGATTTCTTCGATATAGGCATACTTATGGCTCAGGATGCTCTCAACCGTCACGAATCTTGCGGTGGACATTTCCGTGTCGAAAGTCAGACTGAAGACGGAGAGGCCAAGCGTGACGACAAGAACTGTATGTATGTTGCAGCATGGGAGTATAAGGGTGAGAATCAGGAGCCTGTACTCCACAAGGAGCCGCTCAATTACGAGTTTATAGAGGTTAAGACAAGAAACTACAAAGACTAATAGAAATGGAATTCAATCTCAAGATATGGCGTCAGAAAAACGCCAAGGCCAAGGGGCATTTTGAAACATATCATGTCAGTGGAATTGAGTCTGATGCCTCTTTTCTCGAAATGTTGGATATTCTCAATGAGCAGCTTATAAGGGAAGGAAATGACCCTGTTGCCGTTGAGAGGGGGTGTCAGAGCAGCGGTCCCGTGTCCTTCGATCATGACTGTAGAGAAGGTATTTGCGGGGCATGTTCTCTCTTTATAGATGGAAGGGCTCATGGTCCGGATGATCATGTAACTACCTGTCAGTTGTTTATGAGGCATTTCAAGGATGGGGCGACCATTACCGTGGAGCCTTTCCGCAGTGCTGCTTTTCCCGTAATCAAAGACCTCGTGGTGGATCGCAGGGCTTTCGACAAGATTCTTCAGGCTGGTGGATTCATCTCTGTCAGAACTGGATCCGCCCAAGATGCCAATTCCATTCTCATTCCTCATGACAAGGCCGAGGAGAGTATGGATGCAGCTGCCTGTGTGGGATGCGGGGCCTGCGTGGCTACCTGTAAAAACGGTTCTGCAATGCTCTTTGTTGCGGCTAGGGTCAGTTCGCTTGCTCTGCTGCCTCAGGGGCGCCCCGAGGCCAAACGTCGCGCCGAGGCTATGGTTGCCAAGATGGATGAATTGGGCTTCGGTGCATGCACCAATACCCGCGCCTGTGAGTTGGAGTGCCCAAAGGGAATCAGCGTAGCTCATATTGCGCGTCTCAATAGAGAGTTTCTCAAGGCACACTTCTCCAATTAGTAAGGTACTCGTTTAGGATAAAACGGCTGCTCACTTTCGCGGGCGGCCGTTTTTTCTACCAGAGGAAGTTATTGAAAGGATAGCGTCCGGCGTGAATTTCGGCTACCATTTTGTAGATGTCGCTGCGAAGCTTGTCAATTCCTATTTTTTGGGTTGCTGAAATGAATATACAAGGGGACTTCTCGTTCGCTATCCAGCTGTTTTTGAGTTCCTGAAGGGTTAGGTTAGTCTTATTCTTCGGTTCAAGGGAGAATTCATCGTATTCCTTATAGGTATAAGCGTCAATCTTATTGAAAATCACATATACTGGTTTGTTGGCAGCTCCAATATCCCTCAGTGTCTGTTCTACTACCTTCATCTGTTCCTCGAAGTCAGGGGCGGTAATATCTGCCACATGCAGCAGGATATCGGCCTCTCTTACCTCATCAAGAGTGCTCTTAAAGGCTTCTACAAGCTGTACGGGGAGTTTTCTTATGAAACCTACCGTATCACTGAGCAGGAATGGTACATTATCGATAACTACCTTGCGTACAGTAGTATCGAGGGTTGCGAAGAGTTTGTTTTCTGCAAAAACATCTGACTTGGCAAGCAGATTCATAATAGTGGATTTGCCCACATTGGTGTAGCCTACGAGAGCAAGACGAACAAGACTTCCCCTGTTGGATCGCTGGGTAGACATCTGCCGGTCTACCTTTTTGAGCTCTTCCTTGAGTCGTGTTATGCGTTGTTTTACGATGCGCCTATCGACTTCTATCTGGGTTTCACCCATTCCTCCACGTGTACCCCTGCCGCCTCTCTGTCTTTCGAGGTGGGTCCACATACCGGTAAGGCGGGGGAGCATGTAATTGTAGCGGGCGAGCTCCACCTGCATTTTTGCGTAGGAAGTTTTGGCCCTCTGTGCGAATATTTCCAATATCAGGCTTGTCCTGTCGATTACTGCGGAGTTTTTGATGATTTTCTCAATGTTTCGCTGCTGTGTCCCGCTTAATTCGTCATCGAAAATCACATACTTTATGTCGTGTTCTTCGCAGTAAGAGGATATTTCTTCGAGTTTGCCCCTACGAATATATGTGGAGTTATCAGGTTTATCGACTTTCTGTATGAACTTTTTGTCTCCGATTGCTCCAGCTGTCTCTGCGAGAAACTCCAGTTCGTCGAGATATTCTATTGTCTTGCGTTCATCATCGTTCTGCCTGACGATTCCGACAAATACTGCCTTGTTGCTGTTTGTCATTAACGTGTGAGGTCCTTTTTAGAAAAATAAAGGCCGTCCATAGGGATGGCCTTTACCTTATCCTTTTTGGTACTTTTATCTCAACTGGAAGTACACAGGGAAGGTGTAGGTAACACGAACTGCACGGTCTCTTTGCTTACCGGGGCTCCATTTGGGAGAACTGGATACAACTCTCACCGCTTCCTTATCAAGGGATGGCTCAACTCCACGGACGACTTTTACATTTGTAACCCTGCCATCTGCCTCTACGGTAAACTGAAGCGTTACACGCCCCTGTACTCCATTTTCCTTTGCTATTTCGGGGTAGACCATATGCTGTGAAACCCATTTCGAGAACTGGTTGGCATCGCCTCCCATGAATGAGGGCTTGGTCTCGACCAGCTGGAAAGGAATTGCTTCCTCTTCAATTACCTCTTCTTCGGGACCTTCCACATAGTCCATAATCTCTACACCTAGATTCTCATCGTCCTCGAGGTTGATGATATTGTCGTCTATCTTAATCTCATCGTCTACGATGTCAATCTGGTCTGAAAGGACAGGAACCTTGGGTACCTCCGGTGGCGGTGGGGGAGTCTCCTGCGTAATTGGGATTATTTCTTCTTCTATCACCTGCTGTGGGCCAGCATCCAGGGTGGCCACTTCCTTCTCCGTTGTACCAAAGTTGAACGCAAAGTACACAACGGCGAGGGTGATAGCCAAGCCTATTTCCACGAAAAGCAACCTTTGATTCTCAAGATTGGCTTCCGGTGTTTTCTTAACTTCCATAGTCGTTTTTCTTTTTGTAGCTCCAAAGTTAAAAATTATTATTTTTTGTTGCAAGTTATTCTTTGCACTTGCGTGCGCAAAATGTTATTTTTGTGGCTCGAATAAACGGTTTCCGGTTTTATGATACGCTATTTTTGCGAAAATATAGATTTTGAATTCAAGCATAAGGCTCATAATAATCGCTGGCTTAAGCTCGTGGCCGGCAGTGAGATGAGGCGTCTCGGAAATATCAGCATTATTTTCTGTTCTGACCCCTATATTCTTGAGATGAATCTCAAATACCTTGGTCATGACTACTATACTGATATAATTACCTTTGATTATTGTGAGGGCAATGTTCTTTCGGGTGACCTTTTCATAAGTGTAGACAGCGTTAGGGAAAATGCTTCATTCTATGGGACGGAGTTTAATGATGAACTCGATAGGGTAATAGTGCATGGTATTTTGCATCTTATTGGTTATGATGACCATACGGATGATGAAATAGCCGTGATGCGCTCAAAGGAGAACTATTATCTGTCGCTTAGGGATAAGGCATAGTTTTCAGACATGGAAAGCAGGTACGATGTAATTGTCGTCGGCGGAGGTCATGCCGGGTGCGAAGCAACGATGGCTGCTGCTACTATGGGTGCTTCTGTGTTGCTCGTTTCAATGGATACTCTGTCCTTTGCCAAGATGTCTTGCAATCCCGCCGTAGGTGGAATTGCTAAAGGTCAGATTGTAAGAGAAATAGATGCACTTGGAGGGTATATGGGAATCGTGACTGACCGCTCTACGCTTCAGTTTCGGATGCTTAACCTTTCCAAGGGACCTGCCATGTGGAGTCCTCGGGCTCAATGTGATAAAATAGAGTTTTCGCAGAATTGGAAGCATATTCTTGAATCTTCTCCTTACGTTACCCTTTGTGAAGATATTGTGGATTCGTTTATTTTTGAGGGGTATAGGGTTAAGGGAGTTCATACTCTTTCCGGATGTGTTTTCTATTCGAGGGCTGTTATTCTTACTGCTGGAACTTTTCTTGGAGGTAAAATCTTTATAGGCAGGCAATGTTTCGAAGGTGGCAGGATAGGGGAGAGTTCGTCCCATGGTATTGTTGAACAGCTCAAATCTTTTGGTATTCAGACTGGTAGGCTCAAAACGGGGACTCCTCCCAGAATTGATATTACAAGCGTTGATACTGTCTCGCTTCCCCTTCAGTTTGGAGATGAATCTCCCAGAAGGTTTTCCTTTTTACCTCAAGCTTCCTCGGTTCAGGAGAGTGGACAACAGCTTCCTTGCTTTATTCTGCATACCAATGAGCGTGTGCACGACATACTTCGTAGCGGGTTTTCTGAATCACCGATGTTTACCGGTATGATTCATGGCAGGGGACCCAGGTATTGTCCAAGCATTGAAGATAAGTTGAGGGTTTTTCCTGATAAGACTTCTCACCAGCTTTTCTTGGAGCCCGAGTCTGCTAATGGCAATGAGTACTATCTCCAGGGCTTTTCCTCTTCTCTACCGCTTCGAATTCAACTTGATGCCCTGCATGCCATTAAGGGTCTTGAAAATGTTCGCATTTTCCGCCCTGCGTATGCTGTTGAGTACGATTATTTCGATCCTACTCAACTTTCGGCTTCGCTTGCCTTGAAGGGTTTTGAGGGACTTTTCCTTGCAGGACAGATTAATGGCACTACTGGATATGAAGAAGCTGCTGCTCAAGGACTTATGGCTGGTATTAATGCTGTACGCCATATTCGTGGTGCTGATTCTGTGATATTAGGCAGAGATAAGGCCTATATAGGTGTTTTGATTGATGATTTGGTGACTAAAGGGGTTGACGAGCCGTATAGAATGTTTACATCCAGGGCTGAATATAGAATTCTTCTTCGGCAGGATAATGCGGATAAAAGACTTACAAGTATCTCATACTCAATTGGTTTAGCTTCTCGTGAGCGATATGATGATTGTGTTTCCAAGTATGAGGATGTTGATAGGCTTGATGAATTCTGTCATACACATAGTCTTAAGCCTGAATCAGTTAATTCTTATCTTGTTGAGAAACATACTAGTCCTTTGACCGAGTCGCGAAAGATATCCGAAATTGATACTCGTCCGGAGGTATCATTGGCCGAATTGCTTTCACTTGTTCCACGTGGAACAAAATACCCTGAAGAAATAATTGAGTCCGTTGAAATTGGTATCAGGTATAAGTCTTACATAGAGAGGGAGAAGGCTAATGTTGAAAAGTTGCGTCAGCTTGAGAATTTGAAGATTCCCATTGACTTTGATTTTGATAGGGTGTCGGGGCTTACCATTGAATGTCGTCAAAAATTTGCGCGGTATAGGCCCGCTACAATCGCTCAGGCTTCGAGAATATCTGGTGTTTCTCCTTCTGACATTTCCGTTTTGCTTGTTTATTTTGGAAGGTAGGGTATAGCTAATTATTTTGTATATTTGGGAAATTCAGGTTTTTTAATATGGCAAAAGTCAGACTCATACCCTACGGTATCGCGAACTTTGCACAGGTTCGCAGAGAAGACAAGTATTATTCCGACAAGACGATGTATCTTGAGAAGATGGAGAACACAGGGAACTTCCTCTTCCTCGTTCGTCCCCGTCGCTTCGGGAAGAGCGTCTTTCTCACTATGATGCAGGCCTACTACGACATCAATCGCGATAAAGAGTTCGACAGTCTCTTCGCCGGCCTGTATGTCCACGGGCACCCCACTCCGGAGAGGGCCAGATATCAGGTGCTGTACCTTGACTTTTCACAGATTGGAGGGGACAGCAAGACGGTGCAGAGCAAGTTTGAGCAGTATGGGTGCAATATGCTCAATGACTTTGCCGCGAGATATAATAAATTTTATACACCGGACTTTTTGGAAGCCGTGTATGGTCAGCCAACTTTCGCCGCCAAACTGACATGGATTTCGACCCAGGCAAAGAATCTCGGCTACCAGCTCTACCTCATCATCGATGAGTACGACAATTTCACCAACAATATTCTCAACTACGAGGGCACTGATGTATACAGGGCTCTGACTCATTCGACAGGCTTCTACCGCGATGTGTTCAAGCTCTTCAAACCCAACTTTAACCGCATCTTTATGATGGGAGTCTCTCCGGTCACTCTCGATGACCTCACCAGTGGGTTCAATATAGCTCTCAACATCACCATGGACTCCGAGTTCAATATGATGCTCGGCTTTTCTGAGATAGAAGTTAGGGAAATGATACGATACTACAAGGACGCAGGGGTCTTATATTTGGATGAAGACTACCTCGTCGCCGACATGAAGCCGTGGTATGACAATTATTGCTTTGCAAGGGCTTCCTTTGGTAAGGATCCGGAGATGTTCAACTGCGACATGGTCTGCTACTACCTCAATTACTGCATTCGGCAGGGTACTACACCGGAAACCTACCTCGATCCCAACACTGCAACCGACTACAAGAAGCTCAAGAATCTGGTGATGATAGACAGCTCTGACCCTCGCCGTGCGAGTATCATCCATAAGATTGCCGAGGAGGGCTCGATTCTTGCCAATGTAGTCCCTCATGTCCCTGCCGAGAGAATTGCTGACGAGTCCAACTTCGTCAGCCTGCTCTACTACTACGGGATGCTCACCATCAGCGGGATACAGGGAGCAAGGCTTCGGCTCGGCATTCCCAACAATAATGTGCGCATTCAATACTACGAATACCTTCGCGAGGAATATGGCAGAAGGGCATATGTTGACATTACTGCTCTCCAGGATGGCTTCGATGCAATGGCTTTCGATGGCAACTGGAAGCCCCTCGTGAGGACTATCACCGATGACTACAAGGCCAACACGGCGGTTCGTTCACTAATCGAAGGCGAGCGGAACCTGCAGGGCTTCATGTCTGCTTTCCTCTCGATGAACCCCTATTATATCCTCGCACCGGAGGTGGAGATGGCTCACGGATACTGCGACTTCTTCATGCTTCCGCTTCACAGCCACTATCCGGAGGTTGCTCACAGCTATATTCTTGAGCTCAAATACCTCAAGACCGATGCGACCGACTCCGATGCCTCCAGGCAGTGGGCCGAAGCCGTGGAGCAAAGCCACTGCTACGCAACTGACAGGGTTGTGAGGGAATCCCTTGATGGCACAGCTCTACATTTGCTTGTAGTGCAGATTAAGGGCAGTGACCTGTTAAAGGCGGAAGAAGTGTGAGAATCTTTGGGTTTTTGATATGATTGATTATATTTTTGGGAAAATTGCTGAACTTACGCCAACACGTGTTGTAGTTGACAATCAAGGCATTGGATACTCTATTGAGATTTCTCTTCAGACTTATGCTGCTCTCGAAGGGAAGGAAGAGTCTAAAGTATATGTGTATCATCATATTCAGAGTAGCTCCGATGTGGAACTCTTCTATGGTTTTTCTACTAAAGATGAGCGGGCTTTGTTTGAGACTCTATTAAGTGTGAGTGGTGTAGGTGTCAATTCTGCTAGGATGATACTCTCTTCCTTTAGTCCGGATGAACTTAGACAAGCTATTATTTCTGAAAATGTTACTGCGGTAAAGAGTGTTAAGGGAATTGGTCTGAAGACTGCTCAACGTCTTATCCTCGAGCTTAAGGATAAGATTGTTAAAGGGGATGGTTCTGCATCTGAAAGTACCGTTAAAGTTGTTGATAATGCTGCTTATGACGAGGCTTCGACCGCGTTACAGATGTTGGGCTTTTCTAAACCTAATGTGCAGAAAGCCTTACAGTCGGTGCTGAAGAAAGATTCTTCCTTGAAGGTTGAAGACTTGATTAAGGCAGCTCTTAAGATATTATAAATTAACCTAATATAGAATAGTTCCACGTGGAACAATATAGGAATGACGGTCGAAGAATTGCGAAAAGAGTTTCCTAATTTGGGAGTTGAAGTGAATGGGAGACCCCTCGTTTACTTAGATAATGCTGCAAGTGCTCAGCGTCAGGCCTCTGTTATTGGGATACAGGTAGAGCTTGAAAGCAGGCACAACGCCAATGTCCATCGTGCCGTCCACCAGCTTTCTAAAGAGGCCACTGATTATCTCGAGCAAGCAAGAGATGAGGTCCGAAAGTTTATAAATGCCCCAAGTAGGGAAGAGATAATTTTTACTTCAGGGACCACTGCATCCATTAATCTTGTGGCCTATTCTTTTGGAGAGGCCTTTATCCGTGAAGGTGACGAGATAATCATAGCAGAGAGCGAGCACCATTCCGACATAGTCCCTTGGCAACTTATGGCTGAGCGAAAGGGCGCTAAGATCGTTGTACTTCCTGTAGACGGTAATGGTCGAATTGAAAATGAACAATTGCCGAAACTTATTACCAAGAGAAGTAAGATGCTTTGCTTTGCTGAAGTATCTAATGTCACAGGGCTTGTAGCTCCGGCAAAGTCACTCATAGACACTGCGCATAGCTGCGGGCTTGCGGTTCTTGTCGATGGGGCACAGGGAGTCGTGCATCAAATACCTGATGTTCAGGCTCTTGACTGTGATTTTTATGCTTTTTCGGCACATAAGATGTACGGCCCTACCGGAGTTGGTGTACTCTATGGCAAAAAGAAGTGGCTTGAAAAGATGCCTCCATATATGGGTGGCGGGGAGATGATAGATAATGTGAGTTGGGAGGGGACTACATTCGATGTATTGCCTTTTAAGTATGAAGCGGGTACACCGAACTTTAACTCCATCCCAGCGATTATTCCTGCCATCAAAGTGCTTCATGAGATGCAAGATTCACAGGTAGCTGCTGCAAGTAATATAGTTAAAACATTTGTGTATCAATCACTTTTGTCCGATGGCCGGATTAGTCTCCATGGAGTGTGCGATGACCTTTCTGAAAAGGCTTCGATATTCTCTTTTAATGTGAAAGGAGCTCACCATGAAGATCTTGCGCTTCTACTTGATAAGATGGGATTTGCTCTTCGTTCAGGGCATATGTGTGCGCAACCTCTTATGAGACACTTTGGAGTCAGTGGAATGCTGCGCTCTTCCTTTGCTCCGTACAACACAATGCAGGAGGCGGAGGCTTTCATTGAAGCTTTGGATAGAGCAATCAGGATTTTGACGAGATAAAATGTTAATTTGTTTGCTATCAATATCTTATGAAAACATTACAAGAAGCCAAACAGGATGTTGTGGAAGACTTTTCCCTCTATGACGATTGGCTTGACAAATATGAGTATCTGATTGATTTGGGTAAGAATCTGCCGTCTTTTCCTAATGGTAAGAAGACTGATGATAGATTGATAAATGGTTGTCAATCAAGAGTGTGGCTTGATTGTGAAGTTCGTGATGGGAGGATTTATTTCACTGCTGACAGCGATGCTCTCATCACCAAGGGGATTATCTCCCTCCTTATCGAAGTGTATTCGGGACAGAATGTGAATGAGGTTGCCAGCGATGATTTCTCTTTTGTCAAAGAAATCGGGCTCGTGGACAATCTATCGCCTACTCGTGCAAACGGGCTTGCTTCCATGATAGCGACCATTAAAAATTTGTCAAGACACAATGGACAAAGACAATAACTCCACCGATTCTGTATTGACTCCTGATGATGTCAAGGAGCTGACCCCGCTTTATGATGCAGTCATTCTTGCTTTAAGGCAGGTGTATGATCCTGAAATTCCGGTAAATATCTATGATCTCGGACTTGTGTACGAGCTAAATATCGACAAGGAGCACAATGTCCATATACTGATGACCTTCACTGCGCCGAATTGTCCTATGGCTGATGAAGTGCTCGCTGATGTAAAAAGGGGTGTGGAACTCACTCCCGGGGTAAAATCCTGCGATGTCGAGCTCACCTTCGAGCCGCCCTGGGATATGTCACTCCTTTCGGATGAGGCGAGGGTGGAATTGGGGCTTGACCCTGAGTTATAGAAACGGCGGTAAAACAGTTACAATCCGTCTTGATAATATTTGCGGCCTGACAGTTGTGTATAGCTTGTGTAATCGGGAATAGTTCTTTATGACAGGACAGAGTACAGTCGTGCCGGTCTACCTTGCACTTGGGAGTAATATAGGGGACAGACGAGCTAACCTTCTCAAAGCCGTAGACCTGCTGGACAGGCGACTTGGTATTTCTCATGCTGCACTGTCGTCTTTCTACGAGAATCCTGCACGGGGATTTGTGGGGGAGGATTTTGTGAATGCGGTGGTAAGGTATGACATCTGTTATCGTCCGGAATCTGCCGCGGAACCCGCTTCTGCCTCTGCCAAAGTTATCTGCCTTGGCGATTTGCAAAATTTGAATTTCCAAAAGACAGATTCGTTCCCTTTGTCTCCGAAAGATGAGTTTGCCACCGGTATTTTACGCGTCTGCAAGGCAGTTGAGAGGGCAATGGGCCGAAGTGTGGAAGGGATTAGACTGGATGAAAAAGGGAATCGCATCTACGCCTCACGTATTATAGATATCGATATTCTGACAGTAGGGGACTGGAGTATCAATCTCCCTTGGCTAACAATTCCCCATCCTCGGATGCGCGAGAGAGACTTCGTGATAATCCCGCTGCGAGAGGTGCTTTCCTAAATTTTTGATTTTCAAGGGATAATTATGTAATTTCGTCATTATGGCAAGCAACAGCACACTTGGTAATGCTAAGGCAGCAAAGAACGATGAGTTCTACACCTAGCTTCCTGACATAGAACACGAGATGCAGGCGTATGTGGATTGGAATCCGGATGTATTTCGGGCAAGACTATCCTTATGCCCTGCGATGACCCGGAGTGGGGCAATTTCACTCGGTATTTTGCCCTGAACTTTGACCTTTTCGGCATCAGGAAACTCATCTCTGCGAGTTCCTAGGGTGGATAATGGAGGGAAGTAAGCAGTTTTCCATCATCGGCAACATGAATGCCATCCCCTCTGACTACACCGGTGTGATGGGAGTCCCAATCTCCTTCCTCGACAAGTACTGCCCCGAGCAGTTCCAAATAATCTGGCATGGCGGTGATATAGAGTAGGCTGCTAATAACAACAAATTATTTACCCCCCTCACCGCGGAGAATGCAGAGAAATACAAGCAGGAAGACAGAACTTGGCGGGTACAGAATCCTTACCTGCTGGACAACGACGGCAAGGCACATACTGTGTATCAGCGAATATTCATCCGGAAAGCATAGAAGAAATTATGATACCAGGCTATGACAAATACGACCGCCCTTATCTTGATGGAAAGCGGCTTTATTTCCGCATTCTTATTCAAAAGAAACAATAAACACTTACCAATATGGATACTAATAATCAAATAGTCAATGTGGAGAGTCTCTGATAACTCTCCGTGGAAAGCAAGTACTTATCGACCGCGATGTGGCTGAACTTTATGGAGTAACTACCAAAGAGGTCAATCAAGCCGTAAGAAACAACCCCGACAAATTTCCCGAAAGCTATGTTTTCGACTTGCAACAGGCTGAAAAACAGGAAGTGGTCAAAATTTTTGACCACCCTTCACCCATTAAATATTCACCTGTGACACCCCGTGCCTTCACCGAAAAAGGCCTCTATACTTGAATTAATGGACGATGATGTAGAGGATTTGCGGTCGAAAATGTCGATCACAAAAGTTTCAACAAAGAAGAAGACGAATAACATGAACACAGAACTACATACAGACATTACGATTTGCGACATCTGCAAGGGATTCGTCTATAATGAGCAGGAGGGGAAGGACCTCTTCGGGATGAACTGGAAGCTGATAATCCAGCCGGAGTACCAGCGTATCACCTCGTTTGGGCGTTTCTTCTCCAATAAATTGACTGGGTCAGTGCCACATCCCCGCCTACTCATTCAGGGCAGAGTGGCATCTCGCTCATCATGCGTTTATGCAAAATTATCTGATATATAATGCAATGGCAATTTGAGCCTTTCTTGCTGCGGAAAGGGACTTCGTGATAAGGATGGTAAGCAGTTACCATTCTCTTTTCCACTTGGGTGGGCGTGGACGGCTTTTCTTCGTTGCCTTCAACTCCTGCATTTCATTGTCCTTATTCAATTCATCGATTAATGCTTCCACATCTCCAACCGTATATATTTTGGACGAATCTTTGGGCGAGAGAAAAACGCCGTAAACATCCTCAAGCGAATCAAGCATCGCCCGTAATTCCACATCTGTAAGAAATCTGTCGGACTTTTTGGTTGCCTCGTTGTTATTGAAGCCGCAAGATACAAACAAAACGGTTGAACACAAATACAATAACACTTTTCTCATAAATAAAACCACTTTTAGTATCAAAGATTCTATCTCATTCCGGATGACAGTCAAAACATATGCATTCAGACCCATCAAAGACATCATATGTCCCTCTGTATTTGTCCTGTATGAATCCCAATATTCTTTTTCGCACATACAAGTCAATGCTGGTGGATATGATATCTGTGCCATATGTCTTTAAGGTTTCGGGGTCGTACTCCAAAACAAGTTTCGGTTGTTTGTCATTGCTCCCATCAAAGCCGAATAAATCCTTGACCTCTGCTTCTGTCCCGTCAATATTAATATCTCCTGCAAGAGTTATTTCATCATAAACCATGGTTCTAAGGACGAATTCATACCTTGCTTCATTTACCTTTCCATTGGATCCGTAAAATTCTTTCGTTCCCTTCTTACATTTGAGATCCAAATATGAAATATAACCGTCAGGAATGGCCTTGGTTAGTGGGGAGAGAGTATGTTTCTGTACGCTTTCCTTGCGTAAGATCGATTCCAGAACATCAAAGTCATCAGATGTTATATTATCATGATAATCAGGATTAACAGACAAACGGACATTATACTTGTCTTGAAGAAAGAAGAGCCGTTTCTGAATTTCCGATTCAGTCAGCGGGCTTTTGATGTCATCGAATGTGCATCCTAATGTCAGTAAACAAACGACAAACACAGCGGACCATTTAAGGTGAGACGTACGAAATATACTCATTTAAGATACTCTTATGCTACAAATGTAAACAAATAATTTGAATATAAAACAATATTAGTCAGATTCGAGAAGCAAGTGCAACTCCTGCCAGCTGTGCCAACGATTCCGTTAGCAAAACCGCCATTTTACTGACCAAATGCCCTCCGCCGACCTGTTTCGTCAGTAAATCGGCCGATTTACCGACAGGATTAGTCTCTAGAACTCCGCTTCTCAGTCGCGGTCTCTTCGGAGCGGCCACTGCGCTATCCTGTCCATGAAAATGCTCCTCAGAGCTCCGCTCCTGTTCGCGAGACCAGCGTTTCGTCAGCAATTCGGCCGAATTTCCGACGGAATGCCCTCCGCCAGCCCACTTGGTTAGCAAAACCGCCATTTTACTGACCAAATGCCCTCCGTCAGCCCGATTCAGCGGCAAAAAACCTATACAAGATTCAGTAATCTGCCGGTTGCCATTTGGCGGGAAAGTGTTAACTTTGTCTTCCCTATGCAGGGACTGATCTGATGATGGAGAATGCATGGGGGGGTGTTGTCGCAGTGGCAGTGTTTTTTTGCGCTGTCAAGAAAGGCAGAAGTCTGCCAGTAGGGCCTGTAACGATAGATAACAATTTCATAATCAACAATATGACTCAAGACGAATTATTTAAGGTACTCGTAGCACATTGCAAGGAGTACGGTTTTATCTTCCCTTCCAGCGAAATCTATGACGGCCTCGCTGCTGTGTATGACTATGGCCAGATGGGAGTAGAGCTCAAAAACAATATAAAGCAGTACTGGTGGAATGCTATGACCCGCCTCAACGAGAACATCGTCGGTATTGACTCCTGCATCTTCATGCATCCTCGTATCTGGGAGGCTTCGGGGCATGTGGCCGCCTTTAACGACCCCCTCATCGACAACAAAGACTCCAAGAAACGCTATCGTGCCGATGTGCTGATTGAAGATTTCCTTTCCAAAATCGAGGAAAAAATCAACAAGGAAGTCGAGAAAGGCCGGCGCAAATTCGGGGACAGTTTCGATGAGGCCCAGTTCCGTGCCACCAACCCCAATGTCCTTCGCGAACAGGCAAAATACGATGCCGTTCACGGCCGTTACGTGGCCGCCGAGCAGGCAAATGACCTCGCAGAATATCGCAACATCATAATAGACAATAACATTGTTGACCCCGTAAGCGGCACCTGCAACTGGACCGATGTGCGCCAGTTCAACCTGATGTTCAAGACCTCCTTTGGAAGCACCGCCGACAAGGACAACATTATATACCTTCGTCCCGAGACTGCACAGGGCATTTTTGTCAACTACCTCAATGTGCAGAAGACTGGCAGGATGAAGATTCCCTTCGGCATAGCTCAGATTGGAAAGGCCTTCCGCAACGAGATTGTTGCCCGTCAGTTCATCTTCCGTATGAGGGAGTTCGAGCAGATGGAGATGCAGTTCTTCATCAAGCCCGGCACTGAACTTGAATGGTTCGCCAAATGGAAGGAGCAGCGGCTCAAATGGCATGTCAACCTCGGTATGGGGGCCGAAAACTACCGCTTCCACGACCACGAGAAGCTGGCTCACTATGCCAATGCCGCCACCGACATCGAATTCAACTTCCCTTTCGGCTTCAAGGAACTTGAAGGCATACACAGCCGTACGGACTTTGACCTCTCCAACCATCAGAAATATTCCGGCAAACGCATCGAATACTTCGATCCCGATGAAAACCGTTCCTATACCCCCTATGTCATCGAGACTTCCATCGGAGTAGACAGGATGGTGCTGGCAGTTCTCAGTCACTCCTTCAAAGAAGAGAAACTCGAAGACGGAGAGACCCGTACAGTCCTTGCAATCCCCGCCCCGCTTGCCCCTGTCAAGGCTGCGGTCCTGCCGATTGTCAAGAAAGACGGCCTGCCCGAGTTTGCCCAGAAGATTATGGACGATTTGAAGTACGACTTCAATTGCCAGTACGAAGAGAAAGACTCCATAGGGAAGCGTTATCGTCGCCAGGACGCTATCGGCACTCCATATTGCATAACCGTGGACTACGAATCTCTAAATGACAACAGCGTCACCGTCCGTGACCGCGATACTATGCAGCAGGTTCGCATCCCTGTTGCTGAGCTTCGCACTTACATCAAAGACAGAGTAGACCTCAATAACCTTTTGAGGAGGCTCTAATGGACGAAACTTTAGGAATTCAGCAGCATGCTGAATCGCAGGGAAAGTCCGAGACTTTTGCCTCCCTTGGTAAGCATACTGCTATAAAAAAACTCTTCGAAGGGACTTCATATAGCCCCTTTGGGGAGTCATCTTTTGAAGTTAAGCCACGCACGCGAATCTTTTCCGCCACTAAGGTAATGCTTGAAGGAGTAGACTTCGACCTTGTATACTTTCCCCTCAAACACCTTGGATACAAATTAGTTACTGCTGTTACCGCCGAGCTCTATGCCTCACTTGCGAAGCCCGCGGTTCTCGAAGTCTCGCTTGTCCTATCCTCCAAACTGGACTTTGAACAGACAAAGGAGATTTGGGCAGGGGTTGTCTCTGCCGCTAATGAGCACTCCTACGCGCAAGTCAGGCTTGAACTCCAGCCTTCCATCAACGGCCTTGGCCTGTTTGCCAGTGCCTTTGGAGAAATTTCAGAACTCACTGCCAGGCGCTGTCCCAAGCCCCAAAGTAAGGACTTACTTTGTGTAAGCGGGCCGCTCGGAGCCGCATATATGGGATTCAGCCTGCTGTCTAGGGAGAAGGTCAGATTCGAGAAGGGAAGCAGCCCCGGAAGCGGGGCCCTAGAGAAATACAAAATGCTCGTTGGGGCGTACCTCAAACCCGAACTTTCGGCTCATATTGTCCAAAATATCACGGAAACCGAAATGTACCCGTCTTGCGGAGTGTGTGTGGACAAAGGCCTTGCTGATGCCGTCCTGCGCATCTCTCAAAGGACCGGTCTTGGAGCCAAGGTCTACACCGAGAGGCTCCCCTTCGAAGGCGGCACTTTTGCGCTTGGGGAGGAATTGGATATCGACCCCATATCCGCTGCGATGAACGGAGGTGATGATTTCAGGCTGTTATTTGCCATCCCCATACTTCAGGCGGAAAAGTTTCGAAAGGACTTCCAGACTTTCGACATTATCGGCCATCTTGCTTTGCCCGAAGCCGGCTGCTGTCTTGTCACCCCCGAAGGCGCGGAACTTCCGCTTAAAGCCCAAGGCTATCAGAACGGGGAGGAAGAACAATGAGCTTCGTTCATCTCCATCTTCATACCCAATACTCTATCCTTGACGGACTTACCAATATCAGGGAACTCTTTGAGCGTGCCCGCGAACTCGGTATGCCCGCGGTAGCCATCACCGACCACGGCAATATGTTCGGGGTCGCGGAATTCCTCAAATGGGCCTTTGACAAGTCCAATAAGGATGCCGATGGCAATCTGATAGTCAAGCCTATAGTGGGCTGCGAAGTCTACTTGACCAGGCATTTTGACCATAGGAAGAAGGAAAAGGGCTACTATCACCTGATTCTCCTTGCCAAGAATTACAAGGGCTACGAGAACCTGATGAACATTGTTTCCATCGCCCACACCGAAGGGATGTACTACAAGCCTCGAATCAGCCATGAAGTTCTTGAGAAATACCACGAGGGTCTCATCTGCTCCAATGCCTGTGTCCAGGGTGAAATCCCCCAGGCCATACTCGAAGGGAATGAAGACAAGGCTCTCAAAGCCCTCGAATGGTACAAAGCTGTCTTTGGAGATGACTTCTACCTGGAAGTAATGCTCCACAAGACCAAGGTGCCTGGATTAAGCCTTGAAGTATATGAGAGTCAGAAGATTGTAAGTGAGGGCATCTTCAAGCTCGCACAGAAGACTGGGGCTAGAGTCATAGCGACCAACGATGTCCACTTCCTTCGTGAAGAGGATGGTCCTGCTCACGACAGGCTCATCTGTATCACCACCAACTCGGATATCAACGACCCCAAGAGGCTTCGCTATACCCAGCAGGAGTACCTCAAGTCAGAGGAGGAAATGCGTGAGCTCTTCCCCGACCATCCGGAAGTCATTGACAACACTCTGGAAGTGGCTTCCAAGGTAGAAGCTTATAAGATTGAGCACGCCCCTGTCCTGCCAAAATTCCATATCGACCCGTCCTTTCTCAAAGACAAAGACGAGTATCTCGCCAAATATGCGGATGTCATCGGGAATGGCAAATACTCCATTGTCAAGGACAAGAAAACGGGGGAGATTATCAGTAAGGAGTATCGCGGGGATGATTTCTGTACCTCTGTAGCCTATCTCTGCCACCTTACCTACGAAGGGGCACATGAGCGCTATGGCAAGACTCTCACTCCGGAGCAGGCCTCCCGCATTGATTTTGAGCTGAAAACCATCTCCTTCATGGGATTTCCCGACTATTTCCTCATAGTCCAGGACTATATTGCCGCTTCTCGCAGAATGGGTTATATGGTGGGACCGGGAAGGGGGTCCGCCGCAGGTTCGGTCGTGGCTTACTGCCTCAAAATTACCAATCTCGATCCTCTCAAATACCAGCTCCTGTTTGAGCGCTTCCTCAATCCCGACCGTATCAATATGCCTGATATCGATGTCGACTTTGAGAATCTCACTGTCGCTCACGAATATGTCGAGAAGACCTATGGTGCAGACCATGTATCGCGAGTAATCACTTTCGGAACCATGGCTGCCAAGAGTGCCATTAAGGATGTGGCACGCATCAGCGGGTTGAGCATTGACGAGTCTAACCGTCTCACCAAGATGATACCGGATCGTCTCAGTGAAAAAAAGGAGAAGGAATATCCCTTTAATCCCAAGCTTGATGATCTCAAGCCGGGGTTCGTGATGATAGAGAAGGAGGAAGAAATCGATGACCCTGATAATCCGGGACAGAAAATTAAAGTCAGGCGAACCTATCAGAAGGGCAAGGAAGACGTGGATGTCAAGATCAACCTCTCGAACTGCTATCGCCTGGTTCCTGAACTTAAGAATGAGCTTGAAAACGGCAGCGATACCGTTAAGGATGTCCTGAAATATGCAGAAAGGCTGGAAGGAACTGTCCGTCAGGTCGGGCAGCATGCCTGTGCCACGATTATCGGTCCCTCCCGCCTGACCGAGCACATCCCTATTACCCTGTCCGTAGATAAAGAAACCGGACTTAATGTATGGACTTCGCAGTACGACGGGCACTACATTGAGAGTGTGGGTATGCTCAAGATGGACTTTCTTGGGCTCAACACCTTATCCATTATCCACAAGACTCTTGACAACATTAAGGAACGCTGCGGCAAGGATATCGACATCGAAGCAATCCCGATAGACGATGAGGCTACTTACCTGCTCTATGGACGGGGTGATACCACGGCAGTGTTCCAGTTTGAATCCGATGGGATGCGTACCTGGCTTAAAAAGCTTCATCCTGAGCGGTTTGAGGACCTTATTGCAATGAATGCCCTCTATCGGCCGGGTCCAATGGACTATATCCCAGACTTTGTAGACCGCAAACTCGGACTCAAACCCATCGAGTACGATCTTCCCGAGATGGAGGAGTACCTCAAGGATACCTATGGTATCACGGTCTATCAGGAGCAGGTGATGCTGCTCTCGCAGAAGCTTGCCGGTTTCACCAAGGGGCAGGCCGACACCCTTCGTAAGGCAATGGGGAAGAAGCAGATAGCCGTCATGTTGGAGCTTAAAGAGAAGTTTATGAAGGGAGGCATTGCGAATGGACACCCTGAGAAAACCCTCGATAAGATCTGGAAGGATTGGGAGAAATTTGCCCAATATGCTTTCAATAAGTCCCATGCCACCTGCTATGCCTGGGTCAGCTACCAGACCGGCTGGCTCAAGTGCCACTACACTGCTGAGTTTCTCGCCGCCAACCTCTCTTGCAACCTCTCCAATATGGATGAGATTAAGAAGATTATGGCGGATTGCAAACTCCACAAAATCAAGGTTCTAAACCCGGATATCAACGAATCCGAAGACGGCTTCACGGTCAATCGCGAAGGGAATATCCGCTTCGGGCTCTCCGGCATGAAAGGCTTTGGTACTAATGTAGTCGATGCAATTGTTCGCCTTCGCAAAAAAGATGGCCCGTTCAGGGATGTGTGGGACTTTGTCGAGAGGATGTCCGAGAATAGCGCCGAGGATTCCAAGAATAACCCTTCCCTCAACCGAAAAGCCCTCGAAACTCTTGTCTATGCCGGTGCTTTCGATTCGATGGGCTACAAGCGTTCACAGTTCTTCCTCCCCGGAGCAAGTTCAGACCAGTTTATCGATGAACTGATTCGCTACGGGGACCTCTATAAACTTGACAGCCAGGAGACTTGCGCCTCTCTTTTTGGAGATGTCGAAGAGATGAAGCCGGTGCGTCCGGTTATGCCTGCCCCGCTTGATTACGAAGACAGCTTCCAGCTCCTGCAGAAAGAGAAGGAAATTGTGGGCATGTTCCTTTCGTCCCATCCATTGGATAAGTACAGCTTTGAGATGGAGACCTTCACGACCTGTTCCGTCAGCGAGATTGACGAGCGGGTCGGGAAGGCGAACTTGGAGCAGAAAGGGGATGTAATCCATCTTGGAGGGATAATTACCGCACTTGAGATGGGCACGACCCGTTCCGGCTCACCGTTTCTGCGTGCGACACTTGAGGACTTCTCCGGGCAATATGTCATGGCCTTCTATGGGAAGAACGTGGATTTGTTCCGACCCAAGGTCGAGCTCCATCAGGCCGTCTATGTAACGGCGGATATTAAACCGCGTTACAGAGGTAGGCAAGAGAATCAGACGCAGGATGCAAAAGAGGAGTATGAGTTAAGAGTCAAGGATATAAGCCTGCTTGGAAATCTCTGTGAGACCTCTCTTAAGAGTTTTGTGCTCGTGCTCAGGGAAGAAGAATTAACTCCTCAGCTTCGCAAGAAACTTGTCAAATTGCTCCAATCCAACAGGGGGCCGACAC
This sequence comes from uncultured Muribaculaceae bacterium, assembly GCA_964608175.1. Classification (GTDB taxonomy): domain Bacteria; phylum Bacteroidota; class Bacteroidia; order Bacteroidales; family UBA932; genus Cryptobacteroides. The sequence continues at coordinate 32,805 of CAZSMO010000011.1, read as the reverse complement.
GTCTGATGGTTGCCCTGGTCAGTATTAAGAAGCATATGAGGGTGATGATGGAGTCCAAGAAATTCAGTGTCAGGGTAAATTCCTCCTTTATCGATGAGATTAAGGCTCTTGATATCTCATATTATGTAAACAAATGAGACACATTAGTCTTCCTTTTTCCTCTGTGCGTCAGCTTGAGTTTTATTTGGCGATGGAGGAGTATTTGGCTCAAAAGGCCACGGAGGACCTGTTTTTCCTGTGGCAGACGGCTCCAACTGTGATTTTTGGGCGCAACCAGGTGGCAGAGGCGGAGGTCAGCCTCAGCTGGTGCAGGGAACATGGAGTGCATGTGGTGCAGAGAAAGAGTGGGGGAGGCTGCGTGTACTCTGACGAGGGAAACATCATGCTTTCCTATATTACGCCCCGTTCCGGAGTTGAGGAAGTGTTTGGGGACTATCTTCGAATGGTCAGCGGAGCTCTTAAGAGGCTTGGCTTGGATGCAGTTTCGACTGCCCACAATGACATCCTTGTAGGGGAGAGCAAGGTATCCGGCAATGCCTGCTTTGCCCTGCCGCATTCGAGTATAGTCCATGGCACGATGCTCTATGACAGCGATTTTTCCGCCCTCGAAAGGGCCATTACCCCATCTGTGGAGAAACTCTCTAAGCACGGGGTACAGTCTGTACGTCAGAGGGTTGCAAATCTATGTGACCTTGGGCTGTCCCTTTCTATAGAAGACTTTAAGGACTATCTCGTAAAGTGCTTTTGCGATAGCGAAGCGGCCCTTGGGCCTGCCGATATTGCCGAGATTGAGCAAATTTCCAAGACCTACAACGTGGTGATTGAATAAATCCTTCCCGTAACGCCCTTTGGTTCGAGCGAAATAAGAATTAAATATTTTCCTATCTTTGGACACAAAACTAAACCCAATGGAAGAAAACCTCAAGAAAACCTGTCTCTACGACAGTCATGTTGCACTCGGGGCCAAGATGAGCCCTTTTGCGGGTTATATGATGCCCATTCAGTATGAGGGGATTGTCGCTGAACACCTGGCCGTAAGACACAAAGTCGGGATGTTTGATGTCAGCCACATGGGCGAAATCTTCGTCAGCGGCCCCGACTCCCTGTGCTATCTCAACCATATATTCACCAATGACCTCTCCACCCTCGCTGATGGGGAAGCCCTCTACGGGATGCTTCTCTACCCCGATGGAGGGACGGTGGACGACCTTATCATCTACAAGGAGTTCGAACCGGACAAATACCTCGCCGTGGTCAATGCCGCCAACATCGACAAGGACTACAAGTGGATGAAGGGCAACGAGGAAGGTTTCGATGCAGTCATTGACAATCAGAGCGAAGCCTGGGGACAGATTGCAGTTCAGGGCCCTGAAGCGGAGAAAACTCTCGTGGAAGTGCTCGGTCTGAAGAAAGCCTCATCCATTACCTTCTACCATTACGAGGAGGATACATGGAAGGGCAAAAGACTTCTCGTCAGCCGTACCGGCTATACCGGAGAAGATGGGTTTGAGCTTTACTCTGACACAGAGAGTATTAAGGATATTTGGAACACCCTGCTAAAGGCAGGGGTCACCCCATGTGGGCTGGGCTGCAGGGACACCCTTCGCTTTGAAGCCGGCCTGCCTCTCTATGGCGACGAACTCAGCGAGAAGATAAGCCCCGTGATGGCGGGGCTCTCGATGTTCTGCAAGCTCGACAAAGAAGAATTTATCGGCAAGGATGCCATTGCAAAGCAGAAAGAGGAAGGCCCTGCACAAAAGATTGCAGGTCTCGAACTCGAGGACAAGGCTGTCCCCCGTGCCGGCTATCCCGTTGAGACTCCGGAAGGGATGCAGGTGGGAGTTGTGACCACCGGATATCATTCCGTTTCCCTCGATAAAAGTATCTGCTTTGCTCTTGTGGATAAGGCTTATACAGCTCTCGGGACCCCACTTCAGGTGCGCATTCGCAAGAAGACTTTCCCTTGCAAGGTGGTTAAGAAAAGATTTTATCAAACGAATTATAAAAAATAAGTCAGTATGTCAAAAGTACTTGAAGGTTTGCTCTATAGCGAATCACACGAATGGGTCAGGCTTGACGGCGATATCGCCACGGTTGGAGTATCGGATTTTGCTCAAAGCGAAATGGGTGACATCACCTATGCGGACCTTCCCGATGAAGGGGATGAGGTGAGCAAGGGTGAGGATTTCGGAGCCCTCGAAAGCGTCAAGGCTTCCAGCGAACTCTACAGTCCTGTGAGCGGCAAAATCATCGCCGTTAACACTGCGCTTGAAGACAACCCCGAACTTGTCAACGAGGACCCCTACGCCAACTGGATTATCAAGGTGCAGCTCAGCGATAAGGACGAGCTTTCATCTCTTATGGATGCCGCTGCTTACGAAGCTTCTACGAAATGACGGATACTTTTCCCTATTTCCCCCATACCCCGGAAGATGTGGAGGAAATGCTGGAGCGCATTGGGGTGAAGTCTCTCGAGGAGCTATACTCCGATGTTCCTGCAGAATTTATCTGCAAAGGCGAGTACGACCTTCCGGATGCCCTTTCGGAGCAAGAAGTAAAGCAACGCTTTACATCGCTCGGAGCCAGGAACCATTCCCTCAAAGTTTTTGTGGGCATGGGGTCTTACGATCACTATACTCCTTCCGTTGTGCCGTACCTGCTTTCCCGTTCCGAATTTCTCACTGCCTACACTCCCTACCAGAGCGAAATCTCTCAAGGGACACTGCGCTATATCTTTGAGTATCAGAGTATGATCTGTGCTCTGACGGGGATGGATGTAAGCAATGCCTCAATGTATGACGGACCGACCGCTGCCGCCGAGGCAATGAGAATGGCAGTCTCTTGTACCAAGAAAAAGAATACCGTACTCGTCTCTGCAGCACTGCTGCCAAATGTCAGAAAAGTCATTACAACTTACGCCTTTTATGGCGGAATATGTCTAAAGGAAGTTGACATTGAGAATGGGCAGACCTCCCTTTCTTCACTTAAAAAACTCCTCGCTGAAGGAGATGTGGCAGGCGCGATTGTGCCCTCCGTCAACCGCTTCGGAATCATTGAGAATCACGATGGTTTTGCCGAGGTACTCCATGAAGACAAGGCTCTGCTGATTGAGTATTGCGACCCTTCTGCCCTTGGAGTTCTCAAAACTCCTGCTGAATATGGGGCCGATATAGCCTGTGGGGATGGGCAGTCGCTCGGGCTTCCAATGAGTTACGGCGGACCGACCTTTGGATTTCTCGCCTGCAAGAGTGAATATATGCGCAAGCTCCCTGGCAGGATTGTCGGGCAGACTGCCGATAGGGATGGCAAGCGTTGTTATGTGCTTACCCTTCAGGCCCGTGAGCAGCATATCAAGCGCCAGCGTGCGACTTCGAATATCTGCTCCAACGAGTCTCTGATGGCACTCTTTGCCACGATTTACCTCTCGCTGATGGGACCGCAAGGCCTTCGCGAAGTCAACGAAAGGGCTTTTGAGGGAGCACATTATCTCTATAAGGAGCTTCTTGCGACAGGCAAGTTTACAGCGGTGTTTCCGGATAAGCCTTTCCTTAAAGAATTTGTACTCCAATACAAGGGAAATGTAAAGCAATTATTGACAAAACTCGAATCCGCCGGCTTTTTCGCTGCCTATCCCACGGAGGAGGGTTATGCTTCTTTCTGCGTCACAGAGAAGAGAACCAAAGAGGAAACCGACAGCCTCGTAAATGCGATTAAAGCCTTATGAAATACTACGATAAACTCATATTCGAACTCTCTAAGCCCGGGCGTAAGGGATATACCCTTCCCCGAGGCAGATTCGAAGGCAAAACCCTTGAAGAGTCTCTTCCGAAGAGTCTTCTTCGCGCCGGGGCCCCTGTTCTTCCCGAGGTTAGCGAGCCGGAGGCGGTAAGGCATTATACCCTGCTTTCGCAGATGAATTTCGGGGTAGATACTGGCTTCTATCCACTTGGAAGCTGCACCATGAAGTACAACCCCAAGATTAACGAAGAAGTTGCGGCCCTGCCTTCTTTCCAGGGACTTCACCCGCTTCAGAGCGATGAAAGCGTACAGGGAGCCCTTGAAGTTTACTGTGAGATGGACCGCTCCCTTGCTGCTATTACGGGGATGAAGCATTTTACCTTTGCCCCTTGCGCGGGGGCCCATGGCGAACTCACAGGGCTGATGATAATGCGCTCCTACCACAATTCCCGCGGAGATTATGCCCGTCGCAAGGTGATTGTGCCGGACAGTGCACATGGCACCAATCCCGCTTCGGCGGCTGTGTGCGGGCTTGAAATCGTTGAGGTCAAATCCGGCCCTGACGGTCTTATTGATGTGGAGGCTCTTAAGCCCCTGCTTGGGGACGACATTGCGGGCATAATGATGACCAACCCCAATACCCTCGGCCTTTTCGAGAAGAGCATCAGGGAGATTGCTGCTCTCGTGCACGGCTGTGGCGGGCTTCTTTACTACGATGGAGCCAATATGAACCCCCTGCTTGGGGTCGTGCGGCCTGGGGATATGGGCTTCGATATCATGCACCTTAACCTCCACAAGACTTTCTCCACTCCTCATGGCGGAGGAGGCCCCGGGAGCGGTCCGGTAGGAGTATGTGAGAAACTTGTAGATTTCCTTCCTGCGCCGCGTGTTGCAAAGGATGAAACAGGGAAGTTTTCTGTATTGAGGGATAGCAAATTGTCTGCAGGTCAGGTCTCCGGCTTTATGGGCAATTTCGGAGTAATCCTGAAGGCCTATGCCTATATCCTTATGCTCGGAAAGCAGCACCTCGCCCTTGCCGGCAAACTTGCTACCCTCAATGCCAACTACATCAAGGAGAGCCTCAAGGATGCCTACAAACTGCCTATTCCAACTGTTTGCAAGCACGAATTTGTCTTCGACGGGCTTATCAATGACGGGTCGGACACTGGCAAGAGAGGAGCTGCGACCCTCGATGTAGCTAAGCGGCTGCTGGATTTTGGCTTCCATGCCCCGACAATCTATTTTCCTCTGCTTTTCCACCAGGCTTTGATGATAGAGCCTACTGAGACGGAGTCCAAGGATACCATCGATGAGTTTATCGCCGTGATGCATGAGATTGCCCGTGAAGCGGCGGAAGATCCCGACATCCTTCACTCGGCTCCTCACAACACTCCTATCAGCCGTCCGGATGAGACAGCAGCTGCCCGCAATCCTATACTCAAATGGGAAAAATCATAATCATCGGAGCTGGCCCGGGAGGGTATGAAACCGCCATTGAGGCCGCAAAGGCTGGAGAAGAAGTTGTTCTGATTGACGATGGACCTCTCGGCGGAGTTTGCGTCAGTGAAGGCTGCATCCCCACCAAGACCTACGCCCATTATGCCGAACTCAAGCTTCAAGCCGACAGAGCCTTGGCGAGGGGCATAATACTCTCGACTCCCGAGTTTGACTTCAAGGCTATACGCCAGCGTAAGGAAGAAGTGGTGGAGCAACTTCAGGCCGGCATTGCGAGACTACTTCGCCATAAGCTCATCACCCTTGTAAGTGGCAGGGCTCGGTTCAAGGGCTCTCGGACGGTGGCTGTGGAGGGGCCGGTAACAATTTCCTGCGGGGGTAAGGAAGAGCTTGTAAACGGGGCGGAATTTACCGCCGATGCCCTCATCGTGGCCACCGGTTCAGTCAGTGCGTCCCTCCCGATATCGGGAGCGGATTTGGCTCTGACTTCAAAGGAAGTGCTCGATTTGGAAGAGCTGCCGGAAAGTGCCGTGGTCATAGGTGGGGGAGTAATTGGTCTCGAACTTGCTTCGATTCTTTCTGCTTTTGGCTCTAAAGTGACGATTCTTGAATATGCTCCCCGAATTCTGCCCCGCTTCGATGCGGAACTCTCCAAACGGCTCAAACTGCTTCTTGCCGCGAGAGGAATCAGTATTGTAACTTCGGCTCAGGTGAGCGGAATTGTGCCCCAAGAAAGGGGACAGCTTGCAGACTCTGCGGCAGATGGCGAAGGTTCGGCACGCTTAAGCGTCACATACCTCCTTAATGAGGTCAGGCAGTCAGTCAGCTCCGACCTAGTACTTATGGCAGTTGGGCGCAGGCCCAATGTCGAAAGCCTCAATTTCTCCGACATCGGGGTAGATTTTACCCGTAAAGGAGTGACGGTGGATGACAATATGCAGACTTCCGTCAGCGGGGTGTATGCAATTGGAGATATCACGGGGGGAATGATGCTTGCCCACACTGCCACAGCCCAGGGGCACAGGGCCCTCTGTCATATTCTCGGGGTGCAGGATGAGACTGATTTGAATCTCGTGCCGGCGGCGGTGTTTACCATTCCTGAAGCCGCCACTGTGGGATTAAGTGAGGAAGAGGCGAAGTCTGGCGGTATATCAGTGAAGTGCTGCAAGGCTCAATTCGGTGCCGTAGGCAGGGCAGTCGCAATGGATGAAGCAGACGGCTTCTGTAAGATAGTGACCGATGCCTCCAATGGTCGCATCCTCGGTGCGCACATCATCGGAGCCCATTCTTCAGACCTTATTCATGAGATAGCCGCCCTGATGCGCAAAGGCCCTTCCACTGTGGATGACCTCCGTACCCTTATCCACGCCCATCCCACCCTCAGTGAAATATTTCGCCTCGCGGTCGGGTAGCAAGTTGCCACGGCTTCTCTTCTCTAGAGAAATGTTTCTCGGATTCAAAGATTTCCTGTTCAAAAGGCCATTATTTCAGATTTGTCTGAAGAGACAAAAAGGAAGGCTATTCACAACCCATTCAACACGAAGGTGGGGAGGCGCATTCCGTCTGAAAAAGGCCTGTTTTACCAACGGATGAGGGTAATAGAGAGCATTTGGTAGGAAAAAGTAGGGTTTTGCTGACGGATTGTGATTGCAGGGAGTGGGTATCAGCCAATCAGGGTGACGACTTTGGGAGCACCGAAAATGGTAGCCTGCTCGACTTTCATCCGACCCTCAAGTGCAAGCTCGATAATTATTATATGTACCCTCAGCTTGTCGGCACCGCTTTCTGACTCTATATCGCTTACTTCAACGTGCTCTTTTCCTTGTAGGTAGGCCTCTACCTTGCCGATGTCAATTTCTTTGTAATTCATCGCATCTGTAACTGTGAATTTAGAAAAGCCCTGCGTTGAGGCACAACTGTAAACCTAACCCTTCTTAAAGATGGCCAAGGGGCAGGGCTTGAACTCAATGTTATTTTAGCTTACCCCGATAGAAGAATGAAGCCTGGGCACTTTTATACTTAATGGTATATACCTCTTCATCCCTACTAATCCACATCTGCTCATCAGTAAGGACCGCCAGATTATCCGAGTCTTCGGTGAAGTCGTAGAAAATAGTACCAACAGACCACATGGTTTCAGACTCAGTGGAATAGTATCCCGGAGTGTACCCTGTGGACTCACACTTGAACTTCCCCGTGTCCAATACGATTTTTGCCTTTGAACTTTTGTCCTTGACCCTGATATAGCTGAAAGGTTCACCGTCTTCGTCCTTGAATATGCTTGCGTAAATCTTTTGGAGTTGCACATACCGTCCTTCTCCATAGCAGATATAATTTTCTCTTACTGAGCTGACAGTAGTGCTTCCTATAGGCTGATCCCTGTAATAGAAATCCACTTTTGCGCTTCCTTCTTCGAAGCAGGTGACAAGGAAACAGACTCCGATTTCAGATTCGGTGCCAATTTTAATCTCCATAAAATCGGCATATTCACTGCTGCTCTTTACGTTAAGGTCAGCAGTGGTGAGGTCTGCTGCAAATTCCTTGGAGTCAGAAGTAAGGGGCACAATTTTGAGGCTTCCAGTGTCCAGTATTCGTATATTCAATTCACTCTCCAAGGGAAGGAACTCTCCATCATCTACAGAGTACAATTGCAAATTCGCTTTAGTCGTGACGCTGACTTTACATTTGGCAGAGATGCCGCCGCATTTTACTTTGATGGTAGCAGTTCCATCGCTCACCGCGCTCACAAGCCCGTCTTCCACAGTCGCGACCTCTTCATTGGAAGAGCTCCACGTCAGCTCCTGATATTCAGCTTCGCTTGGGAATATTATGGCAGTCAGTTCGAAATCTTCCCCGACATACAAATCGAGAGCCGACTTATTTAGTGTGACAGATTCCACTTCAACGGGCTGTTTCACCTCGGGGCCCTTGTCCTTCTTGCAGGATATCCCGAGAAGGGCAGCAGCAACAAAGGAGATGCATAATAATGACCTTTTCATACAACTACTTCTTTTTCTTTACTTCCAATTCGTAAGAGAGCACATTTCCCTTGCTGTCGGTGGCAGTTACCGTGGTGGTCCCAATGGCAAGTGCTGTGATAGTGTTTTCCTTCATGTAGCCCTCATCATCGGGAGCTTCTGTGATGCTTAGGATGGAACTGTCCCCAACGGCCCACTTTGCATAGAACGCATGGTTGGAATAATCAGCTACTCTTATTGGTATAGTCTCACCTATTTTTGCCGTTGACGGAGAATATGCCATCACCCACTGCGGCTGGTTATTCCATCGCACCCAAAGTGCAGTATCTTCTTCATCGAATACAGGCAGGACCCTGCTGATTTGCAGTGTCTTGGTTATCACTTTCCCTGTGAGTTCATCGTCATAGCTGACACTTACATCAGAGGCCCCGTCCTTATCACCCGGGAGTATCTTGATTTTGAGAGTGTTCTTGGGGAGGCTGGTTTGAATCTCTCCCACGCTTGCCGTGCAGACTCCCTGGCTGCTCGACGACACGCTGACTTTTTCAGGGTCGGGAATCTCTTCCGGGTAGAGCGCCAGAAAGACTGACCGCTCCCTGTCTTTTGCGTAAAGATCAAAATAGTTTACCTCCTCGTTGTCATCGTAGTACTCATAGTAGCTATTATTCTTGACCATTCCGATGGACATGCGTTGCAGGTATGTAGTGACGCTGATGGTTTTAGATTCTGTGGTTTCCGAGGAAAATGTTATGGAAGCGGTTTCATCTGAAGACAGAGCCTTGACATAATAGGCCCCATTGTCGTATTTGACATCAAGGAGCGACTTGTCCCACTCACAGTCAAGACAGGAGATTGCCTCCTCCGGCTCGACCTTGAGCGGGATAAGGGCATCCGTGTCGCAGAAGGCATACATGTCCCCTGCGAGGGTGATGGACTTCACTTCCAATTTCTCGACCACCACATCCACTTCTTCACTTATGTTTCCGCAACTTAAGCGAATGGTTGTCTCCCCGGGGGCGATACCGGTCACCTTGCCGTTTTTCACGCTTGCGATATCCTCATCATCCGATTCCCACTCGATTGTGCCTATGGCATCCTCGGGTTCCAATTCATATTCGATTTTTTCGCTCTGTCCCGTCTTGAGATTCAGGATGCCGGAGGAAGGGGATGTGATAGTGATACCCGTGACCTCCGGGGTTTCTTTTGCCTTTTCAGGATTCTCCTTGTTCTTGCAAGCGGGGAACAATCCGATTACTGCGCCAATAGCGAGCAGCTTAAGTATATTTTTCATCATTTGTCTTTGATTTGAAGGGTTAAAAATTGACACAAAGATGAGAGGGGTGTTATGTTTTCTAAAAAGCAGGGCAGACCCCGCGAAGTCTATGCGTTAATCAAGACGGAAACAATCGTTTCGGCCTGCCCTGCACCCAAATTAACATAACATAACAACAAGAGTTATTCTTCTTCTAAGGTTTCCCACGGCACGATATCCTCTGCCGCAGTCAGAGTATATTCGGTTTCGCCGTTTTCATCTGCATCCTCGTCATCTTCAAGGAATATATGTACGCTGTCTTCGGTGAGATTGTCAAAGAGGAGGTTCAGCCAGATTTTGTCAACCTTAACCATGATAATTCCCGAAGCGGGGTCGTTGTCATCGTATATTATTTTGCACTTAAGCTCCAGTTCGCAATAATATGTCTTCGAATCCAAGCCGTTTGCCTTCGCGAATTTTTTGGTTGGTTTGCTGATTATGAAGATTTTGCCGTCCTGTGTGAGGTCAATGCGGGATTCCGCCACATTATCTTCCTCCACGGGGATTATCCATTGCTTCTGCAGGGTCGGAGTGCTTTTGGACGAGTCTTCTTTTTTGCACGAAAAGGTAGTGAGTGCGAGTAGGGCAAGAAGTAGCCCGGGGATAACTTTTTTCATACTGAAGAATTATTGATTTTTGTCTATAAATGTTGCTTTTGAAACATACTTGGTTCCTTCATCATCAACGAAAGTGAGCGTGAAGGATGGATAACCGGTGGGGGAGGTAAGTTTCGAATATCCGCTTGGGAAAGAGTAGCTTCGTTTCTGAATATGGATTTTCACATTGCAGCCTTCTGCAGAGGGCATCTCCATGATTTCCACCGTATAATCGGTGTCCGAAGTGGACTTCCACGAGGTGAGGGTCATAGGGATATTCAGCGGAGTCCCGCTTGAAGAAGTGGCAATTTTGTATTCCAACTCTCTGTCTACTTTCCTTACCGTGAGATTGAAGCTCCCGCCGAGGTCGCACTCTTTCTGCCATGAAGACCAGCTTCCGGTGCCATTCTTGGTCCTGTAGTATAGAGCCATTTTAGAGGAGAAGGTGAACCAAGGCCTTATCTCTGCGCGGATGGAGAGGGATTTGCCATAGTCATCGGTAGCGGTTACCGTGCACTTCATCTCGGACGCAGTGGTAGCGGTGAAATAGTGTATGCATCCCCGGCCGGTATTGATTTGGCTTTTGTCGGCGGCATCATAGTAGTTTTTGACGCTTGTATTGGACATGGTCCAAGTCAGGCCACCCAGCTTCTCCTGCTTGGATGTGCCGTAATTGTTAAGCACATCGAAATAAGTCGTCTGCGAGATTACATATTTGGCGGATCCTGATTTGGAGAAGATTGCACTTCCCTGCGTCAGTGCTGCATTATTTGCCGTCATCTGTGCCCCGCTGAGATGGCTCCGGCCCGACTTGATGGTAAAGCTTGCCTTTTCTCCCTGCTCGGAAGTTGCGGTCAGAGTCCCTGTCCCTGCTACATTTTTTGTGGCAAGCACGACATTGTTTCCGAACCCTGCGGTGAAGATGTTTTTGAGTTCCGCATTGGCTTCCCAGGTGATTCCGTAGTTTTCAGAGGAGAGGGTACTGCCGTTGTAAATCCCGATTTTGGCATTCTTGCCAAAGTCGACCATTACCGTACTGTGCTCCGTATATGTCGATCCGTCGGAAACCACGCATTTGAGTTTCCCTTCGAAGCCTCGGGCCGGCAGCACTGATACCTTGCAAGTGATGGATTTGAGGTCGTCCTTGACGGAGATTGTGGCGGTCTTGGCCGTTTTGGTATAAGGGATACTTACTGTGACTGCATCGCCTGTAGTCCTGGATAATTCGATTCCTGATCCGGAGTAACTCCAGATTCCCTGAGGGAAACTCACTTTCTTCCCGCTTTTGTCTGTCAGGCAAAGAGACAGGGAGTAACGGCTATCGTAAGTAGAGCGCACGGAATATGCCCCGCTGACATCCATTGAACTGCTGTTTTTCAGGGCTATGCAAGTGCCATCCGGCATGGTGGTGGCCTTGGCGTTGACTGTGAATGAGAGGGAGTTCCCGGCTTCATCCATTGCCTTGATGGTGCTCGTCCCGAAGACTTGCCTGATGTTCACCGTCGCAGATTCGCCGTAGCCGTTTGCATCGGCACTATTTGCAGTGACGCTTGCAATGCTGGTACTGGAGGAACTCCATTTTGCCTTGTAGGCCGTACTGCCGTCGAAGACATGGAGCTTGAGCGAAGCCCCCCTCTGAACTATTTCTTCAGAAGATACCTTTCCTCCATTCTCAAAGCAGATACTTGCTCCGGAAGGGAATTTCACCGGGCTGCGGCTGACTTGCAGCGACTTGGTGTATACCTGTCCCGTCACATCATCGTCGTAACTGACCGTAATGTCCGAGACTCCCTTCGAAGTCCCTTCCGTGAGTTCAATCCTTAGGCAGTTCGTGGCGATACTGCTATTCGAGACCGTGCCGACGCTGGCCTTAACGACACTTTCGTTGCTGGAAGAGACCTTGGCTCGGGAGGCATCCGGCGCGGTTACGGGGTAGAGCGACAGGTAGATGACCTTACCGCCTGAAGAAGAGTTTAAGTTGTCATACTCTATGCTCGCGTTTTCTTCAAACGGTGTGAAATTCCTGCCGCTAACCATCCCGATGTCCATCCTTTTCGAATAGGTTGTCACGACCGAGACTTGGTCTTCAACCCCGTCTGCGGAAAAGGTGACAGTGCATGTCTTATCCCCTTCCGTGGCATTGAGATAGAACTCGCCTTCCTCAAGGGAAAGTTCGACCCCTGAACTGCACTTCCAACTTACCGAATAAAAGGCTTCTTTGGGAGTAACTTCCACGGGAAATTTCTGAGTGACCCCTAAATATGAGTCTAATTTCGCCGGTATCGTGATGGATTCGACTGGGATTGGAAGCACGGTGACTTTGACCTTGGCACTCACATCTTCGCAACTTGCCGTGATGGTGACGGTGCCAGGGGTCAGGGCATTTACCCTGCCCTTTTTGACCGTGGCAACTGTCTCGTCGGAAGATTCCCATTCGATGTCTCCCGTTGCATTTTCAGGGGTAAGCTCATACTTAATCCGCTCCGATTCTCCGGAGATAATCTCAAGACTTTTCGATGAGGGATAAGTAATATTGATTTTTGTAATCTTCGTAGGGAGTTCCGGCTCCTCAATCTGCGGAGTTGCCTTCTTGCAGGAGAGAGGCAGGCCCAGCATGATAATCAGGGCTGTGTAAGGTCCTATATACTTCATAGCACGGTCAATTTGAAAGAGAGCTCTTTGCCCTTACTGTCGGTGGCAGTTACCGTGGTGGTCCCGGCAGTGTAAGCTTTGAGGATCACTTCCTGCGAATAGTAGCCGTCCTCTTCGGGAGAGTCAACTAGTTTTGCGATTGAGTTATCCTTTATGCTCCATTTTGAGCGGAAGGTCTCATTTGTGGTGAGATCCATTACCGACAAGAACAGGATCTTGCTTTTTTGCAGGGTCACATCGCTCAACATAGTTCCGCGTGAAGTGAGAGTGGCATTATCCGAAAACACGGGCAGCATTTTGCGGATACGAAGAGTCTTCTGAAAAGGCTTCTCCTTCATATCGTCATAATAGCCCACGACTATGTCAGTGGTCCCTTCCTCTTCTCCATACTCTAGAATGACCCGAAGCCAAGGATCTGAGACATCTCCAATTTTGGCCTTCACAATGTTCCCGTTTTCGGATTTTGCATCTGCCTTTGAAGGGCTCGGCGCGATTGCTGGGTAAAGAGACATCAGTATGTATCTTTTGCCATCGTAAAATCCGCCGCTTATCGTAGAGAGACTGAAGAAATCCACCTCCTGACCATTTTCATAGGATTCATAGTACTTTCCCCTATCGAGAAAGCCGAGATCCATGCGTGTGGCGTATGTTACGAGGTATATAGACTGAGCGTCGAGATTTTCGGAAGAGAATGTAATAGTGGAATTAGCCTCTTTTAGTGCCAGAACCTGGTAGGCTCCGTCTTTGAGGACAACGCTTACAGCGGACTCATCGTATTCGCACTTGAGAGAGGAGATGGCCTCCGCCGGCTCGACCTCAATAGGGATTTTGACCCACAGGTCGCAGTAGGCCGACATTTTTTCCTGCAATGTGAAGGACTGTGCCTCAACCTCGGCGCTCGTTACGATTACTTCCACCTCGGCCTCCACATCGTCACAACTTAGGGTGATGGTTGTCTTTCCCGGCGCAAGCGCGGTCACTTTGCCGTTCTTGACACTTGCGACTTCTTCATCTGAGGATTCCCATTCGACTTCGCCGGTGGCATCCTCGGGTTCGAGCTCATACTTTATTTTGTCGGTATCACCCACTTTGAGTGAGAGGACTCCATCCTCCGGGTAGGTTATATTGATATCAGATACTTCTACCACTGAATCGGGTTTTGCCTCGGGCTCGCCCTTTTCCTTTTTGCAGGCAGAAAACAAAATGAGTACTGCGCCAAGGGCGAGTAGTGTAAAATGATTTTTCATTGCTTTGATTATTGAAGGGTTAAACATTACGCTGCAAAGTTGGCTCATTGGGACCGTTCAGAGTTTGGACGCAAAGAGGCAATTGATAGAGATTTGGCCCTTGTCCGGCTTAAAAAGTTGGACAAAAGGGAGTCCGAAAAATCCAAATGCCGGCAAGGGAGCGTGCCAATAATCCTACACAAAGTGACTTTTCTTAAAAGGGGGAGAGAGAGAAGCGGCTCATCTTTGCGGGACATATTATTATTCAACAAACTTATGCAAAACACAATCAAGACGCGGGCGCTTCTTGCCGCCCTTACTGCCAGCCTGGCCTTCTTGCCTTTGGCTTGCACCAAGACCGAAAGTCCGACTTCTCTTACTGAAGAGAACATCCCCACAAAGGCCATTGTCTGCGGCCATGTCAGATTCTGCCCCACGGGGGAAGACCCCTACACTGCCGATGCGGGTCTTACTGTGAATGTCTACTTCGGGCAGGAGGATGCCGATGGGAATGTCGACTACGCTTACAGAACTGCCACTACTGACAAGGATGGGTATTTCGAGATAGCCATTGGCTGCCCGCCTGCAGGGTCCATTACTGTAGCAGTCAGTTGTTACGGTAAGGCCGATGACGATACTGTTGATGAGACGGGAAAGAAAATCTCCACGGAGGCTTACTATTATAAGGAGATTTCCAAGTCAGTCAATTGTGGCGAGACCTCTTACTTCAAGATGGATCTTACTCCCACGGCTTATGTCGGTGATTCCGGAGTTCAGAAATAATCCCGTGAGCGATGAAAAACAGAATAATCATATCAATGCTTGTGGGCATGGTAGCTTTTGCCCCGCTTGGGATGGCGGCTGACGGCATTCTCGGCGGGTGCTGCTGCTCACCCACTGCGGCCCTTGACTCGGCGTACAGACCCAAGAAAGGGGACTGGTCCATTGGAGTCAGTTTCAATCCGGTCAGTCTTCAGTACAAAAATAAGCTCCAGCCCAAAAACGGGGACTTCAGCGGAGACTTCATTGAGGGACTTGCCTCCACTCCGAAGCAGATGTTCATCCTTGCACAGGACCCCATCGCGGCTTTTCGCATCCGTTATGTGATGAATGAGAACTGGCTGCTTCGCTTTACTCTCGGCCTGAACGGCAGTCATATCAACTATCGCGAGTATGTAGACGATGACCTTGCCAGGGCAATAGAACCTGATTCCCGCAACCAGGTGGTCGATGGAGTGGTGTCTGACCTCAATGGGGGGTCGCTCGCCGTGGGGATGCAGTATCTCGCCGGCAAGGGGCACTTCCGTTTCACGGCTGGCTTTGGACTTATCTATGCCATTGCCGGCGGGAAGCTGGACTTCAGTTATGGAAATGTCATGACTACGGAGAACAGAATCCCATCGTCCATGCCCATGACCAAGCCTCCAGTCAGCGTTGATGATGTAACGCTCAATGACTTCAAGGCCGACTTGGGGATAAGTTATGCCCGTCCTGTCGAACGCTACAATGTCGGCTACAATCACGGCATCGGGCTCAACGGGAGTATGGGCGTGGAGTGGTTTGTCACAGGCAGGATGTCATTAGGAGCCGAGATGACTTTCACTCCGCTTATGTTCGTGTTTCAGCCGCAGACTTATTCCAAATTTGAGGGGTACTCTGCCAAGACGGGGCAGATTGAGACCTACACCGACCTCGTAAGCCCCGGGAGTCATGCGCTTCTGTATGGCACCGAGACGGTCGGAGCCAACTTTTCACTCAATTACTATTTCTAGAATATTCGTGTTCCGCATGTGCTCCCCAATAGTGTCTTAAGGCTTGCGGAATTTGTGCTGGAGCAGTAGTTTATCATCTCCCACGCGGCCTCTGCAATATGCTGGGGCCGCTTTTGTGTGACTTTTTCGCATTCCCTGCGCTGCAGGTCACAAATTGGGGATACCTACCCCTTATGAGCCTTGCGCCATGCAGAGGGGCTCAACTTGAAGGTATGGCTGAAAATGCGGGAGAAATACGCGTTGTCCTCGTAGCCGCAGCGATACGCTACCTCGTAAATGGGAAGACCCTCTTCTTCCGAAAGCAGTTCGCAGGCCCTTTTCATCCTCAGTCCCGTGACATAGTCTATGGTGCTCTCTCCGGTGATTGCCGAGACCTTCTTTGTCAGCTGCTTGCGGGTGATATTGAACTTCGCTGCTATGCCTTCGACATCCACCTTGCACTCTTTCATCAGCTCCTCCACAATCTCAGAGAGTTTGTCGAGGAAGGCCTTGTCAGCGGGAGCGAGAGTCGGTACCATTTCCCCTGATTTCAGCGAGGAGGCGTACTTCTGTGCGAGTTCGTGGCGGGAAACTATCAGCCGTTCAGCCAGGCTGCTTAACTCCTCATCGTTGAAAGGCTTAATTATGTAAGCATCTGCCCCTGCCTTTATTCCCCTTACCTTATCTTCGTCAGTGCAACGGGCCGATGCTATTATAATTGGAATGTGGGAGGTAAGCGGGTCACTTCGGATTAGGCGGCAAAGTTCCACCCCGTCCATTTGAGGCATCATCACATCCGTGATTATGAGGTCGGGGATTGACTCCTTGGCAATCTGGGTGGCATCCTCCCCGTTACTGGCATAGATAAGGTGGTATTTCTGCCCGAGGATAGAGCCCATCAGCTGCATAACCGACTGATTATCCTCGACTATCATTACTTCCGGAATCCCCTCCGCTTCGGGAAGCCCCGTTGGAGCGGCCTTGACGGCATCTTCCCTGCCTTCAATTTCAATGGGGTCAGGTGGCGGTAGGGGAGTGGACGAGTGTCTCACGGGCAGGAATACTGTGAATTCCGTCCCGCGACCCACCTCGCTTTCTACGGAAATATTACCTCCAAGGGCTTCTACAATCTGCTTAACCATCGACAGTCCTATTCCCGTCCCCATATGGTTATCGGCATTGTGCCCGCGATAGAAATCCTTGAAAATCACATTTATATCCTCTTTAGGAATGCCGATTCCCGTATCTGCAACGCTGATTTGTAAACCATCTTCGGTGCTCGCCGTCCTGATGACAATTTTACCGCCGACAGGGGTAAACTTGATGGAATTCGAGATGAGATTGTTCATCACTTTCCGGATGTAGTCCGGGACAAAATCCATCTCCAGTGGGGACTGTGCAGGAAGATATGTCATGCTGATTGCCTTCCTTCGGGCTTCGAAATTCTGCACCTCCACTATCATTCGGATATATGCGACTATGTCGTAGTGTCTCCAGTCGGGGTTACCTATGGCGAGGCGGATTTTGGAAATATCAAGGAGCTGGGTGACAAGCGAGAGCAGACCTTTGCCTTCGGCATAGATCATTTCCCCTGCCTTTTGGGGTGAAACATCCCGTGGAAGGGTGTTCTCATTAAGTTCTTTACTGTAGCCGAGTATCACTGTAAGTGGGGTGCGGAACTCGTGAGTGATGTTTGTGAAGAAGTCTGTGCGCATCTTCTCGGCTTTCGCGAGAGTTTTTGCCGCCCTGTTCTTGATATGGTAGGCATACAGAAGTATGAAAATCCATAAAATTAGGAAAATGACTGCGATGACGGATATCGTGAGTATCATTTTCCCTCTCTGGCGTTCGAGCGCGACATGCTCTGCAAGGGTGGAGGCCCCATAGCGGACGCGGTTCGACTCAAGCGAATGGGCCAAATCCCTTTGAAAGAGGGTGTCCTTTATGGCTGAGTATGCTTCGAGTTGCTCTGCAGCCGCGCTGATATCGCTGTTTTTAAGTGACTTCCATAAGCCGTATCGGGCCTTGGACTCGATATAGAGATTGCCTGTCGACTTGCTGAGGGCAAGCGCTTTGGAGTAGTAGTCCCGGGCATCTTCTTCCTTCCCGCCTTCTATTTCCAAATCTCCCAACTGGTTGTATACAATTGACAGGGAGTGCAGCTTTTCGTTTTCTTTTAGAACTTGCAGTGCTTTGAGGAGTTGCTCCTTGGCTTCAAGTGGATAATCCTGTTTTTGATAGAGTCCGGCAATTTGGGATCTGCGTACTGCGGCTTTGACTGCATTGCCTGAAAGACTGTCGAGGCGGAAGGCTTCACGGGCAAACTCCATCGCCTGGGGATATTCCCCGAGTTCTCCGTATATGTCCGCCGCCATACCGCAACGGATGGCCATTTGGGTGGGGCTGTCGAGGGTTTTTTCTATTTCGATGGCTTCATCGATGTATGACTTGGCGGAGCTGGCATCGTGACAGAGCAGATAAAGCCCCGCCATTGTGTTGAGGTCTGAACTTACGGCTTTCTTGTCGCCATGCTTTTTGTCGATTTGAAGACTTTCCTCCCCAAACACAAGAGCTTCGGCGTAATTGCCCATGTAGGCGTGTCCCACAGACAGCAGGTTGTAGAGGTCGGAGAGCAGATCCTCGTCTTCCATCCCATCCGTAGCATCCAAGGCCTTGATTCCGCATTGCACTGCATCGGCAAAGCGTGAATGTGTGATGTACCACTCGCCCATGTAGTAATTGGTTAGAATTTCTACTTTTCGCGGGTCTTCCTGTGGGGCGAATGTTGCGAGACTATCCCCCGCTGCATTGATGCAGAGTATGATTTTGTTAGCGGTCCCGATTTTGACATTTGTCGCTCCGGTGGCATTGTACGTCTGATAGAGTGAATCTATTTCTGCAGAAAGAATAGCCGCGGTTGCCGTTGTCTCATCGGCAGCATCGAGTGAGCCCGGCTCTGCGGCAGGCTCGTCGCCACCGGGTAAAGATGTTGCTGTAATGTGCGTTCGTTCGAGTGAGCCCGGCTCTGCGGCAGGCTCAACAGCCCCCGCCACGGTGAATGTTTGGTAGAGTGAATCCCTCTCTGCGGCAGGAGATGCTGCAAGAGCGGCCAAAACGGAAAGAACTGCAAGTGACTGGCTCATGACTTTTATCCGGATTACCGGCAGGATGCCCTTTTAGCTGTATTGCCTAATGGCAACCATCTTAACCGCAGGGAAGGGCTCCTACCATGGGTCTTTCTTTGCAAAGATAAAAGAAATCTGATTACTCCCATCTCTTGCTCTATCTTTCAATGACGTCGGGGCTTTGGATTTTTCTCATTTGTGTATTAATTCCCTTCCCTGTGTCCGCCTTTATGCGTGATTTGCCATTTTATTTGCGTGCTGAATGCTGACAGCGCGGAGCGGGAATCTTTGTGAAATTCGTTTAGAACGGAGACCCCGTCTCTACGCTTATGAGTGGCATGGTGGTGTCCTAAATCCTACCAAGTTGCCATGGTTTAGAACAGTGAGTGCCTTTCTACAGCGTTGTGAGGCCATCCCCTGTACTAAGTAAATATCAAAACTCAAGTTTCGCATGTGCGCACAAATCTTTGAATACCAAGAACCATATTACCTGCGAAACTTGAGTAAAATATTTATGAAAAATCCCCCATCGGGACAGCCCAATCTTAACCCTTGCACTTTGCGCAGTAAATTATAATGTTGCTGTATGAAAAGAAATTTTCTCCTCGCTACCTTGCTTGCAGCTCTGTTTTTGGCGGTCCCATGGGTTATGCCCAGTTTCACAATGGGGGTGAGTACCAGTCGTTCAGGCCTGAGCTATCCCATGCAGCTCGGCAGGGATACCGGATTAAATGTGCCGAGTATCGCTGCCAGTGGAAACTGCAAGATGCAACAGTCTTTTGCACAGGCAATTGCTGATGCATAGGTGGATGCGCTTCATCTATCGGGAGTCTCGCAACTTCAATACAGACAGGGCCGATTTCGAGAAGCGGTGCCGTGAGGTGGCAGACTCCCTGATGAATATCGCCTGCGGGAAGTATAAGAATGTCTACTATATCCACCCGTCCGCTACATCCGCTGACCACGAGACATCCGTGGACGGCACCCATGGAGATTATGGCTACACCCTCTGGGAGAAGTCCATTGAGAAGCAGGTGCTACGCATCCTGAAGAAGTATCAGACAGCTATTCCTCTATCTCATCACTCCCCTTGGTTTCGCGCCGGCGTTCTCTCATGGCTTCAACGAAGGCCTTGAAGATGGGCTGCGGCTTTTCGGGAGTGCTTTTCAGCTCGGGATGGAATTGAACTCCGATAAAGAAGGGGTGAGAGGGAAGTTCGATGATTTCCACTAATCCGGTCTGTGGGTTGCGACCGGAGGCGACCATCCCTGCCTTTTCAATCATAGGCAGGTAGCGGTTGTTGAGTTCGTAGCGGTGGCGATGCCTTTCGGAGATGAGCTCCGCGCCGCCATAGATTCTGCTTGCCAGTGAACCTTCCTTGAGAGCGCAGTCGTAGGCTCCAAGCCGCATTGTTCCACCCTTGATGGTGGTACTTTTCTGGTCTTCCATCAGATCGATGATTGGGTCAGAGGTGCGGGGATTCAGCTCCGTTGAGGCCGCATCCTTGAGCCCCAGAACATCACGGGCAAACTCCACAATTGCCATCTGCATCCCAAGGCAAATCCCAAAGAATGGGACCCCATGTTCGCGGGCGTAGCGTACGGCTACGATTTTCCCCTCCAAGCCTCTTTCCCCAAAGCCCGGGGCTACAAGTATCCCATCCATGGCTCCAAGTTTCTCATCCGCGTTATCAGCGTTGAGGTATTCGCTATGGACTCTGTGCACCACTACCTTGCACTCGTTCGCCGCACCGGCATGGATAAACGATTCGAGGATGGACTTATAAGCATCCTGAAGCTCCACATATTTTCCGACCAGTGCCACATCTGCCTGATGTTTGGGATGATAGAGTTTGTCGAGAAAGTGCCGTAAGCCCCTGAAGTCCGGTTCAGGGAGCCCCGTAATCCCGAAATGATTAAGCACAATTTCGTCCAGGCCTTCATGCTCCATATTGAGCGGCACCTGGTAGATGCTCGGAGAATCTATGGACTGAATCACATTGCCCGCCTTCACATTGCAGAACTGGGCTACCTTTCGCCGCATCGCCACGGGGATATCTTTCTCGGTGCGGAGTACGATGATATCAGGATTGACTCCTGATTGTTGCAACATCCTGACAGAGTGCTGAGTAGGTTTGGTTTTGAGCTCTCCCGCTGCCTTGAGATAGGGAACGAGGGTCAGATGAATGCAGACGATATCTTCTTCGGGGAGTTCCCACTGGAGTTGGCGGATGGACTCCACAAAGGGTTGTGACTCCATATCTCCAACCGTGCCGCCGACTTCCGTCACGATGACATCGTACTTGCCGGTCTTGCCGAGAAGCATCATCCTGCGCTTGATCTCATCGGTGATGTGAGGGATAATCTGCACTGTCTTGCCGAGGTAGGCTCCTTCCCTTTCCTTGGTAATTACCGTGTTATAGATTTTGCCCGTGGTGACATTGTTTGCCTTGGTCATGTGCACCCCGAGGAAGCGCTCGTAGTGTCCGAGATCGAGGTCTGTCTCCGCCCCATCGTCAGTGACATAACATTCTCCGTGTTCGTAGGGATTGAGGGTTCCGGGATCAATGTTTATATAGGGGTCAAACTTCTGGATAGTTACGCGTAGTCCCCTGGCTTGCAAGAGTTTGGCAAGAGAAGCAGCTACAATTCCCTTACCGAGTGAAGAGGCTACGCCTCCCGTTACGAATATATATTTTGTACTCATATTGTCTTCATCACTCTGATGCCCATGATTTTCTGCACAGACTTTATAGCTCGCTGACGCAATATAACACACATATTTTTAGCGCGGTACTAATCTCCCGCACGCAATATGCCGCAATTCCTGACGCGGCACCGGTCTCCCGCACGCGGTACTGCACATTTTCTCCTTTCGCATGGCGGCTTTTTATTACACTTGTCATGGAAGTGGAGCGGGCCGATTCGCTTCGCTCCTATCCCGTGAACACGGGGAACAAATGTAGGTAAAATTTGGCAATTTCGGGCAACAGCATAGCTGCGGTATTCTTATAAAAATTTGGTTTATAATATAAACTTGTTTATATTTGCAAAGCGGGTTTACAGACTGCGCAGCTGTACAATGCCGCAGAAATAATTATAAACATTTGATACAATGGAACAAAACAAAGAAATGACACCCCAGCAGTGCCTTTCCCTCATTGCAGAGACTCTTAACAACAGCCGTCAAGACATCCTTCGGGGAAGTGCCAAGTTTTTTATCCTTTGGGGTAGTGTCCTCACTATTTTCTCCCTGATTATCTATTCGTGCTGGCATATTAGCGGCAGTCCCTACTGGAATTTACTCTGGTTTGCGCTGCCGCTTGTGGGCTATCCGCTTTCGATGCTTCTCTCGAAGAAAGAGCAGGGCGTGCCGAAGAGCGAATTGGGAAGGCTTCTCGGACAGGTATGGATTGCGTATGCAGCTTTCTCCATCTGTCTTAGCGTTGTCGCGGTGGTGGCTGTCCCGATGAATTTGACCCTTATCATCGTGATTGTCCTAGGCTTTGCCGAGTGTATTTCGGGGGTGATTCTGAAGAATTGGCCAATCATCATCGCGGGCTTTATCCTTGGGGTGGCCGGAGCTGTCATGGCTATGCTTATCAAGAGTGAAGCTCAACTTTTGCTCTTTACCTTGGGCGGAGCCTTGCTTGTCCTGAGTGGCGTGACCGTCAGACTTCAATACAAGTAAATGCCTATGTTTCCGAAACTTGACCCACTCCTGCATTCGGAACTTCGCCTTGCTGTGATGTCTATCCTCGCCAGTGTAGAGGAGGCTGATTTTACTTACCTCAAGAAGAAGACAGGTGCCAGTTCCGGGAATCTCAGCGTGCAGATTGATAAGCTTGCCGCTGCCGGATACATCGTGGTGGAGAAAGGCTTTAAGGGGAAGATGCCTCGCACGGCATGCAGGATAAGCCCTCAAGGCAGAGAGGCCTTCGACAGGTATGTGGCAACCCTCCATGAATATCTCACGGGAGGAAAAGGATAGCTGACTCCTTACAAAAAATGTGTTTGCGGTGTTGGGGTATTCTCCTTCGCCGCATTCTTCATCCCCTTCTGCCCGTTCCGTCAGCAAAACCAGCCATTTTCCTACGGAATGCCCTCCGCCATCCCGTTCCGTCAGCAAAACCGCCATTTTTCCTACGGAATGCCGTTCCGTCACACTGGGCTGGCGGGAGCGTGCTCTTCGGAGCCGCACGAGCCTGCCCCAGTGAAATGCACCTCAGAGCTCCGCCCCGCCCGCCTCGTCCTAGTCCGTCAGCAAATCGGCCCTTTTTCCTACGGGATGCCGTTCCGTCACACTGCGCTTGCGGGAGCGTGCTCTTCGGAGCCGCACGAGCCTGCCCAGTGAAATGCTCCCCAGAGCTCCGCCCCGCCCGCCTCGTCCTAGTCCGTCAGTAAATCGGCCCTTTTTCCTACCGAATGCCCTCGGCCATCCCGTTCCGTCAGTAAAACGGCTCTTTTTCCTACGGAATTCCTTTTTGCCCTTACGCAAATAATTGCTAACTTTGGAGGCTTTGTCGGGAAGGTTTGTGCGTGGAGAGGCCCTCTGGGGAAGCACAAATATCACCCGGCGAAACTTGGGATAGAAACCGTCAGGACGGCGGAAAGTCCCTCCGCCTGAAGGAGAGGATTAGGGGGAAAGGCAATGTCAGAAAAAAGCTTGTGCGTGGGAGACTAGCGCAAGTGCGCACAATTCTTTGAATAACAAATAATTAATCACTTGCGAAACCTGAGCAATGTACAGAACAGACACCTGCGGTGAACTTCGCATTGAGGATGCAGGCAAAAGAGTAACCCTCGCGGGATGGGTTCAGAAATCCCGCAAACTCGGTGGCATGACCTTCATCGACCTTCGTGACCGCTATGGAATTACACAGATAACGGTGCCGGCGGACGCTGATCCGGCTCTTGTGGAGACGGCAGAGTCCCTTGGCAGGGAATTCGTCATTCAGGTCGAAGGGGAAGTTGTTGAAAGACAGAGCAAAAATCCCAAACTCCCTACCGGAGACATAGAGATTAAGGCCGGTCGTATAAATATCCTTAACAAATCCGTCACCCCTCCCTTCACCATTGAAGAAGTCAGCGATGGAGGCGAGAATCTTCGTGCCAAATACCGCTACCTCGACCTTCGCAGACCCCCTCTCCAGAGGGCTCTCGCGCTACGCCACCGCATCGCCCATGAGGTCCGCACCTACCTTGATGCACAAGGCTTTATGGAGATTGAGACCCCTTATCTGATTAAGTCCACCCCTGAAGGAGCCCGCGACTTCGTCGTCCCCTCGAGGATGAACCCGGGCCAGTTCTACGCCCTTCCCCAGAGTCCTCAGACCTTCAAGCAGCTCCTCATGGTGGCAGGTTATGACCGCTACTTCCAGATTGTCAGGTGCTTCCGCGATGAAGATCTCAGGGCCGACCGTCAACCCGAATTCACCCAGATTGACTGCGAGATGAGTTTCGTGGAGCAGGAAGATGTGCTCAATACCTTTGAAGGGATGATGCGGGATGTCTTCCACAAGGTAATCGGAGTGGACATTCCCAGCCCCATGCCCCGCATGAGCTGGTACGATGCCATGGATAACTACGGCTCCGACAAGCCGGATGTGCGTTTCGCTATGACCCTGCATGAGATTTCCGACAAGGTCAAAGGCCATGGCTTTGGAGTCTTCGATGGAAGCGAATATGTGGGAGCAATTGCGGTGGAAGGCTGTGCAGGCTATACCCGTAAGCAGCTCGATGAACTCACGGACTGGGTCAGGCGCCCTCAGGTGGGAGCCAGAGGCCTTGTCTATATCAAATA
This sequence comes from uncultured Muribaculaceae bacterium, assembly GCA_964608175.1. Classification (GTDB taxonomy): domain Bacteria; phylum Bacteroidota; class Bacteroidia; order Bacteroidales; family UBA932; genus Cryptobacteroides. The sequence goes on along the minus strand of CAZSMO010000011.1, from coordinate 8,170 downwards.
CAACGAAGACGGCTCCATTAAGTCAAGCATTGACAAATTCTTCACCCCAGAGCAGCTCAAGGACATTGCAGAGGCTGCCGGAGGAAAGAAAGGCGACCTTATCCTGATTCTTTGCGGAGAGAAACGCAAGACCCAGACTCAGCTTGGAGTGCTTCGCGTTGAACTCGGCAATCGTCTTGGCCTTCGTGACCCCAAGGTCTTCGCCCCGCTATGGATTGTAGACTTCCCGCTGTTGGAGTGGAGTGAAGAGGATGGCCGTTTCTACGCCATGCATCACCCCTTTACCGCGCCCAAGCCCGAGCACGGGAAATGGTTCTATTCCGACAGGAAAGAGGACCTCGAAAGGGTCTGCGCCAATGCCTACGACTTCGTACTCAACGGTACCGAACTTGGCGGAGGGTCGATTCGTATCCACGATGCGGCAATGCAGGAGAGGATGTTTGAAGTACTTGGCATTTCCAAGGAAGAAGCCGACTACAAGTTTGGCTTCATCATCAATGCCTTCAAATACGGGGCACCGCCTCACGGGGGTCTTGCTTTCGGCTTCGACAGGGTGTGCGCCCTACTCGGCGGGCAGGAGACAATTCGCGACTACATCGCATTCCCGAAGAACAATCAGGGTCGCGATGTGATGATTGACTCCCCGAGCCTGCTGGACCAGAGCCAGTTAGACGAACTTCACCTCGCAAGCACCTTCAAGAAGGATGATTAAGCGTCTTGACAATTACGATCTCAGCAGTCACAATACCTTCCGCATGAAGGTATCGTGTGCTGCGTACATCGAGTACGACACCATAGAAGATCTCAAAAGCCTCTACTTTGACTCCCTCCCTCAGCCGGTAATTTCCCTTGGAGAAGGCTCCAATGTGCTGTTTACCAAAGACTTCTTCCCCGGGACGGTACTTCATTCCCGTGTCAGATACATCAAATATTTCGACGTAGGAGCGGACACCATCCCTATCGCCGTTGGCGGTGGGGTAATCTGGGACGAGCTTGTTGCCAAGACCTGTGCCGATGGACTTTGGGGACTGGAAAACCTTTCCCTCATTCCGGGTACTGTGGCAGGAGCGGCTGTGCAGAATGTCGGAGCCTATGGCGCAGAAGCCGGGGATGCAATTGCCGGAGTCACCTGCTATGATATCAAAGACAGATGCAAAACTGCTTTCAAACGCCCCGACTGCGAGTATGGTTATCGGGATTCCATTTTCAAAAGACCCGAAAACAGAGGGAGATACATTATTACCGGAGTTCTTTTCCGAGTAAGTCGAGTCCCCAAACCCAGGGTAGATTACGGCTCTCTTAAAACGGTCTTTGCAGGTAAGACCCCATCTTCTTCACAGGAAGTAAGAGATGAGGTGATTCGCATCCGCAAGGAAAAACTCCCCGACACTTCCGAAATAGGAAGCGCCGGCAGTTTCTTCAAGAATCCAATTCTCAGTCCCATGCAGTTTGCCTGTCTCGCCTCCCAATACGACAAGCTCCCACACTATGTCATGGATGGAGGATTCGTCAAGGTTCCTGCAGCTTGGATGATAGAGCAGTGCGGACTTAAAGGAGTGTCAGTCGGCGGGGCAGCGGTGTACGGGAAACAGCCCCTTGTGATTGTGAATCAGAGTGGAACTGCCACATCGGCCGATGTGCTTGCCCTCGAGGAAGAGATAAAGACGAAAGTGAAGGAGCGTTTTGATATTGACCTGCAAGCTGAAGTAGAACACATATGAGCTCTTTTATAATTGAAGGCGGGCGTAGCCTGAGTGGCGCAATTACTCCTCAAGGTGCCAAGAATGAAGCTCTTGAGATTATTTCTGCCACCTTGCTCACTTCCGATACCGTACGCATCGGCAACATACCTGAAATTCTCGATACACTCAATCTGATTGACCTTCTCAAGAGTATGGGAGTTGAGGTCCGGAGGCTTGGTAAAGGAGATTACTCCTTCAAGGCTGACAATATCAGTCTTCCCTACCTCCATAGCAGGGAGTTTGTCCGAAAATGCGCCGCCCTCAGGGGCTCTGTGCTCATTGCGGGTCCCCTGCTGACGCGTTTTGGAGAAGCTTTCTTCCCTAAACCCGGGGGCGACAAGATAGGCAGACGACGTATAGACACTCATATTGAGGGCTTTGTGTCTCTTGGAGCCCAATACACCTACGACCAGAGCCTTAAAGCCTATCATCTCACTGCACCTAAAGGACTCAAGGGCAAGTACATGCTGCTCGACGAGGCATCTGTAACAGGTACCGCCAACATTATCATGGCCGCCTCCCTTGCAAAGGGGCAGACCATTATCTACAATGCAGCCTGCGAACCCTACATACAGCAGCTTTGCAGGATGCTTGTGCGTATGGGAGCCAATATCAGTGGGATAGGTTCCAATTTGCTTACTATAGAGGGAGTCTCCTCTCTCCATGGGACGGAACATGTGTGCCTGCCGGATATGATTGAGGTCGGGTCCTTTATCGGCCTTGCCGCCATTACCCGCAGTTCGCTCACTATCAAAGACGTACATTATGGCGAGCTTGGTATTATTCCCGAGAGTTTCCGCAGGCTTGGGATACATCTCATTCAGAAAGGGGATGATATTTTTATCCCTGAGCAGGAGTCCTATGTCATTGACTCTTTCATCGACGGTTCCATCATGACCATTTCCGATGCTCCCTGGCCTGGACTTACCCCCGACCTCCTTTCGGTGATGCTCGTAGTCGCCACCCAGTGCAAAGGCTCGGTATTGATTCACCAGAAGATGTTCGAGAGCAGGCTCTTCTTTGTAGACAAGCTCATAGACATGGGTGCGCAGATTATCCTTTGTGATCCCCATAGAGCCGTGGTCATCGGGCACGACCACAACTTCCAGCTTCGCGCCGGCAAGATGGCTTCCCCTGATATCCGTGCAGGTATTGCGATGCTGCTTGCAGCCCTTTCGGCAAAGGGCTTTTCCGAAATTGATAATATTGAACAGATAGACCGCGGTTATGAACGTATCGATATGCGGCTTAATGCTATCGGTGCAAATATTCAGAGAAAATAATGACAGCACTTGAGATTATCGCCATTATCGTTGCGCTCATAGGCATTGCCGGCTGCATTGTTCCCGGGCTTGCCGGCCCTCCAATCAGTTGGATTGGGCTTCTGCTATTGTACCTTGCCAAGATTCCTAATCCCGTATCGGGTACGACCTTGTGGATCTGGCTTGCAGTGTGCACAGTCGTGACAATTCTCGATTATGTCCTTCCACCGGGCATTACCCGAGCGATGGGTGGACATAAGGCCGCGAGTATTGGTGCGACGATAGGGATGTTTGCAGGGATGATTCTGACCCCTATCGGGATGATAGCCGGAAGTCTTATCGGGGCTTTCCTCGGGGAACTCATCGTCGAAGACAACGGAGTGTGGGGCTCTTTCAAGGCCTCCATCGGGGCCTATATCGCCTTTATACTTTCGACAGGGATTAAGCTTATTGTCAGTGGCTGGATATTTCTGATCATCATTCGCCACATCTTCTTTTGATGCTATTGCTGTCCCTTCTTGCCGCACTTTTGATCCTCCCGCTTTCAGAAAATGGGGGAGAAGGCAGGGTGCAGGCTCCTCCCGATACGGCCATCTCACGGCAAGATACCATCGAAGCTGCCGTTATTAGCGACAGCAAGACCCTTCGCGAAGCCTACACCCAGACCAGCCTCAAACGCATTGACGGGAGTGAACTCGGACGGAATTTCGCTGTTTTCGGGGCGCCGGACCTCATCAAATCACTCCAGATGCTACCAGGGGTGTCTTCCGGAACTGAACTTATGACCGGCTTCTATGTCCGCGGGGGAGACGGCTCGGACAATCTCTTCCTCCTCGATGGGGTCCCGATGTATCAGATTAGCCACCTTGTGGGCCTCTTTTCCTCCTTCAATACAGATGTGATTGACTATGCCGATTTCTACAAAGGCGGCTTTCCCGCCCGCTTCGGAGGGAGGCTATCCTCGGTAGTGGATGTGGGAGTGAAGGAAGGTAATTTCGTTCAGTGGCATGGAAGTGCTTCACTTGGGAACGTTGATGGTCGGGTCCAGATAGAGGGGCCGATAATCAAAGGCAAAACCTCGCTTAACTTCGGCCTTCGGAGGACCTGGACCGAGCCCATGCAGGCACTTGCCATCCTCTTTATTGATGATCCGACTGAACGGAAAATGGCCAAAAACTTTCACTATAATTTTGGCGATGCCAATCTCAAACTGGTCCACAAATTCACTCCGGATGACAAGTTCAGTCTTTCGCTTTATTACGGACAGGATTATCTCAAAACCCTTGTTCTTCAAAGCGAAGACGGCACACAACTCGATTTGAATTACAAACTGCACTGGGGCAATACCCTTGGATCGCTGCGTTACGATAAGAGGATAGGACCTCTTCTGGATATGTCGGCGGCGCTGTGGTACACAACATACACCTCGCGGATGATTTTTGATACGAAAGCCACTAATGATGAAGAGTCTATGAATCTCGCGGAGAACAATTTATCGCGGGTAAAGGACTTCGGGGGAAATATTGACTTCTATGACAAAAAAATTGATAATCATCACTTTCGCTTCGGTGGAAGTGCCGTGGCTCATGTCTATGACCCCACTCGCAGTCAGTCTCTTTACATGGAGAGTGATGGCTCTATCCAGATAGATGAGAAATCCTCTCAATCCAGGAACTATCAGGGGGCAGAGCTGGTGGCATACCTTGAAGATGAGATTTCGATAGGGCGGAGATGGAGACTGAATCTGGGTCTTCGGGAGGTCCTTTTCATGGTCGGCAAAGGGAAGACTTTTAATCGGCTCGAACCGCGCCTTGCACTTAAATATCAGGCGAGTGATCTTTTTGCGCTGAAGACCTCTTTCTCCACAATGAACCAGTTTACGCACAAGGTCTCCGCCACGTATCTTGACCTGCCTTCCAACCTTTGGATGCCATCCACGGCGAAAGTCAAGCCGGGGAGTTCCAATCAATGGGTACTCGGTGCGGAATTGACTTTGCCTTGGAATATTAGCCTTGACATCGAGGCTTTTTACAAGACGCTTTCACACCTCTACGAGTACACAGGCATTAATTCCATGCTCCCTCAAATTGACAAATGGGAGAGCGTCTTCGAAGAAGGCAAGGGTCGCGCAGCAGGGGTAGAGTTTAGCGTAGAATATCGCACCGAACATCTTCAGGCAGCGGCATACTATACTCTATCCCGTAGTGAACGTCATTTCGACAGTTTCTATTTCGGCTGGTTCCCTGACCGCAACGACAATCTCCACAAGCTCAACCTCAATGCCTCTTATCGCTTCAATGAGAAGTTTGAGCTCTATGCTGCCTGGGTTTACCACACCGGCAATCGCTTCACCGGCAAGATGGCGACTGTCAATGAGAACGGGTCTACAATCGATGTCTACGGCACCCCCAACTACTACCATCTGCCCGCTTATCATCGTCTTGATGCGGGGTTCAACTGGCACCGGAAGCATTCCAAAGGCCGCGAAGGCGTATTGACGCTTAGCGTATACAATATCTACAACCATGTCAATGCGGTCTTCGGCATGATTGAGGAAGAGAATGGCAAAATCTACGGCACCTCATATGGTTTTATACCCATTATCCCTTCTCTGTTTTATACCTATAAATTTTGAGCTATGAAGAAGTTACGATTCATCCTGCCTATTCTGCTGCTTGCGGGCGCGGTTTCTTGCGAGGAACGCTTCGATCTTCCAAGTTCCGGCGATGGGGACCGGCTTTATGTAAAGTGCTATGCCGGACTTGCGGATTCGTCTTATATCGAAGTTCTCAAGGCTGTACCTCTAAACGGGAAGTCTGGTGGGGCTGCCGTTCTGACCGGGCTTTCGCTTCGGGTGGACGGGATTGAGGCCGATATTATAGCTGCAGGAGAAAATACTTTCATCACCGGTGCGAAGTTCCCAGCCGGAGCCAATGTTACCCTCAAGGCGCAGGCCGAAGGCCTCGAAAAGGTTGTGGCTTCGAGCAGGGTCCCTGAATCTTTCAGCTTTACCACTTCCGCGACAAAGGTCGGGAATGCCTTTGTAGATCTTGTGCGCCTTGATTTGCAATTGGATAGGGAAGTTGCTGAAAATGAGAATTTTTCCGTGGAGGTGTACTGTCATCTTCATCGCGAGACGGACGACGGTAATCCTCCAGCGGACAATTACTTCATTGAGGATATTGCTTCCGTTGGGAAAGTAATAGGGACTGAGACGGATATCCTTTCATATTTGAGCGGAGGAGATTTCAGGCACCAATTACTCGAAATTGGAGGGACGCATAGCTGCGAATTCAATTATTTTTCAGCCGAAGTCTTTAATAATGGGGCGGTTTCCGTCTATATCAGCCCATCATACACGGACACAACGTATACCTATAATCCCAATCTCTATGACGATGGGGGGAATCTGACGGAAGAGGATGATACGGTCACGGTGGTTCAGACCGTTGAGTATCAGGTTATCTTGACCGAACTCTCCACTGAACTCTATGGCAAGCTCAACGCAGAATTCAATGCCGAGTCCAATATGCTTGCAATGCTCGGTCTCAGCCCTCCTAACTACGCTTATACCAATATTAGCGGCGGCTACGGCATCCTCGCCACCGGCCTTCGTGTTTCGGGGGAGAGACTTCCCTATGCGAAGATAAGATAACGCCTATCCTTAATCTTTTGTGCTTGGTGCGACTCGAAAAGTTCGCTCCCGTCTCGAATAGCCCCTTCCTAGTGCAAAGACCTGCCTTTTTTTGCTTCGCGCACTCAGAATAGGTCTCCCAAGTGCAAAACCCTGCCCATTTGTATCCTGTAGGACTCACAGCCCGAGGCTCTGCCATATTGACAATGGCTTCTTTTTTGCAGATTTGCTTTAAATTTTTGATTAACAATTAATACCATGAAAGGAGAATCAATCGTTGCCCTGTTGACGGGAGCCGTTGCAGGTGCTGTTCTAGGGGTCTTGTTTGCACCCGAGGCCGGAGAAATGACTCGTTCGCGCATTCGTAAAGCAGCTGAAGAAGGCTTTGATGATTTCAAGGACACTGCGTCCGACGCTGCCCATGACTTTCATGTGCGGGCCCGTTATGCAAGGCGTGAGCTCAACTCTCTCAAACGCACCCTCGAAGAGTATGGAAGTGAGATCAAGGAAGAGACTCGTAAAAAGCTTTTAGAGCAAATTGAAAAGCTGGAGAAGGCTTTATCTAAGGATGAAGAAGGGGCTGCCGCCGATGCGGCCGATGAGGCATGAATAAGATAGACAGTCCCATCGAGAACCTTGCCGAGAATACTGCCGAGTATGTGGGTCTTAAGTTAGATGACCTTAAACTGAAGCTTGTCAAGGGGCTTTCCGTATCGATGAATCATCTGCTGTCGATGATTCTCGTCCTTTTTGCCGTGTCTATCTGCCTGATTGCTGCTGCATTTGGGCTTGCCCTGCTAATCGGTAAGGCTATCGGCAGTTATGCCGGAGGGGCATTCGTCGTGGCGGGATTTTTCCTGCTCGTGGCCCTTATCGTATTTTTGCTTCGTAAGAAGCTGTTCGTGGATGGCTTTGTGAAACTTTTCGCGGGGCTGTTCTTCGATGATGAGGAGGGCAAGAAATGAAATACACTCTCAAATCTCTTTCCGACCTTGAGAAGGCCCAGCGGAGAGTTTCGGGGATGCTCCGTGCCACGGAACAGGAGATGAGTTACGATGTGGAGGACATCCGTGATGCGTTCTCGCTTCGCAATGTTTTCTCCACTGCCTTTGAAGCCTTCTCCACCGGAGCCGGCCTGCTTTCAAGGGTTCTTCCCGTAGACAGACTCCTGCTTCGCCTTGCCCGTCGCCTCAGAAAGCGGGGAAAGTAGTATTGGTGCGCGGGTGAAACTTAACTGTAACGGCTCTTTTTCCTACGAAATGCCGTTCCGTCGCGCTGCGCTGGCGGGAGCGTGCCCTTCGGAGCCGCACGAGCCCGCCCAGTGAAATGCTCCTCAGAGCTCCGCCCCGCCCGCTTCGTCCTAGTCCGTCAGCAAAACGGCCGTTTTTCCTACCGAATGCCCTCCTTTGGCCCGTTCCGTCAGTAAATCGGCCCTTTTTCCTACGAAAAGCCCTCGGCCAACCCATTCCGTCAGCAAAACGGCTCTTTTTCCTACGAAATGCCGTTCCGTCGCGCTGCGCTGGCGGGAGCGG
>CAZSMO010000010.1:5393-68290 GCA_964608175.1 uncultured Muribaculaceae bacterium | reverse complement strand
AGTTATCGGGAAAAATCACACTGAAGCCATGTCCGTTAGCAGGCACACGCTCGCACCAGCGAGCTGGCGGAAAGCCGGTGTAGTGGCCGTGTGAGTTAGCAGGCTTCCGCACCGGCTTTTCGCTAGCACGCTGATGCGTGCTCTCCTGTCTTTCTTTAGGCCAGAAGCCGGCATCTTTAATTTACACCACTCCCTGCTCAAGCATGGCGGTGGCGACTTTCATGAAGCCGGCGATGTTGGCACCTTTGACATAGTCGACACTGCCATCGCTCTGGGTGCCGTATTTGACGCACTGCTCGTGCACGGCCTTCATGATGGAATGGAGCTTATCATCGACTTCCTGAGCCGTCCAGCTGATGTGACTGGCGTTCTGGGTCATTTCAAGCCCGGAAGTGGCAACTCCGCCGGAGTTCACAGCCTTACCGGGGGCGAAGCAGATTCCTTTGGACTGGAAGTAATGGATAGCCTCGGGCTGGCAGCCCATGTTACTCACTTCGCAGCAGCACCAGCAGCCGTTGGCAACGAGTTCCTTGGCATCTTCGAGGGCAAGTTCGTTCTGGAAGGCGCAAGGCAGGGCGATGTCGCACTTCACGCTCCAAGCCTTCTTCCCGGGATGGAATACGACCTGTGAAGGGAACTTGTCTGCAAGGTCCTGAGCCCTGTCGCGATTCGAAGCCCTCATCACGAGGAGGTAGTCGATCATCTCGGGAGTAATCCCGTCGGGAATCTCGCAGGCACCATCGGGACCGGAAATGGTCACGACCTTGGCCCCGAGCTGGGTAGCCTTCTTGCAGGCACCCCAGGCCACATTGCCAAAGCCGGAAATGGCGATGCGATGACCCTTGACATCCTTACCAAGACGGTGAAGCAGGTTCTCGGTGAAGTACAGAGCCCCATAACCGGTGGCCTCGGGACGAAGAATCGAACCGCCCCAAGTCGCCCCCTTCCCTGTGAGAACTCCGGTGTTGTACTGACGGGCCAGCTTCTTGTACATGCCGTTGAGGTAGCCGATTTCCCTACCGCCAACTCCTACATCGCCCGCAGGGATATCCTCATCGGGGCCGATGCATTTCCATAGCTCCAGCATAAAGGCCTGACAGAAACGCATTATCTCGGCATCACTGCGGCCCTTGGGATCGAAGTCCGAACCGCCTTTGGCTCCACCCATAGGCAGGGTCGTAAGGGCATTCTTGAAAATCTGCTCAAAACCGAGGAATTTGAGCATCGAAAGGTTCACTGCCTTATGGAAGCGAAGACCTCCCTTGTAGGGACCGATTGCGCTGTTGAACTGGACACGATAGCCGAGATTATTCCGAATCTCACCATTGTCATCTACCCAGGTAACCCTGAAAGTAAAGATGCGGTCGGGCTCGACGAGGCGCTCAATAATTTTCGCCTTATCGAACTCGGGGTGCTGGTTGTACACATCTTCAACCGACTCCAAAACTTCCTGTACGGCCTGCAGGTACTCGTTCTCCCCCGGGTGCTTCGCCCGAAGAGAAGCCATTATTTCCGATGTCTTCATAACGTTATTAGTAATGGTTATTTAACTTCCCATGTCGTCCCGCTGTGAAGCAGGTCATCCATGCAATGTATCGTGGACTTGCGGGTCACATCCTTGACCTGATCGCGGACTCCGTCATCGTAAGTCACATCCTTAACTTCGCGAATAACCCCGAGAGCCACCGGAAATTCGGGACCCTTCATATCGACAAGGGCCATCTGAAGCCCGATATTGTCTTCGTGGGGATTATGGACGAGGATATCATCAAGGGTGTAGCCGTCTTCTCCAATCGTGACGACCTTGAGCCTGTTGTTTTCAAAGACAAGACCCTTGTCCCTGTTCTTGCCGAAAATCATCTTCTGCCCGTCGCGAAGGACGATAGTGCGGTCGGCCTTGACGGCTGGGTCGGCAATCTCCTTATGGGCCCCGTCATTGAAGATGACACAGTTGGTGAGCATCTCCATGACAGAACAGCCGTCATGAAGTGCCGCCTGAGTCATAATCTCTTCGTTGAGAGCGAGTTCTGCATCTAGGGAACGGGCGAAGAAAGTTCCTTTGGATCCAAGCACGAGAGAGCCGGGATTGAAGGGGTGCTCCACTGTCCCGTAAGGGGAGGTCTTGGTAATGGCCCCGAACTTGGAGGTGGGGGAATACTGTCCCTTAGTAAGTCCGTAGATACGGTTATTGAAAAGGATGATGTTGATGTCGATATTGCGCCTAATGGCGTGGATGAAGTGGTTGCCTCCGATGGCAAGGGCATCGCCGTCTCCGCAGGCCTGCCACACGGTGAGGGTGGGGTTGGCCACCTTGATGCCGGTACTTACTGCAGTTGCCCTTCCGTGGATGGAATGAAAGCCGTAAGTGTCCATGTAATAAGGCAGACGGGAGGAGCAGCCAATGCCGGAAACCACCACATACCTTTCTTTGGAATATCCGAGCGCCTGACTGACCTTGGGAAGCGCTCTCTGCAGGGCCGCAAGGACGGCGTGGTCCCCGCATCCGGGGCACCAGCGGGCCTGCTGGTCACTCTTAAAATCTTTCGCTGTAAGGACTGCCATGGCTATTTGAGATTATCGTTAATGGCATTTACCAATTCGTGAACAAGGAAGGGCTGACCTTGAACCTTGGTACAGAGCCTGTAATCGTGCTCGGGAAGAATCCCGCGGAGATACCTTGCAAACTGCCCTGAATTGAGCTCGCAGACAAGAATCCTTTCGTAGCGGGAGAATACTTCCTCGGTATTGGATGGCAGGGGGTTAATCCAGTCAAAATGCGCAAATGCCACATCGAGCCCCTGGGTATGGTGATGTGCACTGAGGACATGCCCATAAGTTCCACCCCAGCTCACAACAAGGAGTTTTGCCTTCTCGGGACCGAGCACCTCGAGCGGAGGAATGTCCCTGGCAATGGCAGCGACCTTGGCGGCACGCTCCCTTACCATGGTCTCATGAATCAGAGGGTCGGTGGTTATCACCCCCTCATGGGTCTTCTCAAGACCGCCAACGCGATGCTCCCAGCCTTTCTGTCCGGGAATTGCCCACTTGCGCACAAAGGTCTCGGAATCCCTTTCATAGGGCTTGAATCTCTCACCTTCGGCAAGGGAACCACTCACAAAGGGCGGTTTAATCTCAGGATAATCCGACATGGAAGGAATTTTCCATGGCTCACTTCCGTTTCCGAGAAAACCCTCGGAAAGCAGAATAACGGGAGTCATGTGCTCAAGAGCTACTTTGGAAGCGGTGAAGGCTGCATCAAAACAGTTCGAAGGAGAGCGGGCGGCAAGTACGGGGATGGGGCATTCGCCGTTGCGTCCATAGAGGGCCTGATCGAGGTCGGTCTGTTCAGTCTTGGTGGGCATGCCGGTGGAAGGACCGCTGCGCTGCACGTCCACTACCACGAGGGGAAGCTCCGTCATAACGGCCAGCCCAAGGGCCTCGCTCTTAAGCGAAAGACCCGGACCCGAAGTTGTAGTCACGGCGAGATTCCCGGCATACGCGGCACCTATGGCACAGCAGATTCCTGCAATCTCGTCCTCCGCCTGCAATGTCTTGGCTCCAAGACTCTTGTAGATAGCGAGTTCTTCGAGGATTGCGGTGGCGGGAGTAATGGGGTAAGAGCCGCAGAAGAGCGGAAGCCCCGACTTCTCCGAAGCGGCCAGAAGGCCCCAGGCAAGAGCCTGATTGCCAGTGATATTGCGATATGTCCCCCTTGGGCGTTCCTTCTGGGGCACTACCCGGTAAGTATTGGGGACAGCCTGAATGGCAGCGGCATAGTTGTATCCGTCATCGAGGACCTTCTTGTTGGGAGCAATTACTTCGGGGTGTTTCTTTGAAAACTTCTTCTCAATATAGCCGTAGATATACTCCAAAGGACGGCTATAGATGTAACAGGCCATCCCGAGTGTAAACATGTTCTTACACTTCAGGATGGTCTTTTTGTCCAGTCCGCTGCCGGTCAGAGACTCTTCAGTGAGAGTTGTAATGGGGGCGGCGATGATTTGTCTGTCGTCTACACCAAGTTCCACGAAAGGATTTCCGGTCTTAAATCCGGCCTTGCGCATATCCCCCTCCGTAAAGGAGTCCACATCGATGAGTATCATCCCCTCCCGCTTGCAGAACTGGGCATCAGCCATGAGAGCGGCCGGATTCATCGCAATCAGCAGGTCGCAGTAATCCCCAGGGGTGCTGACCTCGTGATTGCCAATATGAACCTGAAAGCCAGAAACCCCGGACACGGTACCATGCGGGGCTCGAATCTCGGCAGGGTAATCAGGAAAAGTAGCAAGTGAGTTACCGTAAACAGCCGAAGTATTGGCAAAGAGAAATCCGGTGAGCTGCATTCCGTCTCCCGAATCTCCTGCGAATCTGATTACGACATCACTGACATCGATAACATTGTGCTGCATATGCTTCAGTTTCGCTTAATTATCAGTTTTGTTCGAAAATCTGTGCAAGCCAAGCAAAACTTCCTCTCGCACATTCTCTTTCTTCCAACGTTGCCCCTCTCCTAAATCCTCTCCCTCAAGGAGAGGACTTACTGCCGACCTTGCGGTCTCTAGCGCTTCAGTTTCGCTTAATTATCAGTTTTGTTCGAAAATCTGTGCAAGCCAAGCAAAACTTCCTCTCGCACATTCTCTTTCTTCCAACGTTGCCCCTCTCCTAAATCCTCTCCCTCAAGGAGAGGACTTACTGCCGACCTTGCGGTCTCTAGCGCTTCAGTTTCGCTTAATTATCAGTTTTGTTCGAAAATCTGTGCAAGCCAAGCAATACCGCTTCGATTACTGCTGGGCAGAGAGCTCCTGCTGAAGAGTATCAAGTGTGCGACCCTCCTTGATACCGAGGGCTTTGCGGGCAGCTGGGGTGAGATCTACGCTTTGAGCAGTATCGACATACAAAAGACTGTTGACATCGAAGACATAGACATAACCTCCCTCTTTAGCGAGGTTCTGCACGGTCTCGATAGCCTTCTGCTGAATAGGAGCCATGAGAGTCTGCTGCTGCTGGGAAAGCTCGGTCTGAATACTCTGCTCGAATGATGAGATACGGTTCTGAATCTCAGAGAGCTCCCGTTCCTTACTTTCGCGGACAGCGGGACTCCATGTCGTGGATTTCTGCTGATAAGACTGATACTTGTTTTGGAACTCCTCAACCATTGTCTGGTAAGTTTCCTGAGCCTCGTTGCTGGCAGCAGTAAGAGTTGCGCGTGCTTCATCGGCCTCAGGCATAAGCTGAACCAGTTCGGTGAAATTGACATGAGCGAATTTGGGCTGTGCAAAAGCCGACGCGCACAGGAGCGATGCGGCTGCAAACAAAACAATCTTTTTCATATTGAACATACTTTTATTTCCTAAAACTGTTGACCTATAACAAAGTGGAACTGACTTCCACCGATTGAAGAACTGTCAAATCCATATCCCCAGTCGACTCCAAGCAAGCCTACCATAGGCAGATACACCCTCACGCCGACTCCGGCAGAGCGGTAGATTTGGAAAGGATTGAAATCCCGTATATCCGACCAGCAGTTACCTCCTTCGAGGAAGCCGAGCACGAAGATAGTGGACGAGGGCTGCAGGATGACAGGGTAACGGAGCTCGACAGTGAACTTGTCGTACACATTTCCTGCATAAGCATAACCATTTGAATTGTAGGAAGTTGCCTGATAAGGGGTCAGGGAATAATTCTCATATCCGCGAAGTGCAATAACCTCGGAACCGTAGGTGTTGTATCCCGACATGCCATCTCCTCCGAGCAGGAAGCCCTCGAAAGGCGAATAGCCCCAGTTGCGGTTGTAATAGCCGAGGTAGCCGAATTGAGCCCGAGCCATCAGAACGAGATCTCCAACGAGTTTAATATACTGGGTGCCTGAAACCTTCCATTTGTGATACTCTATCCACTTGTATCTGTTGCCCGCCGACCAGTTGGAGTAATCCACATCCTTGTAGGAAGCGACCGTGTAGCGATTGCCGTCTGAATCGTAATCATACTTGCGGAAGAGGGAATAAGGCGGAGTCAGGGAGAGGGAGAAAGAGAAATCAGAACCCTGACGGGGGTAAATCTGCTGGTCAGTGGAGTTACGGGCCAGGTTGAAAGAATAACTCAAATTGTTGGCAAGGCCATCATCGAAGATAAAGTAGCCTGAATACCAATTGGTAAGCTTATAGGTCTGCCAGCTGAGCCCGTTATAAAGCACGAAATAGCTGTCCGGCCATTTGAGCCGGCGGCCAAGTGAAGCCGATGCCCCGAAGACCTCCATCTGACGGTCGTGGCTGAGGATATTGAGTGCCAGGTAGGAATTGGTCTGACGGGTATAATACGCCGAAAGATTGAGCGATGTCGGGCGTTTGCCGAAGAGCCAGGGCTCGGTAAAGCTGGCTGTGAGAGCGGTATAGTAGGTGCCGTTGGTCTGGAAGCGGAAAGCGAGATTCTGTGCATCTCCAAGCGGCACGGGCCTCCATGCGTCCTTGTCGAAGAAGCGATGGGTGGAGAAGTTGTTGAAACTCACCCCGACAGTGGCAACGAAGGTATTGCCGCCCCAGCCTCCCGAAAGTTCGAGCTGTGAAGAAGGTTTCTCGGTGACATTGTAGGTGATGTCCACGGTGTTGTCCCTCTGATTGGGGATAATGCTGTATCCGCCCTCTCCCATGATGGCCTCGGGATCGAACTGCCCGAGAGAGGCGATTTCACGCACGGATCTCTCGAAATCTGTCTGTGAAAAGAGATACCCCGGGCGTGTGAAAATCTGACGTCTGACGACTTTCTCATTGGTAAGGTCATTGCCATTGATTATGACATTGCCTATGGTAGCCTGCTTCCCTTCCGTCACACGAATCTCCACATCAACCGAGTCATTCTGAATATTGGTTTCAACCGGCTCGACATTGAAGAAAAGGTAACCGTTGTCACGATAGAGCTTGGATACATCGTAATCGCTCTGCTTCCCTCCGCCGTATAGCCTCTTCTCCATCGAGATTACATCGTAGACATCGCCTTTATTGATACTGAGGATGTTATTGAGCACCTCCGGACTGTAGACCGAATTGCCGGTCCATGTCACATCACGGAAGTGATACTGCTCCCCTTCATCCACAATAATGTCTATATCAATGCGTTTCTTGACCTTCCCATTCTTCTTGGGAATATCGACATAATAGACGCTGTCCCTTACGATGTGTGCATCGCGGTAACCCTGCTCCTTGAAAGCATCGATGAGGGTCTTCTTGTCGTTCTGATATTCCTTGGCGTTGAATTTCTTGCTGTTGAAAAGGTTATAGAGCTTATTCGACTTGGTCTTCTTCATCGAGCGGGCAAGCTTGTAGTCCGACACATGCTCATTGCCGATGAAATTGATGTCCTTGATGCGCACCTTCTCCCCCTTATTGATGGCGAAATTGACCCTTATGGCATTGCGCACCACGGTATCCTTCTCCACCTCAGCCTTCACATCGCAAAGCAGGAATCCTTTCTCGGCATAATACCGCTTGATAATTCCTATCGAAGTACTCTCTACATATTTGGAGAATTCCCCGCCGCGGCGCAGATTGAGCCGCTCCTGCAGTTCCTTCTTATCCCCCGACTTAATCCCCGAAAAAGTCCAGCGGGACACTCTTGGACGCTCCTGAATAACTATTCTGAAATAGGCTGAATCACGCTGAGCATTAAGGGAATCGATATAAATCGCCACATCCTCAAAGTAATTCTTGACCGTAAGACGGCGAATGGCAGCAGAAATATCATCCCCGGGGACGATAACTTCTCTGCCTGTAAAGAGCCCTGACTGCTGGACAATCTGGGAAGACGAAAAATAGGTATTCCCTTCTACTTTGACTCCACCTACCTTATAACGTTGCGGATGCCCATAGTCCACCTGAACTCCCGCCAAGACAGGAAGCTCTACAAGGAGAAGAAAGGACATAAGAAGCAAAACGCGCGACAATTTCATACCTTACTGCAAAACCTGACAAATATAACCAAAGCCCTTAACTTTCGCAAACGCCGATACTAAACCTTACCGTAGCGGCGATTGCGATGAGAATATTCCCGAATGGCATCGAGGAGTTCTTCTTTTCTAAAATCAGGCCAAAGCGTTGGAGTGAATACAAATTCGGTATATGCCGTCTGCCAGAGCATGTAATTACTAATCCGCTCTTCCCCAGAAGTACGAATCAGAAGATCCGGATCCGGAATTCCGGCGGTAACAAGAGCTCCGCTGATATCATCCATGGTTATCGCAGCGGCAGGCTTGCCTTCAGAGACGATTTTCTGTACTGCCTGAAGCAAATCCCACCTTCCGCTATAACTCAGCATAATCAGCATGGTAGTCTTGGAATTGTGCCCTGTGGCTTTTTCCAAATTCTCTATAGCCTCCAACAGACCGGGGCTGAGTCTCTCGCGATGCCCGAGAACCCGGAATCTCACACCATTATCCATCAGGGTGCTGTACTCCTCCACCATAGACTTGGCCATGAGCGACATAAGGGTCGAGACTTCCTCCTGCGGACGGTTCCAGTTCTCTTCGGAAAAAGCGTAAAGGGAAAGATATTCCACCCCGAGCTCCACACATTGCTCCGTCACAGCCCTTACGCTCTTGACTCCTTCGACATGGCCGCTCGTGCGGGGTTCCCCGCGAAGTTTAGCCCAACGGCCATTCCCATCCATGATAATGGAGAGGTGGCGTGGAATCAGAAAATCAGTCTTATCCATGTTATTTATCCTGATTACGAACATCTTCTCCCCAAAGCAGCTTGCTTCGAAGAGCCTCGATAAAGCCGCCTGAACTCTCAAGCACTACCCTCTTAAGGGTTTTCGGGCTTAAGCTCAAGTGCAAAGGACTCCCTTCCGGCAGAGTGTAATCGAGATTGTCTACCGAAAGGATGGGGTCAATATGTTTCCTGTCGTGGGCAAGCAGAGATATTTTCGACTTTTGTGAAACCACTAAAGGTCTGACATTGAGGTTGTGAGGGGCAATCGGCGTAATAATGAACACTCCCACATCCGGTGCGCAAATGGGCCCTCCGGCACTGAGGGAGTAGGCCGTGCTGCCCGATGAAGTGGACACAAGCAAACCATCGGCCCAGTAAGTAGGAAGATCCTCCCCATCCACGCTGACATCGATACCCAGGGTTCCGGCTCCCCCACGTCTGAGTGTCACCTCATTGAGGGCATAGGGATAGACATCGAGAGTGTCGGGATTAAGCCGAAGCATTTCCCTCTCAACCACTTTGTACCGGCCTGAAAGCAACGATTCAGCCACATCCGGCAGCTCTGCATCCGACAGAAAGCCCAGCCGTCCGAGGTTGACCCCAAGTATCGGCACACCGGCGCTGTACACAAGCCTGGAAGCAGTCAGGAAAGTCCCGTCCCCTCCAAAGCTCAGCAGCATATCGGTGCCGTCCCGGAGCCCTGCCCCAACATCGTATGTCTCCACTCCCGATGTATTCAATTCAGAGAGCAGAGCACTAATCCGCGGGTCGAGTTTCAGACGATTTTTCTTTATGAACCAGGCTATTTTCATTCGAATAATTCAATGTTGTAAGGAAGAGAGTACACTACCCTGCGAATACCGGTATTGTACCTGCCTTGTGAGTCTCCATTGGATGAAGAGAAGCGGAAATCGGCCTGCAAACCTTCCATGGTATAGGTATCGAGACCCTTAATCCAGTCAGAGCCATAGCGATAAGCGAGGAGGGCAAAATAACGGAAGGTGTCATAGCCATGGAAAGCAAAATTGTCCGGTTCCCCATTGAATAATGCCCGATAGTCACTCACAAAGCTGATTACGGCAGGATCATTGTAATCGATGTAATAACTCAGGCTCTGATGCAGCTGAGCCCCGCACATCTGTTCAATCTCATCGGTTTTGGCTTTGGCCGGTCCGTAAGCCACGAAACTGTTTTTGAGGTAATTCTGAAGGGCGGCATTGCGAATCACATCCCCCACAAACACATCGTGCTCGGATGCGGCCACTACACGCATCGTACCGGTTCGGTGAGCATGATGGGCATACTCTTCATTCACGGCAATATCAGCAGCCAGGCCATAGGAAATGTGGGCAGAGCGGGAGGCAAAAACGCTGTCACGAGCCATTCTTTCGAGAATATGTTCCGAATTAGCACTGAGCTTGTAGGAATCCTCACTTACTACCAGGACCGAGTCCCCGGGGACCAAATCACCGGCGAGCCAGTCCAAGGCATCGTCAATTTGTACCGAAGAAGGAGTCGCAGCCAGCACCACGGGGTTAGCTTTCAAGAGGTTCTCCGTGCGCGGGTCAATTGGAGAAACGAGAAACGCCCCTCCGGGCAGAAACTTAAGCGCACGAAGGATGTCCTCTTCCCCGACCGGTCCGATTACCACATCGCTTCGGCGAATTAGCCTTGGTGCCTTTCTCCACTCCCATTCGGACTTGGTATCCATGACATTGAGTTCGATGGAAAGACCCTGATGGGCGAGATTCCTCGCTGCCAGCAAAGCCCCGAAGTAGAAGTTCATGTAACGGGGGTTGGCAATGGAATCAGCCCCAAAAGGGAGGAGAAGGGAGATACTGACCCTGCCATCTATGGTACTGTCGGCAATGGCAGTCAAGGAAAAACTCGAATCCTCTGGAGCAAAGCTCAAGGAGTCAAGAGGAAGGACCGGGAGGAGGGTATCAGTTACCACAGTTGCCGGCTGAAGGCTGTCCGCCATGAAAGGGTCTGTCGCAGAACCCACCGAGACAGAGTCGGTCTGCGACTGAATCTCATGCCAAGGAATTAGAAGTACATCCCCCGTGCGAATTGAACGCTGGTCCAGTCCCAAATTGGGATTGGCATCGATAATGTCGAGACTGGACACGCCGTAAGCCTTCCCGATAGAATACAGGGTCTGCTTCTCTGTCACAACATGTGACCAGTACAGTTTATCCCCTATCTTAACCCTGTCGGAGGAAATCTTAACCGGCGCTGCAACAAAATTCTGCCCCTGCACCATCGCAGTAGGCACAAGGCAGAGCAGGAAAGCCGCGAGTAAAGCAGTTGGAAAGGGCTTTTTCACTATTTCTTCCTGGAAGCCTGATACTCGGCATTGAGGCCATCGATAAGTTCCTGGGTAATATCGAGGGCAGAATCTGCCGTTACAATGGGCTGCGAAAGCAGATTCCCGCTAGTAGAGAAGATGATTTCGTAATCCTTCTGCTCATTATACGACTTGACATAGTCAGAAATGGCATTGGCAATGTTATTGAGCATAACTTGCTGCTCTTCAGCCAATTCATCGTTTTTCTGCTGAGTAAGCTGCTGGAAGGAACTCACCTTCTCCTGGAACTTGTTGTACTGCACCTCGGCGGTACTGCGTGTAATCAGTCCCTTGTTGAGCTTGTCGGCGAGCTCTTTCTGCTCGTTTTCGAGCTTGGAATTGCGGCGATTGAGGTCATCTCCAATGCCTTGAGCCTTCTTCTCGAAACTGGACTGGAGGTCAATTGCCATCTGATAGGAGGCGACTACCTGATCGAGGTTGAACCAGGCGACAGAACTGACAGCATCCCGCTGCGCGGTCTCTTCCTGCCCGGAAGTCTTTGCCCCTTTGGGAAGGACAAATACAAGCACAAGCGCGGCAGCCGCGACTACAAGGGAGCAAATGCTCAAAATGAGCGAAGAATTGGATTTCATTGTATAAAAATTTTTTAATTATTCATTTGCGTGGGCTCTCACAAGGTATTCATGGACAGTCTTTTCAAGTCCTAGATAGAGGGCATCGCAGATTAATGCGTGCCCGATGGACACTTCGTCCGTCCACGGGATGGTCTGTATGAAAAATTTAAGGTTCTCAAGGTTGAGATCGTGCCCGGCATTGAGCCCAAGCCCACATTCCTCTGCAACTCGGGCAGTCGCGAGATACGCTGCGATGGCTTTCTGCGGATTAGTCTTAAATTCAGAGGCATAGGCAGCAGTGTACAATTCGACCCTATCTGCTCCGACTTCGGCAGCTGCACGTGCCATTTCCGGCACGGGGTCGATGAAAATCGATACTCTAATGTCTTTTGAATGGAAGAGGGTGCACATTTTCGAGAGAAAGTCCCGGTTCTGCGGGATGTTCCACCCGGCATTGGAAGTAAGGGCATCCGGGGCATCCGGAACGAGAGTAACCTGGGTTGGGACCACTTCCAACACCAAATCACGGAAGCGCTCGATAGGGTTGCCTTCGATATTGAACTCGGTGTGAATGGCGGGACGCAGGACTCGCACATCGCTGTAACGGATGTGCCGCTCGTCCGGACGGGGGTGTACGGTAATCCCCTCTGCTCCAAAGTGCTCAATATCTGACGCCGTCTTAAGCACATCAGGGACATTGCCACCTCTGGAATTGCGCAGCGTTGCAATCTTGTTGATATTAACACTTAACCTGGCCATAACCTATGAATTTAGAATTAAAGACCTCGCATTCGCAATGGCCTCCGGCGTAATGCTGTCTCCACTGAGCAGACGGGCGATTTCCCTGACTCTTTCCTCCCCTTCCACCTTACGGATTGAAGAAGTCAGCAATCCGTCATTTGCATAAGCCTTTTCGACGACATAGTGAGCCGAACCTTTAGCAGCCACTTGAGGAAGATGGGTGATGGCGAATACCTGCATATTCTGCCCCATGTCGCAAATCATACGCCCCATCCTGTTGGCCGCACTGCCGGACACGCCGGTATCAATCTCATCGAAAATCAGGGTCGGCATCCCTTCGTAACGAGCCATCATAGCCTTGAGGGAGAGCATGATACGGGATATTTCCCCGCCCGAAGCACATTTGGAAAGCTCCTGCATTGCAAGGCCGTTGCCTGAACTGAAAGTGTAGACTGCCTCATCGCAGCCATAAGCTCCGCTCGAAGCCGGCCGCAACTCCACGGCAAAAGAAGCCTTATCCAATTCGAGAAAACGAAGCGAAGAAAGAATCTCGTTTGCAAGGGAAGGAGCTGCACTTGTCCTCTTCTCATGGAGCGAAGAGGCAAGGGAGTCGTATTCAAGGGAAAGGGAAGATACTTCCTTTTCGAGGAATACTGCCTTTTCTTCAAGGGCCGAACTGTCGAAGACACTCTTGGCAAAGGCCTCCCTTGTCTCTATCAGGCCAGCCACACCGTTTACATTGTGCTTACGCTCAAGCTCATAGAGAAGTGACAGGCGGTCTTCGACTTGGGACAGTTTCTCAGGAGAATAATCGAAATCCCTTTCAATCTGTTCGAGGGAGGAGACGATGTCTTCGAGTTCAACTCTGACGGATCCGAGCCGACTGACAAGGGGTTCCAAGGCCGGCATTTGTCTGATGCTCCGTTCGAGTATTCTTTCGGCTTGCTTAAGTGAGGCGCTCACATCCCTGTCTTCATCTTCCTCCCCAGAGACTAAATACCCCAAGGCATCCCGAAGATTCTGCATGATGCTTTCTCCGTCTGCAAGAGACTTTTGCGTCTGCTCCAATTCCTCCTGTTCCCCCTCGCGAAGCTTTGCGGCAGTGAGTTCCTCGAGTTGGGCATTGTTGTAGTCCCTTTGCGAAGAAAGCTTCGAAAGGGTCTCGCGGGTGCTTTCGAGTTCACTCCTTTTCCCCTGAAGCCGTTTCCACAACGCTGAAATTTCCCTTCTTTGAACCATATTCCCTGCGTATTCATCCAGCAGGGAAAGCTGGAAAGCGTGGGATGTGAGAACGAGATTCCTGTTCTGGGAGTGTATGTCGACAAGACTTCCTGACAGTTCAGAAAGGAAAGGCAGGCTGACCGGCGAGTCGTTGACAAAACTTCGCGATCTTCCGCTGGCATGAATTACTCTGCGAAGAAGAAGTTCCCCGTCGTCCCATTCAATGTCCTGCGCAAGGATTTTCTCCTTCAGGCCGGGATCAGAGCTGACAAATTCGGCTTCAACCACACAGGAGTCTGCCCCTTGAGAAATAACTGATGCATCTGCCCTGGCCCCAGTCAACAGCGAAAGGGCACCGAGCAAGATAGACTTGCCGGCTCCCGTCTGTCCCGTGATTATCACCAGACCATCTGGAAATTCCGCATCCAAAGAGTCTATCAGGACATAGTGACTGATGTGCAGAGCACGAAGCATAGGGCTTACTCGCTCTTTTCGGGCTCCGAGTCGTCGTTTCGGGCGAGTCTGTATTCGAGATCGCCCTCCCGAAACTCTTCGATTGCTATAAGGGCAGGCTTGGGAAGACGCTCGTAGTAGCGGGAGATTTCAATCTGCTCCTTATTCTCGAAGACTTCTTCCATGTTGTCTCTGTCATTTTTGACATCTTCGAGCTTGGCAGCAATCTCTTTCTTCTCTTCTGCTGCAATCTGATTGGCCCGCTGTGCGAGAATCACTACAGTCTCATAAAGATTGCCGGTGGGAGCCGCGAGATACTTGGTATCACGGGTCTCCGTGTTTGAAGGTACTTTTTTAAGGTCTATCATAATGTTATATTATCTCTATTACAACTACGAGACACAACTTCCCGAAAGTTTCATTTTTTCAGATGAACTCTCTTCAGTCTATCCCAATCTTCCCGCGAACCTTGTTGTAGAAGCCGTCAAGCTCCTTGCGGTAATGCGATTCGGGGAATTCTCCAACGAAGTTAAGGTAGTCATCCACAAAGACCATATACCTCTCTTTCTGCTTCGCTACAACGCTAAGCCTCGCATAATGATAGGAAGAAGCGACCATGTAGTAGAGGATATCCTCTCTGTAGATGTTGTCCGAATCATCCTTGAGAATATTGCGGAAGGCCACCCTTGCCGCCTTGTAATCCTCCATCTTGTAGTACAGGAGCGCATTCTCGTAGGCTTTGCGGTCCAGTCTGTCAGAGAGTTCTTTCAACATCTTCTGACACACAGCCGTATTTGGAGAATTCGGGTGCGCGATGATGTATTCGCTAATGGCAGTTATCGCCGTATAGGTCGGTCCCTGATCCAATTCATAGCGCAAAGTCTGGCGATAGAGGCAGTCTATGCGCAGGAATGAGGCACTTTCAGAGAAGGGACTTGCAGGGAAATTGCCCAGGAAATGCTGGAAGTTTGCCTCCGCGGAGTAATAATCTCTCTGATTGTAATTACTTAACGCCCAATAATATTGGATGGTGTCGTCCTGCGGGGTATTGGCAGAGACGAGGGAAAGCGATTCAAAGAGTTGGGCAGAGCGCTGATACTTGCCCTTGTTGAAATACTCAAATGCCGCCTTGTACTTCGCTTCATAGTCCCCGCCTTCGAGCAGTTGCTCATATTGGGACTTGCATCCCACAGCAGAGAGGGCAAGGACAGTAAGGCCGAGCAGGAGAAGTTTATGACTTTTCTTCATTGTTGTTTTTCAAATATTTATCCGCTTCAAGGGCAGCTGCACAGCCATCAGCGGCAGCGGTAATTGCCTGCCGGAAAGGAGTCGTTCGCACATCACCTGCTGCAAACACGCCTTCGCGGGAGGTTTTAACCCCAGTTGAAATGATGTATCCGTTCTCATCCAGAGGAAGTTGTCCACCGAGAAATCCGGTATTGGGCCTGCGCCCTATGGCAAGGAAAAAACCATCTACGGGGAGAGTGAATTCACTCCCGTCAGGACCGGTAAATCTGGCTCCGGTGACCCCGGATTCGTCTCCGAGAATCTCTCGGGTAACGGTCTCATAATGAATCGTGATGTTTGGGGTATTTTCGACTTTCTCCCGAGAAGCCGCGCTGGCCCTCAGATACGGCTTCCGCACTATCATGTGGACTTCTTTCGCAAGGGAGCTGAGATATAAGGCATCTTCGCAGGCAGTGTCTCCGCCTCCTGCCACGGCTACAATTTTCCTGCGGTAGAAGAAACCATCACAAGTCGCACAGGCCGATACGCCTAAACCGCGAAAGCGGGTTTCGCTTTCGAGGCCCAGATATTTGGCATCAGCTCCGGTGGCGATAATGAGGGTATCAAACTTCAGGACTTCTCCGGAGCGCAAGGTAAGGGCTTTATTGTCAAGGTCGGTGGAAAGCACCGAATCGGCGATAAAACGGGTCCCGAGCCTCTCGGCCTGAAGCCTCATCTGCTCCATAAGATAATTGGCATCGACTCCATCCTTGAAGCCCGGGTAGTTCTCAACGAGAGTGGTAGTCGTAAGCTGACCGCCACGCTCGGGTCCTTCAATCAGCACCGGCTCAAGTGCGGCTCTGCAAGCATAGATAGCAGCAGTGTAACCGGCAGGTCCTGAACCGATTATAAGGCATTTAATAATATCTGACATGTTTATGTTATGTTTCTCTTGCTATCCTGCACAAACCCAAATTATTCTTCAGTCCGGAATCACCAAATCGCACAACAGCGTCGCCTGGGTGCAGTCCTTCACCCTGACTTCCACACTCTCTCCCGCCAGATGAGAGTCATCATCCCAGACACACATCTTCCCGCTCATCGTCCGCCCGCAGAGCTGCTTTGGGTCTTTTTTCGACGGGCCCTCGACCAAGACTTCAAAGACCTTGCCGATTTCGCGACGGTTGCTTTCGAGACTCAAGCGATTCTGAAGAGCTATTATCTCTTCCAAACGCCTCACTTTCACTTCCTGCGGCACATCATCCGGATACTTACGGGCCGCGAGGGTACCAGGTCGCTCCGAATAGCAGAACATGTATGCCGAGTCAAAGCCGACGCGCTCGAAAAGATTGAGTGTCAGCTTGTGATCCTCCTCTGTTTCAGAGCAGAAGCCGGCAATCACATCCGTGGAAATAGCGCAGTCCGGCATGATTTCCCGGATTTTAGCGACTTTATCCAGATACCACTGACGAGTGTAACGGCGGCGCATCTTCTCCAAAATCCTGTCTGACCCCGATTGTACGGGCAGGTGAATCTGGTGACAGATATTGGGATGGGAAGCCATCACAGTCAGCACATTGTCGGAAATATCCTGAGGGTTGGAGGTCGAAAAGCGGATTCTGAGTCCCGGAACAGCATCTGCAACAAGCTCCAGCAGAGAAGCAAAATCCTTATCCTCATACTTGTAAGAATCCACATTCTGGCCTAGCAAGCTTACTTCCTTATATCCTCTTGCAGCCAAATCACAGGCTTCCCTCACTATCGAGTGATAGTCTCTGCTGCGTTCTACTCCTCTGGTATAAGGGACTACACAGAAGGAACATACGTTATTGCAGCCTCGCATTATGGAGATGAACGCGCTCACGCCATTGCGGTCAAGCCGCACTGGAGATATGTCGGCATATGTCTCCTCCCTGGAAAGGATAACATCCACCTGGGGATGGTCCTCCCCTGCTGCTTCAATGAGTTCCGGCAAGTGCCTGTAAGAGTCAGGGCCGGCGACAATGTCCACCTTTCCTCCCTTAAGGAGGTCTTCTTTCATACGCTCGGCCATGCAGCCGAGAATCCCGATTAACACGGGACGAGTCTTGCGCTGGAGGGCAAACTGATTTATCCGTCCCAGTATGCGCTGCTCGGCATTGTCCCGCACAGAACAGGTATTGGCCATGATGACATCAGCCTGATCCATAGATTCAGTCCTCTCATAGCCATTCTTCTTGAGAATGGAGAAGACGACCTCTGTGTCAGAGACATTCATCTGGCAGCCGTATGTCTCAATGTAAACTTTTTTCAAGGCGCAATTCCTTTTCTTCCAACATTAGGCGCAAGCTTCCTCGCGTACCCCCCTCGGGGCAGACTCATCTGCTCCGAAAACTGCAAAGATGCACAAAATCCCGCTAAAACGAAAACACTTTGTCTTCGGCGAAGGAATAAAAGGAGTCGTCACTCACGATTACATGGTCCATAATGTCCACATCGCAGGTGAGGGCCATCTTCTGAAGGGCACGGGTATGCTTATAATCGGCATCAGAAGGGAGTGGATTCCCTGAGGGGTGGTTATGTACAACGATTACGCCCCGTGCACCAATACGCATTGCCTCCCTGACTATACCCCGCGAATCGAGCAAAACCCCATCGGATGTGCCGCTGGTAACCCTTTCCTTGTGAAAAAGTTGTGAGCGCTTATTGAGAAAAAGAGCCCAGCATTCCTCTTTTTTGAGCCCCTTGAGATAGGGAATCATTATTTCGTAGACATCCTTTGCCCTCCCCACGGACACAATGTCGTGGCTGGCTTTCTCGATGGCAAAGCGCCGCCCGAGTTCAATGGCAGCGACTATTACTGCTGCCTTGCTTTCCTTTACCCCGGGGATGCTGCGAAGTTCGTCAAATTCGAGTTTCGAGAGTCCGGTCAGGCTCCCGCCTCCCCGCTCGAGAACTAATCTGGCGAGGTCCAAAACGTTCATTGAGGAAGTGCCGCTGCGAAGGACAATGGCAAGTAATTCTCCATTAGAGAGTGCGGCAGAGCCGCTTGCAATCAGTCTCTCCCGAGGCCTTTCGCTCAATCCAAGTTCTTTAATCTTCATAGCTTAAGTGATTATTTGCCCGCAAGGTAGGCATTCCCAATCAAAATCACAAGTTGCAGTGGCAAAAAAACAGTCTTGTCTTCAGCCTAATCCATTTGTCTCTGACGGCATCGTCAATCCGCCATTCTGCCACTGTCCCGATACCGGGTCCAAAGCCATACGGCAATGCAGAGAATTGATCCGAAAATCCAGCATATGGTTATAACTTGCGTACCCGTAGCCTCAGCGCCTCAAAATCCTGCACCCATTGGATACCAAAATCCCGCACATATGACAAAAGTCCCCCTTTTCAGAGTCCCTACCCCATTGGATAAGTGGCGACGGCTGTACCGCTTATAATCAAAGAGTTTTATCCTTCAATATCTTCGATGGCGGATAGCAAATTCGTACTCTTGCTGTTTTTCAAAGGCTTAATTGCCACCAGCCGGATTGGAAACAAGTATATCCTAATCCACATGGTTACAAAAATCGGGATTTTCGGATTTTCGGCCGGTGGAGGCGTTTCCCGATAAATTGCTAATACACAAGTACTTACACTTTCGCGCCCTACCTGTAAAGCAGGGGGCGCAAAAGTGTAAATTATTAAATATCAGACAGTTGTTGGGAAATGCAATGTAGTAGCCCTTTAAGATGGCCCACAAGCGCTCGCATAAGCGAGCCAGCGGAAAGCCGGTGTAGTGGCCGTGTGAGTTAGCAGGCTTACACACGCGTCGGCGTGACGACGGAAGAATGACGGGGGATGAATGGCTGGCATGCAGTAAATGAGCATCAGCGAATGCCGGAGCGAAGCGCAGGGTTGGCATGTGCTGATGGCGCAAGCGGAGGCGCGAGGGTTTGGGAGGAACTTCCCAATAAGAGGAGGCATGACGAAGCCATGATGGCTTACACACGCGTCGGGCGAGCCAGCGGAAAGCCGGTGCGGAATCCGTGTGCGATGGCAGGCTTGAAGCGGCGGGGGGGTAAGGGGCTTTGATGCCTGACAAGAGGAAACGAGCTTTGCGCCCCAATATGAGGACCGAGATTAGCTCGCCCGCTGTTGCGGACTCGCTCGTCTCGTCTTCTCTCAGTCAGCGCACAGAACCGAGATTAGCTCGCCCGCTGTTGCGGACTCGCTCGTCTCGTCTATCCGAGAGCAATGCATTTGGGGATGCAACGATGTTGCTTTTCGTCGGAAGCCGGATCCTTACATGAGCAAGCTCATGACGGACCGGCTTCCAACGAAAATGCCGCACTTTCGTGCGGCATCCCAAATGCATTGCATAGCTGCGGAGAGGACGAGATTCGAACTCGTGGTACCCTTACGAGTACGGCAGTTTAGCAAACTGCTGGTTTCAGCCACTCACCCACCTCTCCAAAAAGGTATATATATCGCTGCCCGCAAATTGCGGGACTGCAAATATAGGAATTTTTTGCTATCTTGCAAAGTGATTTAAAAGCTTAATTTCGTTGGTGGCGCACAACACTTGCAAACATTGATTTATTCGAAAATGGACAACAGCTTCAAGATTCTTCAGAATCTCTTCTCGAGCCAAAACATGGAGCAGCTCCGGCACACGCGGAATCTGCTTAATGCAGACACAGTTAAAAACAATGCCCGAAAGGCAGACCTCGTCAGTGCTCTCGCACAGTGGGTAACAGATAAACCACAAGAGACCCTTGAATGCTTTCCCCTCTATGAATTAAAGATTCTCTCCATACTCGCTCAAAGAGGAGAGGGAGCGATACTGACCATTCCCATAACCGATGCATGTTTTCTGTCAGACGAAACAGGCTTGTCTGAAATTAATTTTCACGAGGAAAAAGAAAACGGTGCCGCCTACCTGACCATAAACTTTATCCCCGGAATTTTCAGTCTTATTGCGCCCAATATTGACCCGGTAATCAGAAAGATAGAGCAAAGCCCGCGACATCAGTATGAAAATTTCTTCTGGGGATGCCTTGCACTGTACGGAGCAGTTTCAGTGAAAGAGTTTTTCAAACTCCTCGCAACTCATTACAAGGGAGAAGACCACGAGACATTTCTCTTCATGCTCGATTACGCAGCCCTTCCATACACCCTACATCATAGCGATAAACGCATTGATTATATCGTCCACCCGTCCGCAGATCTGGAGTCTGTCCTTGCCAAGAGACATGAAAAGAGGATGGACAATAGAAGCCTTATGAAACACAGCAAGGAAGACATACTTGATGCAGGCTCAACCATGCCTTACAGCAGAGTATGGGGCTTGCATAACGAGTACAAGGAATTCTCTTCCGTGCTCCAAAATCTCGGATACAAGGGCAAAGACCTCGATACCATCCTCAACTCAATCTGGCTCTCGATGCAATACAACGGTTCAGCCGGTTCCATCAATACAATGTTGCGTCTACTCGCCGAGGGGAAACATATGACACGTGGTGCACTTACCAGTCTCATAGATGCATTTCAGCACTATGTCAATGTCCTTCCCCTCTGGGAATTCAAGGGACGGAGCCCAAGTGATATGTCAAAAAACGACAAACATCACGATGAAAAAGTTGCAACGGCCCTGACTTTAAGTGACAGGATAGCAAAGATGAGTTCACATGCTGACACCTACCAGAAGGTCGGACGCAACGACCCCTGTCCTTGCGGAAGCGGTCTTAAGTATAAAAATTGCCACGGAAAGAATATAAGTTGAACAAATCATACGCCCTTTGAATAAGCGGTGGCAGCTATACTGCTGATATTCATTAATATTTGGTTTTAAACATCTTCAAAAGACGAACGATAAAATTCGCAATCTCACTGTTTTTCAATGGCTAAACTGCCACCAGACGAATCGGAAGCAGCCATATCTTAAGAACAGGGCGGGACTTTCGGCAGACGAACCAGACAAGAATTCTCGGACAGCAGATGAATGCCGAATAAATAGCCGGACCACGCAGGCAAAGCATAACTAATTAACCAATATACCTATGACACATGCAAAACAGGCCTTCTATGCCTTCATCCCTTTCATTATAGTGAGTCTTGCGGATATCGTTTGCCTATTCCTTGCCGACTGCACAAGTTTCGATGGAAGAGCCGTTGCAAGGTACATTAAGCCATTTCTGATTCCAATGCTGGCTCTTGCAGTCGGACTCACAGCAAAACTCTTCAGCCGGCCACTCAAAACAACGGTCCTTCTGCTTTGTGCGCTGGGATTCCATACTGCAGGAGATATCCTCCTGCTTTTTAGCGGCACTGCTATGTTTCTTGCAGGAATGCTGGCCTTTCTGATTGGACATATCTTTTACCTTACGCTAATCTGGGAGTGGTTCAAAGAAAAAGCAATAGGCTTCAAACTACTGCTTATGCTAATCACGGTAGCCGTGGCCTTTATCCTGATGATTCCATTCAGGCTGAAAGGCCCACTGGCTTTGGCCCCTTTACTGTACGCAATGGTGGTTTTCGCACTCACGAGTTTTTCCGTCGCCGGTCTTATCAACGGACATAAAAATGCCCTCTTAAGTACGATTGGAGGAGTGCTTTTCTGCATTTCTGACTCAATGATTGCCTTGAATGCTTTCGCAGGAATCAACTTCACATATCGCAACTTCCTTATAATGCTGACGTATCTCGTAGCCCAGGCCCTGATAGTCTGTGCCCTCGCCCTGCCGGAAAAGGGTGATTGAGCAGGCAACTCCTCAACTCGAAGTCAAAAAAGTTCTGCCATGAATTGAAAAATAGAAAAAACAAGACATTAGTGGCACATTCTGTGAAGTAAATAAGCACGATTTTTAGTAAATTTGGGGCGCGTGAACGGGCACGCCCTCCCATAAGCGCAGTGGACTGAAACTGTAATTCGTAAATATCATGAATGTAATTATCAACCCCAACAGCAAGGAAGGCTCCATCTGGGCTGCCAAGCGCATTGCCGCCAAAATCAACGCCAAGAAAGCTCTTACCGATGCGCCCTTCGTTATCGGACTTTGCACGGGTTCTACCCCCATCGAGACATATGCCGAACTTGCAAGAATGGTCAAGGCCGGTGAAGTCTCTTTCAAAAATGTGATTTCATTCAACATGGATGAATATGTGGGTCTTCCGGAGAATCATCCCGAAAGCTACCACTCGTTCATGCATCACAATCTCTTTGACCATATAGACGAACCGGCAGAGAATATTCATATCCTCAATGGTAACGCCCCTAATCTTGAAGCTGAATGCGAGGCCTACGAGAAAGCAATTGCAGCGGCGGGAGGCTTCGACCTTTTCCTCGGCGGGATTGGAGAAGACGGCCACATGGCTTTCAATGAGCCCTTCTCCCCTCTCAATAGCCACACCCGCGTGGTAACCCTCACGGAAGATACCCGTATCGTCAATAGCCGTTTCTTCGGTGGAGACATGAACCAGGTTCCCAAACAGGCCCTTTCGGTCGGAGTCGAGACGGTCACCTCTTCCAAGGAAGTGATTATCCTCGCTTTCGGTCCCAAGAAAGCACGTGCTGTCAAGGATGCAATTGAAGGCCCCTACAGTCATGTCTGCACGGCTTCCGCCCTACAGAGACACGAGGATGGAATATTCGTCATCGACGAAGCAGCCGCCGGCGAACTCAAGGTCAATTCTTACAGATATTTCAAAGCAGTCCAAGAGGCTGAAGGACTGTGAAATTCAAGTTTCGCAAACTCTCACAAATATTATAAGGAGGTTAACTCATGAAACACTTTACATTGCCTCGTGATGGAGGCCTTATTGAGAAAGGCTTGCCGGATGATATTCTGCACAGCAAGGAACGTATCCGTACTGAGATTTATCCAGACCCCTACCAGGCCAGTCAGACAATTGCGAATGGCCTGATTGCGGCTATCAACAGCTTCGTTCCCACTGCACAGAAACCTCTCTTCAAGCTCGGCCTCACCACCGGCACCACCCCGGTGTCTCTGTACAATGATTTGAAACGTGCCTGCACGGAGAAAAAGGTCTCGTTCAGGAATGTGGAGATCTTCTCCATCGATGAGTACTACCCTTCATCGGCCACACAGATGCAGAGCCGCAACTACAGACTTCGCTCGGAACTCCTTGATTCCATCGATATTGAAGAAAAGAACATACACATTCCCGATGGAAGCATTCCCGTAAGCGAGGTATCTGAATACTGCTCGAATCTCGACAAACAGGCACGGGGATTAGACCTGCTGGTCATCGGCGTAGGAGACAAAGGCCAGGTCGGATTCAACGAAGCCGGCTCTACCATCAGCAGCCACACAAGGCTCGTACTCCTGCCATACCAGTCCCGTAAGCGTCAGGCTCACAATTTCAACGGAGACTTGAACAGCACACCGACACAGGCTATAACCCTTGGTATCAGCACGATGTTGTCAGCCAAGAAAGTGGCATTGATGGCTTGGGGAGAGGACAAGGCGGAGATGGTCCAGCGGATTGTAGAGAACGGTATCGACCCGGCATACCCTGCCTCTTTCTTCCAGACCCATGAAGATGTCAGGCTCTTTGTGGATGAAAATTCAGGAGCAAATCTCACCAGACGGGTTGCACCTTGGTGCATAGGCCCTTGCGATTGGACTCCAAAATTCCGCCGCAAGGCTGTAATCTGGCTGTGTGACACCGTGCACAAGCCGATTCTTAAACTCACTTATCAGGATTACTTGGAGAACTCACTAGGAGAGCTCGTTGAACTCTTCGGACCTTTCGACAAGATCAATATCGAAGTATTCAACGAACTGCAGCACACTATTTCCGGCTGGCCGGGAGGAAAGCCCAATGCAGACGATTCCACCCGCCCCGTGAGCGCAAAGCCTTTCCCAAAGACCGTACTGATATTCTCTCCCCACCCCGACGACGATGTCATCTCCATGGGAGGAACCTTTATCCGTCTCGCCCATCAGGGCCACAATGTGCATGTTGCCTATGAGACTTCCGGCAATGTGGCCGTGCACGACGATGTGGTGATTCAGCACATGGATGCAGCAAGGGAACTCGGCTTCGGAGATCGCGTGGATGAGGTCAAGGCACTCGTGGCTTCGAAAGTCCCCGGAGAACCGGAACCCCGCGAACTTCTAAACATCAAAGCTGCAATCCGCCGTTCGGAAGCGAAAGGTGCCGTGCGTTCCTTTGGACTCAACGATGAGACCAATGTGCACTTCCTCAATCTGCCCTTCTACGAATCCGGCGGAATCAAGAAACTCCCCCGTTCCCAGAAGGATATAGATATCATTAAGGCTCTGCTTCAAAAGCTCCGGCCCGATATGGTGTTTATGGCGGGAGACCTGGCCGATCCTCACGGTACCCACCGCGTCTGCACCGAATGCGCAATGGAAGCTATGGATCAAATCCGCGCAGAAAGCGCACAATGGATACAAAATACCCATGTATGGCTCTATCGCGGAGCCTGGATGGAGTGGGAACTCGGTCGTGTGGATATGGCTGTACCCCTCAGCCCTGACGAAGTGGTGGAGAAGCGTCACGCCATCTACCACCACCTGTCCCAGAAGGACATCATGCCTTTCCCCGGCGATGACCCGAGGGAATTCTGGCAGAGGGCTGAAGACCGTACCCAAGGTACCGCAAAGCATTACGATGCCCTTGGAATGGCTGAATACCAGGCGATTGAGGTCTTCTTAAAACTTTATTAACCCTTGTATGGAGCCGCCTGTGTCATAGTATATAGGCGGCTCTTTTTGCGTATAAATATTTATGGACAGTTTTGGAAAGGATTTCACCGTGACCATTTTCGGAGAATCTCACGGCCCGTGCATCGGGGTTGTGATAGACGGGGTGCAAAGCGGGATATCTCTGAAAGAGAGCGACTTTACTTTAGACCTTGCAAGACGCGCCCCGCATCAGAAGGGCACTACGGCAAGGCAGGAAGAAGACCGCGTGAATATCCTCTCGGGAGTATACGAAGGACACACCACAGGAGCTCCGCTTACTCTCACTATCGACAACCGCGACACCCGTAGTTCCGATTACAGTTTCAACCTTGAGTCGGGCCAGAACTCTCACATAAAAGGGACTCCCCGCCCGGGGCACAGCGACTATACCGCAGCAATCAAATTCAATGGCTTCAATGACCCCCGCGGAGGGGGCATGTTCTCCGGACGAATTACCGCTGCAATAGTGGCCGCAGGAGTAGTGGCGAAGAAAATGCTCCCGGAGATTTCCATTTCCGCCAAGATTCTCCAAATTGGGGGGTGCAAAGACCCTCAAAGCTGGGAGGCCTTGATTGACGAGGCTACAAAGACAGGCGATTCCCTTGGAGGAATTGTGCAGTGCGAATGCAAAGGTCTGCCTGCCGGCTGGGGCGAGCCCTTTTGGGACAGTGTCGAGTCCCTTATCAGCCATGCAATCTTTGCAATTCCAGGGGTGAGGGGGATAGAATTCGGGGACGGATTTGCAGCGGCAGCGATGAAAGGGTCCCTGCACAACGACCCCATTGGAGAGAACGGCCCACTAAAAAACGGCTCCGGCGGCGTGAATGGAGGCATTAGCAATGGGGCTCCGATAGTATTCAGAGTGGCTTTCAAGCCTACAAGTTCCATCGCAAAAGCGCAGGAGACCTTCAATTTTAGTAAAGGAGAAGTTGACACTCTGCAAATAAAAGGCAGACACGATGTCTGCTTTGCCCAGCGCTGCCCCGTGATAGTGGAAGCCATGAGTGCAATAGTGCTTGCGGATTTAAGCAGAAGGGTGAAGTATCCGACATGCCTGCCATAAGCCAAAGATTTACAGACACCAATGAGTAACACTTCAGGAAGAGTAGCTTCAATCGACATATTGCGCTGCATCGCCATCATAGGGATGGTGCTGAGCTCCAATATCGGATTCTATTCCGATCTCCCCGGTTGGATGTATCATGCCCAGGTTCCGCCACCGGATTATGTGTTTAGGCCCGAATGCGCAGGTATAAGCTGGGTGGATCTCGTGTTTCCCTTCTTTCTCGTGTCTATGGGAGCGGCCCTCCCCTTTTCGCTAAAAAAACGCCTTGCACGAGGTGTCCCAACGCCCAAACTCATTCTTGGAATCTTCAGCAGGTGGCTGATACTCACAACTTTCGCCGTAGTATTAGGAAATGCATACAAAATAGGAGGCTCTCCCGCTCCAGTCTGGGCTCACGCCCTTATGCGCTTTGCCGTTTGGGCGGGACTGTTCTTAAGCCTGGTACACTTCCGCAAGCCCCGCAAACGCTTACAGACAATTCTGAATATCAGCGGGATAGCAGTACTGGCCATTGATGCACTGCTACTTGACAGGGTCTTTGGCGTTCAACTCGGTCTGGAAAGCGATGTCATCATAATGATACTGGCCGAAGCGTCTCTCTTCGGTGCCCTTCTCTACCTGATATCCAAGGATAATCCGGGTCTTCGTTTCCTCATCATCGGCTTCATAGCTGCCATTAAGGCCGTATGCGCCTACACCCCCGAAGCCCTTGCTTTCGTCCCCAAGATTGGGGCAGGGATAGGCTGGTTCTTCCAGTGGTCCTACCTCCAATACCTTATCCCTGTACTGCTTGGATCGGCAGCTGGGGATTTACTCCTATCGAAGCAGAGCACAACGGCAATGCCAAAGGTCATGTGGATTACACTGTCAATCATACCTATAGCCCTTATTTTCACACAATTATGGGGCCTGTATACAAGACGTGTTCTTGCCGATGGCTTAATCACACTGGCTCTTTTCGCTGTCTTTGCAATCTTAAGCTGGAAACATCGCGGCGAAGTCTGGGTAAGGCTTGGGAATCTCGGCTGTCTGCTCAGTCTCTTTGGGGTAATCTTTGACCCAGTAGACGGAGGCATCGCCAAGGACTATTGTAATCTCTCCTATCTCTTTCTGACAAGCGGGCTTGCACTCGCCCTCATATCGTCCCTCCTCTGCCTTGAGACCAAAGCGGGAGTAAAGGCCCCATTTATGTCGGCGGTAGGGCAAAACCCGATGATTGCTTACACGATTACAAACTTCATCCTGCTTCCTCTGCTCGTACTGCTAGGAATTGCACCCTTCTTCGATGCACTTTCAGTCGGATCTCCTTTCTGGGGAGTCACCAAGGGGGTCCTGATTACTGCACTTATGATGCTCTGCACCGCCGGATTTACCAAAGCCGGAGTATTCTGGAAAAGCTAATTATAAACAATAACACCATGAAAATTAACAAGCTAACTTTTTTAACAGTGCTACTGTTTCTGACTGCACTTCTTTCATCCTGCACCAACAAAGTTGATGTCCTTGTCGTCGGGGGCGGTGCTTCAGGGATAAGTGCCGGCATTCAGGCCGCAAGGATGGGGTCCAAAACGCTGATTGTAGAGGAAACCCCCTGGCTGGGCGGAATGCTGACAAGTGCCGGAGTCTCTGCAATTGATGGAAACTATCGTCTGCGCGGTGGGCTCTTCGGAGAATTCACAGATTCGCTGGCCGCACATTATGGTGGCTACGACAAACTTTGGACCGGTTGGGTGAGCAATATACTCTTTGAGCCGAGGGTTGGAGCAGAGATTTTCGATGCAATGACCGAAGCAGAGCCAAATCTTACCGTGCGGCACGGAGCTTATTTTACTTCGGCCAAAAAACTCAAAAAAGGTTGGGAAGTCGGATTCAGTGATGGATACAAGGCCCGCTGCAAGGTACTCATCGATGGGACTGAACTCGGGGATGTCGCCAAGGCCTGCGGGGTTGCCTATCACATCGGCTTCGATCCCAAGTCCTACACCGGCGAAGACATGGCCTTGGAAAAGGGCAACGACATCGTGCAGGATATGACGATGGTCATGACCATCAAGGACTACGGTCCGAATGCAGACATGACTGTCGCAAGGCCGGAGAATTACGATTCGCTTAACTATGTCAATTGCTGCAAGAATCCCCTCAACACCCCCGTATTCGAAAAGAATCAGCAGCTCTGGTCTCCCCAGATGATGCTCTCCTACGGGCTTCTTCCCGGCGGGGAGATGATGATTAACTGGCCAGTGGAAGCCAATGACTTCTATGCCAATATCATCGACATGAACCGGCAGCAGAGAGATTCGGTCATCAACATTGCCAAAGAGAGGACATTGGGCTTCCTGTATTTCTTGCAGACAGGCCTTGGCTATCACAATCTTGGCCTTGCGGATGACGAATATCCGTCAGAAGACAGACTTGCCTTCTACCCTTACTATAGAGAGAGCCGCCGAATCGAAGGGGAACACCTCTTTATCCTCGATGAGGCACGGGAGCGTTACTCGACCAAAGCGATGCGCAGCGGAATTGCAGTTGGGGACTACCCTGTAGATCACCACCATTTCGCTAATCCCCACTGGGCCGAACTTCCCAAGATGATTTTTGCCCCTATCCCCTCATTCACCACTCCTGCAGGGGTTCTGGTCCCGTTAGGGGTCGAAGACCTGATTGTGGCGGAGAAATCTATCAGTGTCAGCAACCTGATGAACGGAGCCACCCGCCTGCAACCTGTGGTAATGGAACTCGGGCAGGCTGCAGGGACCCTGGCCTCACTCGCAGTACGTGATAATTGCCCTGTCAGGGAGGTGAGTGTACGCTCTCTCCAGAAAAAGCTCCTTGCATCCGGGGCTTACCTCCAGCCATGGCTGGACCTCAAACCCGGAGACGAGGGTTTCGAGGCAGTCCAAAGGGTCAGCAGCACAGGGATTCTACGGGGAGAAGGACGAAATGTGCACTGGTCCAACGAATCATGGATGCGAACCGGCGACCCGCTTCTCTGGGACGAGCTGTATCTGGATGAATATTACGCTGTTCCTCACAATTCCTCGAAAGAAGCCGTCACCGCCGGGGAGTTCGCAGAACTGATTTCGAAGCTCGCAAAGGTGGATTTCACTACCGCTTATGCGGAAGATCAGCAGATTAGCAGGCTGGATGCCGCCATCGCAATCGATGAGGTTCTAAAGCCATTCGACCGCGAAATCGGCTGGGACGGTGAACTACTTTAGCATCCTTTTCCTGAGCACTGGGGTAATCCAGTCGGCATAGCGCATCATCCCGAGGTCGGTAAAATGGATGCCATCGACAAAGGCCTCTCCATCGTATCCTATCTCATCTTCCGAAGGCAGGTAGTATATCCTTTTCTCCCCTTGAGAGCGAAGTTTATCGAAAAGCTCCCTCTGGGCTGCATTCTTGCGGTCAATCTCGGTGGTTATATGGGCATCCAGGCCATAACCGCTGAAATGCGGATCTTCGAGGAAAAGGACCGGCACATCGGGATGAGCATCGCGCACTATGCGGAAAAACGCTTCTCCCTTTTCTCTTATCAAATCGGCAGAAGCGTTGGGAACATAGTCAAAGACATATATTGCGGGGTCCTCAACTGAGGCCATAAGGGAGGCTATCTCCATATCAAGGAAGGCGTTCCCGCTAAAGCCAAGGTTAATGACTTCCCTGTCGAGCCGGCGGGAGATAATGGAAGTGAAGGCCATCCCCGGGCGGGAGGCACAGCCTCCCTGCAGGATAGAGGTGCCATACATCACAATAGGCTTTTCGACCCGAGGCGACTCTACTTGAGGACCTTCGAGGACAAAAAGACTATCCACTCCTATTTCGAGGTCGGAAATTCCGTCATATAGAGAGAGATAGAGCATATATTCCCGCATCTGGGGCTCCATATTCCCGATAAGCAGGGCTTCTGTAGTCTTATCCGAGGGTCGTGGTCTTCCACTGCCGGCAAAGCGCCATTTACCATTATTAAGGATATACAGATCCACCCCGCGGGTCCCGCAGAGAGCCTGATGATTCATGGAATTGCCAAAGGTCGAAGTCCAGCGGCACCAGATGTCGGGGCTATCGCTGCGAAATCTGAGATAGAGCCCTGCGCTGTTGCGTCCAAGATACCACACGTCTGGACGCGAAACAGCTTCAAACTCTACCGGCAGCCGTTCATAACGCTCTTTGGTGTCTTCCCGGGCCTTGCCGTAGAGAGGGAAGGCAGAGGCATCGGTATAGACTTGAGAGAAAGCCGGTACAAAGGCCGACAGGGACGCAAGAGTAAGAAATAAGTGTTTAATTTGGGGATGCATATTAATTGAAAAATTCTTCATTTAGTTCAGAATGGCAGGGCGGGATTGTTTAACAGGGTCTTATTCAAGTGCTTTGACTGGCAGCTCCCAGCCGGTAACGGTGGCGATATAGGGGGCGATAACGCTTGCCACTTTGCGCTGCCCGCTGTAATTGGGATGCCAGGAGGCTCCGAGGTCCGAATCGTAATTGTAGCAGAGGGGATCTATCGCCACATAGACGGTATTCTCCACCCCGCTTCTTCTCACAGCTTCCTCCACATAATCATCCATCCTCTCATCGCAGGGAGAAGCAACACAGACAATGGGGACTTTTTCACCATAGTTGCTTCGAACTTGGGCGAGCAACGTAGCATAACCGTCGCACCACCAGCTCAAGGCAGGATGAATCCCTTCGGAGAAATCATTGGTCCCTAAATAGATAACCACAACATCCGGAGTATATCCCTTCTCCCAAAGGGGTTCAGCCGTGCCGTCGAAAGTGCGTTTGTACAGTTCCGGCATGGTCTCGGATTGGAATCCGCCGTAGTTTCTCACAACTCCCCTGCCACTATGGCTGATATGGATGGCTTCGGCATCAAAGAAGCGCCCAAGAATATCTGCATATGTCAGCGAAGGATTTTCAGTCTCCGCCTTGAAGGGTTCATCCCGATTCGGGGCCTCTGTGCCATAACCGCAGGTATAGGAATCCCCGATAAACTCGATGAGGCGTGGACGGGGCTGAGGGGCCTTTTCAAAATGCCCGTCAGTTTCGAAGCTGTGCAGAGTGACTTTACCCTGCTCGCCTTCAGTGCGTTTCTGAAAGATAAGAGTGTGAGTGCCTTTCTTCTTTGCAGAGAATAGGACGATGACAGTGTCGCCTTTGAATTCAACTACCCTGTCGGGATAGGCGGTCCTCTCCTTGTCCAACCAGAGATTGAAGCAGTCCCTGCCGGTATCCGAGCAACGCAGCGAAAGGGTCTTCCCCGTGAAACTCAGCATTAGAGTGGTCCCACTCCAGTCAAAGGAGCGAGTCCCATCGGGAGCATCGAGATACCTTCCTACGGCGCACACAGAAAGACTTGACCCTGAAATTTTTTCAAGAGCAAAGAGGTTCAACCCTGCGGAAAGTAGAATTAGAGATGCCGTCAGAAATTTCTTTATCATGTCTGCCAGTTTTTTATCTGAATAAGTACAAAGATAATATTTATGCCCGTATTATTGATTAATAGGGTGGAATATTCAATTTTTTATTTAATTTTGTTCTTGCCTCTCGGAGGCGCGGGGGAGGACAATCCGACCCTGACAAAATTAACGCTTTTATTGCTATGACCAATCGCAGAGATTTTCTAAAAACAGCAGCCCTCGCAACTGCAGCGGCTGCAACAGCTCCCCTCTTGGAAGCAAGGAACTCTTCTCCCATCGGCGGAATGATTTCCGAAAGTGCAGACCCCTCCACAGGGCTAATCGTACCCAAGGCTCAAGGACTTCGAATTACGGGGACCTTTCTCGATGAGATTTCTCACGACATTCCCCACCAGAACTGGGGACCGAAGGAGTGGGACAGGGATTTTCGCTATATGAAGGCCATCGGGATTGACACAGTAATCATGATTCGAAGCGGCTATCGCAAATTCATCACCTGGCCCAGCAAATACCTGCTCAGTAAGGGCTGTTATATGCCATCGATGGATTTGCTCGAACTGTTCCTGAACCTTGCTGACAAATACGGAATGAAATTTTATTTCGGGCTTTACGATTCGGGGGTGTATTGGGATACGGGCAATATGAAACACGAGAGTGAGGTCAACAAATTCGTCATTGAGGAGGTCTGGAATGGCTACGGTCACCATAAGAGCTTCAAGGGCTGGTACCTTTCGACCGAGATTTCCCGTGCGACCAAGGGGGCTGTAGACTGCTTCTATACCATGGGTCGCATGTGCAAGGATATCAGTGGCGGACTACCGACCTTTATCTCGCCTTGGATTGACGGCAAGAAGGCGGTGAGCGCAGCGAGTGGAAGCCTTACCAAGGCGGAAGCCGTCTCGGTCCAGCAGCACGAGAAAGAGTGGGACGAAATATTTTCAGGTATTCACGAGGTCGTGGATGCAGTGGCGTTTCAGGACGGACACATCGACTACGATGAGTTGGATGCCTTCTTCTCAGTCAATAAGAAGCTAGCGGACAAATACGGAATGCAGTGCTGGACCAATGCGGAGTCTTTTGACCGCGATATGCCTATCCACTTCCTACCAATCAAGTTCGACAAACTCCGGCTCAAGCTGGAAGCAGCGGCGAGGTGCGGTTATGACAAGGCTATCACCTTTGAATTCAGCCACTTTATGAGTCCCCAGTCGGCTTATTTGCAGGCGGGACATCTCTACGACAGGTATAAGGATTATTTCGGAATCAGGTAAGGGTTTTAGCAGAAAGCAGGCAAGTCCCCTTTTTCGGAATTAAGTTTCGCAAGGGCATCTCATCACCTGTCGAAACATAAAGATTATTTAAAAAACACGCAACAATGAGCAAAGGCAATACACGCGATTCGGCCAATCTGGGTTATGTAATATTTCTCGCCGTGGTGGCAGCCCTCGGCGGCATCCTCTTCGGATACGACACGGCAGTCATCTCGGGGACGACATCGGATGTAGCCCGTCAGTTCGCCCTCGATGAGATGAGTAAGGGCTGGTATGTGGGTTGCGCCCTCGTCGGCTCCATCATCGGGGTCGCTATTGCAGGGGTGATGAGCGATTACCTCGGCAGGAAGAAGACTCTGATTATCGCAGCAGTGCTCTTCACGGTTTCCGCAATCGGCTGTTGCCTCTGCGTAGGGTTTACGGATTTGGTAATATATCGAATCATTGGAGGCCTCGGGATTGGTATCGTGAGCATAGTCTCCCCCATGTACATTTCTGAGATTTCGCCGGCCAAGATTCGCGGGACCCTGGTTTCGCTTTATCAGCTGGCCGTGACCCTAGGCCTGCTGCTGGCCTACCTCGTCAACTGGGTAATCGCCTCCGATGCCGAGACGGCTCATTTCGCTTCGCCCTGGCTCCAGAAGGTACTGTCTTCGGAAATGTGGAGGGGAATGCTTGGAAGTGAAAGTTTCGTGACGGTACTCTTCCTCATTGTGGCCTTCTTTATCCCCGAAAGCCCGCGCTGGCTGATTGTCAAGGGCCAGGATGAGAAGGCGATGCGGATTTTCCGCAGGCTGAAGGCTACGGACGTAGGGGCAAGGGCGGAATTCAGTCAGACCAAGGCTTCAGTGGCCGGTGAAGTCAAGAGCGAATGGAGCGCATTCCGGCACAAGGGTATCCGAATGGCGGTGCTTTGGGGCTCGCTGATTGCTATCCTCGGCCAATTTATGGGGGTCAATGCCGTGCTCTACTACGGCCCCGACATCTTTGCCGATGCAGGGCTTGCAAGTAAGGACTCCCTCTTCTCCACCGTGCTCGTCGGACTTGTAAACTTCCTTACTACCATTTTGGCGGTGTTTATCATCGACAAAGTCGGGCGCAAGAAACTGATATGGTTCGGAGTGAGCGGTATGATAGTGTGCCTCGTTGCCATCGGGCTCTATTTCCTGCTGCATACTTCGCTCGGTATCAGCCCTATAGTTTTGCTGGTGTTCTTCCTGTTGTATATTTTCTCGCAGGCAATTTCGATTAGCGCGGTGGTGTTTGTACTGCTTTCAGAGATGTATCCCAACAACGTGCGGGGCATCGCAATGTCGATTGCGGGGCTGGCCCTTTGGGTGGGAACCTATCTCATCGGGCAGTTTACACCTTGGTGTCTGGTACATCTTACCCCTGCAGGGACCTTCTTCTTCTTCGCCCTGATGTGCATCCCTTATATGCTCATCATGCGTTACAAGATTCCCGAGACCACAGGAAAGAGCCTCGAAGAGATAGAGGAGTTCTGGAAGAAACAGGGGTAGGCTTACAAAGCATTTCCATGTAATACGTTCACAGTCAAAATATTAACATTTATAGCCCCCTGCGTCTAACAGGGGGCTATAAAATACATTTTGCTGAATATTAGGGATTTATAGGGAAACAGTAACTGCGCCCGAAGGTGTCGGTGACGCGGATTTCGCAAGCGGCTGGGTAGCAGCAGGAGGCGGTGTCGCTTGGCATGGCATCGCAAGCGGCTGGGTGGCAGCAGGAGGCGGTGTCAATCCTTGTCGGGATGCCTTTATCAGCAGTTAGGCACGAGAAGCACCTGTCCCGAAGTACTGATTCCGGTACTCGCAGGAGATTCTGGGTAGAGAGGGCACAGACCCAAGTGCGTTTGAGGGAGGAAGGGTCTTTGTAGAGCTCCATTGCAAGGGGATCCTTTCCTTCAAAACGTTCCAGATCGCAGACCTTTACGCCGTCCTCAAAATACTCCACTTTCCAACGAGGGTCATAGTCGTAGACATTTACCACAATCTGTCCCGGATACGCAGAATCATCAATATACACTTTGAACTGGTCGGTAGAAGGCTG
Source organism: uncultured Muribaculaceae bacterium (assembly GCA_964608175.1). Lineage (GTDB taxonomy): Bacteria > Bacteroidota > Bacteroidia > Bacteroidales > UBA932 > Cryptobacteroides. The sequence continues at coordinate 33,499 of CAZSMO010000010.1, read as the reverse complement.
ACCACAGCCACGGAAACGCCAGCTCACAGCCGTAGAATCGAAGTCATAGACCTTGAATCCGGAAGGAGACCCGTCAATGCATGTCTGGCCGCACCACCAGGCTCCTCCAAGGGAGGTGATGTTATGCTCCTCAAGGGCCCCGGGGTAAAGAGTAGGGTCGGAAAGGGAGGTGCTGTTGGACTCTTCACTCGTCCCTGGAGTTGGGGGCAACGACAGAGAGTCTTCTGAAAGGAAAGAGAGGGAGGAAGCAGTGTCAGTAAGAGCCTCCGGGGCAGAGATTATCTCATTGTCACCCATGTGCATATGGCCTGAAAGAATCAAGGCATCGTAGGGCTTAAGAATGTCCCAAAGGGCTTTCTTGTTGCACATCAGGTCGGCAATCTGGGAGTAATTGAAATTCCACCCTGTGCGGTCCCATTCCCTAAGTGTCGTAGGAATATGCAGGCATACGACCACCTTATAACTCGTCGGAACGAGGGCAAGATCCTTTTCGAGCCAGCTTAACTGTCTTTCGGGGAGATAGCCGATATAGTACCAGTCTTTCCCTACGAAGAAATTGTCATTGAGTACGACATAGTGCACCTTGCCCACATTAAAGGAATAGTACACAGGACCATACGTGTTTTCATAATCCGTGGTGGAGGTCTCAAAGGAGCGCCCGTAATTGGTCATGTCATGATTGCCGATGACGCTTCGCCACTCAATCCCGGGGGCAGCCATTATGCTGTCATATTGGGGATAGAGAGCATGGTTCCACCCAACGATGTCCCCGAGGCAGATTCCGAAGACATACCTGTCAGAAGGAAGGCCGGAGACTTCTTCCGTAATAGTCTTCACATTTTCGACAAGTCCCGGGAACTCATCTGCATCGCTAATCTGAGGATCAGCGATTACGATGGCTGTGTGACGGGTATCATCGAGAGGATTCACATCAAGGGTAAAGTCGTATCGCCTGCTCGCGCCAAGCCGTCGGTAGAAGTTCTTTGCACCTGAGATATATCCCGAAGGAGTAGAGACGAATACAAAACGGCTCTCGGGGTCGGCGGCTATGGCGTAGCGTCCCTTCTTATCGGTCTGCACGACACTCACTCCATCGGAAACGGCGACCCCCCGCAGAGCCTTCCCCTGCGGGTCTTTTACTGTGCCGGAGATTCTGTCGGCCGGACTTGCCAATGCAGACAGAAGAAGCAAGAAGAGGATGGATTTCATAACTTGGGGCTCTAAAGCTAAATGATTCGGTATGAGGATTCTATTGTTTTTGCTTGTCCCTCCAGCGGGACAAGCAAAAGATACATATAATTAATATTCAAGGGTTTATATTAAGAACGAGGGGGCTCAACCACAAAGCCCCCTCGAATCAGTTCTTAAAACAGTTTATCAGAAATTAGCAGGGTCGAAAGTGAAGCTCTCGATGACAAGCCCGTTGAGATCGCAGTATGCAACACCAATCTTTCCGCCGTTATCGTAGAGTTTGACATCTGATGCCGGAGCAATTGCCGAATCCGTATCTGCATTGTAATTGCTCGTCCCATAGATGTCGAGATCGGCCACTTCGTGAATCACTCCAGCTGTAGCGGGGATATTGTCAACAGCTATAATGCTAATCCTGGGTGCTTTTGCTTCACTCCAATAAGGGAAGAAACTACTCGCAACGGAGACAAGATACTGTTTGCCCCCAATTGTCCTGACATCCACAGTCTGATAAGCATAGTCGGAACCCACTGCGGGGTCTTGGAGCAGAATAGCCGTGGCAGTGCCATCGGTAGCAACCTTGTAGAAGGTATTACCGCCATAAGAGCCGCTAAGGATAAATCCGTCAGCAGGATCGGTTCCGAGAGCAGCCACTGAAGGGAAGTTGTTGGGATATGTACTCCAATATGCCGTACCCCATGTGGCATCAATGCCGGCAGGATTAATCTTCTGTTTCTCTCCTGCAACTCCATTGCTCACTACCCAGTAATCAATCGTATTGCTCATGGATGAGCCTGCAACACCTTCGACAGGGACGGTCACGAGAGCGTTACCGGTGATGTCACCACGCACATTGACCCTCGAACCGGCAGGCCCGCCAAGAGTCCATGCCTCGGCTGCAATTACAGTCTTGAATGTGAAAGTAGTGGGATCTGTCACGACATTGACAGAGAATGCGCAGGTATACGCATCATTTTCGTATCTCGTACGGGTAACCGCAATTACATTACCGGCATCATCGTTGGTGATGGTCAGCTGCATGCCTTCTCCAAGCGTAGGCTTGACAGAAGAATATGTCCCATCCGTAGAGTTAATCTGATACACATTAGTCCCGTCACAAACAAGGTGATACGTGCCATATACGGCTTCGGAAAGTACTCCAGAGGAGACAGCTGCCATATCTACGCCTACAGTTTTCATACTGAGTGAATAATTGACATACTGGATTCCTTCCTGGCTGACGTATACCCTCACGACGAGATCGGATGCCTCTCCGCTCTCTTCATCGGTCACCTGAATCGAAGGCACGGTGAATTTGACATAAGCCTGACGAGAGCCGTAGCTGTTGTTAGCAGCGACATTGAAGGTGCCGGTAGTGCCATTGAGGGTGAAAGGAGCCCAGGCCTCGAACTCTTCGTAGGTCTTGGTCTCAAATTCCACATTGGTTGAGATTGTGAAGGATACACTGCCGCCATCGGCGCTCACGCTGAAGCTCTCGGTATCGACCGAGAAATAAGGCACGGACGGCCCGGCCTGAGTCAGGACGACCTTCACGGGATTAAGTCCTTCTGGAGTGAAGGTAAGGTTGATGGTACGGGTCTCATTCTCGGTGTCAAACTTCATCACCGTGACCTTCACACTCTTATCATCGGCGGTGCCGGATTTCTTACTGATTGTAGCAACATCATCAGACACATTGAGAGCGGCAGTCCAGTCCACTGTGGAAGTGAAGCTGACAGTCACGATATCTCCCTCCGTAGGGACAGTGACTTCAGCTGGGGAATCAAGGGTAAAGGACCCTTGTACCGTCGGTTCATCTTTCTCCTTGTTGCATGCAGCAAAGAGGCAGAGCGATAGTGCGCAAAGCGCAAATAATTGTTTTTTCATAACACGTGTTGTTATTAGTTGTTTGTTAAATTATTTAAGTAATTATCAAATCCTTTCTTAAAAGCATCCCAATAGTCGTACATACGGATATGGCAGAGATCGAAGACGAAATAGCCATCGGCGGCATTGATACAGGCATCGATTGTCTTGGGGATTACAGCTTCCCTGCCCCCGTTTTCAAAACCGCTTGCATTGCCTATGTCGGGGCCTCCCGCAAAAACCGTATCCCCGCAGAGAAGTTCCTCCCCCTGTTTACAGAAGCCTTGCATCGTCCATTCCACATTGCCATACACGCTATCGGCCCCCGCATAGCAGCCGAGCATCATAAAATCGCAGTGGTCGGCAAAGCCGTAGTTCTTATAGTCGGCATCGGCCCAATAGTACCCAGCCGCACGAGGATCGTATTTGGGCGAAGCCCAGTTGACTCCCGAATAGTAATAACTTGAATACCAAGCTCCTACATAGACACCAAAACGCATCTCGGCACTTACCGAGTGCACCTTGTCCGAAGCCTTGACGATGAAATCGTGAATCGTCTTGGCCCTATACGAGAGCCATGCCTTCTGGGTAGGGGAAGCTGAACCGCCAAGAGAACTCTGCCCCGCCGACATAACATCCCCAGGCCAATTGGAGAGCTTACGGCCAAGATATTCCTCGAAGCCACTGCGCGAAATGTCAGAAAATTCGCTCTGAAGATTGTAATCGTCGTAGCGGCATCGGTCGAGAATAATCCCGTCAAGGTCGTATGCGGCAAGCTCCCCGAGAAGACTTAAAACATAGTCCTGCACCTCGGGATTGGCAGGATTAAGGAAAATGGCTGAACCGCTCTCCGCCAAATCATACGAACTCTGAATCCCCGTAGAGGTATTCACCATAGTGGCCCAGTCTTTGGGGATACTCCCATCGAAAATCGGCCCCACATCCCCGAGCCCGTAGTAGCAGCGATAGCCGCCTACAAAGGTGTTAATCGCAGCATTGACCTTAAGTCCAAGTTCGTGTCCATAATCGATAAAGGCCTGCAGGTAGTCAAAGTCGGCCGTGCGGGTCACAAAGCCATAGCCGGAAGACAGCCAGGCGGCAAGACGGGTAGCATGAGGGGCAATCCTGGAATCCCAAAGCACCACCCCTTCAGTAGGGCGCACGTCCACAATGACATCGGTAAAGCCGGCATTTTTAACCTCTTTCAGGTCAGAGAGAATCCGCGCCTTGTCATTGGCAAAATAGCGGAAATTGGCCGAGGCATCAATCCACACATAACGGGGCTTAGCCGTCTCAACCACCAAGGTATCCTTCTTATTATCCCCTTCCTCCTCTTTCTTATCGTCATCATCCCTGACAGCCGGAGTCCACGGGAGTACAACTTCCTCTTGCTTATTACAAGAGGAGCACGGCACAAGAAGCAAGGCCGAAAGGATAAATAGCAGCATTCTCATCATTACTTTATGTACACTCCACTTCCGACGGCCCTTTCCTGACCATCCGAAGGCTTAATCATTTCGTTCCCCTGTACCAGCATAAGGCTGGAGCCGCCTCCATCGAGGTTAAGGGCCTCGGTGCAGCCATAATCTTTCAGAATATTGGCGACTTCCTCCGTGGTAAATCCCGGTACTCCCTCGGTCATCTGACGGCCTTCACAGACAAAGAGCACGAGGTGTTTGTCGGCAGTGAGCCCAATTGCAGTGCGGGGATGACGGCTGTCGCAGAAGATTCCGCTCTCCCCATCGAAGAGCTCGGCCTTATAGGAATTGATAATCTCGCCTCCTTTAATCAGTACAGGACCTCCTCCTATACCATTGACGGCCTCAAAGTCTTTCCCTTCTTCAGGGAAGGTCGCAGAAGGCTGCTGAAGAGGCTTGTCCGACCATGAATTTTGGGCAGGATTCTGATAGACCCAATGATGGGAAGCATCTTTCCAATAGGTCCAGGCAGTCTCATAAGTCCCGTCCGAATGCTCCAGGAAGACCCCACGGGTAGGATAATACATGGTGACCCAGTCCTGCGAGGCGTAATTGATGTTGGGAGAAAGCAGGGTGGAGTTGCTCACTGCCAGGCTCGAAGAATAACTCTTCCCACTATATGTATAGAAGAACCCCGCATTAATCACCACAGAAGGCTTCCCCTCCTGCCCGTAGACTTCGGCAGGAGTAAGAAGGGGTTCAGACGATCCGTTAAGAGTAGGAGCATTGATACTCCATACCTCAAAGGAGGCCACAGCGAGGTCCACATCGGCTATATAAGCGATGGCATTCTGACCTTGAAGGGTCGCCGGAGCCTTGAATATCCTGATATGAGAAGGAAGCGAGGCATAATCGGCGCTAACATCCGTCCACGCCTCCCCTACGGCCGTAGTGTCCGTAGGAGTCACATCTGTGGTATCAGAAGGATCTGCCCAAGGCCAATCGGGGATGGTGTTGCTGTGCTGCTTGGTACAAGAAGCCAAGACGACCGCACAAAGCGTAAGTATAAGATTTAATTTGTTCATATTCAATGTTTTATACAATCGGCCATATAGGCCCCAATGGATTGGGCGTGATGGTCATAGAAAAATACAAAGAGGTAGAAGCCGTCAGCGGAGGGGCAGATTGTCACATCTCCTGCCGCGCCTACATCTCCATCGTTGGATCCCTGCTGGGTCCAGGAGATGGACTTGTTGTCGTTGTAGAAAAGACGGGTTGGAGAAGAAGGATCAGATACATCGTACATCGCGAGCCTTGGCCCACACCCCCATTGAGGGAAGTGGCTGACAGCAAAGAGCGCCAGGTAACGGGAATGATTGAATGTCCTGATATCAAGACAGTTAGGATTTACACCCCAGTTGCCTATGTAGTCGACTTCGATATTCTGTCCGCCACCTGTGATATGGTGAAGGATGTACGAGTCGGCATTGGAATCGGCAGCGAGTTCGTCATTGGCATTGCCATCGTAGTAGTCAAGGAAGTATCCGTCCTTGTCGGGAGTAAGCGAGGCAGGTACCACTGTAGCGATACTCACCGGCGCAGCGCCCCAGGCAAGCCCATAGCCAGTGAAATCAACCACTTCCTGTGAGGTCACAGCCCCAGCCTCAACTTTAAGCACAATGGCACGGGAGGAGGTGGTGACCCCCGTAATACCTTCAGTAGTGAGAACTATTACCGCATCACCATAGACATCCCCTAGGCACTTGATTCTGTGACCTACAGGGACATCAAGCTCATTGACAAAACTATACAGAAGCTCAGGGGCAGTCGAAGCAGAGGCAGTCCTGTAGAGGTTCACAGTACCTTCGTGTTCAGCAGAACTTACAACGAGGACATTGCCCTTGTCGTCATTGGTAATGGCATCGGCGATGGCCGACCCGAGAGCCATTTCGCCTTCCCTGGCGCCGGTGTACTTATTGACAAGGATTGGAGTTGTTCCCCCACCGACGCTCACAATCATGTGATTGCCGTTGCCTGCAAGAGAAACATAGGCCAGAGTGGTGTAGTCCGGAAGCCCGAGCATAGACACCGGATCAATGGTGAAGAGACTGCTCACCGAAGAGGTGTTGAAGCCGTAGTCGATGAGTTCGGGATCACCCTGCTCCACGGTATACACCCCTTCCGTCCCGTCATCTGCAGTGACGGTCACGGTAGCGCCGGTGTTGAGGTCATATCGTCCGTTCTCAGTCCATGCCCTTGCCCCTATCTTGGAAAGAGTCGCATGGGGAGAAACCTGTGCACTGACTTTCACAGAAGAGAGGTCATCCTTGAAAGGAATAAGGACAGTCTTGCTGTCCTCGTTGATAATACCGCTGACCATCAAGTCGGTAATAGTAAAAGTTACGAGGGCACAAAGCGAAGATTTGCGCCTTTCCCCGGTGATGGTAATATCCCTGGCATTGCCATCGGGGTCGTAAAGGGTAAAGTGATGCACCTCAGTGAGGTCGAGAATTCCAAGCGGCGGGTCTATCCTGTAGTTGGGCTGGAGTTCGGCCTTGACGCGAAGCCTGGTCATGTACAGAAGGGTCGGATCGTCCGAAGTCTCAGGAAAATACCAGGGAATCGGGATGATGAAGTCCGTCTCATCCGGATCGGTAATCTTGTACGAGGCAAGCTCCTGGTCCACATAGGCCCCAGTCGTGAAGATGGCCGTGAGACTCGTCAGTCCCTGGCGGTCAGCGGTCATTGCTATGTATTCAGGCTCGTGGCACCCTGTGGCGAACCCAAGCAGGATGGAAAGAGCGAGGAAAAGACTTATTCTGTGTTTCATACTTATTTCCATTCGGGATATTGGTCTACAAGGGAGTTGGACTCGAGCTCACTCTCCGGCATAGGGAAACGGGAGAGTTTCTCAGTGAAGGTCCTGTCCTTCTCATCTACGGAAACATAGGTATAGACAAAGTCTCCGCTCTCATCCTTTTCAATCTTAAATCCATGCTGCTGATAGGAAGCAAGTCCGGTGGGATAATCCTTGGAGGCATCGCCCCAGCGCCTCAAATCCCAATACCGCAGACCCTCGTAGGCGAGTTCGACTTTACGCTCCTGCTTGAGGGCCGAAAGGAGTTCACTGCCGAACTTATCGGTCCAAGGAAGCCCGACACGCTCGCGAACCATGCTGATAATCCCGTTGGCAGAAGCCTCATCAGGAGAAGTCTTGCGGAGGCAGGCTTCAGCTTTGTTGAGCAAAACTTCAGCGTAGCGAATCAAAGTGAAAGGCTGACTGCTGCCCGAAGTAGTCACATCGTAGCTTTCGTCTACAAGTTTGCGAAGATAATAGCCCGTAACCGTCTTACCCTTCGGCTCCTTGACAGCTTTCCATTGGGCCCAGCCATCCGTGCCATCCACGAAGGGCTCAATGGTGCGACCCTTCCAACTGGAGCCATTGTAGAGAATCGTTGCTTTGAATCGGGGTTCGAGGCTCTCATAAGGAGGAGTAGCGGTAGTGCCATCGGAAGTATGCCAGGCAGTCCAGTCGGGATATCCGCCGGTAGCGAGCTCGTAGCTTTCGACCATCTCCTGCGTAGGGACTCCGTAGCCACCTCCGACCATATCCTTGATAGAGTAGTCGCCTCCGGGAGTGTAGTAGAAGTTGAAGCTATGGGTGATGCCCTTTTCGTAGTTGAATACATATTGGAGGATAGCCTCTCTGTTGCCATCAGAAATGGACTTCGACCAGGCATCCTTATAGGAATCCTCAAGATCATAGCCGAGGGCCGTGACCGAATCAGCAGCAGCGATTACCGCGTCGTAGCGCCCTGCATAGAGCATCGCACGCGACAGGAGTGCGTAGGCCTGACCCTTATTGAGACGTCCGTTTGCAGAGGAAGCCTCAGGCAGATTGGCCGCAGCAAAATCCAGGTCATTTTCAATAAAATCCCAGCCGGCAGTCTCTGTACTGAGGGCCTTGTCCCTGGTAATCGCAGTGAGATCCTCATCATAGATAATTACCTCCCTGTAGCGTTTGACAAGTTCAAAATAGAGATAACCTCTCAAGAACCTGAGTTCAGCCTCGAGGCGAGTCTTGTCGGCATCGCTCATCTGTCCGTACCTGCCAAGGAAGCTGAGGCCTTCGTTGGCGCGGCGAATTGCAGTGTAAAGCGAACCCCAGTAACCCAGGTATACATCCACATAGCCTGCGGTAATCACACTTCCCCCGTATGCCATCTCCGAAGGGATATAGCAAAGGGCATTGTAGTTATAGGAGGTGTACTTCATCTCATCCGTGAGGGACTCCGTGAGCCCGAGCGAAGTCGGAGCCGAGGCATAGTCCCAGAGGTAGGTGTAGATGTAGTTGATAGAGTATTCAGCCGAGGCAGTCTGAGCCCAGATAGTCTTCTCGGAGACCCTGTCGGTAGGAGTCATGTCAAGGAAAGAGTTGCAGGACGCGGTCAGAAGCAGTCCTGCCGTGGCAATCAGTGAAAGGGAAAATATCTTTTTCATCATCATGTCCTCCTTTAGAATGTAAGTGTCACACCGCCCAGAAGCATCCGCTGCTGGGGATAATAGCCGTTGTTGACTCCAGGGGATTCAGGATCGATACCCTCGGGAAGGCCGTCTATGGTGAAGATGTTCTGTCCCTCGACAAAGATGCGAAGTGCCTGCATCCCTACCCTTTCGCAAATCTTCTCGGGTATGGTATAGCCAAACTGGGCGGTCTTCAGACGGACATATTTGCCGTCCCTGATCCAGAAAGTCGAAGAAAGCCCGTTGGCGCCTCCGTGGCTCGTGGTAGCAAGGGTTATGCGCGGGAAGGTCCCGTCCCTGTTGTATTCGCTGTAGGCGTTCTCGACAAGGTAGAGAGGCGAATTGCCTCCCTCCTTGAAAGTCTGGGTCCAGATGGTATTGTCATCGGCCCCATTGTAATAAGTTCCCGTAAGAGAGACATCGAAGAGGGCTCCTCCCGTAAACTGTGCATTGAAATCAAAGCCCTTCCAGGCAAAATTGAAGTTAAGCCCAAAAGTCAGCTGAGGACGGTTGCTCCGTCCGAAATAGCCTTTGTCGTCTTCATCAATCTTACCATCTCCGTTGATATCCACATACCTGATATCTCCCACATTGGGACGGGTCCCGTACCAGGCACTCCCGTCAATCTCGTCTTCGCTGCGGTAAAGTCCGTCCGCTTTCCAGCAGAGGATGCTCCCGTAGGTAGTCCCTGTAACCTTGCGGTAGTCCACGATATTGGGGTCATCGTTGTAGACAAGCCAGCGGGTATGGGAGCGGGTAATGCTGCCCTGAATGTCATACCAGAAGTCATCTCCGAGAAGGCTGAATTTGTTGCGATGGGTTACGAGCAGGTCTACACCTTTGACATCTATGGCGTTGTGATTGACCCAGGTCGGGTAGTATCCGCCCATGGAGGCGGGATAACCCGAAGACTGGTAGGTGAGCATGTCGTAGGTGTAGTTGTAGAACACATCGGCCTCCACTCCGAGCAGACCACCCCAAAGGGTCATATCGAAGCCTCCGTTCCAGCTCTGAGTCTTCTCCCAAGTGAGGTCGGTATTAGCAACTCCCGAGGTATAATAGGCAGGGTAGACTCCACTGCCAAGTGCAATATTGCCGGCTTGAGAGTAAGCACTCAGAAACATATATTCGCTCACCGAGTCATTCCCAAGCAGGCCAACGGAAGCTCTGAGCTTAAAATCGTCAAGGCCGGCCGATTTGAGTCCCTCCATAAAGGGTTCCTTACTCAGTCTCCAGCCGACAGAAACCGAAGGGAAGAAACCCCAGCGGGTCCCCGTCATACCCGCGAACTTGTAAGAGCCATCGTAACGCCCCGTGGCTTCGGCGAGGTATTTCTCATCGTAGTCGTATTTGAGACGGAAAACATAGCCTGCACTGCGCGAAGCGCTGCTCCACCCACTGACCGGGGAGTTGGTAGCAACCCCATTGCTAAGCTCGGGAAGAGAGTCGAAAGGCAGATTCTTGACATAGCCGGCGAGGCCGTTGCCCTTGTATTGACGAAGTTCGGCAAGGAGCATGGCATCGAAGTGATTCTTGCCGAAACTTACTGCATACGAAGCACTTGCCTGCCCGACAATCTGGTTGGAGAACACGGCTCCTTCACCGAGGTTCGATACATTGTCGCTGACATGCGGATTGTCCGTGCGCTGACTCCAAACCCAGTCCCCGTCCTTGTCTTTCGTCATCTGCATGAGAGTATAGGGGGTGCTGAGATTCTTGTTGTAGCTTACGGAGTAGTCGTAGGAGCCCGAAAGCTTGAACAACAGCCCTTTGAGGAAGGGCGCATTGTAAGTAAGGGCAGCGTTGGCAGACATCCCTGCGGCTTTGGTATTCTTGTAGCCGGATTCATAGATGGCAGCCAGAGGGCTGACGAGGAAAGACTGGTTATTCTGAACGGCACCGGTGTAGTAGCCCTTGTAGGTCTTGGGCAGATAAGGGTGCATCTGAATGGTCTGACGGGCAATCGAGAACCATCCCGCTTCTGTACCGGAACTTGCTCCATCCGAACCGCCGGACAGATAGGCGGGGGTGTGCCTTGAAGTAATCACTCCGCTGAGTCCGAGGCTGAATTTGAGATTCCTTGCGATATCGCTTTCGACATTGGAGCGGACATTGTAACGCTTGAAATCGAAGTTGTCGATATTCCCCTGCTGATCCATGTAACCCACGGAAGTGAAGTAGCGGGTCCGCTCGCTTCCGCCCTGTACCGTCACATTGTGCTTCTGGGTAAAGCCGGTACCAAACACGAGATTGACATAATCGATATTGTCCCAACCATCAGCAGGGTCACCGTTGACCATATCTTCCACATTGCGTTTGGTGAAGTAGGGTGTGTATTCAGAGGCTGAAGAGATTTCCCCGTTGGCCAGCATATCCATCATCTGCGCCATATTGTAGTAGTACGCGTACTGGGGTCCGTTCATGAATTGGGGGAAATTCGCATTCATCGAGGCTCCGAGGGAGGCATTGTAGGTTATCTTTGCCGCTCCCTTGTCGCCTTTACGGGTCGTAATGATTATTACGCCGCCGGCGGCCTGAAGGCCATAGACTGCTGCAGAAGCCCCGTCTTTGAGCACGGATACGCTCTCGATGTCCTGAGGGTCGATGTCGTTGATGTTGTCCACCGGGAATCCGTCCACCACATAACTCACGGCATAGACCGAGCCGCGGATGCGAAGGCTTGCCTGATCGAGGCCGGGTTCGCCGGATTCCTGTACGGAGGAAATACCTGGGAGACGTCCTGCAAGGACCTGGGAGACATTGGTAGCCGGAGCTTTGAGGAGCTCGTCACCTTTGACAGCAGAGACTGCAGCCGTCATGGAGGATTTCTTCTGCACCCCATAGCCCACAACGATGGTCTCGTCAAGAAGCTGAATGTCCTCCTGCATGATGATGCGAATACCGGAAGTCTGGGAACGGCAGACATATTCCACATCCTTCATTCCAAGGAGGGAGAATAGCAGCGTGGCCCCTTCCTGTGCCCTGACAGAGAAAGTTCCATCAGAATCGGTCATCGCACCTTCAGTGGTCCCTTTGACGATAACCATAACGCCCGGAAGCGTTTCGCCTGAAGGCTCACAGACTCTGCCTGAATAATACTGGGGGGGTGCGGACTGCGCTGTCGCTCCTACCCCGAGAATCAGAAGAAGAAACGCAAGCGAGCAAGTTCGAATTGTCATATTAAGGATTTTGTTTGAACACAAATATAATACAAAACAAATTGTGTTAGCAAATAAAAACAAATTTATTCGTAAATAAAAATAATAAATCGGTTATTTAGTAACTTTATTTGATAAATTCCCGATTATTTGTGCATCATTTGTCTTGGAACGGGCTCTCTACTTGTGTACTTTGAAGAAACGAAAAGGCACAGCACTCACAACGATGATCCCTAGAACAATGGCGGCGACGATTCCAAGGGACAGCATTCCGCTTTGAAGCGCCTTTCGCAGAACACCCGAGACGAGATAAAAGGCTGTCCAGAAAATCCCGCCTCCGGGAATCATCGGGAAAATGCCGGTGATGAGAAAGACCGTTTCAGGGGTTTTGAACCGAACGGCGGAGAGCCTTGCGAGCAGGGCGACGAGAATGGTGGCGATAAAGGTGGAAGTAATAGCTCCGAGGGGCGTGCAGCGCGATACAAGGAGGTAGCAAATCCAGCCCAAAGCGGCCACGATGGCGCATTGAAGGTAATTGCGCCTGGGCACACCGAAGAGTACGGCAAAGCCGAGAGTCCCGAAAAAGGCAGCTGCGAGCTGGATTGGGATGGCTCCAGTCAGGGGGTTCAGTGAAGCAGAGACTGCAGTCATGCTGCCTTCGACAAGCCTGACCCCGAGAAAACTGATGGCTACGCCGGCGGCAATACAGAAGAATACCATCATGGCATCGAGAAGCCTCGTAGCTCCTGATATGTAGTCTTCTGCTGCCAAATCCCGGATACCATTGGTAAAGGGGACCCCTGGAATCAGGGGAATCAAAGCCCCTACTATCATGTTACCGAGATTGGTTCCAAGCCCAAGCCGGTACAGGAGCATGCAAAGGAGAGTCCCGAGAAGCCCGCCTGCGATGTTGCCGAGCGGCTTGGAGAGGTGCGGGGCACTGACAAAGAGTATAAAGGCCCAGATAAGCAGGCCGACAATGGCAGAGGCGAGGGAATCGGCAAGGGAACCACCGAAGATTATGCAAAAGCCTGCACTGCCCACAGCGGCACCGAGAAGCTGTTCCCAGACGGGTTTAGACCGTTGCGCACGAATCTCATGGAGCCTTTCCCAGGCCTGATCAAGGCTGTATTTTCCAGCTTCGATGTCTCTGGAAAGCTGACTGACTGCTACAACCCTTTCGAGCTGGGCCCCCTTGAAGGGAATAAATTCAGTCTTGGCATAACCCCTGCCCCCCGTTGTGAAAATGCCGTTGCTGAGTACGAAGAAGTTGGCACTTTTGCCTCCGTAGTAGCGCGAAATCCTTTCCATAGTCTCTTCAACCCTGGAGATTTCCGCTCCATTCTCAAGGAGAATATGTCCTGCCAGCGCAGCTACTTCAAGTACCTTGTCTTGCATACAGAATTCAAAATTAAGAAAAATAAATTAGAGATAACGATGGGTATTATTTAAATCATTATGTATAAAATTGTTGTGAGAATTTTGTATCTTATTGGGAAAATTCCCCTATCTTTGGAAAAAGTTTTTCACAATATGGCTGGACATAATAATCTATCAATCCGAGAGCTCCTCTTCGAGAAGGCGGCTTCCGAAGGCGGTTTCACCATCCCTTACATTTCTTCTCTGACCGGGTTCAGTTCCACGAGCATCTACCGGTATGTGGAGGAGATGAAAGCAGAAGGTCTCCTTCGCGAGATTTCTTCGGAGGTAAAAGAGGGCAGAGGACGCAGACCCGCCAGGTATATCCTCAAGGACAATTCACGCTATTTCGTTGGGGTGGATGTCAAGAATTTCGGGCTCAGCATGGGGCTCATGAACTTTGCGGGAGAGATGGAAGGGAAGAATACGGTATCGAATTTCGTCTACGAGAACAGCTATGCCAATCTCGACCTCGTCTGCCAAGATGTCAAGGATTTTATCACCAGGGACTGCAATGTCAGCATGGAAAGCGTTGCAGGGGTAAGATTCTGCCTTGGGGGAAGGGTCAATTCCAAAGAAGGAGTAAGCGCTACTCTCTACAATTTCGAAGATGCTCAGGATACCACCCTTGCTCAGATTCTTAGCGAAAGACTCGGGATTAAGGCCAGTATTGAAAACGACACCAAGGCGATGACCTACGGAGAATACACCACCTGCTTCAAGGACAAATGGCAGGATTTGCTCTTCGTGAATATAGGCTGGGGACTCGGGCTTGGCATCATCATCAACGGGCAGCTCTACTATGGAGGGAAGGGCTTCTCGGGAGAGCTCGGGCACATGTATGCCTACAACAACAATATACTTTGCCATTGCGGCAAAAAGGGGTGCATTGAGACCGAAGTGTCAGGCAAGGCCATTGCACGGAAGATAGAGGCGCGAATTGTCTCCGGCGAGTCTTCGGTACTTTCTCAAAAAGTACACAGTCAAAAGTCCCTGACGACCGAAGATATCCTGGATGCTGTAGAGCAGGAAGACCCGCTTGCGATAGAGACAGTCTCCGCAACAGGTACCGAACTCGGGAAACAGCTTGCAGGGATGATGAATATTTTCAATCCCGAATGCATCGTAATCGGCGGGATTGTCGCTCAGGTGCCCTCGTTCTATTTTATCCAGCCGGCTTCACTTGCGATTAAGCAATATTCGCTCCGCCTCATCAGTCAGAACGTTCCAATCCTGCAATCCTCCCTCAAGGAGGACGCCGGCATTATCGGAGCGGCTCTAATGGAGCGAAACGAATATTTCTTCAAGGAGAGGAAATAACCCTATCGGATTCTTACCTCGGCACTCGCGGCGATGTCACGGGAAGAAGTCCCGATGCTAATGGTGCAGGTGCCGGGATGCACTCTCCAGCAGTGGTCAGCTTCGTCAAAGTAAGCAAAATCCTCTGGCCGGAGTTCAAAATGCAGCAGTGCATCTTCCCCACTTTCGAGATAAACCTTGTCGAAGCCTTTTAGCTCCCGAACCGGCCTTGCAACCGGGCTGTCAGGGTCGCTTACATAGAGCTGTACGACCTCCGCCCCTGCACGATTCCCGATATTGGACAACTTCGCCGAGACCTTAAGCACCGGCTTGCCCTTTGATTTTGCATCCACGGGATAAGTCCCGGAAGCCCTTACGGAGGATTTTGATAATTTCAGAGCGTCAAGGGAGAAAGTCGTATAACTGAGCCCGTAGCCGAAAGGGAAGAGCGGCTCTATGCCCTCTTTGTCGAACCAGCGATAGCCTACGAAAATGTCTTCAGTGTAATATTCATCGTACACCTTGCCCGGCATGGAAGGATAGGTACTCTCGCGTGGAATTCCTGGATACTGCTCCACTGTCCTGACAGGGCCATCATCGCAGGCCACCTCCCAGGTATAAGGAAGTTTCCCGGAGGGATTGACATCGCCCGAAAGCACATCTGCAATGGCGTGCCCGGCCTCACTCCCGAGGAACCAGGCCTGCAACATCGCAGGGACCTTATCTATCCAGGGCATTGCCACGGGATTGCCTGAAACATTGACATAGACGAGGTTGGGGTTAGCCACGGCAAGAGCTTCAATCACTTCACCCTGACCGTAAGGAAGGTCATAGGAGAGCCTGTCTCCACCCTCGCAATCCTGGTGCAGGCTCTTGTTAAGACCGCCGACAAAAATCACATAATCGGCATCCCGGGCCACAGCCACGGCATCGGCAATGAGCTGAGCAGCACTGCGACTGTCCCGTAGGTCTTGTCCGGTGGTCACTCCGTTGTACTCACCGCCTACATCCCCCACGTAACCCCTTTCGTAAACCACCTCTGCATCGGGGAAACGCTCCCTGATACCCTGCAAGGGTGAAATCTCTTGCTGGACCTTCAGCGAAGAAGAGCCCCCGCCCACGGTCATCATCTTAATCGCATTCTCCCCCACCACGAGTATTTTCCTGACATCACTGCGAATAGGGAGCAAGTTCCCGTCATTTTTAAGCAGAACTATCCCCTCAGAACCAATCTTGCGGGCAGCGGCATAGTGATCGGGACAGGTGAATCGGCCATACCCGGCTTCGGAATTCATCGCAGTCTGGAAGTTGACCCTGAGTACCCTGCGGACCTTGTCATCGAGCTCTTCTGTGCCTACTTTCCCCTCTTTAATCCGCTGATAATACGGCAGGGCCATATAATAGTTGTCATAGGCATTGGTAAGGGAATAATTGAGCCCGTTTGTGCCGGTGCCGAACTCCATGTCAAGTCCGTTGCGGATAGACTCGTCAGTGTCATGGGTCCCTCCCCAGTCACTGACTACAACTCCATTGAAGCCCCATTCGCCTTTGAGGATGTCGTTTAGAGTCCGTGAGTTGTGGCAGCCATACTGCCCGTCAATCAGATTATAGGAGCCCATAACTCCAAGCACGCCACCCTCCAGGACCGCAGCGCGGAACGCAGGAAGGTAAATCTCGTAAAGAGCCCTGTCCGAAAGGTGTATATCCGTGGTATGCCGGTGCCATTCCTGATTGTTGAGTGCATAATGCTTGACACAGGCAGCAACTCCTTTGCTCTGAACTCCCTGGATATAAGGAACCACCATAGTGGAAGTAAGGAATGGGTCTTCTCCGAAGTACTCGAAATTGCGTCCGTTGAGCGGAGTACGGAAAATGTTGACCCCGGGCCCAAGCACCATATCCTTGCCCCTGTAGCGAAATTCTTCCCCAAGGGATTCGCCGTAAAGCCGAGCGTTGTCCCTATCCCAGGAAGCGGCAAGAGCCGTGAGAGCAGGATATGCAGTACAGGAGTCGTTGGTATTGCCTGCCTGATTCCACTCGTCCCAGAGGACATCCGGACGCACTCCATGAGGGCCGTCATCAGTCCAGAATTCAGGAATACCAAGTCTCGGCACCCCTGCAGAACTAAACTTGGACTGGGCATGAATCAGGGCAATTTTCTCTTGGAGGGTAAGCTGCGAAAGGGTACTCTCGACGCGATTATCAATGTCCGCTTCTTCCCCGCTTTTGCAAGCAACTGTGACGCAAAGCGAAAGAGCGAGTGCAGACAAAATAGGCAATCCTTTTTTCATCTCGGTATTATTAATCTGAATGTCAAAGATAAGCCTTTTCGAGACAAAATAAAACCCCGAAAAGTCTTTTTGAGGCAATCCGGGGTTTCAGGGATGAATAACTCTTTATTCTGCTTTAGGAGCTTCGGTGGGCGCGGCCTCCTCTGCAGGAGTTTCAGCAACAGGAGCTTCGGCGGGTGCTGCAGCAGGCTTGGCGGAGCTTCTGCGGGAACGGCGGGTAGTTGTCTTCTTGGCAGGAGCAGAGGAAGCAAGCGCAGCCTCGTTGAAGTCCACAAACTCGATGAGTGCCATTTCAGCGGCATCTCCCTTACGGAAACCGAGGTGAAGCACACGGGTGTATCCGCCGGGACGGTCTGCAACCTTGGGAGCAATCGTGCGGAAGAGTTCGCTGACGGCTTCCTTGTCCTTGAGATAACTGAATACCACACGACGGGAGTGAGTGCTGTCCGTCTTTGCCTTGGTCACAAGAGGCTCCACATAAGTTTTGAGAGCCTTGGCCTTCGCAAGCGTGGTCACAATCCGCTTCTTCATGATAAGAGAAGAGGCGAGATTGGACATGAGTGCCTTACGGTGTCCGGCCTGGCGTCCGAGATGATTGTAAGATTTATTATGTCTCATCTTTTATACGTTCTTTTTCTTGGGTTCGATATTGTACTTGGTGACATCCATTCCGAACGAGAGCTTGTTCTGCTCGACCAGCTGGTCAATCTCGTTGAGCGACTTGCGTCCGAAATTACGGAAACGCATAAGCTCGTTGCGGGAATAAGACACGAGGTCTGCAAAGGTATCAATATCAGCGGCCTTAAGGCAGTTGTAAGCCCTTACGGAAAGTCCTACATCCGAGAGTTTGGTCATCAGAAGATGCCTGATGCGCAGGCTCTCTTCATCGAGTTCCTTGCTGTCGGAAGTCACTTCATTGTCGATAGAGACTTTCTTGTCGTCAGTAAAGAGCTTGAAGTGATAGATGAGGATGCCGGCTGCCTCTTGAAGCGCCTCATCAGGAGAGATACTTCCGTCTGTGACGACCTCAAGATTGAGCTTCTCGTAGTCGGTCTTCTGCTCGACACGCCAGTTCTCCACCGTCCAATTGACCTTGCGGATAGGGGTGTAGATTGCATCCACGGGGATGGTCCCGATAGGGGCATTGTCATCGCGGAGTTCATCCGCAGGCACGAATCCACGGCCCTTGGTGATGGTAACGGACATTTCGAGTTTTACAGAAGGCTCGAGGGAGCAGATGTGCTGCTCGGGGTTCAACACCACGAAAGAGGACAATCCCTTGGAGATGTCTTCCGCGGTAAATTCGCCTTTGCCGCTGACGACGATATTCGCTGTTTCGGAGTCAACACTGTCAAGCATCCTCTTGAAGCGTACCTGCTTGAGGTTGAGGATGATATCCTGCATACCTTCGATGACGCCGGGGATGTTCTGGAACTCCTGAGAAACTCCGGAGACCTTAATTTGACTGATCGCGTAACCCTCCAAGGAAGCGAGCAGGATGCGACGAAGGGCATTACCTATCGTCTGGCCGTAACCGGGCTCGAGGGGCCTGAATTCAAAACGGCCGACGGTGGGAGTGCTTTCGAGCATTATCACCTTGTCAGGTTTTTGAAATGCTAAGATTGCCATGTTTTCTTCGGTGTTAAATATTACTTGGAGTAGAGGTCGACGATGAGCTGTTCGTTGATGTTCTCAGGAATGTCTGCACGGGCAGGCAGGTTGAGGAAGGTACCAACGAGAGTCTTGTTGTCGAATTCGAGCCAGGGGTACTTGGTTGTCGCTGCGACAGACTCGGTAATCACTTCGAGGCTCTTTGACCTTTCGCGCACTGCAACCTTATCTCCGGGTTTGACCTGGACGGAAGGAATCGTGCACTTAACCCCATTGAGAGTAATGTGACCGTGATTCACAAGCTGACGGGCAGCAGCCCTTGTAGGAGCGATGCCAAGACGGTACACTACATTGTCGAGACGGCTTTCGAGGAGGAGCACGAGGTTCTCACCTTTCTGACCGGACATACGGGAAGCCTTCCTGTAGGTATTGTGGAACTGACGCTCCAGCACACCGTACATGTATTTGACTTTCTGCTTTTCACTGAGCTGAGTCCCGTATTCCTTGGCTTTCTTACGCTTGGAAGCGAGACCATGCTGTCCCGGAGGGAAGTTTCTCTTCTCAAAGTACTTGTCACCTCCGTATATAGGTTCGCCGAATTTACGGGCGATTTTGGTTCTTGGACCAGTATATCTTGCCATAATTTCTTGAAATTAAACTTTACGACGGCCCTTGGGACGGCACCCGTTGTGCGGCATAGGGGTCACATCGATGATTTCAGTGACGGTGATACCTGCATTGTTGATGGTGCGGATTGCAGACTCACGGCCTGCTCCGGGTCCCTTGACATAAACCTTGACTTTTCTCAAACCTGCATCGAAGGCCGTCTTGGCGGCATCCTCAGCAGCCATCTGAGCAGCATAAGGGGTGTTCTTCTTACTTCCCTTGAATCCGGCCTTACCAGCTGAACCCCAGCTGATAACCTGACCCTTGGAGTTGGTAAGAGAGACAATCACATTGTTGAAGGTCGACGAGATATGGGCCTGCCCAATGGCGTCTACCTTAACGACTCTCTTGGATGTTGTTGTTTTCTTTGCCATACCTGCTTAATTGTTATTTGGTCGCCTTCTTCTTGTTGGCAACTGTCTTCTTCTTGCCTTTACGGGTACGGGCGTTATTCTTGGTGCTCTGTCCGCGCACCGGAAGTCCGCTTCTGTGACGGATTCCACGATAGCATCCGATATCCATAAGACGCTTGATGTCCATCTGGACGGCTGTACGAAGTTCACCTTCAATACGGTATTCCGAGGCGATTTTTCCACGAATTGCGGCAATCTGCTCGTCATCCCAGTCCCCGACCTTGATGGAAGGATCGATTCCGCATTCGCTGAGAATCTTCTTTGCCGAAGGGCGGCCGATTCCGAAGATATAGGTAAGTCCTATCTCTCCCTGTTTGTTGTTGGGTAAATCAACACCGGCTATACGTGCCATAATTTATTACTACGATTTGATAATTAATATTAAGCCTGACGCATCTTGAATTTGGGAGTCTTCTTGCAAATCACATAGAGACGACCCTTGCGACGGACTATCTTGCAGTCCTCACTGCGTTTCTTGATGGAAGTTTTGACTTTCATGGCGATGTTCTTTTTATTTGTATCTGAAAGTTATCCTCCCCTTGCTCAAATCATAAGGGGAAATCTCAACTCTGACCTTGTCTCCAAGAAGGATGCGGATAAAATTCATTCTCATCTTGCCGGAGATGTTGCAAAGCAGGACATGACCATTCTCAAGCTCCACCTTAAACATTGCGTTAGGGAGGGTCTCAATCACTTTACCGTCCTGTTCGATTGCGATTTGTTTGGACATTGAAATTCTCTTTTAATGGTTGATGGAAGGATCTTTCTCGATAAAATCGTAGGTTGACAGCTGCTCTGCTTTGCCGTGACGGACAACAACCGTAAGCTCGTAATGCGCCGATTTGCTCTTGTCTGCGGTGTGGACTGACCATCCGTTTCTGTCGAGATAGACTCCACGCCCGCCGGCATTGACCATGGGCTCAATACAAATCACAAGGCCGTCCACAAGATGAGGCCCGTGTCCGCGACGCCCATAGTTGGGAATCCCGGGCTGCTCGTGCATCTCCCTGCCAAGTCCGTGGCCTTCGAGTTCTCTGACCACGGAGAAGCCGAATGATTCGACATACGATTGCACCGCGTATCCGATGTCACCGACTCTGCCGCCTGCTACAGCCGCTCCTATGCCTCGGTAGAGAGACTCCTTTGTGACATCAAGGAGCTGACGGGTCTTCGCATCCACTTCCCCGACAGGGAAAGTATAGGCGGAATCCCCCTGATAGCCCTTGTACAAGGTGCCACAGTCCACCGAGACGACATCTCCCTCCTTGAGGACATAGTCCGACGGAAAGCCGTGGACCACGACATCATTGACGGAGAGACAGAGTGCTGCAGGAAAACCTTCAAAACCCAGGAAACTCGGAACTGCACCATGATCCCTTATAAAGGTCTCAGCTACCCTATTCAACTCAAGAGTTGTCACACCAGGGGCAACTGTCTTACCGACCTCTGCAAGAGTCTTTGAGACGAGAATTGCATTCTCCCTCAACAATTCAATTTCCTCTTCGGTTTTCGGTTTAACCATCTTCCTACAAATTTTTCAAATCTACATACCTGATCTGCCACTCAGACGGCCGGTCTTCATCAGTCCGTCGTAGTGACGCATCAGCAAATAACTCTCAATCTGTTGGAGTGTATCGAGCACCACACCCACGAGAATCAGCAGCGAAGTACCGCCGTAGAAACTTGCGAAGGCATTGGAGACTCCGAGCTTCATCGCAATTGCAGGAAGAATAGCGATGATGGCAAGTGCAATGGACCCGGGGAGGGTGACCTTTGACATTACGGAGTCGAGATACTCGACCGTCTTCTTACCCGGCTTGACACCGGGGATAAAACCGCCATTTCGCTTCATGTCTTCGGCCATCATGGTCGGATTGACCGTAACGGCAGTGTAGAAGTAGGTGAAGACGATGACGAGAATCGCGAAAATGAAGTTATACCAGAAGCCCGTGTAGTTGCTGAGCGTGGCTGCAAGGCCGCGGGTCGCATCCCAGCGGGAGAAAAGGATTGGGAAGAGCATCAGCGCCTGGGCGAAGATGATAGGCATCACACCTGCAGCGTTGATTTTCAGAGGGATGTACTGACGAACCCCGCCGTACTGTCTGTTCCCGATAACTCTCTTGGCATATTGCACAGGGACCTTGCGGACCGCCTGCACAAGAGCGATTGTCGCGATGATGATGAAGAACCAGATTACGAACTCCACGATGAGCAGGAGCCAGCTTCCGTTGGTGGTTGCAATCTTTTCGCTGACCTCGGCTACGATTGCATAAGGCAGACGGGCGACGATTCCTATCATAATGATGATGGAAATACCGTTACCGATACCGCGGTCTGTAATCCTTTCACCGAGCCACATGACGAACATGGAGCCCGCCATGAGGATGATGGTTGAGATAAGATTGAACACGAAATTGCTCCACCCGAGATTCCTTACGGCTACGAATGCCTCGGCAGGAATCTGGGCATGGACGGAGGCGAGGTAAGCAGGAGCCTGAATGCAGATGACGACGAGGGTGAGAACCCTAGTCATCTGATTGAGCTTCTTCCTGCCGCTTTCTCCTTCCATCTGAAGCTTGCGGAAGTAGGGAACAAACACTCCGAGGAGCTGGATGACGATGGATGCCGAGATGTACGGCATCACACCCAACGCAAAGATAGAGGCGTTGCCGAATGCACCTCCCGAGAACATGTTCAGCAGGCCGACAAGCCCCTGATTGGCATTGTTCGTCAGGTTGGAGAGCATACTTGCGTCGATACCCGGAAGCACTATGAAGCAGCCGAGACGATACACGAGCAAGAGGGCTACCGTGTAAAGTATCCTCTTGCGCAACTCCTCAATCTTGAAGATGTTTTTTATTGTCTCTACAAACTTCATTGCAACTATTCGGCTACGACTGCCTTTCCTCCGGCAGCCTCGATTTTGGAGACGGCAGAAGCGGAGAATGCGTCAGCTGTCACATTGAGAGCTGTCTTGATTTCTCCGGAGCCGAGCACCTTGATAAGATCGTTCTTGGAAGCGAATCCGGCATTGCGGATTTCTTCGGGCCCGACCTCTGTGAGTGAGAATTTGGAGGCAATGGCCTCAATGGTAGCCACATTGACTGCCTTGTATTCTACACGGGTGGGGTTCTTGAATCCGAATTTAGGCATGCGCCTCTGAATAGGCATCTGACCGCCTTCGAATCCAATCTTGTGGGCGTATCCGGAACGCTGTCCGGCACCGTTCATACCGCGAGTGGAAGTACCGCCACGGCCTGAACCTTCACCACGACCGATTCTCTTTCTGTTCTTGGTAGAGCCCTTTGCAGGAGTCAAATTTTCAAGTTTCATATCTGTTGTTCTCCTTTACTTTTGGGGATTAGCCACTTCTTCGACCGTGACCAGATGCGCAATTCTGGCTATCTGGCCCCTTGTCCCGGGAGTATCCTCCACTTCGACGCTCTGGCCGAGATGCCTGAGTCCGAGGCAGCGGAGGTTAGCGATTTGACGCTTGGTCTCACCATTACTGCTGATGACCTGGGTAATTTTAAGCTTTGCCATAATCCTGAGTCTTTAACCGTTGAACACTTTAGACATCGGGATGCCGCGAAGACTTGCCACAGTGTAGGCATCTCTCATCTCAGTAAGCGCACCGACCGTTGCCTTAATCAGGTTGTGAGGGTTGGAAGAGCCCTTGGATTTTGCGAGCACATTCTGAATGCCGGCGGACTCGAAGACCGCACGCATTGCACCGCCAGCCTTGACACCGGTACCGGGGGCAGCGGGTTTCATGAATACCTTTGCTCCACCATAGTGGGCTTCCTGCTCATGAGGGATAGTCTGTCCGATGACGGGAACCTTCACGAGGTTCTTCTTGGCATCTTCAGTAGCCTTGGCGATAGCCGCAGTCACTTCATTTGCCTTGCCCAAGCCGTATCCGACCACTCCATTGCCATCGCCGACGACGACAATGGCCGCGAAGCGAAAGTGGCGTCCGCCTTTGGTTACCTTGGTAACTCTCTGGATTGCCACAAGTCTGTCCTTAAGTTCGAGGTCAGACGTCTTAACTCTTTTTACGTTTGTATTTGCCATATCAGTGTGCAAATTTTAGAAAGCCAGACCGCCTTCGCGGGCAGCATCGGCCAAACTTTTGACCCTACCGTGATAGAGGTAACCTCCACGGTCGAAACTTACCGTCGTGATACCGGCCTTGAGGGCGCGTTCGGCGATAGATTTACCAACAAGAGCGGCGACTTCAACTCCGGTCTTGCCCTTGCAGTCGACCTTGAGGTCTTTGTCAAGGGAAGAGGCAGCTGCGAGAGTCTTTCCCTGCTCGTCATCTATCACCTGGGCGTAGATGGCCTTGTTGCTTCTGAACACTGCAAGACGGGGTCTCTCGGCTGTACCGCTGACATGCTTGCGAATACGGTAGTGAATTCTTTTTCTTCTTTCAATTCTATTCAATGCCATAGTCTCTATCTCCTATTATTTAGCGGCTGCAGTCTTTCCTGCCTTGCGGCGGAGCTGCTCACCAACGAACTTGATACCCTTACCCTTGTAAGGTTCAGGACGACGGAATGAACGGATCTTGGCTGCAACCTGACCGACGAGCTGCTTGTCGCAACTGCGGAGGATGAGCACGGGATTCTCGCCTTTCTTCACATCAGGGACTTCAGCCTTAACCTCTTCTGGGAGTTGAAGCTGAATGCTGTGGGAATAGCCGAGGGAGAATTGAAGGATGTTGCCGGGAAGAGAGGCGACGCGGAATCCGACGCCGACAAGCTCCTGCCTGACAGTGTACTGCTCGCTGACCCCAACCACCATGTTGTGTACGAGGGCACGGTAGAGACCATGCATCGAACGATGGCGCGGAAGATCCGTGGGACGTGCGAACTTAATCTGATTGTCCTCAATGGTGACGGTAATATCCGGATCGACTTTCTGGGACATCTCACCATGAGGTCCTTTAACCTTCACAACGTTGCCGGGGAGCAGCTCAGCCGTCACTCCGGTCGGAAGGTTTACGGGCAATTTACCAATTCGTGACATTATTTATTCTGTGTAAGGATTAATAAACATAGCACACGACCTCGCCACCGACTCCGAGCTCCTTGGCTTCCTTGTCAGTGATGATGCCTTTGGATGTGGATAGGATCGCTATGCCAAGCCCGTTGAGCACTCTCGGAAGATTCTCGGCATCGGTGTACTTCCTGAGTCCGGGAGTAGAGACACGATCGATGCCCCTGATTGCGGGAGCTTTGGTCTTGGGGTGATACTTGAGCGCGATCTTGATGATATTCTGCGGCTGGGCCTCTTCTACCTTGTAGCTGAGGATATAGCCCTTCTCAAAAAGGATTTGCGTGATAGCGACCTTCATCTTGGACGAAGGGATTTCGACAATCTTCTTGCCTGCTGAATAGGCGTTGCGTATCCTTGTGAGATAATCTGCGATAGGATCTGTCATATCTTCTAAAATCTAAATATTACCAACTTGCCTTTTTGACTCCGGGGATAAGACCGTTGGAGGCCATCTCACGGAACTGGATACGGCTGAGGCCGAAGGCTCTCATATATCCCTTGGGACGACCGGTAAGGCTGCAACGGTTGTGCAGACGCACGGGAGAAGCGTTCTTAGGGAGTTTGTCAAGAGCGGCATAATCGCCGGCTTCCTTAAGCGCTTTCCTCTTCTCGGCATACTTGGCAACGAGTTTTTCGCGTTTGACTTCGCGAGCTTTCATTGATTCTTTTGCCATATCGAATTAGCTGTTATGTTTCTTGAAAGGAATACCGAATGCGGCGAGGAGGGCGTGGCACTCTTCGTCATTTCCGGCGGAGGTCACAAAAGTGATTTCCATGCCGTGAATCCGGGGGTTCTTGTCGATATCGACCTCGGGGAAGATGATTTGCTCCTTGATACCGAGGGTGTAGTTGCCGCGGCCGTCCATGTTCTCGGCTACTCCGTTGAAGTCACGGATACGGGGGAGAACGACACGGATGAGTTTCTCGAGGAATTCGTACATCTTCACGTCACGCAGAGTCACTTTCACTCCAACGGGCATCCCCTTACGGAGTTTGAAGTTGGATATATCCTTGCGGGACGTGGTGATGAGAGCCTTCTGACCGGTAATGAGGGAAAGCTCTTCGGCTGCCTCTTCTACGATCTTCTTGTCCTGGGTCCCCTGGCCGACTCCTTCGTTGATGGTAATCTTGAGGAGTTTGGGGCACTGCATAACGGTAGAATAATTGAACTGCTTCATCAGCGAGTCCACAATCTGCTCCTTGTATACCTTTTTGAGGGTAGGGACATAGCCTGCAGGAAGAGCCTGCTGCTCGGCTGGTTTCTTTGTCTTTGCCATAATTATTTAATCTCCTCTCCTGATTTTTTGGCGTAACGAATCTTCTTGTCCCCTTCAAACTTGTAACCGACTCTGGTCGCCTTTCCTGACTGAGGGTCGATGAGCGAAAGGTTTGAAAGATTGATGGGGGCCTCTTTCTTAATGATGCCGCCCTGGGGAGCCTTGGTGTTGGGTTTGGTATGCCGGCTGACGAGGTTTACTCCTTCAACGACGGCGCAGTTGTCTGCGGGAGACACAACGAGGACCTTACCGGTCTTGCCTTTGTCATTGCCAGCGATGACGATCACATTGTCGCCTTTCTTGATGCGTAATTTAGTCATGGTCTGCTGCTGTTAAAGTACCTCGGGGGCAAGTGAAACAATTTTCATATAGTTCTCACGGAGTTCCCTCGCAACGGGCCCGAAGATACGGGTGCCGCGAAGTTCTCCGGCGTTATTCAGGAGAACACAGGCATTCTCATCGAAGCGGATGTAGGACCCGTCCTGACGGCGGATTTCCTTCTTGGTGCGGACGACTACAGCCTTCGAAACTGTGCCCTTCTTGGCATCGGCTCCGGGGATAGCGCTCTTGATGGAGACGACAATCTGGTCACCGACAGTTGCATAACGATGGTGGGTACCGCCAAGTACGCGGATGCAAAGGACTTCCTTCGCTCCACTGTTGTCGGCTACCTGTAAACGTGTTTCTTGCTGTATCATAATTACTTAGCCTTTTCTACGATTTCTACTAATCTCCAAGTCTTGGTCTTACTCAGAGGGCGGGTCTCCATTATGCGTACAGTGTCGCCAATGCCGCATTCGTTCCTGTCATCCTGGGCAACGAACTTGGTGGTCTTCTTGACGAACTTGCCATACATGGGGTGTTTTTCCTTGCGCTCTACGACAACGACGATGGTCTTGTCCATCTTGTTGCTGACCACTACACCCGTTCTTTCCTTACGAAGATTTCTTTCCATAAGTCTGCGCTTTTAGTTGGTTTGTTTTTCTTTTTCTGCAAGGATAGTGATCATAAGGGCGATATCCCTTCTGGTCTTTCTAAACTTGGACGTGTCCTCCAGCGGAGAAATGGCGTGATTGATCTTCATCTGGTCGAGGTTTGACTTCTCGACTGCAATACGGTCACGAAGGTCCGAGACGGACATTTCGCGTGCTTCTGCTGCTTTCATTCTTCTCTGAAGTTTAAATTATTCAACATAATCCCTGCGGACAACGAACTTGGTCGCGATGGGAAGTTTGTTTGCCGCCAGCCTCATGGCTTCTTTTGCGACTGCTAGAGGGACACCCTCTGCCTCGAAGAGAATACGACCGGGGGTAATGGGAGCTACGAATCCGTAAGGATCTCCTTTACCCTTACCCATACGGGTATCAAGTGGCTTCTTGGTGACCGGTTTGACAGGGAAAACCCTAATCCAAATCTGGCCCTCACGATTCATGTAACGTGAGATTGCCTGACGGGCAGCTTCAATCTGCTGCGCTGTCAGCCAACAGTTCTCAAGGGTCTTGATCCCGAAAGAGCCGAAAGCGAGCTGATTACCCCTCTGGGCCATCCCCTTCATCCGGTTCTTCTGTTCCCTTCTGAATTTGGTTCTCTTTGGTTGTAACATTGCTATATTACTTTAATAAATTTGTTTCTTTGTCTTTGAGAATGACTTCTCCTTTTGCCTGCTCCTCGTGCCGTGCGCTTTCTCTAATCCCGTCACGGCTATCGCCCGCCTCTCATCACTCCTTTCCTGCCGTCTGCTTTAAGCTTCAGGCTCTCTCATCACTCCTTTCCTGCTGTCTGCCTTAAGCTTCAGAAATCTCTCATCGCCCCTTTCCTGCCGTCTGCTTTAAGCTTCAGGCTCTCTCATCACTCCTTTCCTGCCGTCTGCTTTAAGCTTCAGGCTCTCTCATCACTCCTTTCCTGCCGTCTG
>CAZSMO010000010.1:0-5293 GCA_964608175.1 uncultured Muribaculaceae bacterium | reverse complement strand
TCCTGCCGTCTGCTTTAAGCTTCAGGCTCTCTCATCACTCCTTTCCTGCCGTCTGTCAGCGCCCTTAAACTTCAGAGCTCTCTCACCACTCGCCCGCCCGCCTCTCTGCCCTCTTAAGCGCCTCTCCCCTTCCTTACTCGCGACTGCCTCTCTGCCGGCAACTCGGCCCTCGTCTCTCAAAAGGGCTGCAAAGTTAACACATTTTTTGTGGAATACAAATTTTTTGCAGATATTTTTCGACACGAAGTTTGGCAGGTCAACTCGCGGGTTATCGGGTACTTAGTCTCACGATGTGAAAAAAGTTTGACCACTTTTCGACATGAAATCTGCAAATATTTCGCGGCGATCCGCACGGTTGGGGGGGGTCGGTGCATGGATATAAAATTCCTAATTGTAACTATTTTAATATAAGTATATTATATGTTTTGCTTGTCCCCACGGCAAGACAAGCAAAAATGATATTTAACTATTATTCAATTGGTTGCATTTATACGATTCATCCCCTCATATCCGAAAGTCCTGTTTATTGGTCGGGATCTTCGGTTGGCGAAGATGGGTAAGGATAAAAAATTGGGGTGGCTCTGATTTTGCTTATCTTTGGGCCGATGAAAGTCAGTGTCCGGCATATTATTCTTCTGTGTCTTGCCTTGGGAGGTATTTTTCCTTTGAAAGCAAGTGGGAATGCGCTTCCTGACAGTATCGGTTCAGTAAGGGCTGTCGGGGAAGATAGCGTTGTTGCTTCCGTGCCCGATTCCGCAAGGGATGGGCGCGAGACAGCCGGCAAGAAAGACAGCATCAGCGCTCCTGTGCCCAAGGCAGCAAGGGCTGGGCACAAGAGGGACAGTCTTAAAGTCGCTGCGGAAAAGCCCAGACAGGCAAGCGATGAATTGGAAAGCGAAACCTACTATGAAGAACTTCCTGAAGTGGTCATTACGGCCAAACACCGGCCTAAAGGCTGGAAGGAACGCCGCGCTTGGAGAAAGCAGGCACGGCTGGTGTACAACTTCAACAGAGTCTACCCTTTTGCCCTCACAGGCCGCAAACTCATGAACCAGGTTGACAGCACCATCGAGGCTGACCACCTTGACAAAAGAGTCCGGGACCAGTATATCAAGGAAGTCGAAAAGGAACTTCTCCGTCTGTATGAGGCAGATATCCGCAACACAACCATTTCGCAGGGCTTCCTGCTGACCCGCCTCGTGGACAGGGAATGCAGGAGCAGCGTCTACGACATCATCAAGGACTACGAGGGAGGTTTCGCGGCAGGCTTTTGGAATCTCGTCGGCAAAATCTTCGACCAGGACCTCAAGGCGCACTACGACCCTGAAGGCAAGGACAAAGACACAGAGAAACTGGTGCAAATATGGGAGAGCGGAGACTGGGACGAATTCTATTATGGGGTTTTCGGAGAATATCCCCAAAAAACCGTCATCGTCGCCGATCACCTCGATATCACCATTCCCGAAAAGCAGGCTTCGTCGCGAGCGGGACATGTCCCGCTGACCGGATTTCCGATTAGCAGATATTAACTCGTGAACCACCTCCCTGCAAAGTCCTGTGCACCAACCTGCCACAGAATGTACTGCAATGGAGCTGACTGCACTTAACGCGGTCGTGGAGGGCTCGTTGAGTGCACCAACCTGCCACAGAATGCACTGCAGAGCATCCTCGTGCACTTTCCATTGCAGGAAAGCAAGCGATTGGATGCCGCATCCTGCCACCATCGTCGCCGACCACCTCGATATCACCAGCCCTGTCAGGAAATAGGATTGTTTCTTTCTAAAAAAACATTAGATTTGCAACATGCACACATGACAAATTTTACATTATGAAAAAATTATTACTCATTACCCTTTTGATTCTTTCGTCCGTAGGAGTTGCATCGGCTCAAGGCATTTCCGCCACCTTTCATGTGGTGGATGCAATCACTCAAAATCCAATCGCCGGAGCAACTGTCAGGATTAACAATACTACCCTTGGTGCCGTTACTGACACAGATGGTTATGCTTCTTTTTGATGTCCCCGGTCAATATATAAACAATGGCTTTAGTGTCAGCTACACAGGATACAAAACATTTACGGACTCGTTCATCAAAGGGACTTCAGCAAAAAACTATTCATACGACATTGACATGGAAGAAGATACCGCGGATTTGTCTGATTGGGGCGAAGAGCCGACGGAGTTGCGTTTCCATGAATCATTTACAAAATAGGTTTTCCATACTGTCAGTAGTGTCGGGACTGCTTCTCCCGCCAATCCTTGCGGCCGGGGAAGTGGGAAGTAGTGTGCAGTGGAGTGAAGCACGGGAGAAAGATGAGGTGAATGAGGCAGGAAATGAACGCGGGGAGAGGGCGGAAAGCGGCGCATGCGAAGAGGAAACGTGGGAAATGATGGGGGCGAGCGGAGATCGAGGCGGTGTACAGAGCGAGAATGCATGGGAGTTGCGGGAGGTGGAGGGGAAAGACATTTCGAAAGACAGCGCGCAGGCAGGGCAATCCGCTCAACCCAAAGACAGCACACAGACCAAGCGGGACACTCTCAAGGCGGCAAAGGTGGTAGCCAAGGTTAAGGTCTTGCAGTCTGTCGGGGACACCCTTGTCTACAATGTTGCCGCGACCCAAAGCGTCTCCAATGAAGATATGCTCATAGATGTGCTGTCCCGCCTCCCCGGGGTTGAGGTCAAAGACGGACAGGTCTTCCAGCTGGGCAAGCGGATAGACAAAATCTACATCAATGGCAAGCTGGTCTTTGGGAATGACCCCCGGAATGCATTGAATTACCTTGCCGGGCAGGAGGTGCTGAAGATTGCTGCCTACGACCAGCTTAGGGACGAAGACCGCCTTCTGGGTAGACAAATTCATGATAAAGAAAGAGTTCTGAATGTCAAGACACGGCATTTCATCGACAGGGTTCTGGCCGCCCAGGCCATCCTTTCAGCAGGAAGCAACATCGAGAAACGCGGAGACGAATCCGATCTGAGGTATCACGGCAATCTCGCCGGCAATTATTTCAGCGAGAAAAATCTTCTTTCCGCCAACTTCTCCCTGGGTAATGTCGGACGGGGACAGGATAATATTCAAGCAATTCACGGAGTATCCAGAATCCCATCTAACTATACACGCTCCGGCTATGCCGGTATTTCGTTCCAGTCAAATCTGTCAGATAATGGAAGTGACATGTCTGCCTCCTACAGTTACGGCAATGACTACTCCATGGGAAGTTCGAGACTCACAAGGGATTATACAGTAGAGGATAGACATTACTTTAATGAAAGTCTCCATAATTCCCTCTCCAAAAGCCACAATCTGAACGCCGCATTCCGCTCAAATTACAAGTACATCCCTTCAATATATTTAAGTTTGTCCATGACTGATAACAACAGCTCCGGACAAAGTTATATGCAAGAGGGCCTGACGGAAATTTTGTCACGGAACGGCTCCAAGAGCAGGCTAAAAAATATAAATCTGTCAACAGGCAAAAGCTATTCCTTGCTTTCAAATCTGTTTTTCTCATGGAATGGCATATTTACTTATGGGGACACAAACGGTGACGGGAGCCAAAGGGACTCTTCCTCAACGGCCCAGACGCTCTATCTGACCCAACCGCAAGACAATTCCATAGGATTCTCCCTAACTCCGATGCTCCGTTGGCTCCTGAATGACAAAAATTCCATAGATATCCATTACAATTTTCAGCACGACAACTCGCACAGGAAGCTGCTTCGCTTTGTCGATGAAGTTGCCGAGGCCAACTTGGATTCCCTCTTGAGTGAAAACTATTTCCAAAAAGGGACAAATCAGAAGATAAGCCTAAGTTTCAGTCATAGGGACAAATCCACGTGGAATTTAGGTTTAAATTACGATCTGTATTCCATGTCGGAAGATCGTTCCCTTCCGGCAACAGGGCCTGTACAGAACAGGGTCTTCAGCCATTTCGCGCCAGAGCTCATATGGCAAATTTCAGATTTCTCAAAAGGGCTTAATGCCAGCATCCAATTTTTTTCGAGACAAAGAGTCCCATCCATTGAACAGTTATCAGAGGTCGTAGACAATACCAGTGCCCTTTATATTTCTTCAGGGAATCCTGATTTGAGACAGGCAAGGACCTATTCTTTATCGACTACTCTTTCCAAGGTCAAGAGCCCGAATTCTCTTTCCACTTTCTTCAGAGCGTCCGTTACAGATGGCAGTATAGTAGAGAAGTCCACATATTATTCAGAAGGGGCAACGGTTCGTGGCTTCCAACTGCTGCCCGGTGCCACTTACACCACTTGGGTAAATGCCTCGTCTCCATCCTATAACGCAAGTATTGGGGTCGACCACAGCTTTTACTGGACTCTTATCCGTTCAAAGCTATTCACGGGCATTACTTACGACTATTCAGCCTATCCGGTATATGCAGACGGGGAGGAATCCTATACTTACAACCATAGACCGAGGATTAATTTCAGATACGACAGTGCCTTTTCCAAGAAACACAAGCTGACGGCGCGAGCAGATTATTCACCGGTATTTACCTCCTCAAAGGCCTATGGACGGACTTCCTGGCAGGATGAGTCTTTCATAGTGGAAAGCCGAAACTCTCTGCCATGGAACCTCTTCCTCAACGCCTCCTACTCACATCACGGGCGTTTTACAAGCGGAAGGAAAACGATGTTTTCCAATATGCTGAATGCAATTGCAGGAATTCGCCTATTAGATGGAGACTTGGAATTCAGTCTGGCCTGCTATGACATACTCGGTGATGAGAAGGCTTTCACTACCAAGTATATCCAAAATTATGTCCAGACCTCGATGAGGGATAGTTTTGGAAGAATCTTCCTCGTCAATGTGGTGTATAGCTTCAATTCCACCAAGCACGGCGGAAGGAATATCCGTTTCGGCAGAGGGGATGACAAAATCGGAGAGCGATACGAGGGGGGAAGCAAGGGATACCGCTTCTAAACCTCGGCCCCACTGCAGAGATGTCGCTACCTAAAACACGGCTGATTGTAGTATGATGCATACTCCGCCTTTTTCGGGCTTTGCGGACGAATGACGTGAAGCGTTTTGGAATCTGCCTGAGAGTTTCCCATATCATCCACGGCATTAAACAGGAAGTCCGCTCTCATCGCTCTGAAGCGGGTGAAGCACCTGTCCGCGAGTAGTCCATGCCGTGACATCGTAGAGGCCTAAAGCATTATTTTTCTTATTACCAGCGATATAAGCGCCATAAACTCCGTTCGGGGTCGGGGCACGGAGCAGATGGCTGACGGACTGGGGCGGAGCTCTGAGGAGCATTTCACTGGGCGGG
>CAZSMO010000009.1:0-71002 GCA_964608175.1 uncultured Muribaculaceae bacterium | reverse complement strand
TTGCATCACAGTTGTATTATCACTTTGTCAATATGTACTTCTTCGAATGCTTACGTGGATGCACGGAAAACAGAAAAAAGGAGATGAACGGATTAAGAGAGTGTATAGGCGAGGAAATGATGGAAGAGGGGACAAAAGAATCAGGAGGGGAGAAAGTAAAAAAACCTCGGGGCTTATGGGAAGCGCCCGAGGGATTGAGATGCTAAAACAAACTTTTCTGCGGATAGAGTATTGCGCTGGGCTCCATGTATGGCTGCCATACCATCCTGAACTGCTCGCGAAGTTTACTGAGGATGAGCAAACTAATCCTGCAGCTGACCGAGAACCTCGAAGTAGGCTTTGCCATCGCTTACAGTCATGCGATAGATGGTGTCATCGACCTTGAAATACTCCTTGTCATCACGTAGAGTTACAATTTCGTAATCGTCAGGGAGTTGATCCACAAGGGCTCCTGCAGGAGGGACAATCGTCTCATACTGCCCATTAGCGTTGAGAATGAAAAACACGCCATCATCATAATAGTATTCCGTCCCTACAGCTGCATAACTCTGTACGAGGCCAAGACGCATTGCAAGCTGATATGAGTCCGAGGCAAGCCTGTTTTGCAGAGCCTGTTGCTGCTCATTAATTTGAGCCTGCTGAGCTGCAATAGTGGCGTTATTCTGAGCAATCACAGCATTTTGAGAGGCGATAGTCTGGTAATTATCATTAATAATATCATATTGACGATCAGCATAACTGTACCACGCAAGAGAACAGATTACCGGATCATAGTAATAGAGGTCCGGTGCAAAATAATAGCCATAAGGAGGTCTGCAGACATAGTAGACACCTCCGTAGTAGCGATAGTAAATCCCATCGTAGAAGTAATAGCGGTGTCCCCAACTGTAATAGATTTCGTGACGAGGAGGTATCCTGTTGACCCTATATCCATAATAGTGGAAACCGGGATCATAGAAACGATGCGGTCTGCCCGGTTCAATCATATCCCTGTCACGGGGCGGAACTCTGTGATTATCCCGTCCGCCGTTGCTGTAATGCCGACCTTCTTGAGCAGGAGAGGCATTGCGGGTAGCAGCAGAGGGTCTGTCCGAAGAATTGCTACTACGAGCAACTGAGCCTTGTGACCTCGAACTGGCCGAAGGCGATACACTGCGCCCAGACCCTGAAGAACGACGACTCACACTCCCTGAAGATGACCTTGACGAAGATGAGCTCCTGCGATTGACAGAGCCCGAATTCGATGACGAAGATGAGCTCCTGCGATTGACGGAGCCCGAATTCGACGATGAGGACGAGCTGCGGCGATTGACGGAGCCCGAATTCGACGATGAGGACGAACTGCGGCGGCTGACCGAGCCTGAATTCGATGACGAGGACGAGCTGCGGCGGCTGACAGAGCCCGAATTCGATGACGAGGACGAACTGCGGCGGCTAACGGAGCCCGAATTCGACGATGAGGACGAGCTGCGGCGATTCACACCAGAAGAAGAGCCTGATGATGAAGATTGGCTTGCAGAGCTGCTCTTTGAAGACGATGAAGATGAGCGACTAACCGACTCCGAATTCCGCGATGAGCTGCTCCCGCTTGAGCCTCGCCGATTCTGCGAATATGCGGGAGAACCAGCTAAAACCAGACCCGCAAGAAGGGCCGAAAGAACGATTCCAAAATGTCTCATTTCCTTACAATTTGCTGTCCCCAAGTGAGGTCGATTGCCTTGCGGACATTGGTTAATATTTCTATGTTAAGGCCATTATAGGCCGGTGGGTCAGGTTCAGACGCGAGAATGGTGCGAGCTTTGATTACTGCCTCCTTAACCTCATCGATAGGCATATCAGGGTTGAGCGTCTCAGACATCTTGCTCAACAGGTAATTCTCAACACCAATATGGTTACTTGCACGAATCATGCCATCCACAACCGTAAAACGAAGGGTACCAGCGTACTTATGGGGAGTATCCCCATAGATTATAAACGAGGCAGGAGCAAAAACCGTGGACCTTGTCACACTGTCAAAATAGAGTTCATCATACAACACCCCACAATAATCAATCCGACCATTCCGAAGGGAAACTTCTTGAGGTCCAGCCCCATCGGAAATCATTTCAAATCGGATACCCGTAGCATCCAATATCGGCACATCCACCTTCCACTGATGCCGGGTCATTCTCCACGCGACCATCTTTTCTTCCTCCCCGCTGATACACACTTCGTCCAAAATCTCACCAAGCAGAGTTGAATTCACCTTCTCAAAATCCTCCTCCCGCGGGCATACAAACTCCCCTGCCATATCTGCAGCCCCGAGAGTCATCAGAAGATGATCTTCGCCGACGCTACTGTAATGATGCGAACGAAGGGCGGAACGCAGCACTGCAAAGCAGCGAAATTCTTTGTGATAGCAATAGACAAATAGATTGAGTTTCGGTTCATCCTCCCCGTCTTCCTTTGGAGCACAATCCACAAGACGGTAAAAAAGCTTCGCAAGAGACTTCGGAGTATCAGAGCGAAGAGCATAGAGCCCCCTGCAGAAGGCTGGAAAATGATAAATCCTGGCATCCTGCCCACTGGCAAGCGCCTGAGGATTGGAGTCCAAATAGGCATCTATCGCCCTTTGGAGCGGAAGAAGCCCCACCGGCACAGCTTGGAAATGCATGTGTTCCGGAAGCGAGGCCCCACTGTAAGGTCCATTGTAAAAGACCAAAAAGTCCGGGTATCTTCGGGCAAAATCCATCATATCCACGAAATTATGCCAGACAGATTGCCCAACATGGACATCTCTTGCAATGACAAGATGATAAGGGAGTATCGGGTATGGATTGACCTGAATATTGTATCTGCGACCCTTGCGGCCTTCGAATTTGATGCAGGTCTGGTGTTCGGGGCGGAAACAAAAGAAGCACTTTCTCCCGGCACTGTCCTCGGGGTTGGCAGTCGTAGAGGCAATCCGATTGGGATTGAACTGGGCTTCAACCTTTACTCCCCCGACCGTCAGTTCTTTGGTACGAATGCTTTTCAGTGCCCGAAAATTAGCCGCAGCAAGCGGCCACACCGAGAGCTGATCCCGGAAGAACTTGAGGATTTCTTCCGAAGTCACAAGAGCTTTTCTATATTGAATTTCGTTGCTCATAGCGTAATGGAAGAATGCAATTTCTGAAGCTCCTCTGGAGAATAGAGAATTTTGTCAATAAAATCGGGAGCGTAAGTTCCAAGCAGACGAAGCGCAATAACCGCGAGCAGGGCCACGATGATGACAATCAATACAACGACGGCAATCCACGACTTACCATTTTCTTTCTCTTTTTCCTCTTCAAAAACAGCCTCAACCGGCGTTTCAAGCTCTTCAGTACCCCTCACCGCCGGCATATCGGGCTCTTTCATGGGAGTTGCCGGCTTCTCAATCTTTGGTTTTTCGGCCTGCACGATCCCCTTCTGGAGTTCCCTGTTTTTGAGATAAACCGGTTCGAGAGCAAAGGCTTCCGGATAGATAAGGGCATCCGGATCGCTCACAAAGAACATCTCCCCTTCCTTGGTCAGACGGAGCTTCCCCAAATGAGGAAATTCGATACTTCTGGCCTTTTGAAGAGCCAGCACAATCTGATTCAGGCATTCATCGCTTTCTTTGCGGGCATCATCTTCTGAAATGCCACTGCGGCTTGCCCACTCACGATAGAGAATGTCATCGGAAGCATTGGGATCCGGGGCGAAACTCAATTCTCTATAAGGAGGATTAATCGTGTAGCCCTTGTCTGAAAATGATGCCGGAACATAACTTGCCGTAAACAAGCCTATGGAAGGCAGTACAAGGGATTCCCTCCCGGCGATTGTCTGAATGATGACCTCACTCAAAGAATTAATGTCCATAACGTGTCACTTCGCATTCAGCGCGAAGCCTCAATGCAAAGATAGACTAAAATTCGTAAGTGTAAAACAGACGGGAGACTAAAAAGGCTCCGCGATAATGGAGCTTTCAAAGGAGTAGGGATGATCGGGTTCGAACCGATGACCTCTTCAATGTGACTGAAGCGCTCTAAACCAGCTGAGCTACACCCCTGTTTCTAAAAAAGACGGACTAACATCCCTGCCATCCGTCTTGGTGCGGTAGGTGAGACTCGAACTCACACAGGAAAACTCCCACTACCCCCTCAAAGTAGCGCGTCTACCATTCCGCCACTACCGCATTTCTCTTTAGGGACCACAAAAGTACGATTAATAATTGAAATGGCAAAATATTTACCACCAATTCTCACAAAAAAAACTTCGCAAAGATTACATCCAAAATCACTATTTCAAGCTTCGCATGTGGTATCGTTAGTCAAAGAGTTGCGCGCACATGCGAAACCTGAATCATTATAATACGATTTGGAGAGAATCTAATCCGAATTACTGCAATCGTATTCCCCAAGCGTGCGCATTCCCCTCCAAATTGCCTTCCTGTAGGTTCCCCAGCGATTGCGCACTGATCCCAACTCGAAAATCATCATTCCATCCGCATTGACATAGAAATACTCTGCGGCATCTCCCCACTTGAGATGTTCGGCATAAGCCCCGAAAGAGCCATACATCGTACACGCCCCAAGTATCCTCTGTTTGGCATAGTTGAGCAGGTACTCCATAGTATACAGACTTCCAAAGCCCCGAACGGTCTCCACATAAGCCCCGAGATGATAAATATCGAGATACTCTGCATACCCGGTCTCCATGTAATCATCGGCAGCCCAAGTAGTCCCAGAGGGGAGCGAGGCCTTTTGAGAGGCCCAGTTCTGCCCTTTTGCCCAGCAATCCCACCACCACCCCTCGGTCCAGCACTCAAGCCGAATCGATGGCTTTATGGCCTTTATCGTCTCGCGGCAATCTTTCACATAGCCCTGAATCACAGAAGCTCTCCACTTCACCCACTCCTTAAAACTAGGCCCGGGCACATACGTATCCCGTTCACTCCCGCTGAAAGTCATTATGTCTTCAGGGAAATTTTCCACGACACTGCCGCTATACTCTTCGAAAGCCTTCCGCGACGTATCGGAGAAATCACTGTACACATCGGGGTAACGGCAATAGTCAAGGGCTATCCCATCGAGATCATACTTCGACGCGAGCTCCCCCACCATGCGCATCACATAGTCGTGAACGGCATCTGACGAAGGGTTGAGGAAAGTATGAGTCTTCTGGGGGTCATCTGCCTGATTGATAATCCCGCCAGGAAGGCAGGCCTTGGCAAGACTTCCCTGAAGGTTTGCTTCCCAATAGGACTGCCCGATAGAAGTTGCAGGCCGAGGCATAGTCATCACACTTACTGAAGCAGTAATTGTCATCCCCTTTGACCTGCACACATCTATAATCTCCTGAAGGAAGTCGAAATCCTGCGGCACATCGGTATTGAGCAGATGGGGACAATAGCCAAGAAAATCACTCTTATACAGGACATCCCCGCTCACAGGAGATTTGACATCCACAACAATCCCGCTAAACCCGCTATTGTACGCCTTCTGTATCTCGGATGCTATCTTCGCTTTGGTATTGAGAAACTGCATGCTATTCTCCGCATCAATCCACATCACCACCGGTTTTGCAGGGCGCTCGGGAGTAGGCAAAATCTCTGGACTTACCGTATATACGGCTTCAGTACCATCTTCGGCGGTGACAACGAAAGTCAAATGCCGAGTGTAATTTCTCGCCACCGACGGGTCTGGAGTAACACGGGCACTGTCCGAAAGAGCCAAGGTACAGGACGCGGATTTTAAGGAACTTAAATCCTCATCGTAGCAATAGATTGTAATCGCGCGGCTTTCCTGGTCAATCGCAGTCTGGAGCTCCCACTCCCCCGCCGTAATCTCCATAGAGAGGATTTTGCACTCGGAGCTGAGGACGGGCTGCGGTTCAGGAGCAGGCTCGGGAGATTCTTTCTTCCCCGAGCATCCCATCGCCAGCAACACGACAAAGGCTGACAATAAGCTACAGTGACACTCTATAAATTTCATACAGAGATACTTCCCCTCCATTAAAGCCCACATTAAGCAGAATATGGCCTTTATCCCCGTCAAAGTAATAAGCGCAGGAAGACCGATTGGAGCCTATATTGGAAACAATCATAGTTTTCTGAATGTATTCCGCATCGGAATCAAGGGGTTGAACAGTCATATAGCTTCCTTCCCAATAGGTTGAAATCACGATTACGGCATCCACACCGAACCAGTTGAAAGCCTTGACATGCCCGACACTGTAATTGCCATAGCCATAGATACCATCATAAGACACCTCCGGATCCTGCACCTCAGAACCAAGCCCAAGAAGATTGCTGTCATTTGAAAGATCAGAGAAAGACTTTCTAACCCACACGGAGTACCCGCTGCCGGTCTGCTGACTATTGCCGATGACAAAGGAGCTTTCGGGCGAAGCACTGACCGGGCTTACCATCTGTATCCAGTTTCCACCCAACTGTTTTCGGGAATCAAACACCTTGAATTCCTTGAGTTTCCCATCAGTGAAATATAGCACATTGTGAAGGGTCGTGTGGTCACAGGGAGTAATCCCGAAAAGTTCCGCCGAAGTCTCATCTATCGACACATCGTGAAAGTGCTGGGTACATACAACGAGATTCCCACCCCACGAGCCTGCAGCACTGAGTCCGGCACAATCGCAATGCCCCGCTGAATATGAAGGGTAAGAGGGGATATTGTCGGATGAAAAGCGGTAAAGCTGTACCGGAGCGCCAGCGTAACCCTCCGGCCAAATATAGATTGCTCCCTCATTGTTGAGGTCTACCATATTGGAGGCATCGGCAGAGTTCCCAAATGTGGCAATGAAGTTGGCATCTTCATCATTGGCAAGAGAGATTAAACCCCATTCCGAAGGAATGCCCGCGGTATTGAGATTGCCAAGCTTATTTCCTTCAAGATCATAAACTTCTCCGGTGTGAACCACAAATTTATCTTTGGCACAGAAGCCAATCTGGCTCTGCCCCTGGTCGAATATCTCGTCATGAGACACTCCGAGATTAGTGTAGCTCTTGGTCCACAGCTTCTCCACCTGCGTCACCACGGATGCTTCCTGCGCGGAAACGATATAGTTCTTGGTAAGGGTTCCATCCTCCGAGGTCACCACAAAGACCTGTTCATCGTTGTAATCAAGTGTTTGAGCAGGATCCGGGGTAATCTTCGCCCCTTCGGACAAAGTGACTTCAGCAGTGGCTCCGCTCAGGGCAGAGGCTTGCTCGGGAAGATACACGATGAGAACCCTTTTCTCAAAGGAGGAAACAGTCGCATCAATTCGGACATCTCCGTTAATTAAGGTAAAGGAGACAATGTCAGCCTGTGTTCCGATGTTCGGTGTTTCAGGAGTATCTCCTCCTCCACCCTCATTCTCCTTGCCACAGGAAGCAAGCAGAGAAAGTGCACACAAAACAACAAGTGAATTGATTTTTTTCATATCACAAAGAAGTTGAAATATAAGCAAATAAATAATACGTCCGTGTCTGCCCGGTAGTTTGATTCTTCGCCACCACCTTCAAGGGGTCGGACTCTAGCGAAAGGTCTTTACGCCCCTCAAGCCCCGGGGTCAGAAACACATCGTAGGGGAGTTTGGCTACCACCTTGAGCGAGGATGGATCAAAGCCATAACGGGCAGGGTAGTCGCGAGGAATTGCAAACACCCACCACTGCTCCCCGGCACGAATATCAGTGCGAAGAGTCCCGCTCACTTCAGGAGCGATTGCACTCCCCGGAACCGTTACCGTTACCGACTCTATCTCACACTTATCGTGTACAAACTCCGCATCGGGTTTGGCACAGGAACAAAGTGCAAAAGTCAAAGCTAAAACAATCAGTATTTTTTCTTTCATACCTACCATCCCGGATTTTGTTCCCCGATAAGTTCATTGACGGACATTTCCGTAATAGGAATTGCGAAGGCATAGTATTGCTGTCTGAAAATGCGCTTATTCCCATTGTCAGCATCGATTATTTCGTAGACGAAACTTCCGTCTTCCCGTGGCGTGGGCTTACAGCCATGCACATTGGAGTCATTAATCTCTTCAACTGCTTTTCTCCACCTGCGAAGATCCCAATAGCGGAAACCCTCCCCCGCCAGTTCGACAATCCTTTCGTGTTCCAGAACATCCATGAAAGAGGCTTCATCCACAGCGACAGCCCCGGGAAGTCCAACTCTGGAACGGACAAGGTTAAGGCTTGCAAGAGCCGCCGAAATATCGCCAATACCGGCCTGCGCCTCGGCTTTATTGAGAAGAACCTCGGCATAGCGAAGGGCTATCCAATAGTGGGAACTTCCGCTTGATGTCCAACGCTCGTCATACTCCGTAATCCATTTGCGAAGGTAATAGCCGGTAACGGAAGACTCTGCGCACCCGCTCTTCTGAAAGGTTCCAAACCCGTCGGTCCCGCCCTGCCAGCATTCCAAATGGCGGCCTTCCCATGAGGCTCCATTGTAAAGTATGCTGGCATAGAAACGGGGTTCCCGTCCCGTATAAGGGTCGGTGCTATGTTCTGAAAACACAAAGGGGGCTCCATCCGCCATCTCATAAGCTCCGGCCAATTCTTCGGTAGGAGCATAAGTAGAGGAAACGGTAGCTCCTCCATGTGTCTTCTGATCCCCTTTCGGACGGAAATGCCTGTCCGCTTCATGGGAGAGATTCGCAGATTCGGTGCTCGGGAAGAAACTCACG
The DNA here is from genome assembly GCA_964608175.1 of uncultured Muribaculaceae bacterium. Lineage (GTDB taxonomy): Bacteria > Bacteroidota > Bacteroidia > Bacteroidales > UBA932 > Cryptobacteroides. Next base: position 62,328 of record CAZSMO010000009.1, on the reverse strand, counting down.
GTAAAGAGGTTCTCACTACTGACCTGATTAGAAAAAATACTCGCATAATCCGCCACAAGAGCAGCACCATGCGCAGCACAGGAATCCGCAGCAGCTATAACCTCACGATATGCTCCTCTAACAGCATCCTCGGAAGCAGAAGAATTTTTAAGGGCACAGGCCTTATAAAGGGCTGCCCTGGAGAGATAGCCGAAAGCGGCAGCCTTGGTGGCACGCCCGTACTCCCCCTCGTCCCATTCTTCAGGGAGACCGGCAGCAGCACTGCGAAGATCATTCATCACAAAGTCCCAACTCTCGGCCTCGGTAGACCGTGCCTTATTGTTCTGCTCGGGGCCGTCTACATCATCAGTCTCATCGCGAAGCACCACGCCCGCATAAACCCTTATGAGATAAGCATAGCTAAAGGCACGAAGGAAGCGGACTTCCGCAATTCGGACTGACAGGAAGTCATTGCTGAAATTATTCGAATATACCTTTGAATCCCGCAGAAACTCGTTTTCGCGTTTGATCCGGCTGTAACTGTCATCCCAGTTTTCGAAAACGGAAGCATCATCGGAAGTTATAATGTTGGGCTCCATAAGTATAGAGTTGTAGGTATGCCCGTACTGATCCCATGACCCTGACTTAATCAAATCGGCATAGGCATCAGTGAACATATTGGGAGCTGCAGAGTTGTAAATCTCCGCCTTATCCCGTACAGCGGCATAGAGCCCGTACACATAGCCGTCAAGCACGGTCTCGTCTCCGCTCCAAATCTGATCCGGAGAAAGAGCATCTGTAGGTCCCAGATCCATCCAGCTGCAAGAGGCAAGACAGACAAGACATATCAGTATGGAAAAAACTTTCTTCATGCGCTTAAAATGTCAAATTAAGTCCTACACTATATGTCCTCTGCTGCGGGTAGAAGCCATCGTTCACCCCTGGATTTTCGGGATCCATCCATTTGTAGTAGGAGAGGGTAAAGATATTGGTGCCTGCAAGATAGGCATCAACGCGGGACATACTGATCTTCCTCGCCACAGAGTCCGGCAGAGTGTATGTGAGTTGGAGATTCTTGAGACGAAGATAACTTCCATCTACAAGCCACATATCCGAAATCCACATTGTATTGCCGTTCCATCCCTGATGAATCCTTGGATACCTGGCATCGGTATGCTCGGGAGTCCAAGAGTTTTCCGCAACATAAATATTGCCATTGGTGGCATCGAGGCCATAGAAAGTCCTGGTATAGACAGTGTTGTCGGTAACGGAATTATTGTAGACTCCGCAGAGTTTGGTCGTGACTAAAGTCGCTCCCTGAAATAAAGCAGACAGCGACCAGTTCTTCCAGCCGACATTCGCGTTGAGAGAAAAAGTCATTTCAGGCACTTCCGAATACCCAAGCCGGACATAATCGTATTGAGAGGTTATCTTGCCGTCTCCATTCACATCGAGATACCTCTGCTCGCCAAGGTCAATGGTTCCCTGCGGCTGAGTAGGGGCATCAAGGAGTTCTTCTTCAGTCTGAAAAAGGCCTATACACTTGAAGCCGTACACCACTCCAAGGGGCTCGCCAAGCACAGCCCGGTATGAGGGATGGTCATCGCTGATTTTCTTGGAGAGAACCCTGTTGCGGGCAAACATCAGCATCCCCTCAAGCGAATACGTCAGGCCGTTGGAGAACCAGTTGTCGTGCCTGAGGGTGAGTTCGAAACCGCGATTGTCCATCCTCCCCGAATTCTCATAGACGGGATGGTTGCCGCCAAGTGAGGGAGAATAGGCACTGCTTGTCATGGCCTCGAGAATATGGTCCCTGTATTGATAAAACACATCTACCCCAGCGGTGAGCTTTTTGCCGAACAGCATTGCATCTAACCCTGCATTCCAGTCATACATCCGCGACCATGTTGCATCTGTAAAGGGATAGCCGGTAGTGTAATACCCTTTGACCGGTTCGAGTCCGATTCCGTAAGCATCGGAGGCACCTGTGCTGCGGAATTTAAGCATATACGAATAGGGAGAGATATCCGACATCCCGGTCTGTCCGGCTGAAAGGCGCAGCTTGAGGTGATCAATCCAATGGATGTTGTCCTTGATGAAAGGCTCTTTGGACAGCACCCAAGATGCAGCAAGCGAAGGGAAAAAGCCCCAGCGGGAAGCGGGAGCAAAGACATAGGAGCCATTGAAACGCCCGGAGGTTTCAAGGATATACTTTCCGTCGTAGTTATACCCTATACGATATACAAAGCTTGCAAAGGCACTGTGAGTATGCGAGCCCGAGGCTGCTCCTCTGACACTCTCGGTTGCCATGTTGAGATCAATGGGATCATCGCTTGCAAAACCGTAGCCGGTTCCCGAAAGATAGCTCACATAGCTTTTCTCTCCTTCAAACAAGCCCATGAAAGATACGCTGTGCTTTCCAAAAGTGCGCTCGTAAGTCAGACCGGGGCGAAGAGTCACATCGGAAGCATAACTGTGGCTTTTGATGAAAGTAGTCTTGGTGTAGGGGATGAAATTGACGACACTGACAGTGAATGTTTTGGGATTGAATTGAGCCTGCCGGAACGGCTTCACATACTGATGGTTAATGGTAAGATCACCCGTAAATCCTCCGAAAACCGACAGCTTAAGCCCCTCAAGAACATCCCAAAGGGTGCCAAAGTCGTATTCGAGAGTGAGCGTCCCGCTGAGCAGTCCATAGCGTTGATCCTGATAGCCGCCATTGTACAGGCCGGCAACAGGGGTATAGGTATAGGTCCCGTTGGTAATGCCAAGAGGAAGCCCCTCATATTCAGTCTTGAGAATGGGACAGGCATAAAGTGCCTGCGTGATGGGAGAGTATTCACTCTGGGCATCCAAAGGAATGGCAGGAAGGTGGCGGTTGGACCACTGGACGGAGAAAGTGCTCTTGAAACTGACTCCACCGGCAACCTTTGTATCGAGATTCGTACGGAAATTATACCTCTCGTAATCAGTGTTTCGCAGGATTCCTTCCTGCCCCATATAGCCAAGCGAGGCATAATAGCGCATCGAACTGTTGCCTCCCGTTGCAGAAATATTGTGCTGATGGGTAAGCCCGAAAGGCTTATAAATCTCTTTCAGCCAGTCGGTCTCGCCATACAGCCCCATATCCTTGAGCTTTTGGACATTTTCTTCTGTCCAATACAGTGGAAGGCCATCCATCTCACGGGCTTTGTTGTTCCAATAGATATACTCCTGCGCATCCATCAGCTCAATCATGGCCGTGTTGAAATCAAACGACACCGAGCCGTCATAGGAGACCTTACTCTTGGAGGAGGTTCCTGTCTTGGTGGTAATGACGATAACCCCATTGGAGCCATCGAGCCCGTAGACCGAAGTACTTGCGGCATCCTTAAGCACGGAGACAGTCTCTATATCGTTTGGATTGAGGGTTTTGATGATTCCAATGTCGTGTTTGACACCATCCACCACACAGATGGGAGTATTGCCGTTGAACGAGGAGAGTCCGCGTATGTACATCTGTGTGTCATCAGCTCCGGGAGTTCCGGTAGTCTGGATATTGGTCAGCCCGGCAAGTCTGCCGGTGAGCAGCTGCTGGGAATTAGTCACAGGAGCCTTGAGAATCTCCTCGGATGAGGTTTGAGCTACAGATCCGGTGAGATATTCCCTCTTCTGCGACCCATAGCCGATGACTACCACCTCATCAAGCACATCCGTGTCTTCTTTGAGACAGACCGTCATCCCCTGTACGGCAGGTACACTCTCCGATATGTATCCTATGCAGGAGACCTCAAGAATTGCTCCTTCTGAGTGAATGTCTATTTGAAAATTGCCCTGTTCACCGGTCATTACCCCATTACCGGGAACAGCTTTCTCAACAAGAACAGCTCCGACAACCGGCTCTCCTCCGGTATCTGTCACACGGCCCTGTATTGTCTGACAATACACTTGAGGTACGAAGCTTGAAAACAGTATCGCACACAATATTGCATGCAGAGGCTTCATTGCTTGTCGAAATACTCTAAATAGCGGTCGTAGAGGTGGCCAGCCTGGAGGTATGCGGATTGAGGCGAGATGAAATGGCTGAATTCAAAGGTTATGGCTTTCTCTACTTCACAGCGTTTCGCTGCTTCCAACTTGAGACGAAGCTTGTCAAACTTGATGGGGAGAAACTTGATGGGCATGTCGCGGTCAAAGCTTTCGCAATTGGTCCAGCTGTGTATTCCCCATTTGTCCGCAAGCATCTTGTTGACGGAGATGTAGTCTTCAATCTCATCGTAGTCATTGTAGCCGTCCTGGAAGGCACAGGCATCCACGAATTCGTGAATTCCCGCGAAAATCTCATCCCAATCCCGGATATGTGCCTGGATGTCAGGCCGGTCTTCTCTGCGAAGCTGCCCGCTTTGGACGCTTACTCCCTTAATCCCCTCGATGATGGGACTTATAAAAGTGGGAAGCCCCCCGGAGATTTCCTTGCATTGCTTCCCGAGCTTTTGGTAGCCTTCAATGGCACCTTTGGACCGGCGGGAAATCTCGAAACTGAGGTACCAGCCCTTGAAACTGCTGTAGTGACCGTAGCGTTCCCAAAGTTCGTCAATAATGAAGCGGTTGATTTCAATCTCATTGTTGAAAACCCCTGTGTACCAGTATTCGTCCGAATCGTAGAGGCCGATATAGAGAGCCATTCCGTATTTCTCGGCGAGGCGGCAGAACATGTCTACAAGATCCACTGAAGGATAGTAATAACCCTTGGAAAGGAGGTATTTGGAGGGATAAGTCATCCATTTGCGAAGGCCGCAACGGATGATGATGACTGTATCAATACCGAAACGCTTCATGTAGCGAAAATCCCTGTCCCATTCGGCCTCGCCCCAGTTCTGATGGGGAATATCGGTAGAAATCTCATCGAGAAATGTTCCCGTGATGGGCACGGCATTGGCCTTGGGAACAATAAGATTGCTCTTGATGCTTTTGTCGAGGGCTATGCCGTATTTGTCCTTACGCGTTTCACCATTGGAGCAACTTTCAACCAGCGGCAAGGTTGCCGCCACCGCTCCTGCCGTAGCAGCAGTCTTAAGAAAAGTTCTGCGATCTGTCATATGGAGTTAGTGTTATTTACCCAACAAAAGTAGCAAATCATAGAGTGATAAACAAGCGAAAAAGGAAATTTATTTAAAATATCTTTTCAATAGTTAAATAATTCAAGACAGCATGAAAAATGGGGCGTTATGGATTCTGCGGAAAATGGATTATCTTTGCAGTCCTGTGCTGGAGGAAGTTTTGCAAGCACACACAAGTCTTTGAATATCACCGATTTTTTGCTTTCAAAATGAGAATATGACTTACAAAGGCGAGTATGCACCGGATGTCGTCCTGACTCCACCGGTAGAAGGAAAGATTCTTCTGCATGTATGCTGTGCCCCATGCAGCAGCGCAGTGCTCGAAGCCCTTGTACGAAATAATCTTGATGTAAAGGTGTTCTTCTCCAATTCCAATATCTTCCCGTTGACGGAGTATGAGCACCGAAAAACCGAACTTATCCGCTACTGCGGGAGCCTTGGTGTAAATTGGACCGATGATGACTACGATTACTCCGACTGGCTTGAGAAAGTCGGCAGGGGAAGGGAAAATATCCCTGAAAGAGGAGCGCGCTGCCTCGAATGCTTCCGCTATCGTCTTCTTCGCTCTGCCCAATACGCCAATGATAACGGCTTTTCAATCCTCACCACCACCCTCGCTTCATCACGCTGGAAAAGCCTCTCCCAAGTGGATGAGGCAGGAAGATTTGCCTGCAAGAAGTTCCCTGATGTAACATGGTGGGGGATGAACTGGAGAAAAGGAGGACTCCAACCTCGGCGAGGCTACCTTATCAGGGAACTCGGGATGTACAATCAGCCATACTGCGGCTGCGAGTTCTCCTTGCAGAAAGACGAAGTTCCAATGTGTCAATTAAAACATGATTAGCTACCCCACACCCAAAATCAATATTGGACTTAATGTACTAGCCAGACGCCCCGATGGCTTTCACGACATCGAGACGCTTTTTTATCCCATTGATAAATACAGAGATGCACTCGAAATAAATCCTGCGGAAAGTTTTTCAATCAGACTTACGGGTGGAGATTGGAATCCTAAAGGAGACCTCTGCGTCAGGGCTTGGGACCTTATGCACGAAAGATACGGCATCCCACCCGTATCAATACAGCTCACCAAGGGCATACCCGTGGGAGCAGGACTTGGAGGCGGTTCGGCGGATTGTGCATGGACCCTTAAAATGCTTAACGATATTTTCGCTCTGAATCTCTCCACGGAGGTCCTCGAGTCGCTTGCCGGAAGACTCGGCTCTGATTGTGCTTTCTTTATAAGGAATATCCCTCAATGGGGCAGTGGCAGAGGAGAAATACTCTCACCCGCTCAAATTGACCTGTCGGGATACAAGATCAGGCTCCTCATTCCTGAAGGGGAAAAAGTAAGCACCCGGGAAGCCTACGCGGGAATCTCGCCCCAAAGGCCAAAAGTTCCTCTGAAAGAGGCCGTGCTCCACCCCCTTGAAGAGTGGAAGTTCTTGGTTTTCAATGATTTTGAAACGAGCGTATTTCCATCCCACCCGCTAACTCGAAAGGCAAAAGAAACGCTCTACAAAGAAGGTGCTCTATACGCCTCAATGACAGGCAGCGGGAGTGCCGTGTATGGGTTTTTCCGGTAAAATCACTAATTTAGCCATTTGATATGATTTTCTTCATTATATACCTGCTCGGCTGGATTCCTGCCGTATTTAGGATAGCGGATTTGTGCAGACAGAAGACTATCGGCGTTCCAGCTAAGATAGGGCTGTCGGTTGCCCTGTTTCTTTTAAGCTGGATAGGGGTCTTTGCTTACGAATTTGTAGGAAATTATTTCATCTCACACAAAATCAGACTTCAATGACAAAAGCCGTTAAGCCGTGTAAGGATGTGGCCCTCGTCCTTTCAAGCGGAGGTCCGAGGGGACTTGCCTTCATAGGTGCAATCGAAGAGCTGCAGGCACGGGGATACAATATAACATCCGTTGCAGGGACCTCAATGGGCTCCCTCATAGGCGGCGTTTTCGCAGCAGGAGGTCTGGAGCAATTCAAGCAGTGGATCAGTACCGTTGATAACTTCAGCCTGTTCAAGTATTTGGACGTGACAATTTCTCCGGGCTACCTGCTGAAAGGTGAGAAAATCATCTCAACCCTCGCTGAAATTGTCCCCGACACCAAGATTGAGGATCTCCCCATCCCCTACACTGCCCTCGCATCGGATCTGTACACGGGAGAGGGAGTGATATTCAGAAGCGGAAGCCTGCTTGAAGCCATTAGGGCCTCGATTTCGGTACCCTCGCTCTTCAAACCCTATCGCATAGGGGCCAGGACCCTGGTGGACGGAGGTTTAGTGAGCACTTTCCCCCTCGGATATGTCGAGCGCAGCGGGCACGACATCCTCATCGGCTTCAATGTTAACTCGGCCGACCTCGACCCTTCACTTCAGGACTACCTCAACGCAAGGTACGAAAGGGATCAAATCGAAGATTTGAGCGATGAGGTTATCGACACCATAAGACAGGATAAACGCCTGCCATTCAGGCAGAAAATGATGATGATAGGACGCCAGGGGGAGATTGTGCTTCGCAACAGGATTGCCGAAAACCGTATGAGCCCTGCCCAGAATGCCGATGGGAATTACCTTTCTATCATTTCGCGCTCCTTTGGAGTGGCCAATCACACGATTGCCGAACTCGAGAAGCAGCTCTATAAGCCTGATATACTCGTAGAGATGCCTTTCGACAGTTATCGCGCAATGAAGGACTATACCAAATGCAGGGAAATCTCGGAGCGGGGCCGCGCCCTTATGGAACAGGCTCTTGATAATTACGAAAATACAACATAATGAAAGACATAAGAATCGCTTTAGTCGCTCACGACGGGCGAAAGGCAGAACTCATCACCTGGGTCAAGTACAACGCTGAACTCCTCTCAAAATACGCCCTTTTCGCTACGGGGACTACAGGGAGGCTGATTGAAGAAATCGAAATCGATGGCAAAAGGCCTTTTGAAGGCAACGTCACCCGTCTGCTCTCCGGTCCCCTCGGAGGCGACCAGCAGATTGGCTCTATGATAGCAGAAGGCAAAATCAACATGCTGATTTTCTTCTGTGACAATCTTATCGTACAAGGGCATCAGAACGATGTGTCTGCACTGACCCGTCTTGCGGCCCTGTACAATATCGCCTTTGCGACCAACCGCACCACGGCAGACATGCTGATGACCTCGTCCCTGCTCGAAGATCCCGGCTACGAGATTATTCTTCCAAGTGCCATCTCCGCCTACGCCAACCGTAAACTGTAGGTAGCCGACTTGCCAACGGATTCGCGGATAAATTTCTTCCAAAAAACCTTGGTGTTTTCGGATTTTTGTAGTACTTTTGCAGTCCCAATCGGGAATGCCTCTTTAGCTCAGTTGGTTAGAGCACCTGACTGTTAATCAGGGGGTCCTAGGTTCAAGTCCTTGAAGGGGCGCAAAAAGCCGGTCGCAGTCTTTGCGGTCGGCTTTTTTGTCACAAACTACTCGTGCCTATTTCCAAGAAAGTCTCTTTGCCACAATAAATTGTAATCCGCGCAGAGGTATAGTCGGAGTCCACAGCATCGAAGGGATTGGGGACGAATGTCTGGGGGTTCATGGCCACGAGGGGGAAAGAGCTGCTTTGTATTTGTATCATCAGCCGATGGCCTTTCTCGAGCACATGGGCTATATCGCACATGGTGAATTGCAAGACGAAAGACTCCCCGGGAGTAAGAGCTTCGGCCTTGGAGAAGCCATTTCTGTACCTTGCACTCATCACATCTCCACGAAGCAGCATCTGGTACCCGTCGGGGCGAACGTCAATAAGTTTCACGACAAAATCCGCATCGCTACTGCTGCAGGAAGCTTTAAGTGAGACCCTTACAGGACCGTCAATGACAACAGGCTGCGCAGCCTCTTCACTGACAAAAGACAAAACATCTTTTCTTCCAGACAGAAATCTCTGGTCGCCCGCCATATAATCCCTTATCCTCGACTCAGAATCTTCGGCATAGTAAGGGACCGGATTTGCAGGGTCGGAGATGTAGCTGAGTGCGGAGTGAGATTCAGCTTCCGAAACCGAATCAGATATCCCTCCAAAGGCAGCAGTGCCTGCCCCATGATTAGTAATGACAGTCCCGTCCCCTAGGGAATGCAATAGAATAGTCCCATCTTGTTGTGGATAAAGTCTTCGTATACGATTGGGCGCAGGCCACCTGTCAAGAAATTCCCAGTCAGGTTTGGCCGTATACTCACGGGTATCCCCGCTACGAAGCAGAGCAACCCTGTAAGAAGGTGCACCCCCTTGCCCCTCGAGATAATATGCGAAGAAAGGGTACTCGATGTTTTCCACAAAATACCTCGAAGAGTCTTCTCCAAAGTATGCCCCATCGAGATGATTGTATGAAAAATCTTTCCATGCACCGTGCGCCCATGGGCCGAGAACCAGGTAGAGAGGAGTCGCAGGGGATTTTTCCGCAATCTTGCGCCAGGTCTCGAAGGTCCCATAACAGTCCTCGGCATCAAAGGTCCCTCCCACGACCATTACGGCAGGAGCGATATCGTGAAAATATGCCGTGGGATTGCATTTCTGCCAATAGGCATCATAGTCTGGGTGAGAACGCATATCATTAAACATCCGGAGTGAATCTCCGAAGGGAGCCATAAGCTCCGACAGGCTCTTGCCGCGAAAATACTCACAGACAGTAGTATCAGGATGCACAAGAGGGGCTGGACTCTTGACGGAAGGAGCTTTACGGGGTCTAAAGAACGAGCCCCCGAAGCTATACATATCCGCGAGCATGAAGGAGCCGTTGTGATGGGCATCGTCTCCCATAAACCAATCGGACACAGGGGCTTGGGGCGAAACGGCCTTAATGGCGGGATGTCCGCTGAGGGCAGCCCAGGTGGCATAAAAGCCGGGGTAGGAAGTGCCCTTGACTCCGATACTGCCGTTAGTGGGCAGGTTGTCGACTATCCACTGCGCCGTGTCGTAGGTATCCGTAGCCTCATCTGTAGGAATTTCAGGGACGCAACTGCCTTCAGTGATTTTGTTGACCTGCCCGGTACCGCTCCCCCCTGACGCTTTTGGCCGGATATTGACGAATTCCCCTTCGCTGAGATACGTACCTCTCACATTCTGAATAACATAGATATACCCATGGTCGGCATAGATGCTCATCGCCCGCCTCAGGTCTTTCCCATAGCCTTTCCCGTAAGGCCGAATCGGGTATGGGGTGCGCATCATGATGACAGGGTGCGCTATGGTGCTGTCCTTCGGAGTATAGATTGCGGCGTATAACCGAACCCCGTCCCGCATTGGAATCATCACTTCGGTCTTGGCGTAATTCTCTGCGAGCCACCCCTGCGTATGCTCGTATGTGTGGGCTTTAACTCCAATCATAAGCAATAAAACAATCAGTAAAAACTTCACCTTAATCATCAGGGACAAAGATAGCAAAATGGAGAATATTCCGACCTTTTCCTTCCACAAGCCACATCAGTCCTGATATTCCCTTTACTCAAGTTTCGCATGTGATAAGGTTATTGTTATTCATATATTTGCACGCACATGCGAAACTTGAGTACCTTTACAGAGCACATTCTTGAAAATGGGTATTTCCCAGTATATAGCTGTAACATAGCGTTTTGGCTTTTCAGCGCCCCCTTGCACGGCAAGGGGGCGCTGAAGTCTATATGCCTGTATGTAAAGTGTTTATAAGGAAACACCCGATAATACGCCGTTGAACCCCCTCACTGAAGCAGACCATTGAGAAGACGGAGGGAAAGAGAACTGGCGGCAATCTCAAAGCAATCCGTCGGGAAGGCGTAGAACTATCCGCATAGTGGAAGGGTCGAGTCTGACTATGAAGTCTTTGTGAAATGGGATGAGGATTTCGCTCCCATTCAAGGGTTGAATGTAGAGGCAGGGATTGCCGGGTATGAGTTCGAAGTCTGTAATGCGCCCGAGGTAAACTTCTCCTGCAGAGCCACCCTGCCCTGCCTCTTCCGGCATGAGAATGCCGGTTTCACAATTCCAAACCTCCCAGCCGATAAGCTTCGGGGCAAGGTCCTCTGCAGAATCCCCGACAGTTATTGCAGCTTCGTCATCTTCCGGCAGCCCTGCCCTAATGCAAACATCCTTTCCAACGAGTTCGAGGGCGTCTTCAAGGATGGATACGTCATTAAGGTGGATAATGTATCTGCTTGCGCCTTTGGGACGGGCGGAGCGGATAAAGAAAGGAGCCGGCAGGCCATCAAAACTGATCCATACCGGTTCCGTAATTTGTTCGAAATCAATGTCGGGAGCATTTACAAGCAGCCCACCATCAACTCCATTGGCTTTAAGTATTCTGCCTATGCAGACAAACTGGCTGGCAGGCGAGAATTGCATAAACCAAAGCTTACTCCTGTGCAGGAGTTTCCTCGGCGGGAGCCTCCTCCGTAGCTTCAGCCTCTTGCTTTGCAGCTTCCTCAGCAGCCTTCTTGGCAGCAAGTTCTGCAGCTTTCCTGGCAAGAGCCTCGGCACGGGCCTCATTGACCTTGGTCTCGGCTTCCTTTGCCTTCTTGGCCTCGGCAATAGCCTCATTCTTAAGGCCGGAGACCTTCGCAGCTACCTTGGCATCGCGCTGTGCCTTCCATGCATCCCATTTGGCATCAGCCTCTTCCTGAGTGAGAGCGCCCTTGGCGACACCGCCATTGAGGTGCTTGCGAAGGAGAACGCCTTCGTAGGAAAGTATCCTGCGGCAGACAAGGGAGGGTTCGGCTCCGACATTGAGCCAGGCAAGGGCACGATCAAAGTCAAGGACTATGGTCGCAGGGTTGGTGTTGGGGTTGTAGGACCCAATCTGCTCGATGAAGCTACCGTCACGCGGTGCACGAGTGTCCGCCACAACAATGTGGAAGAATGCGAAATTCTTCTTACCGTGGCGTTGTAAACGAATTTTAACAGCCATTGTGAATCTGTAAATTAAATAAATGTGTAAGTCGCTCTACCCGAGAGCGACTGCAAATATACGAAAATATTTTAGCTTGGCAAGCAACAGCCATCATAGTGAACACATTCTATATCGACTCCTGCTCATTCCTGACCCATTCCTGAATACTCCAATCTTTAGGGACGGTGTAAGCAAAACGCGATAAGCCTCCATTGTAGGGAATCCAGTCATTTTCCGGATTGCCATAAAAAGTTCCGGTATTGGCTACTCCCTTAAGCCAAGAAGACGTATACAGGCTGGATTTGGTCCCATAATAGTCATAGAAGTCTGTCTTGCTGATAACGAACCATGCCTTAATTTCCCTGATAAGAGGACAGCTGTCGAAAAGGGTGTGGTAACAGTTTTTTACAAGATCACGAGCAGGCAGCTCCGGAGCCTTTTCAAGGGAAGAACATGAGTAAAACATCCCCCTATAGCATTCTTCCGCCATGACAGTCGCGGGGAGTTCCGGTGCTCTTACAAGCTTTTTACAAGAACTAAACATGTAATAGTAACAGGACTTGACCATGACCGTTGCCGGCAAGACCGGAGCTTCTTCAGCGGCAGTGCCTGAAAACATATACGAATAGCAGGACTCGGCAAGTTGCGTAGCCGGAAGATCAGGGAGCTTGGAAAGCGAAGAACAGCCGTTGAACATCTCACTGTAACAACCCTTCGCTAACTCCATTGCAGGAAGTGCAGGAGCTTCCTCAAGAGAGCTGCAACCCGCAAACATGCGCAGATAACACCTGAGTTTAAGATTTATCGCGGGCAGTGCGGGACCGCTGACGAGTTGCTTGCAATCTTTGAACAAGTCATAAAAACAATCCTGCACAGGAATTTCTTTCGAGGGAGCCTCCCTGTTTATCAATGTCATAATGTTGCCGGAACATCTCACCTTCCCTTCGCCTCCAATCACAAATTGGCGGGTGTATCTCATCCTCAAGTTATTTCCTGCGGTAAAACCTTCTCCATTCGCGTGCATTCCCGAAATATATAAAGGCTTGGAAGAAGAAAACTCCAACTCGGGATATGTACTTGTAGTGTTTACATCCGTCGATGTGGGATTCCATTCAGTCCATTTCTCAGCGTCATAAGAATAGTAAAGCTGTGTTTTCTTCACATTAAAGTTACTTTCGTATGGCACAAATTTAATCGACAAAGTATTCTCTCCACTCGAAGTGAATGTAAGATAGCCCTGAGCAGGGTCGTCATCCGGGTCCTCGCCCTGCACGGGGACAGACAAATCAACGGCAAGTATTGACGATGCCGCAACAGTGCATTCGGAGCTGTAATTCGCAATGGTTTCAGTCCCGTCTTCGCTGACAACCGTAATAGAAAAACCCTTACTGAAATAAGTAGCAGGAAGTATAGCCTCAAATGATGTCCCCTCACTTGAGAGGATGGTTTCAGGACATTCCAAGGTAACAGTTTTCTCTCCTTCACTGAATGGGGCTATAACGGGTGCAGAAGTCGCTGAAACCGTTACCGAGGTAGTTCCTGACAGAATTTCATCGGAATTCCCCTTTAGGATGAGTTTATTGATTTTTCTATGATTCTCATCCGCGAGATTAATACGCAATATGCCGCAAATATTCCTGAAGTTTAAGGTGCTGTCATTTATGCTCTCCGTCACCGCAGCCATAGGAAAACTCCCTGTAGTATCCGTTTCAGTTGAGGAGCTGAAACTTGAAGAAAAAGAAACATTACTTATCGTATAAGATTCTTCATTCTGAGAAACTTCAATATTTTCAACATAGGGATAAAACGCTATGTTTGAATTGAATTTGTCGCCATTATCTTCTTTCGCAGAAGAGTTCTTTCTGAATTTCGCTGTTGTGCTGCCAACGCCTCTCATAATTTCATACCTGGATACTTGAGAAGCAGTCTCGAAAACACAGATTGCATCATTTGCTTTCCATATGACATCGTTGTATCCCTGCTCAGAATCTCTATAGGGTTCTGTCACAGCAGTGAAAACCAATTCCGGAGTAGGAGGAACAGGATCCGGGGTTGGAGCGGGAGGTACAGCTGGATTAACTTTTGTGTTGCATGCACTAAGCATCAACACGATAATTAGGCACGCTTGCAATTTTAATTGTTTCATGTCGTTTTTATATATCATATGTCACACATCGCAAATGTAACACTTTTTATGGAATAAAAAATCCATAAGATATGGGGGTACATCGAATAAACAGTTTAATCTGTGACAGATTACGCCTAAACTCGCCTGTACTTCACCATAACAAAGGGATGCACGGATTATCTCGTATGCAGCAGCCTCAGTCCAGGGATGGCACTATCGAGAAGTTTGAGTTCCATAGGAGAAAGGCGGGAATCTTTTCATTCATGCGTTTCCCTGTAATCTCTTAATATACAAGCATATAAGTTTTCGCACCCCCTTGCCGAATACTAGGGCGCGAAAAGCCAAAACGCTGTGTTACAGCTATATACAGGGAAACGAAAAATCATAATTCACCATGCCGACCTATGAAAGAAAAAAGTACAGGACGACTGGCCCTGCACTTTGAACTGTTGCGCCATAAATCTAGAACCTATAGGCGAACCCGAAGCACAACTTACTCGTTTTGAGGGAGCCGCCATCAACGGAGCCATCGTAGCGGTCAAGCATTCCATATTCGTAAGATGCGTTAAACACAAAATGCTTTGCAAAAGTAAAGAGCAGAGCCGAACCGAGATTGACATTAAACGGTTTGACATCGACTCCGGAAGTCCCGAAAGAAAGGGCTGCGGAAGGGCCGGCTGCAATGCCGAGGTTAAACCAAGGGGTGATGTCACGGCTATAAGAGAACATAAGAGGAATGTTGACAGCCTGGTCAAGCTGCAAAAGCTCATTCTCATCCTCGAAAGAGCGGGAATACTGAACTCCAGGGGCAAAGACAAATACAGGCATGAAAGATTTAAGCAAAGTTTCCAAGAGTAAGCTGCAAATATCAAACATTGACCTTTCAAGATCAGATTGGATGGAACATTTCGGGGATGATCTTATCCTCATTCATAATCCGAGATTTAAATACCGCAACCGCGAACCCTACAAGCTGGATCAAGTCGTGACGATTATCTGCGAGGAAGGACACGCGGAAGGGGCAGTAAATCTCAAACCTTACAAATTGGAAAGTAATACGCTTCTGATAGTTCTTTCAACACACATAATGGAATCTTACGGTGTAAGTGACGACTATAAGGGCAGTTACATTTTTATGTCAGAGAAATTTCTTAACAGGCTTGACATTGGAGACTCCTACAATTTCTACAAAAGAATAGAAGAGGGCCCTCTCATACATATTGATAACAGAAGCGCTGCTGCATTACATTCTTATATGGAAATGTCCCGCAACCTCTGCCAGCTGCAAGACTCCAACCCAAACACGGAAGAAGCGCTCAGACTGCTTACCAAAACCTTCTTCCTAACCATAGGCTGGTACATTCATCGTCCGACAGAATCGCAGGATAACGGATCGAGGCAATCAGATGTGATGAAACAATTCATCGACCTTATCAAAAATAATTACAAGGAGCATCGTGATGTGAATTTCTATGCCGACGAAATGAATATGACAGCCAAATACCTGTCCGCTATAGTTAAACAAACCAGCGGGAAATCAGCTCTCAAGTGGATAGAGGATTATGTGATATTGGATGCCAAAGCCCAACTTTCTTCTTCGATGAACTCCATCCAACAAATCAGTTTTAATCTTAATTTCCCAAATCAGTCTTTCTTTGGAAGGTATTTTAAGCACATTGTAGGCGAGTCCCCGTCAGAGTACCGCAAAAGAGCACGAGGCCAAATAGTAGTTCTCTAATCTTTAGGCTATTATCAAATTTGCTTGTCCCGCTGCGGGGACAAGCAAAAAGTATAAACGATTGAGCCTTAAAAGGTTATCCCAAGAAAGCAGGAATGCCCCCCTGACGCTGCAAAGGGGAGAGGACAGGGGAAAAGTTACCTTATAAAAGGTAGAGGCAAGAGCTGTCGCTGCGAAGGGGAAAGGCGGGAGAGCACCGGGGAAAGGAAAGAAAGAATCTGAAAGCGGCGGGCTTCCTGCTCAAGAATACCGCGGCTTCGCATATAGAACTGCTCATCCTCGTTGAGATAACCGACCGTTGCTCCATGTGAACAGACCACATCGTCGGCATATATTTCGAGTTGGGGAGAGGTCTCCACGCGGGCATCGCTACTTAATAAAAGACTGTGACTCGCCTGGTAGGCCTCCGTTTTCTCTGCCCCCTGAGCCACATAGACAAGCCCGTTGAACCTCACTCTCGAAGTCCCATCCGCAAGGCCCTTGAAAAGCTGGTTGGACTTGGTCCCGCCACAAAGATGCCGGACATTGAGATTGAGAGTAAGCCTTTCATCCGAAGTGCAGAGGTATATTCCTGCCGCATCGAGCTCCGCCCCTTCACCGACAAGGTCTGCATCAAAGTCAAGCTGCATTGAAGTCCCGGGAAGAGAGACGAATGTAAGCCGCGCACTCTCTCCCGAGGAAAGGGTAAGTTTCTGAGGAATGGGGTCTCTGCCAAGAATGTAAACTCTGTCGGTCATTTCAAAATGCCTTAAATATGAGGTGGTTTACCTTAAAAGTCACCTACTCTATCCCCTCAAAGCCCTGCGACTCAATTATATCCACAAGGCTGCGATCTCCCGTACGGACTATCCGTCCACTTTTAAGCACATGCACCACATCTGGCACTATGTACTCAAGCAGTTTCTGGTAATGGGTGATGATAATATTTGAAGTCTTGTCCGAACGAAGTGAATTGACCCCGTCCGCGACTACCTTGAGGGCATCCACATCGAGGCCGCTGTCGGTCTCATCGAGAATCGCAAGCGTAGGCTCCAGCATTGCCATCTGGAAAATCTCGCTACGCTTCTTCTCCCCTCCGGAGAAGCCTACATTGACCTCACGCTTTGCAAATTCCCCCTTGACCTGAAGGAGCTTCATCTTGGACTTCATAAGGGAGAGAAACTGTCCTGCATTGAGATCTTCAAGCCCCTGTGACTTGCGCCTGGCATTCACTGCCGCCTTGAGAAAGTTCGTCATGGACACTCCCGGAATCTCAATCGGATACTGGAAACTGAGGAAAAGTCCGGCCCAAGAACGCTCTTCGGGGGTCATTGCAAGCAAATCTTTCCCAGCAAAGGTAACGCTGCCGGAAGTGACCTCATAGCCCGGGCGCCCGGCAAGCACGGCTCCCAGAGTCGACTTCCCCGCCCCGTTGGGTCCCATAATGGCATGCACCTCACCATAGCGGACTTCAAGGTCGATTCCATGGAGTATTTCCTTACCATCTATACCTGCATGCAGGCCATTTATTTGAAGTAATATATCGCTCATATTTTATCAAATTTTCATCCTTTGGCAAGAAATGCCTGTAATCACAAAGCCTTATCCGACTGAACCTTCAAGCGATACCGAGAGCAGTTTTTGAGCCTCTACGGCAAATTCCATCGGGAGCCGGCTCAACACCTCCCGAGCATAGCCACCCACGATAAGGGCTACCGCATCTTCCTCTGAAATTCCCCGCTGACGGAGGTAGAAAAGCTGGTCATCGCTGATTTTCGAGGTTGTAGCCTCATGCTCAACTATGGCGTTAGGATTGGCACTGCGAATTACAGGGAAAGTATGCGCCCCGCAAAGTGAGCCTATCAGAAGCGAATCACACTCGGAGAAATTCCTCGCCCCATCCGCAGCGGGAGCCATCTGCACAAGCCCCCGATAAGAATTCTGGCTATGCCCGGCACTGATGCCTTTGGACACAATACGGCTGCGGCTATTCTTCCCGATGTGAATCATCTTGGTCCCCGTATCCGCCTGCTGATAATTGTTAGTCAGCGCAACGCTATAGAACTCCGAACTGCTGTTGTCCCCCTTGAGTATTGTCGAAGGGTATTTCCATGTCACGGCCGAGCCCGTCTCCACCTGTGTCCAGCTCAGATGCGCCCCTTCACCCTTACATATTCCCCTCTTGGTCACAAGATTGAGAATACCGCCACGACCTTGCTCATCACCAGGGTACCAGTTCTGCACTGTCGAATACCTCACATCTGCCCCCGCTTCAACCACTATCTCTACAACTGCGGCATGGAGCTGGTGCTCATCCCTCATTGGAGCGGTACAGCCCTCCATATAACTGAGCGATGAGCATTCATCAGCCACAATCAGTGTCCTCTCGAACTGTCCTGTGCCGCTGGCATTGATACGGAAATAACTCGACAGGTCCATGGGGCATTTGACCCCCTTGGGAATGTAGCAGAAAGACCCGTCGGAAAAAACCGCGCTGTTGAGAGCGGCATAGAAGTTATCCCCGGCCGGAACCACGCTTGCAAGGTATTTGCGGACAAGGTCCGGATGCTCACGGACTGCTTCTGAAAATGAGCAGAAGATTATTCCCTTATCTGATAGGGTTTTACGGAAAGTCGTGGCCACGCTCACACTATCAAACACGGCATCTACCGCGACCTGGGACTTGTCTTTAACCCCAGCGAGCACTTCCCTCTCCCGAATCGGGATGCCGAGTTTGTCGAAGGTTCTCTCAAGTTCAGGGTCAATCTCCTTGGGACGTTCGGAATCCTT
This sequence comes from uncultured Muribaculaceae bacterium, assembly GCA_964608175.1. GTDB lineage: Bacteria > Bacteroidota > Bacteroidia > Bacteroidales > UBA932 > Cryptobacteroides. The sequence continues at coordinate 43,717 of CAZSMO010000009.1, read as the reverse complement.
TCTCGGAGCGGCATAATATATAATATCCTGAAAATCAATCTTCGGCAGGGTGAGATGACCCCAGGTCGGAGGAGTCATCGTGAGCCACTTGCGATAGGCTTCGAGACGAAAATCGAGCAGCCACTCCGGTTCTCCCTTGATAGAAGAAATCAGCCGTATAATATCCTCGGAAAGCCCTTTAGGCACAAAATCCTGGGGGACATCGCTGACAAAGCCCTCTTTGTAAGAACGGGAAGTGAATTCGCTGATATTCTTATCCATCGCAAAACAAAAACCATCCCGCAGGATTGCTCCACACGGGATGGCAAAGTTACTAAAATCGCGGCGAATTACGACAACTTTCGCAAGCGATGAGTACAATCCGGATAAACAGTCTATTCCCTAACTCCTTTACTGAGCAGAGGGGAGTTAACTCCGAGCTCTTCCCAGGCCTTGTCGGCCCCTTCCTTAATCTTGTCCCAGAGATTCCACGCAACGATGTGCGAAAGCTCAAACACCATGCAACCGGACGAGTTCTCCAAACAGTACTCCACACCTTTCGCGGCATCAAAGCCTTTCTCGATCACCGAAATGGTCCCCCAGAAAGGGCAATCTCCCTGCAGAATATTCCTGCAATAGTTAATCGCATACTGGACCGTCCCGTATTCCCAACCTGTTACTTCAGGATAATAGCTGCCAAGCTGGAAGTAATCCAGCAAATCCGCAAAGCCTGTCGTGTGGTAATTGTCCGTGGCCCACCAATTGGTATCAACCACCTTGTAGCGCGGGCTGCCCCAGTTTTGACCCGTAAGAGGCAGAGGATACCAGGCAGCGGCCCAGACCGAAAGTTCTGCATCCGGACGGACTGCTTTCATGGCATCCCTTGCAACCCTCACACAATCCTGGACTACAGACGAACGCCACTCTATCCAATAATTGTAGAGAGGCCCCGGGGTATAGTCTCCATCGGTGGTCACGCCATCCTTAAAGTAATAGATATCCACGGGCCAGTTGTTCAGGCTCTGATCCGGATAATGCTCCGCAAGCCACGCCACAAAGGTATCTTTCGAATAATCCGAAAAATCCGAATTGGCATTTATATACCTGCAGTAATCGAGACAGAACCCATCAAGCAGGGCATATTTGGGGTTGGAGAAAATCTCGGTAATCATCCTTGCGAGATAGGCTTGGGTGTTGGGGTGGCAGGGGTTAATGGCAGCGAAATTACTTCCTTCGGTGATTTTGCGAAGCTGTCCCGGGTAAGTGCCCGTAGGGACATATTCCACGCACTCAAGTTCCTGGAAGTAAGGGTCATCATAGATGGCCCCGTTGCTGTAGCCCTCCTCCCCCATCAGCATTACCGATGCTGATGCTTCCACTCTCATTCCCAACTCTTTGGCAACCTCAAGGATGTATTCAAGATAGTCCCAGTCTCTCTCAACGGTAACCCCGTTAAGGGTAGTGCAGGGCTTGAGGAACTCGCTCTCATAAAGTGCTGTCCCCTGCCCCGGTTTCACCCCAACCACGATTGAATTGAACCCGTGCTCGCGGGCTTTGGTGAGGACATTTCTCACCCGAGCCTTGGTTCCAAGCCTCTGCAGATTGGCACTTGCATCTATCCACATCGAAAGAGGCTTCTCCCGCACGGTATCCCCGGGGGCAATGTAATTGCTATCCACAGGAGTGACAGGGACAACCACGGTCGTATCCGCCTGCGGTTCATCCCCGCTGCCGGAGGGAGTTTTGGTGCACGAGGAAAATGATACCCCAAGCGACAGAACTGCAGCAAAAAAAAGTGGTATGTACATTCTTCGACTCACAATCAGATTGTCTCGGTAACCAAATCGTAGCGAAGAGCGACCTTGGCCATTGCAAGGTAAATCACATGACCGGTGCCGGTAGCAGGATCGTAAACATATGCAGCGCAGGGATAGGCCGCATCTGCACCTGCAACCTGATCTGTCTGAAGCAGATAATTGCTAAGGGATTCGTCCACGTCCTCAGTGTCGGAATCATCCTCAACGAGATTCTCCGTCTTCTGAATAGTAATCCATGTGCAAGGCCAGGAAGCACTGCAGGCTATGATATACTTCTCCCCATTGTACTTGAACGCACGGACATAACCAGTCGAGTAATTACCATAGTAATACCAGCGGCCATCGACATCCCAGGTTGTCCAGTTTGCAAGGCCTTTGAGCACAGTCTCGGTGGAAGAACCATTAACATGGGCAGTAAGACCCTCATTGTAAGCATAGAAAGCGGAAGACGAGTTCCCCGACTCCCCAAATTCGCTTGCTGCAATGGAATCCCAGCATACAAAGCCTTCTTCAGGGTTTCCGCTATAGAATGAAATCATTTGCTGCCATGATCCGTCATTACCGGGGTGCTGGACGAAAGGTCCTGTCCATGAGGCAGCACTCTCTCCATCGGCTTTCCAGTAGTTGCCTCCCGTGAAAGTAAGGACATGGAACATCTGAGGGTTACCTGCCGTGGCACGGAATGCAATCACAAGGTCACCGGAAGCGTCTCCACTGACAGAAAGATTGAAAATCCCATATCCGTCCGTAGGGCCGTATACAAGGGTAGGAGCCTTGTCGTAACCATCCTTCCAAACATAGATGCAGCATTCCTTAAGAACGACGGCTCCGCCGTCATCCTTTAGATAGGCACCGCTGTCATCGGTAGCACCTCGCCCTGCCACGGCGAAGAGGACTCCATTGTCATCATTGGACATGGCCCCCAACTGACCGTTGTAGTAGCCAAGGTCACCTATGCCATCAATATTGAGGGTTCCAACCTTATTGCCGTCGAGATCGAAAACATTGAGATCGGCAGTGGCAAAATGCTCCTTGTCAACGAAAGCCACTCCACATTCCGGAGTAATATAGCCATCAATACGAGGCGGGTCGGCCACTCCGAGTTCACCGGTGGTCTTCTCCCAAATCTTGTTTACCGTCTGCTTGTATTCGGCAGCAGCAATGGTCACGGTGTAGACATTTGCAGTCACACCGTCTTCAGCTGTGATGGTGAATTTGACTCCACCGGAAACAGTGTAGTCCGTAGCCACGCTCGGATCAGGGCTAATCGTGGCCTTGTCGGAAATGGTTGCAACAGCCGTAGCGGCAGAAAGACCTTCATGCTGGTTGGGCAGATAAGAGAGTTCAACGGTCTTGGCAGCCTGATCTATAAAGCCATCGATGGTGCTCTCACCGGTAGTAACTACGAAAGCAGTAAGCCTGCATTCGGTACTCTTTGGCTCTTCAGCAGGCGTTTCAGGGTCATCTTTTTTACATCCTGCGAGCACTGCGCCTAGCACAAGTGCTGCAAAAATCCATTTGCTTTTCATTTCAAAAAAAGATTATCAGTTTTCATATCTGGCTGTGAGGTGGTAGTCCTTGACGCGCCCTGTCATTTTGGCGGTAACGCTCAAATCTATCCCCTCGGAAATATCGTGAATCCCATAGAGGGTGCGGGAAACCTCCTTGCCCCCTTCTTTTGTCACACTCAAATACGCATCGTAGCCCACATTGGCACGAAGCTTCACTGCAGTAAGGTCAATCTGACGCCTCTTGTCCCTGCTCACCACGAAACTGATCTCTCCACTGTCCTGATCAATCGAGCCCTGAATGCTGAGCGAAAGTGCTTTGCCTGTAGCATCCTTTTGAGTAGTAAGCATATAGATAGCACTAATGGTGGCATCATCGTGGACATAGTCCTCATCGGGCTTGGCGCACGAGTAAAGCAGAGCAAGAGCGCCAACAAGAAGAAATGCTGTCTTAATATGTCTCATAATCATTACCATCCGGGATTTTGGTCAGCCGAAGTAACGGCGTTGTTGTTTGTGATTTCGGTGAGAGGGATTGCAAATGCATAATAGTTCTCAAGGAAGGTGTGAACCTTGCCCTCTCCATCGCAACTCACCTGTCTGTAGGAATATGTGCCACTGTCGCTGCGGGTGATCCGGCAGCCATGCAGATTATTGCCGTCCAGAACGGAAACTGCATCTTCCCAGCGGCGGAGGTCCCAGAATCTCTGTCCTTCTCCGGCAAGTTCCACCATCCTTTCGTGCTTGATGTCCGTCATCGCAGTCTGAAGATTCGAGCCCGACTTGGCCGGAAGCGAGACACGACTGCGGATACGGTTAAGGCAAGCGTAAGCGGATGTAAAATCCCCCTTTTGGGCATAGGCTTCCGCTTTATTGAGCACCACTTCGGCAAAACGCATGGCAATGGCAAAATGATCGCTTCCGTACTTTTCCCAGTCGGTCTGCCCCTCTGTAATGAACTTGCGAAGATAATAGCCTGTCACGGTAGTGCCGGCTGCCCCCGAAATATCGAATTCGGCAATGCCATCCTTTCCTCCTTCGAAAGTCTCAATTTTACGCCCTTCCCAGGATGCCCCGTTGTAGAGAATCGAAGCGTAGAAGCGAGGTTCACGCCCCGTATAGGGGTCGCTCCCATAAGTATCCCAGTCAAAGGGAGTGCCGTCCGCCATCTCATAACTGTCTACGAGTTCGGAAGTGGGATTGAATACTCCATAAACAGTCGCTCCCGGATGCATCCCATCCTCCGCTCCATCTCCGGAGGGTCTGAAGAAGACATCCGCGCGGTGGGTAAGTTTGTTGGACACAAATTCAAAGGTCAGCAGATGCTCGGGGCTGTCAATGGAAGCGAACACATTGGAATAACTCGAGTCGAGCGTTCCCCCATACGCCTCACACGAATCCGCTGCCTCAATCACCGTGTCCCAGCGATGGGCAAAGAGTGCTGCCCTGGAGAGAAGTCCCCAGGCATAAGCGCGGGTGATTCGCCCTCGGGGCTGCTGTGCACGAATGTTGCTCCCTCCGTAGCGCAAGTCTTCCTCTATAAAGTTCCACACCTCTTCGGCTGACGCAAAAGCTTTATCGTTCTGATCAGGGCCATCTACCTCATCACGGATAATCGCCTTGCCATAGATGGTCATGAGCTTGAAATAGAGGAAAGCCCTGATGGTGCGCATCTCGGCGGAACGGGTCAGGGTGTAGTCCGAACTGATACCTGAGCCATAGGTCTGCACATCCCGAAGGAACTCATTGCACCTGCGGATACGGGTATAGCAGTCGGACCAGCATTCAAAGACCCCTGCACTCTGGCTGTTAAAACTGGCTGCACCGGAGAGAAATGCAGTATTGTAGGGATGGTTGTATTGATTCCACGAGTTGGACTTGAGAATGTCCGAATACGCATCCCATTCCGCAGTAAGGTTGTCATCGGTCCCTACCGTACCGGTATTCTCCCTGATGGGAGCATAGAGGGCAAGCAGGTACTGGTCAGCGGAAGTCTCACTGGACCAGACAGTCGCAACAGAATATCTGTCAGAAGGATCTATATCAAGGGCCTCATTGATCCAGTCAGAGCACGATGTACATAGAAGCAGGGCTCCAAAGAGGCACAGTCCGGTATGTATGATAAAGTTTCTCATTTTCAGAATGTAATTTTGGCACCGAGACTGAAGGTTCGCTGCTGGGGATAGTACCCGCTGTTGATACCCGGATTCTCGGGGTCGAGATACTTGAACGAAGAGAAGGTCAAAAGGTTGGTACCTGCAAGATACAGCCGCAACCCTTCCACGGGTATGTTCCTGAACATTCCTTTCGGGAAATCGTATGCGAGCTGGGCATTCTTGACGCGAAGGTAGGTCCCGTCCCTCATCCACCAATCCGAAATCCACGCATTGTTGGCATTGACAGAAGTCGAGAGTCTCGGATATGAGGCATTGGTATGTTCGGGGGTCCAGGCATCTTCCACAAGGTAGCGGAAAGTATTGCCTCCATCATAGAAAGCTCTTGTGTAGAGGGTATTGTCCATATTGCCGTTGGCCCAGGTGCCGCACAGGGCGTAATCGCAAAGCGTAGCACCCTGAAGGAGGACACTGAGCGACAAGTTCTTCCATGCAAGGTCAAAGTTCATGGAGAACGTCATCTCCGGAGTAGAGGAGCGCCCGATTTTGACAAAGTCCTCGGTCGAAGATATCTTGCCGTCTCCGTTGACATCTTCATACCTGATGGCTCCGAGTTCGGCCCAGCCGGAAGGAGCGAGGGGATATTCGTCCACTTCCTCCTGTGTCTGGAAAAGGCCGAGAGCATGGAAGCCGTAATAGGCACCGAGAGGCTGCCCAAGTTGGGCACGATACGATGGATAAGAGTCAGACATTCGCTTGGATATCAGCTTATTTCGCGACCAGCTCAAAATCCCTGTCACCGTGTAGCTCCAACCGTCTCCGAAAACATCTCCCCAACTGGCTTTAAGATCAAATCCCCTATTGTCAACGGCTCCCGAATTCATCCACACCGGATTGTTGCCTCCGAGTGAGGGCGAATAATAACCCGTGGAGTCGTATTCGAGGATATCGTAGGTGTATTTATAGAATACATCAGCCTCAAGAGAGAGGCGGTTCCCAAGCAAACGGGCCTCATAGCCAAGGTCGTAGGTGCGTGTTCGGGACCATGTCAGATTGTCGTAGACATAGCTCGTGGTCCAGAAAGTCGTATACGGAGTCCCGTCTATATAGATGGATATGCTGGGAGAAGATGAGCTGTAGGTCTGCATGTACAGATAGGGAGAGGTGTCGTCAGAGCCGAGTACTCCGACCGATGCGCGCAGCTTCATGTAGTCCACCCAGGATACATCTTTCATAAAATCCTCTTCCGAAAGCACCCAGCCAAGAGCAATTGAAGGGAAGAAGCCCCATCTGTTGGCAGGAGCGAACTTGTAGGAGGCATCGGCACGGAGGGTCGCCTCGGCGAGGTAGCGCTTGTCATAAGCATAGCTTACACGGGCGGCTGTCCCAAAGCTTCCGGAATCAGAGTAAGAACCATACAGAGGAGTGCTCGTGAGGGTCGACCCCATGTTGAGGTCTATAGGAGAGCCTGTAACATAACCGGTCTTAATCCCTGTCATGGTATCACCATGGTAAGTGTACCTTTCCATGAACCATAGGGCAGAGAGGTGGTGCGGCCCGAAGTCGTGCTCGTAGCTGATTTGGGGGCGGATGGTAAGGTTGTAGCCCATTGAATGGGCCTTGGTGAAATTGGTCTCGGGGATACCCTGCGACGTACGTTTGTCGACCGAGTCTGTGCTTGCGCTATACGAATATACTTCAAAGCTTTCGAGCAGATTGCGGTCAAGGGTGTAATCGAAGTTATAGGCAAAGTGAACTCCGGCTTTTAAGCCTTGCAGCAAATTGAGCCCGAGTGCTCCAAAATCGTATTCGAGGCTGGAACGAACCTCCGCCATCCATTTGCGTTCTTTCTGATAGCCGGTGTTAAGGGCGGCGAGAGGAGTGTAGACATAGCTTCCTGCCGTGTATCCTAGAGGGAGACCGTTGTACTCGGATTTGAGGATGGGAATGGCATCGAGAGCCTGCCTCAAAGGAGAGAACTCTCCTTGCCAGGTTCCCCCGCTGAACATCGACAGTCCGGGCCAGGTCCTGTCGGAGTTGGCAACGGAGAGATTGATGTTGTAGCCGAGGCCTTTGGTGAGTTTGGCATCGATGTTTGTCCTGACATTGTAGCGGGTAAAGGAAGTGTTGCGCAGGATTCCGTCCTGATCCATATATCCTATGGATGTGTAGTAACGGAGTTTGCCGGTGCCCCCGCTCGCAGAGACATTGTGTTGCTGGGTGAGGCCGAAGTCCTTGTATATCAAGGCCCAATTGTCGGTCTCCCCATAGAGCCCGCGCTCTTTGAGCGAGGCAATTCTCTCATCGGTCCAGTAGGGAGTCTGCCCATCCATCTCACGGGCCTTGTTGTGCCAGTATATATACTCGGATGCGTTCAGCAGAGGCGGATCTACCGTGTTGGTATCAAAGGTTACAGAGCCGTCATATACTATGCTCGTACGGCCTTCGGTACCTTTCCTTGTGGTTACGAGGATAACCCCGTTGGCTCCTCGTACTCCATAGATAGAGGCAGTGGCGGCATCCTTGAGGATGGAGACAGTCTCTATGTCATTGGGGTTGAGGTAAGTCATGGTCCTTTCTACCCCGTCCACGAGAATCAGCGGAGAAGAATCATTGAAAGTGGTGGCCCCGCGAACAAGCAGCGAGGCCGCATCCCCGCCCGGTATCCCCGTAGTCTGTACGGCAGTAACCCCTGAAAGTCGTCCGATAAGCATGGAAGATACATTGGTGTTGGGGGCTTTGAGTATGTCCTTGCTGCTAACCTGGGACACGGAGCCCACCACGAACTCTTTCTTCTGCTCGCCATAACCAACCACAATGACCTCATCGAGATAGGTGCTGTCCTCGCGAAGCACGACATTGATCACTTTGGAGTTACCAACCGTCCGTTCCTCGTTGCGAAATCCCATCATGGAGTAGACAAGGATGGATCCGGAATCAGGCACCGTGATAGAATAATGACCCTTGTCATCGGTCATGGTTCCCCCTGAAGGGTACTCCTTGACATACACCACAGCCCCCGCTGCCGGATTGCCATCCGGCTCATTAACCTGTCCCGTTATCTGAATCTGGGCAAAGGCAGCCGCATAGCACAGACAGAGAGCAGAACATAGCAAAAAGTGTTTGGGTGAAAACATGTTATTGTTCTAGTAAACTGCGCGAATTTATAAAAAATTTAACATTTGTACCATAATTATTCGCTACTTTTGTACGAATCTTTCCTTAAAATTATTTATACCATGATTATTGTTCTTAAAAAGGCTTTTCTATCGGTTCCTCTCTTATTCCTTTTCGCAGCCTGCTCCCAATCTCCTGCCAAAGAAGAGACAACAAAGCCCGATACGGATACTACAGTTGTAACTCCTCCGGAGCCCGTTGACAGTGTCGACTGGTCGTGGAAAGACGGATATCCGGTCGGGGTTAAGGTAGAGAGTTTCACGGAGGATTTCGATGATGGGCAGAAGTGCAGCGGATTCATCGCTACGATTGATTTCAAAGCCAACCCAAATCTGCGGTTCAATTGCCTCCTTTCCAATAAGAAACGGACTCCCTCGGCATTTTTCTCGGGGTACAGGGACTTTACCCCCTCCGAAGGGGTTCCCTGCCTCGCCACCAACGGGGGTTATTTTGCAGGGAGCACCTCGGTAAGCCTGCTCTACCATGACGGAAGTTGCAGATCTATCGCCCAGAGGGCTATCAACTGGCCTCGCGATGAGCAGACAAAAAGTACCGTCTATCCGGTCCGTTCGGCAATCGGACAGATGGAGGACGGGCATTTCGAAATCCAATGGGCCTATTGCACAAGCCCGAGCAGCCGCACACACACCGCCTTCCCTTCCCCGCTTGACAACAACGAGCAGACAGAGACCTTTATGAGTGAGGCTCCAACCCCGGCATATTGCGAAGGGACTTTCACTTGGACCCCTGTAGAAGCAGTGGGAGGAGGGCCGCGTCTTGTCAAAGACGGGGTGGATGTCTCGACAGAAAGTTATTGGGGCGAATGCCTCAATGCCGGAGGCACTTCCGGAATGATAAGAGTAAACCGCACGGCAGCAGGGATTCGCTCTGACGGAGCCCTCGTGCTAATCGTCTGCGATGGCAGAGGAGCCAACGGGAGTGCAGGTTACACCCTTGCAGAGCTTGCTGCCAAGTTTATCTCGCTAGGGTGCACGGATGCAACCAACCTGGACGGAGGCGGTTCATCCTGCATGGTAGGCTCCAATGGAGAGGTCCTCAATAATCCCAGCGACAAAACAGGGGAAAGACCTGTCTCCACTGCGATAGTAATCAGTGAGTTAGTACCAGAGAACAACGGTTCCACCCTTTAAGAAGACTTCATGGGGAAGAGTATAGCCGGACAGCTCTTTCCCGTCGAGGGTAATCCGTTTAATAGAGTCGTACGCCCCCTTGCGTCCTTTCGTTTGGATAGTCACGCGGGAAGAGCCGTTGCGGATAGTCACCTTATCGAAAAGTGGAGAAGAAATCTCATACTCCGGCTTGCCAACTACGAGCGGGTAGAAGCCCATCTGGGCGAACATATACCAGGCTCCCATTGCCCCGTCGTCTTCATCCATTTCAGGAGCGAGACCATCTACGGTATTTCTAAATGCCCTCCCAACATATGGCTCAAGATATTCGGCATTGCCTCCGTAGATATGAACCATAGCATCGTCAATCATGTAGCGCATCACCCAGCGCTGAGCTAGTTCCGGCTTTCCGAAGGCATTGAAAAGCCAGGGGGTGTGGATATCCGGTTCATTCCCCTGATTGAAATAGCCCCTTTCGAAGAAAGTCTCCAGTTCATCGGCAAGGACAGTCTTTCCCTTAAGGGAAATCATGGTATCGAGAAACTGCGGGGCTCCCCAGCGGTACTGCCACAGATTGCCCTGGTACAGCCCACTCGCCTTCATCTTCCCGAATTCGGGGGTAATGTCCATGAATTTGTCCTTCCACACAGTCTCAAACATATCAATGGCTTCAGAGGCATACTTTGCCGAGTCGGCCTGTTTGCCTACAATCCCCGCAATCTGCGAAAGCGCCCAGATGTCTATGGATGTCTCGATGAGATTGTCGGGAGACTTGCGTGGAAGCTCACTCCGGGCTTCTTTCACGATTCCCTCATAGGCCCTTGAAAAATCCACGGGGACTCCCTTGCGATAGGCATCAAGCAGCATAAGGCCCGTGTGCTCGGTGCGCACGGTCGGCACGCATTCGTGAGGGGTCGCCCAATTCTTCTTCCCCGTAACGAACTGCTCCGCAGCAGACGCTGCAATGTCTTCGAATTTGTCTCCTTCGAGGATGACAAGCATGGGGAATTTGGTTCGGAAAGTGTCCCACATGCTCCAGCTGCTGTAGTACTTGTGCCCCTTTGCGAGAGGATACTCCTTCCCGTCCGTTGCGACGAAAGTCCCTTCTGCGGTTGAAGCATCCATCGGACTGAGGTAAATACGGTACATGGAGGTGTAGAAAAGGGCTTTCTGCTCCTCATCCCCTCCTTTGACATCAATTTTTGAAAGCTTTTCCTCCCACTGCCTGTAGGCCGCCTTGCGAAAATGCGAGAACGAGCCTTTCGCGAGTTCGAGCTCCTTTGCAGCGGAATCTTCGCAGGATGCCGACACTCCGATTCGGACCTCCACTTTGTCTTCATCAAAAAGCAAAAGGGCAGTAGTGGATGTTGAATCCGCGACCGAGAAAGGCGTTGATGTCTGGAGAGCGAAATAGAAGGTGTAAACCCCCTTCGCGCAGGTAGTGCCGGCCGAGACTCTTCCTCTTATGGTGCGCTCATCCGCGATGTGATAGCTGCAGGAGACTTTTTTCTTTTCTATCGAAGACAGGAAATTGACAAAGAGTCGGGCCTGAGTCCCTTTGGGGAAGGTGTACTTCTCGAAAGCAACGCTTCGGGAAGCGGTTAGGTCGAGGTGAACCCCATTGCTCAAATCCGTCCCATAGTAACCCGGCACGGCTTTCTCGGATGGCTTTACTATCGAAATCTCTTCATCCGGCAGGGCCGGACGGATGCTGAGATTACCCCCGACTCCGTTGCAGCCAACCCCCGAAACGCGGTTAATTGAAATGCCCGAAATCCGTGGCTCGGCGTAGTTGTAGCCTCCGTGCACATCAACGGCAGGGTCACTGTCGGGGCACACTGCTATCATCCCGAATGGAACCGCAGCCGCAGGGGTCATCTGCCCATGGTCATACTCCGACCCGAGAAACATGTTGACATGACGGACATTCCCTGCAAAAAGGGGCAGGAAGGCAAGAAACAGGGTGAGTGTAAAGAGAAGGAACTTTCTGTTCATGATAAAATAATCTAAATAAAGTCTCGGAAGTGATAAAATCTGTGCACATCCGGCGAAACTATGGAAGTAAATCATCCGCACTTGGCGGGGTGGCTTCCAAGCCGGATCCCCAGACTTTGTTGGGACGAGGTCCCATCACCAGTTTCAGTTCTCCGCCAGAGACGATTTCTTCGTGACTAAACCAAGCCCTATCAAGAGGTTTACCATTAAGACTCGCGCTTTGGATGTATTTGTTCTTCTCGGAGGCTCCCTTCGCTTCGATGCGCAAGTCACCTCCTCCAGGGATGTGCACAACTGCTTTCTCGAAGACGGGACTTCCAATGCAGTAGGCAGGAATCCCCGGAATCTCGGGATAGAAGCCCAGCATTGAGAAAACCACGAAGGCCGACATTCCTCCTCCGTCTTCATCGCCCGGCATACCCATCAAATCATCCCTAAACCAGGTTTTCAGAAGTGTACGGATGCGTTTTTGGGCCTTCCATGGTACACCTGCGTAGTCATACAGATAGGGGATGTGGAGCGCCGGCTCATTAGACATACCGAATTGTCCGACATTCCCCGTCTGATCTGGAAGCTGGGCGAAAAAATCGCGTTTTTTCTTTCCGAGAGGCTCGCAAAAGAGACGGTCGAGCGCTGCGGTGAAGCTCTCTCTCCCGCCCATAAGCTCTATCATATCGGCAGGATTGTGCTGCACCCCAAAACGATATACCCAGCCGTTGTTCTCATCGTAGTAATCCCTCGCGGCAAGGCCCCCCGAGAAACGATAGTCAAAGGGCTCAATCCACTTTCCGCCCCTATCCTTGGGATGATAAAAGCCGGTAGAGGGATTGTAGAGATTGCGATAGAAATATGAATAGGAGAGGTATTTCTGTTCGTCCTCTTTGCGCCCCATTGCCGCTGCAAGGCGGGAAAGGGCCCAACAGTCGTACGAAGTCCCCTGCGTCACGGCAACACTCTGACGTTTCTCCCCTTTGCTGACATTGGGGTCGGTCTCCGCTTCTCCCTCCCGAAGTGCCGGCATATAACCATGGGACCAATAGAAGTCATCCAGCCATCCTGCCTCTGCTCCAGACCAGGGGCAGAGAGTCTTCTCCTCAAGGGCTTTGCGCGATGCTTCGAAAGCCTCTGCAAGGTTGACATTGAGCCCCTTGGCAACCGCATCGTAGAGGGCTATGACTCCGTGGTTGCAGTTCATGCGGTGAGAGTCTCCGGTGACCTCGGGGAAGGTGGGTAACCAGTTTTTGCCGCTCTGTGAGGCCATCCTGAGGTAGGATGCGAGGACATTTTCTTCGGTACGCGGCTCAATGAGAACTCGGAGCGGATGGGCAGCCCTGTAGGTATCCCAGATCCAGTCGTCTGTGTAGAAGGGGATCCCTTCGTCTTCGTGGATGGAGCCATCATAGGCACTAAAGTACCTTCCGTCTTCACTAATGCAGATAGGCCGTTCAAATACGCGATAGAGCGAAGTATAGAATACCTTTTTGTCATCGAGGCTTCCTCCTTTGACTTCGATTGAGCCAAGGGCTTCGTTCCACGCCTTCCTTCCTAGGGCCGAGACCCTCTCCAAATCATAGTCAGGGATTTCCCTGCGAAGATTGGCTTCCGCCTGATCTTCACCTATAAATGAGACCCCATAACGAAGCGAGACCCTACGAGTGTCTTTTGGGAATCGAAGCACCGCGCAGGCATTTTTGCCATAAACTTCCGCCCGAGTGGAATCCACGCCCTTCCCTGTGAGTGTTGCGCAGGCTTCCCAGGGAATATCGCTTTCCCTATAGCAATAAGCCAGCACACTGCCCTTAATCTTCTGGTATGCCCGAATCTTCCCGTCCTTTACCACCACTCCTCCGTTTTTCGAGTTAAGGCTAATATAGCGAGCCCCATCGGTGTCGTCAGGGAATTCAATCTCGTAGACTGCACTTTGATAGGAAGGGGTAAATTTTACCCCAATCCCTTGAGAATCAAGCACAAGGTCAAAGCGGTAGGGATGAATGGACTCGTTGTCGCAGGTGTACGAGGGGACGGGGCGCAAAGCCTCTTCCCCGACGCAGGCCCCGAGATTGAAGGCTGAAGATCCCCTATGGCTTGTAACGAGCACAGGCAGGCCCTTGATGCGGTCCGCTGCGGCATCTTCCCGCTCCGGATAGACCCGGAGCATCCCCTCGGGGAGATGCACTGTCGGATAAGTGGGCACAAGCAGGTGACTGATTCCACCTATTGTGGGATTCACATAGTCGACAGGTTCCATCTTCGCACTGCATGCGCAAAGCAATAGGGCGCAGGAAAGCAGAATAACACTTATTCGTCTTATCATTCTTAGTCAGTTAGATATTTCCCGAGACCGAGCTCCACCGCGCATCCGAGAAGATAATTCCTCACTTCGCTCCATCGGTAGCATTGGTCCGAATCCCAAACGAGGGTTCCAAGGGTCGCAGGCTCTTCGTTAAGAAGCAGCCTTACGCGTACATTGTCAGTTGATTTGGAGTGTTTGGGTCTAAAGAAGAGTATTTGGAGATTGGCGGCCATTGGGATTTTGTAGCTTTGAAATACGGCTGGAAGTTCTTCCGCCTCGGCTGGTATCTCCCCGAATCCATCAACATTTGCCGCTATCATCATCGCAATGATGACATGGTCGTGACCGAAGCGAAGATCTGCTCCCTTCTCTCCCGAAGCGATTCGATCATCGGCTTTGGAGACAATATCGAGCCAGACTTGGAAACAAGTAGCCTGGACAGGGGTCCACTGGCAGAAGGCCTGGTAGTTGAGCACCTCCCAGAGCCTTGACAGCTCTTCAGAGGTGAAAATATCCGGAAGCGGCCATTCCCCGGCATAGCTCCACCTGCCACAATCTAATAGATATGTGTTACAAAAGACTTCCGCAAGCCTGTCCCTATCGCTCATCCCCTTCTTCCTGATATAGGAATAGACTCTGCCCGGGTCCAGGACATAGCGCCCGAGGATATTTTCCCAATCAGGGAAAAGGGCATAGAATACATCGGCATTAGACTCTTCCCATGGGCAGGGAGTAGGAGCTCCCTTGAGCATGTCTATATTCTGTTTTTTGTCAGGAGCGGTGGCCTTGAGCTCAAGCGTGCCCTGATGCTCGTAGATTGAGGCAGATGGAGAAAACCTCGCGGCTTCAAGACAAAAGGCGCTCATGCTCATCATCGCCCTCGGGGAATTTGAGACCACGGCATCAATGCGAGCCCCTTTGCCGAATGCTGACTTACCGGCGGAGGAAATCATCCGGTAGGCTATTCCCTCTTGCTGCTGCCAGCCCTTCATGGTGAGATCACCCCAATGGTATCGGCCTACAAAGGTATAGAAACTGTCGAGTTTCTCCAGCATCTCCTCTCCATGGGAAGTGAGATTGTCACCTGCCTTTGCTCCTTTCAGCAGGTTGAGAAAGTCGGTGTATATCCAGGGCGCGTGGGCATAGCGGGAGCCGTGCCTGCCGTAATGACTGACATAGAATGTCTCCCAGCCTTTGGGTGCCTTTAGAACCGATGGCTCTAAAGGAGGCTCATAGGCCCTGTCGACCCCCGCTGCGAGGGTCGGATTCTCCCTCACCAGAGCCCGCACTGAGTCAGCTGACGGCTGCGCTGATAGAGTTAAGGACGAAATAATAAAGACCAGGGCGGTAAGAGCCGTCCTGATCCATAGAAATGATACCACCCGACTACTTTGCATAAGTTAGTCTGTAGGTCCTGGTCATAAGAACATCCGTGCCGGCATAGTCGGTGCGTGTGGCCGTGCTGATATTCCCTTCAGAGTCAAGTTCGTAGTCTACGGTGAAGGAAACCTGTCCTTCGATTGAACCAAGTTTCATGCTCATCCCTGTCAGGAGATTCGCATTCCCCGGAAGCCCCTTGGCGTACCACACAGGGAACTGGCAGGGCATCAGGAATACCGCGAAGTTCTGCCTGTCAGGGGAGTCCGAATACTCGTAGTTGTAGGTCACATCGTAACTAGAGCGGGTTGCGGTCCCTTTGTCAGAGCTGGCGTTGATGGAAGTGCCCATTTTCACCTCTGCGGCATTCCCTGACGAAAGAGAGTACTCTTCTGCATAGGCGAGCGAAGAACTGTAGTACCCATTGAAAGAAAATGAGGGAGAAGAAGTGACTGACAGCACAGTCCCGGCCTTGTCGTATTTGGTGGTGAAGTTCCACGCATCACCCCAGTCCCCCTTACTCACAAGATTCACGGAGTCTGCGGTAGCAGTGATGGTCCTTGTAGAACTCGTTCCGAAATACTTACCCTCTATAGATGCCTCTGAATCCGAAGAATAGCTATACGAGAGGTCGTAGAGTGTCTCCCCGCTGAGTTCGTTAGCTGCAAGCAGAGTGGAGACTCTTCCCGAGCCGTCGTAGCTGATTTTGTAAGACTCAATCAGGGCACTTCCGCTGTACACTTCCACCGAAGAGAGTCTTCTTGAAGTGCTCAGTACCCAAGGGGAACTTGTCTTCTGAGAATCATCCTTGCCATCGTCGTCCTTTCCGGAGTTGCCACCATTATTCCTGTTGTCATCGGTATTCTCCTTATTATTGTCAGGATTGTCCGGTGCAGTGTTCTCCCCACCGCACGAGGCGATGGACAGGGCCAGAAGAGCGGCTAATAAGAAATCAAATCGTCTCATTTTGTGAAAACTATATGCTCCCCGCAATCGAGGATGGTTACGGCCGAATAGTTAAATGAAGTGCTTCCGAGCTGCACATCACTGCCCCAAAGGTATTTGTAAGACACCCTTCCCTCAACCTTGTGCTTGTACTCGTTCTCGTGGATATTGATGTAGTACTGCTGGATGTTGTTGGGATTTGGAGCAGCAAGGGTATGGGACTCCAGGACCCTTACCTCTTGGAAGACAGGGGCGAAAATCACATCCGCCATGTTGTAGCCTTCGTAGAATACTTCGTTGTCATGCACAGAGTTGTCTCCGACATGGATGATTCTCCAGCCGTCAATCTCAATGAGATACAGCAGGCAGGGTTCCGTCCCTTGGGCTGACATATAGGCCTGGGTTGCAGCGACTCCTGCGATGTTGGCCGGTGGTGTGGGATGGCCGGTATTCCAGATGTACTTTGTGCCGGAGTATGTCCCTGTGACTATCTCAGACGGCATCACCACCGGTTTGCCTTTCGTGAGTACCCGCCTAATGAGATCCGTGTCGTAGTGGTCGCCGTGGGCATGGGTCACATAGAGGGCATCCAGGCTGTCGGCCAGTTCGTTGCGGCCCACATTCTCGTACATGTAGCTTGCGATGTTCGCGATGTCGATGCCGATGCAGGCATGGGCCGTGCGCAGCACTACTCCCGAACTGTAGAGCTTAAGGACATGGAGTTCTCCCTCGGGAGGAGCCGGACTGCGCAAGAATTCGAGAAACTTGCTCTTGGCAAAAATCAGCCTTGTCTTGTTTGCATCCGCAAACGCAGCCTTCTGCTCAGCCGAGGCGGAGTAGACATCCCCATCAAGAGTGATCTCATGCAGGGGAAAGTCGCGAAGACGCGTCAGGTCGCGGCGGATCTTGGCATACTTGTCCCGAAGCCCCACATTGGGGTGCTCCGTGGACGGAGGATAGATGCTTTCCTGCAAGTCGCAGAACCTCTGCACCTGACCGAGCCAGGCATAAGGATCCGTTGAGTGCAAGGCCTGAATCTCCACATAAAGATTCTGAGCGGCATAGTAGAGAGGCTCCCCTGCATAGTTTGTCTGCACCGATTTGAGGTAAGACATCATTGAGGTGTAGAGCGCATCGTTGTCCTGTGCCGGCCAGTTGTAGTTATTGGCAGCCGATGCCCCCGCCACGAAAAAGACGGAGGCAACCGCTGCGCAAATCAGTTTTCTGATATCCATTTGAATATGCTGTCAATCAATAGATTCCCTGAGCGAAGTTGGCATTGCCAGACTCGCAGATATCGCCGCCCTGGCCTGACCAGGTCTTGGCCCTTACTCCATCGAAGCAGCGCACAACGACCTTACCGGGGGAAGAACTGCCGTTGCCACCGATGCAGGCCACGAGATAGCCGTTGCCGGAGTTGAAGCAGCCTTGGAAGGCAGAGACCGGAGTCTCGGATACGGGAATCTTCGAAAGGGCAACGACATCGCTGACCTTGCTTCCGTCAAAGACTCCCTTGTAGAAGTAGTAGTATACACTCTCATCCACGAACTTGCCGTTGTCGCGAAGAAGCCAGTACACATTGCCTTCACTGTCGCAGGAGACTCCCTGGTGGTTGAGATTATCGGCTGCCGTGTCGTAATGCCAGCAGAGGGTGCCACCCTCGGAGAGGTTGTCAGGGTCGAGGAGCCAGAGTTCGGTGTGCTTGCTCTCGTTGTTCTTAATCCCCTCGTAGATGAAGCCGTTTGGAGCGAAGCAGGGAGACCAGTGATCACCGGCACTGGCGCGGTAATCATCCAATGCATAGTTCTTGAGGTCCACCGCCACGGTCATGCCGCTACTGCCGTTAAGGCAGAAGTAGGCCTTGCTCTGGTCGTTATTGATGGCACAAGTCGTGACATCGGAAAGAGGGGCTGGTTGGGCCGCTGTGTTGTCAATCCTGGTCACTTCGGTGATTTTGCCATCCGAAGACACGCTCAGGAACCTTATCTGGCCGGAGGACTCGCTATGGGTATGGAGGACAATTTTGTTGTCGCCATAGAAAGCCATTTGAGCGCGCCCTTTGGTGGTGTAGTCGTCAAGTCTGGTCCCATCGGCGGCATTCAAAGTCACGAGGTGGCTCTCAAGTGAGACTGCGATTATGCTGCCATCGTTGCTGACAATCGGAGGCGTACCCTTGAAGAGGAACTTTGACTTGTATCCGCTTGCGTCAAATACCCATTTCTGAGTCCCTTCGGCAGTGATAGCAAAGACCTGTGTCTGATTGCAGGCATAGATGTCGCCGGTGATGGGGTTGACGGAGATGTCAGGCCCGTTGTCGGCTGCTCCGTCGTCAATGCTGAAAGACCAGCCGAGTTCTCCGGTTTCGAGATTGATCTCCTGAACCGTGCGTTTTCCGAGGGTCAGTACATAAGCCCTTGTGCTCGCTCTGTTGAACACGGGGCGGGTGTTCTTGGACCATTCGTTATCGGGAAGGTCGGTGTAGACGAGGAACTCCTCGGCACTTACGGTGAAGCTGTCGGAAATGGTGACATCCCCAAACTGGGCGCTCACATAGACCTCGTTGTCTCCAACATTAGGGACGGAGAATGAGGCCTCGGCTCCCTGGTAGGTCTTTTCGCCTACTGTCCACACAACATTAGCGGCAGTGCTGTAGTAGGAGGTGTTGAAGGTATAGGTCTTCTTCTGGTCGACGGCCGTCTTGCCTGAAGGCAGGGTATAGAGGGGCTGGGTTCCCTTGACAAAGAAGTTCTGGGAAGCGCTCACCCCGCCTTCCTCTGCAGTAGCGGTGATGGTCACTGCTCCGTATTTGGAGGAAGTGAATTTCACCGTCCCCTTACCTTCGCCTGCGGAAGTCACTGTGGCGATGGTCTCATCGCTGGAAGTCCAGCTGAGGTTTTTGTTGGCAACGGTGATAGGGTTGAATTCCACATTGAGGGTCATATCGCTGCCCTGTTCCACCACAATTGCGGCCGCATTTCCGTTTGCAAAGGAGATCGAAGTGAAGCCGGAGCCGGAGACTGTCACTTCACAGGTGGCAGTGAAGCCTCCATCGGAAGTTGTCGCCGTGATGGTGGCTGTACCCGAAGAAAGGGCTGTCACGATCCCTCCGTCGACACTTGCAACAGCCGAATCAGAAGAAGTCCAGAGGACAGACTTATTGGTGGCGTCTTCGGGGTTTACCGTTGCGACAAGCACTTCGGTGGCTCCAACAGTGAGCGAAAGGGTCTCAGCGCTAAGGCTTACACCAGTTACTGAGACTGCGTTGTCAACCACGGTGACAGTGCAAGTCCCTGATACTCCCTCGATTGTGGCAGAGACTGTCGTAGTCCCTTCACCGACTCCCGTTACCGTCCCTTTCTGGGATACGGTAGCGATGGATTTGTCGGCAGAGGACCAGGCAATGGAGGTATTTTCGGCCGTGCTCGGCTCCACGCTTACGGAGAGTGAGGCCGTCCCGCCGGTGCCCAAACTAAGCTCAGAAGGGCTTATCGTCACGCTCTTAATCGAGGTGCTGTTCTCCTCAGTCTTGTTGCAGGCAGCAAGGCCGAGAAAGGCCGCACACGTGGCAAATAAAAGGTATTTTTTCATGATATCAAATTGATTATTCACCATAAACAAGATTGGCATTGCCGGACTCGCAGATATCTCCACCTTGTCCTGACCAGCTATGGGCTCTCTCTCCGTCAAAGCAACGGACTGCGATGTAACCGCCGGAACTTCCATTCTGTCCCAGTCCTGCCACAAGGTATCCGTTACCGGCGTTGAAGCAGGCCTGGAAGTTGTGGGAAGAGGCATATTTTGCATTTTCCAAGGTGGAAATCACATCAAATGTGAGAGTTCCGTCCGTATAAGTCCCTTTGTAGAAATAGGTGTAGGTAGCATCCTGAACCACGAAATACACATTGCCGTCTCTGTCACAGGGAAGGCTCTGGTGATTCAGAACTCCATTACTCGTATTAGTCCATACTTCAGTACCGCCTGAGGACAGGTTGGAAGGATCGATCACGCGAATAGATGCGGTAGATGACCCCTTGTATGCTTGATAAATGAACCCGCTCTCGGTGATGACAGGAGACCAGTGCTCCCCTGTTTGAGAAAAATATCCGTCAATAGTCTTGGCAGTAAGATTAACAGCGACAGTAGCACCGCTATTACCATTGACCCCGAAATAGACCCTGTCTTGAGCCTTATTGTCTGCACAAGTCGCAAGATCAGAGATAGTGGGCTCAGAAAGCGGGGACGCAAGTGTAGCATCTTCGGTCAGTTTACCATCAGAGCCGATGCTGAGGAATCGTATTGCAGGCTCGGTAGAACTCTGGCCATGAGTATGAACGACCAATTTGTTATCTCCGTAAATAGCCATCTGGGCACGGCCTTTGACTTTATATGTGCTGAGTTTTACACCTGTAGAAGCATCTACAGAGGCAAGTTGTCCTTCAACGGATACAATCACCACAGAACCGTCGTTACTGACAATGGGGGCAGTACCTTTTATTGCAAATGTCTTGGTCATGCCTGTGTCATACTGCCACTTTAGTGCCCCACCCGAAGTAAGGGCATAGATATATTTGGTATCGCAGCAATAGATATCTCCCGTGATGGGATTGACGCTGATATCAGGCCCGTTACTCTTGGTTGTAATGTTGTTCACGGCAGTGATATCAAACGACCAGCCGAGTTCACCGGTTTCAAGATTGATCTCCTGGACCTTACGGGCTCCATAATCAAGGAGAATATAAGCCCTCGTCCCCGCTTTGTTGAAAACCGGATGTGTGTTGCGGACATAGACCCCGTTATCCAATTGGGCAAGTAGCAGGAATTCGTCTGCAGAGACGACCACACTATCCTGAAGGGTGACATCCTCGCCAAAAAGAACGCTCACATGCACGGTGTTTTCGGTAGCCGGCAGGGAGAACTTGACCTCGGAACCCTCGTAACCACGCTCTCCGACAGTCCATGTGACCTTGGTAACATTCTTGTTATAGAAGGGATTGAGGCTATATGTGTTAGCTCTATCGACCACGATTCGATCTGTCGGGAGCGCATAGAGAGGTTCGCCCCCCTTCACGAAATATTTCTGCGATGTGCTGACTTCAGTATCTTTCACCTTTGCTGTGACACTCACAAAGCCATAGCCGGATTCGGCAAAAGTGACAGTGGCAGTGCCTTCTCCCGTTGAAGCGACAGAGGCAAGACTTTCATCGCTGACGGACCACTCGAGATCCTTGTGAACCGCGCTTTCAGGTGAATAATTGACAGTGAGAGAAGCTTGCGTACCATGGTCCTCAAGGATGGTGTTTTCTATGGCATCTACAAAGGAGATTTCGCTCGGATAGTCAATAACCACACTGACACTGCATGATGCAGTAAAACCTCCGTCAGTGGTTGTCACTGTCACAGAGCAGGTTCCTTCTGATATTGCGGTGACAAGTCCCTCATCGGAGACCGTGGCCACTTTCTCATCAGAGGAACTCCATGTGACTGTCTTGTTGCTGGCATCGGCAGGCTCTACTGTAGCGGTAAGGCTGGCAGTCCCACCCAAAGAGATGGTTAGAGCCTCGGAATCAAGGCTCACGCCACTTACCTTGATAACATTCTCAAGGACAGTTACCTTACAACTCCCCGATACACCGTCAATTGTAGCAGTAATGGTGGCAGAGCCCACCCCCTTACCAGTCACTACACCTTCAGAAGAGACGCTCGCAATGTTTTCATCGGAACTCTTCCATGCGATGGTCTCATAGGTGTAGTTCTCGGGGTCGACACTGACGGAGATTGACTGCGAATCACCTTCGGTTATGCTGATTTCCGAAGGAGTAAGGGTTACCGAATTGAGCGTAACCGACTCCTCCTCTTTTTTCTGACACGACACTAAGGCAAGTATAGCTGCAAGTGCCGCAAATAAGTTTAGTTTCTTCATTGTGTGTTATGTGTGAATTAGTTAATCAATATCCATAGTTCTGTACGAGTTTGCAGTCGGGATCCGCGAATTCACTGGCGGGGATGGGCCAGAAGTAGTCGCGATCTTCGCTCCATGGGTCTTCGGGGAGAGTCTCGTCCGAATGCGCGGTCACATAGCCGTAGACCCCTTCGCTTAAGACCACATCTTCTCCTATCTTGAGAGTAGGATAGGTGCTTTGAAGAGGAGTATTCAGGTAGAGTTCGAAGTCGACCTGACCGTCTCCATCGATATCAATGAGTCCCGGAGTGGAGAAATAGATCCCCGTAAGAGCGGCACTGCGATTGCCAAGCTGCGCGCCCTCATGCCAGCGCAGGATATCCCAAAGCCTGTGTCCCTCAAGGCAGAGCTCAATGGTGCGTTCGCGGCGAATCTCAAGGATAACCCCTTTGTTCGCCCCTTGGTCCACATTTGGATAATAGCGTGAAAGCAGAGGGTCTGCAAGGGCGTTGGCAGATGCAAGATTGACTCCCGGCATTCCTACCCGATTTCGAATCAGGTTTACAGATGCATCAAGGTCCTCTTGAGTGAGGGTCCCGAGCTCCGCCTTTGCCTCCGCATAGCTGAGAAGGATTTCGGGATAGCGCATAATGGGGAAGCAGGAGGAAGCTGCGGCTCCGTTTGCTGAATATCTGTATTTGATTGGCTGATAGCCGGTAAGAGAAGTCAGCATATTGGTAATTGTCGAGCCGTCAGAAATCTCCGTACAGCCGGGGAAAAGCAGGATTTGGCGAAGGCGCGGGTCGCGGCTCGAGCCTTCTGTCTGATATAACTGCGTGGCGTAGCCTGCGCGGGTCCAGATTCCGTTTCCCGAGATGGTCTGGAAGTGGTTCACGAAGCGCCTCGTGGCCCCAAGCCGGGACGAAGAGTAGATCTCGCCTATATTGTTGGATAGGTTCGTCCCATCGAAAATCTGTATCAGCAGGGCTTCGCTTGAGGGTATGGTCTCCATGGTAAAGAGCCTTCTGTAGGCGTTGTCATCGTTCCATGTTGAGGCCCTGTAGACAGAGAACCTGCCACTTTGCATGATTTGAGTGCAGGCATCAGCGGCAGTTTCGAGGTAATCCTGCCAGTCGGCCTCCCCGGAGTATTTCAGGAAGGTCCCTTCGTAGAGGGCTGTGCGGGCGAGAAAGCCAAGTGCGACCCATTTGTTGACCCTCACAGGCAGGTCATCAACATTGTCAGAAAGCCCCTCTGCGGCAGCTCTGAAGTCGTCAATGGCCTTGTCTATGACATAGTACATGGGGTCAGGAGCTTTGTGGAGCATCTTGGAGTCGTTTGCCGAGAAAGTATCTTCGTACCAGGGTATGTTCTGATAGCGCCGAGCCATTTCGAAGTAGAAAAGTCCCCTAAAGAATCTTGCCTCACTGCCGTAGCGAACTACGGAGAGAGAGTCGGTGCAATTGTCGATATTCTCAAGCAGAAAGTTGATACGGCTAAGCTGCGACCAGTCCCAGGTCTGCGTGGAGGCTAGCCTGGTGCCGGCAACGACATCACAAGGCTCCTTCGCGGTAAAGTCGTCTGCATCAAGCAGGACGCTTCTCTGGCCTTCAAAGAGGGTGTAACAGCCGTCCAGCCAGGATGAAATCTCATCTGAGGTAGTGAAATAGTTGTCCGCAAGGGGCTTGTCCTTTGGGGTGCTGTCAAGAGAGCAGGAGGAAACGAAGCCGCCGAGTAGGGCCACTATAGTGAGAGCTGTGATTGTATTCTTTTTCATTTGTTGTCCTCCATGTCAGAATTTTACTGAAACATTTGCCATCACTACGCTGGGGAGCGGACACGCGGAAGAAGAAGCCAGATTCCTTGCATCTACGCCGATTCGCAGCGACTTGAGGGGAGAATTCTCCCCAAGGCCGAAACTGTATCCTACTCCTGCTACCGCAAGTGAAGTGTAGCCGGGATCCGATGCGGCGTGCAAAAGCAGCTTTGCATCCAGTCCGTTCCATTGGGCTAATGCGCGAAAAGCGAGAGTCTTGTCCGGAAGGTCGGGAGTCTTGGATAGGGGAAAGTCGCTTATTTCCGAGTCATACGCCGAGGCTGAAAGGGAAGAAGTGTATCGGAGCGGCTTGCCGCCAAGCTCGACCTTGTCAGACCATTTCAGGGAAAGTTCAGTGCCAAGGGTTCGCAGTGTCCCTGAATTAGTCAGTGCAATCCCTCCATAGACCCCGGGGAGAGTCCTTTCGTATGTAATCATATCGGAAATGTCGCGAAGGAAGAAATCCGCTCCAAAAGACAGACGACCGCCAAGGAAACCGGCATCAAGGCCGACATCATGGGTGAGTACCCTTTCCCACTTCAAATCTTCATTTCCTCTGTAGGCGAAGTCAGTATACTCCGTCTGCTGACCCCTTGAAAGAATCCATCCATCCAGTGGCTTATTTAGTTCTATGAATGTCAGATAGGGATACAGGTAGCTTACCCTTTGATTTGCGGTGGAGCTGAACGAATATCTTAATTTGAGTAGCCCGACAATGTCCTTCGCGGCTTCGAAAAACTGCTCTTCACTGATAAGCCAGGCGGCTGAAACGGCAGGGGAAAGCGCCCATTTGTCCCCGGAGAAGAATCTTGAGGAGGCATCAGCCCTTAATGTGGCATCTATAAAATACTTCTGCCGGAATGCGTAGGAGGCGCTTCCATAAACTCCTTCCTGTGCATATTTGCTTACTCCTTCGTCAATTGTGAAGTCCGAATCGCCTACTGTAAGGGCGGAAATGTCAGGATCGATGAGCCCACCTACGAAGACATCCAAATCCTTCCCTTCTGCATCCTGGTAATCAAAGCCCACCCTGGCAGTGACTCCGTGATCCGTCCCAAAAATGTGGGAGTACCTGAGGTATGCATCGAGTGAATTCTGCTTTGAATTGCCTCTTTCTTCGAGGTAGCGGTTGGGGGCTATATCCTCGCTGACCCCATCCACTGGGGAGGAGCGTTTTTGGCGGAAGAGGTATTCGTGAGTGAAAGCGTACGAGACCCTTGCCGTGAAGTCGGGTCCCAGGACAGCCTCGAGAGAGTTTTTGAACATTGCGTAGTGATCGCTGCTCTTGCAGAAGTTGTAGCCGCTGAGCATGGCCTGAGCGTACATGTCGGCTGATTCCCCTGCGAGAGCTTCTTCCAGGACATCGTATCCCTGCCAGTAGGGGAGGGACTCCGTAGTGTAGGCGTAGTTGGCGTTGAGGCTATACCGTAGCCACTTGAACACCTTTGCTTCGAAATTGGCTCTTACGGAAAGGTTCCCGTAGCCGTTGTCGCCGTAGCTTCTGTCTATTTCTCCATCTTCCCCATACGCATTGGCTCCTACATAGTATCTGAGCGAATTGTCGCCTCCTTCGGCTGATGCCATGGCGCTTGCTGTCCTGCGGGAAGAGGAGTAGTAGGATGAACCGTGCCCGTGGGTGCGTCCACTCAGTCCTCCATTGACGGAGGCCCTGATGGATTTGGGGCCGGAGCCGTCCTTGGTGCTGACTACGATAGCTCCGGCTGCGGCTCTTGCTCCGTAGATGGCTGCAGCAGCGGCGTCCTTCAGGATCGTGATATCCTTAATGTCTTCGGGCCTTACCCGATCCAAAGAGCCTTCAACTCCATCTACGATGACAAGTGGCGTTGTCCCCGAGTAAGATTGGAAGCCTCGAAGGGAAGGGGTGCTGACCGCACTTGCCCTGCCCGATGACCAGTCCATCCATAGGGACGGGTCGAGCCCTTGCAGTAGGAAAGATGCATTGGAGGCTCCCCCAGTGGTGAATTCATCTTCGCCCAGAGTCGTAGTGCTGCCTGTCTGCCCTACTGAATCTTGCGCAGAGAGGGAAGCGCTTAAGAAGACAAGGAGCAAAGCGGAAAGAATGTATCTGTTTTTCATCTTTGGTACATTTTAGAAGTCCAGTCCGTCTTCCCACCCGGGATTCTGGGTCAGGACACCTCCATATAGGGCTCTCTGGGCGGCAGGAATGGGCCAGAGATAATCCCTATCCTCATTCCATGTGTATGAATTGCCTTTGAATGCCACGATGTTGCCGTGGTCCCCTTCGGAGAGGTAGATATCGATGTCGAGTTGGAAAGCCGTTTCGACCGTCCCCGTACGGGAAGAAGTGTAAAGCTCGAAATCTGGTGTGCCGTCTCCGTTGATGTCATATACTCCGGGTCCCGGGAAATAGGCCCCATAAAAGGGGTTTTTGGTATTGTCAATGGCCGCGCCTTCCTTCCAGCGGAGCAGATCCCATTCGCGGAAGCCCTCCATGGCAAGCTCCACGGTCCGCTCTCTGCGCACTTCGTAGATTACACCGGCATCAGCGCTGCCGTGGTGAAGGGCAACCTGGGGGTAGTACTGCTCCATCAGGGGATCATACTCTGACTTCGCCCTTTCGAGATCGAAGTCCGGCATCCCCGCCCTTTGTCTTATCAGGTTTAGGGACTGCTCTACATCGGCCTGGGTGAGCGTTCCCAATTCAGCCTTGGCTTCGGCATAGTTAAGGAGTATCTCCGCGTAACGGCATAGCGCGATATCCTCGCTTCGGTTGGAGATGTCGGTGACATCGACATTGAACTTCAGAGGATAGTAGCCGGTGAGGGAGGTGAGATTGAACGCATTGGCGTAGCTGTGCCCCGTGTAGTCCACCCCGCCTGGGCCCCAGATTGTCTGTGCCATTCTCGGGTCGCGGCCCTCAAATGTCTGTGCGAAGCTCCTTGAGGAGTAGTCGCTCTGGGAGCTGAAGAAACTGCCGTCGGCCATGAGGTAATGATTGACAAAACGCTGCGTGAAACCTCTCTTGACGGAAGTGATGTCTTTGGAGATGGAGTGGTAAAGGGCTATGTTGGAATTATAGACCCTCGCCAGGATGGTCTCGTCTGCAGGACAGGGGTCCATGCAGAATAAATCCCTGTATGGGGTAGAGCCTTCACTGTAGAGCGAGAACTTCCCGCTGGAGATGATTTCTTCGCTGGCGCTGACACATTGCTCAAGGTATTTGTCCGCATCTTCCATATCGTGGTAGAGGCGGAAAGTCCCTTCGTAGAGGCAGACCCGCGACTTGAGCGCGAGTGCTACCCATTTGTTGACGGCGGAGGAGTATGCGTTCTTGTCTTCGGTGAGGACAGCGGCTGCGGCATCCAGGTCTTCTATCATCTTATCGACCACATAACCCCTGTCATCGCGCGGCTTGTAGACATCAGGGTCGGCCGAGCCGAGCACCTTGTCTATCCACATGATGTCTCCGTACTTGCGTACCTTATGCCAGTAGAAAAGGGCTCTGAAGAAACGGGCTTCCCCGTTGTAATATGCCACTGCTTCCTCATCGGGGCAGGCCGAAGAATGCTCAAGGAAGTAATTGATTCTTCGAAGCATAGTCCAGCTCCAGGTCTCGGTGGCGGCTTGGCGGGTACGCCCGAAGAGATCGGTCACGCCATTGTCCATGCAGTCATCGGCATCGGTAAAGTAGATGTTGTAGGTTTCAAATTCAGTATAGCAGTTGTTGAGCCACTGCTCAAGCGAGGCCGCACTCTTGAAGTAGCGGTCCGGGGTCATTCTGTCCTCGGGGACGGTAGTAAGGTTACATCCTGAAAGGACTGCGGCGACAAGCGCAAGCGAGATAAGTCTGTTCTTTTTCATATCCTCAGAATGTTAAGGTGAGATTAAGGGTGTAGGTCTTGGGGTAGGTGTAGCCTACGCCGGAGTTGCTGTTGAAGGTACCGCTGCCGGCCGCAAGTTCCGGATCCATGGTCTTGCAGTATTTCTTCAGCGGTGACCAGTAGTAGAGGTTCTCTCCCACAAGGGCTACCCGCAGTTTGCAAGGCACTGCTCCCTTGAAGGGAATTGTGTAGCCTATCGAGAGGTTCTTGAGCCGGAGATAACCGATGTTCTGGATGTAGCGGTCGTTGCGAGTGCCGAGTGCGCTTCCGTTGTGGGCCTGTTTGTTGCGCCTTCTGGGGAAGTAGGCACCGGTGTTGTCCTCGCTCCAGCACATGGACTCGAAGTCCTTGTGGATGAAAGCCGTAGGAGTAAGGCAGTACGGTCCCCAGAAGAGATAGGCCTTATCTCCTTCGGGTGGATACCAGTCCCTGCGCCCAACTCCCTGGAAGAAGATTGAGAAGTCGAAGTTCTTCCATGAGAGGTTGCCTTGCATTGAGTAGAGATAGCGGGGACGGGAGTTCCCGATGACCTTGCGATCCCCGGGATTGTCTACCGTGTTGGCGCCCATGGAGATCACACCATCTCCGTTGAGGTCGGCAAACTTGAGGTCTCCTGCTCTCAAATAGGCCTCATCGGCATTGGTGGAGCCGAAGATGTTGCCTTGCACGGCAGAAGAGTTGATTTGGGACATGTACTCTGCGGCTTCATCATCGGAAGCGAAAAGCCCGTCCACATGGTAGCCCCAAATCTCCCCGAGCACCTGCCCTTCGTAGCGGTCTGAAAGGAGCTTGTCAGGATTGTTGTAGCGGGTGATTACCGAGATGTAATCTCCGAATGTACCTGTGATTGAGTAGTTAAACTCGTCTCCTGCAAGGCGGAAACTGTCGTTCCAAGAGAGATAGATTTCATATCCTTTGGTACGAAGGTCTGCACAGTTCTCCTGAGGGGTCGAGGCTCCATACACCGACGGCAGGGTGATCGAATTGGTGAGCATGTTCTTGGTGTCGCGGATATACGCCTCCGCAGTGAGGGAGAGACGCCCATCGAACATCCCTATGTCTACCCCTAGGTTGTTGGTCGTGACTGTCTCCCAGGTTAGAGCGCTCGACACAGGATTCGAGACGGAGGCACCGGTTAGAAGATATTGGTTGTCAAGGGAGTAATTTACCGTTGACCCGCTTGTTACGACTTCGTAGTATGGGTAGTATGAACTCATCTGCTGATTGCCGAGTGAGCCGACCGAGTAACGCAGCTTGAGATTGCTTATCGCGCTGCGAAGCGGCTTAAACCAGCTTTCATCGCTTACTCTCCATCCTGCCGACATTGAGGGGAAGAAGGCCCAGCGGTGTCCCGCTTCGAAACGCGATGAGCCGTCGGCCCTTGCGCTGACTTCGAGCAGGTAACGCCCTTTCCAGTCGTAATTGACCCTTCCGAAGACTCCGAGGGTCTTGAGGGTGTTGATGGACTGGGTCACCGTGTAGCCGTCATCGGGATTGGTGTAGGAGAGGGATTCAAGCGACTCCACAAGCATGTTCGTCCCCTTGAGGTTGGCGCTTCGCGAAGCGTATTCGTAGTACTGCATTCCGGCTGTGGCGGCGATATTGTGACCGCTCTCGAAGGAGTGGCTGAAATTACTGAACAGCTCTGCCGTCTGCTCCGTGGTCCTCACATGGTTCTCGTTGTAGTAGTCACTCATGCTGCCGGACATATTGTAGACATGGGTGATGATGCCCGGACCCTCTCCACAGTAGTAGTTACGCAGGCGGTAGTCGTTGTCGGTGTTCTGGTAATTGAGGGAATACGCCCCCGTGAGCGTCCATTCGGGGAGAATAGTGAAGACAAGGGAGTTCTTGACCGTGTACTTCCCCGTATCCTTGCGGTTGTCTCCGGCCCCACTGAGCAGCTGCCCGAGGCGGTGGACCGTGATGTTGTTGGACGATGACAGCTGGTGAACCCTCGTGACGATAGTCCCATCGGGGTTATAAGGAACAAATACGGGCGAGACATTGGTGTGGAGCTGGGAGATGACCTGTTCGTAATTGGAGGCTCCGGGGTAGGTCATCACATTCTCTGCAAAGGCGTAGTTGCCAATGTACTGAAGACGATTAGAGAGTTTGAGATTGAGATTGGATCGCAGTGAATAGGTGCTGTAGTGGTTCTCTCCCATATTGTCGGGGTTGAACATCCCTTCCTGGTCGTAATACCTTCCAGACACATACCATGAGGCCTTGTCGCTGCCTCCTGTCAGGGATACGTTGTAGTCCTGCTGGCGACGATGCTCATTAAACAGGAAAGGATACCAGTCGAAGTTGCCGTAGTAGCGCCAATAGCCATCGGACCCTGCGATTACCCAGGGACGGGAAAGGTCTTCGGTGACATCACCCCGTCTGTCGTAGAGCATCTGCATCTCATCTTCGCTGAATACGAGGCGGTTGCCATTGGGATAGCGGTCAAAGAATTCGTTGTTGAGACGCACGTGATCGTAGCCCGTAGTAATGAAGTCG
The DNA here is from genome assembly GCA_964608175.1 of uncultured Muribaculaceae bacterium. Lineage (GTDB taxonomy): Bacteria > Bacteroidota > Bacteroidia > Bacteroidales > UBA932 > Cryptobacteroides. The sequence continues at coordinate 13,299 of CAZSMO010000009.1, read as the reverse complement.
GTTGAGGTTGTGCTGGTGATTACGCTCTCTGCCGCAGAGAAAGTGACTTTGGTCTTGCCGTCTTCCGAGCCGGACTTGGTGGTCACCAGGACGACTCCGGCAGAAGCCTTAGCCCCGTAGATGGCAGACGCGGAAGCATCCTTGAGGATGGATACGGATGCAATGTCGTTGGGGTTGACATAGCGAAGTGCCATCTCGACTCCATCCACAAGCACAAGCGGTGAGCCGCTATTGACGGAAACATTGCCCCTGATGGTCAGGCTCTGTGAGCTTTCCGGGGAGCCCGTACCCTGAGATATGACAAGCGATGGGTCAAGACCCTGAAGCGCCTGGGTCGCTGAAGCAACAGGCCTCTGTTCCAACTCTTTAGAGTCGACCGTAGCAACTGAACCGGTGAGATTGACCTTCTTCTGGACCCCGTATCCCACCACAACCAGCTCGTCGAGCATCAGGTTGTCGCCTTTGAGTACGATATTGAGATTATCCCTAACCCCGGGTGTGACCTCAACTGTCTTGTATCCGATAGAAGAGACCTCCAGGACACTTTGAGCATTGGGAACAGTAATACTGAAGTGCCCGTCCGCATCAGTTACAGTGCCTTCCTGGGTGCCTTTAATGAGAATTCCCGCCCCAATTACGGGCAGTCCGTCCTCATCAGCAACCACCCCTGATACCATTCTGCCTTTTGGCTGGCTTTGTGGATTAGCCGGGGCAGGTTGCTCCGCTTTAGGACGAATCATCACGAAACTCTCCCTAAACGAAACTTCATACCCGTCCCCGAACAAATCGGTGAGGACCTCGGCTACAGGCGTCTGATTCCAAGAGTCAGTGACCTTGCGATGGGGGAAGCTCGCATCGGACTCCATGATTAGAGACAGTCCTGTTTGAGACTCAACTTCCCTTATTACTTCCATGAAGTCAGCTACGTCAAACGTAGCCGTGACGGGGCGATTCTGAGGAGGAACCTGAGTCTGTGTCAGGGAAATAGCCGCCTGTGAGGCTTCCGCAAAGGCTGCGGGAGCAGACAGAAACAAGGCGGCAAGAAGGAATAATTGGATCTTATGATTCATTTGAGTTTTGAATGTCATTAATCTGTGGGCGGGGAGGAAGATTACTTCTTTTCTATCAAAATCTTGCCTTGGGAGCGGGTGAAGCGTACAGGGAGGATGGTTTCCATGGCCATCATTACATCTTCCAGGCTTTCTCTGTTGACAAGGCGAAGCGAATAACGCGTCTCTATGGCAGACAGTTCTTCATCCGGGATTATCTCTTTGCCATAGAGACTCGATAGAGAGGCGGCAATCTGGGGGACAGTCTTGTCGATAAACTCCACATCGCCTTCCATCCAGGCTTTGAAGAGATTCAAATCCACTTTGCGAAGCGAGATATTCTCGGTAGATGTCGTATAGTGCAGGCAATCGCCGGGGACCATCATGACGGGAGCAGCATCCGGAGAAATAAACTCTACAGAGCCTTTGACCAAGGTGAGAGAATACTCTTCCCCACTTTCAGGAGCACTGAAGTTAAATTTGGTCCCATGTACCCTGACCATACACTCCCCTGCTGCAATCTCAAAGGGATGCGCCTTATCGGATACGATATCAAAATAGCCTTCCCCTTTGAGCGACACCTTGCGGTTCTCGGCAGTAAAGTCCGAACCATATGTGAGTTTGGAGCCCTGCGTAAGTCTGGCGGTGGAGCCATCGGGCAAAACCACTCCGAGAACTCCTCCATTGAGGGCTTCCACCGTAGAATAATGCACTTCGGGGACGACTTGTCGGGGCTGGGGCCTCACAAGCACCAAGGCTGCGGCAAGAGCACATACTGTTGCACTTCCTGCGGCAATCCTGCGGAAGTTGCGTTTCCTCTGTTTTGTGCGAATTTTATCGGTCACACCGGAGAAGGCTTGTCTCATCCCCGCATCCATGGTCTGATTCGCCTGAAATCTGCGGACTTCCAGCTCAAATTCGGCCTTCTCGTCTCCGCCTTTAGAGAGGATCATTGAGAGCTCCCGCATCTCATCTTTTGATGCAGAACCAGTTACATATTTAGAGGCAAGGTCTGTGATGTGGCTGCTCATTTTCATTGTCAAAATATCTTCGACAATAAAACAACCAAACGCCTAAAACTTAACCCCTGTTTTTGCGAAATTTTGCAGAAAGTATGCGAAGTGCCCTGTCGATATTCTTATGCACAGCGGGCTCGGAGATTCCAAGGCGGGAAGCGATTTCCCTATTACTGAGTCCGTCCTTCCTGCTGAGAAGAAACACCTCCCTGCATCTGGCGGGAAGTTTTGCAATTTCGACTTCCATTGCCGCCCTGAGTTCTTCATAGAGAGTCTCGTGCTGCGTTACTCCGAGAAAGTCGGCACTGTACACTGTCTCGACTGACTCTTCCAAAGCCTTTGAGCCATATGGGGGGGGTGATTTGGAACTTCGCGACTATCGCCTTGTGTTTCAGCGCATTGAGGCAGGAATTGCGGACCATTGTAAAGAGCAGGGCTTCCACGGAAACCGCGTTTAAGGAGTTGCGTTTCTCCCAGAGTCGCACGAAACAGTCCTGAACTGTGTCTTCAGCCTCCATGTACGAGCCGAGGTAACCGACACAGTAGAGTGTCAGCCTCTTGTAGTACTTCGCGAAAATGGTAGAAAGACCGATGTAGTCCAGTTCACTCATTGTGAGGGCAAAGTTAAGGCATTTCTGCAAAATGAGGCATTATTCAGTGTAGAGAAGTTTGTTTTTGTCGCAAGTTTAGCCTAAATTTGCGACAAAAGTGTGAGCCAATTATGGAAAGTACAGAGAAGAAAATTAGAGACATCGTCATCGCAGGAGGCGAGGGGAAGGTGTATTTCCCTTCGGATTTCTTTGATTGCGGGTCCGCAAAGGCTGTGTCCAAAGCCTTGCAAAGACTTGTAGCACAGGACGTTCTAATGCGAATGTATAGGGGGATTTATTGCAGGCCGACATTAGACACCATGTGGGGACTTGGCGTTATTCCTGCAAGTTCTGATGCAGTTTTGGAAGCCATCAAGAAGCGGGATGGGATTAAGACCGGACCCTCATCAGGGGAAGCTCAGAACGCCCTTGGCCTGTCGGACCAGGTCGTAATGAATCCTGTGTATTCAACCGATGGACCCTCGCGAAAGATTTATTACTGCGAAGGAGCCAAGCCGATAGTTATGTACCATGTCAGTCCAAGGGTATTTACCTACAAGTCTAAAGTCGTAATGCTCACGGTTATTGCTCTGAATAATATAGGAGAAGACCGCCTCTGGGAGTTCGATTTTGACCGCATGAAAGATATATACTCACAGATTCCTTATTCCTCAATCAGAGAGGATGTCAGGGACACTCCTACATGGATTCGCAACCTTATACTCAAATTTTATGAAAACTCAGTTAATTGATTTTTGGAATGTGTCGGACGAAGAGAAGCTGAAGCTCTTCAACAAAGTCAAAGACAAGTATAGACTCAGCCCTAAGGCCGTAGAGAAGGACTGGTGGGTGAGCCATGTCATCAAATCCATCTTCTCCCTTCGCTGCGCACCGGCCCTTACATTCAAGGGCGGGACTTCGCTCAGCAAGGCGTGGGGAGTTACAGAGCGTTTTTCGGAGGATGTCGACATATCCTTCGACAAGTCTTTCTTTGGTCTAACTGGGGATACCCGCTCCCAAAGGGACCGAATCCGCAAGCTGACAAGGGCATACATTCACGATGAAGTACTTGATGAACTTGCTTCCACTCTGTTTGTCTATGGCGCCTGGCAAAGTGAAGTCAAATTCAAAAACCGCAGGGACTCCGATGCGGATCCTTCCGTCCTGCTGATTCCTTATCGCAGCCTTCTGCCCGAAGATGAGTACATCAAAGGCTATGTAAAGGTCGAATTCAGTAGCCGTAGTCCACGGGAGCCGCGAGAGTTCAGGAGTATTCAGCCTATAGTCGCCCAACTGTCTCCGATGATTGACTTCCCCGTGACTGTTGTCCCGACCGTAGTTCCGACAAGGACTTTTTTGGAGAAGGTATTCCTGCTGCACGAAGAGTTTCAGAAGAACTACCCGCGCTACAAAAGGATGAGCCGCCATCTCTATGACCTGCAAAAGCTGGATGATGCGGGTTATGCTGACAAAGCCCTTGCAGATGAGGAATTATATCGGTCTTTGGTAGAGCATCGAAGAGTCTTTAGTGCTATGAGAGGGATTGACTATTCCGGACATACTCCGTCAAATATCAGAATCATTCCCCCGAAGGAGCTTCTCCCTCTCTGGGAAGAAGATTACCGGATGATGTCCGAGCAGTTTATCTATGGAGAAACTCTCCCCTTCGACAAACTAATTGATAGGATCAGCTCCATCCAGGCGAGAATCAACGCACTGCCATTCTCCCTCTGACAAGACCGATTGAACATGAAGCTGTCTTTGGGCCTGACATGGACAAAAAACCTCCCCACTGGCTGTGGGGAGGTGAGGAAAGTGAGGATTGGCAGATTTGAACTGCCGACCTCTTGCCTGTCAAGCAAGCGCTCTAAACCAACTGAGCTAAACCCTCATAACCCTTCCGAGACACTTCTGCAAAGCCTCCTCGGCCGAAGCGGCACCCGAAAAGGACTACAAAGGTAGGTTTTTTTACATTACTCTCCAAATTTTTCTGCAAAGCTGCAGTTTCAAATAATATGGAAGTTTGCTTAATCTTGCTTAAATTTGCGTCATGCACAATCTTCTGCTGGACATAGGTTTTCTACACATAACCCTCATCGATTTATTGGACATCCTAATGGTGGCCGGAATCATCTACCTGCTTTTTACCTGGCTTAAGGGGACAGCAGCGATGAACATTTTCTTAGCCATCGTTGCACTGCTCATTTTACGAGTGATAGTGGATGCCCTCAATATGAGGATGATGTCAGCGCTACTGGGGACAGTAATTGATGTCGGAGCCGTAGCGCTCATCGTCATTTTTCAGCCGGAAATCCGACACTTCCTCAATAATCTCGGGCGGCGAACCCTTTCGACAGACAAGAACAGCTGGCTTGGCAAATTACTCGGCAGGGGAAGCTCGAAACTCAGAGCGAGTGCCGTTGATGAAATCGCAGCCGCCTGCTTCGAGATGGGCGAAGGCAAGGTCGGAGCCCTGATTGTAATCACCGACAAAGACAATTTGGACGATATCATCTCAACCGGAGACAGAATCGATGCAAACATCCGGAAGCCTCTGATTGAGAACATTTTTTTCAAAAACTCTCCCCTCCACGATGGGGCTATGATAATCAGCGGAGACCGCATTGTAGCGGCCCGTTGCACCCTCCCGATGTCCGAACGGGAAGACATCCCCCCTCGCTATGGGATGAGGCACAAGGCCGCGATAGGGATATCGGAGCAAACCGATGCTCGGGTGGTAGTGGTCAGTGAGCAGACGGGGGAAGTCTCCTATGTCAAGGACGGGGAAATGACCAATGTGCGTAACGCCAACACTCTGAAGCTTCTGCTTTCAGACGCGAATGGGGTGCAAAACAGCAGCGCAGCTACGGAGGACAATGAGGCGCCGCGAAAGAAGAAGTCCCATGCACGAAGTGACTTTCAGACAGAAAGGAACGGGCGCAAGGCCAAAAGCGATAAAGATGACTGACAAGTCGGGCAAAGACAATTGACAGACGAAAGGAGATGACTGATTATAAGACAGAAGCGAAGCTCGGGTTTGACAAGGTACGGGAGATTATTTCCCGAAAATGCCAGACCGAATACGCAGCCAAGCGGGTGGAAGAGGAGGAGCTCAGCACCGATGCGAAGGAGATTCGGCACCGCCTCGCCCTCACGGATGAGATGCGGCTGATTCTGATGTTTGAGGACAACTTCCCCACCACCGGCTATATTGACTCTCTGCCCTTTCTCCGGCCTCTGCAAAAGGAGGGCTACAGCATCGACAAACTGTCTTTAGGAAAATTAGGCTCCCTCCTGGAACTTTCCCGCCGTACCAGTGCCTTCTTCCTTTCAATCAAAGACGGGGTATATCCGGAGCTCAAAAAGTTGAGCCTGCAAATGGCCTCCTTTCCCGAAGTCCGCAAAAGGGTCGAAGGAATCCTCGACAAGTACGGGGAGATAAAAGATTCTGCCTCAGAGGAATTACTCAAAATACGGCAGAGCCTTAAGGCCAGGGAGAATACCATATCCAAGAAGGCCGGGGCCATCCTCGAACAGGCAAAGCAGGAAGGAATTGTCGACGAGAACGCGACAGTCTCGGTGCGGGATGGCAAATTTCTCATTCCGGTCAGCACCTCTGCCAAACGCAGGATTCAGGGCTTTGTATACGACCTTTCCGCTTCAGGCAGAACCACTTTCGTGGAGCCTTCCGAAATCATAGAGCTCGAAAACGAAATCAGCGAACTTCATTTCGAGGAAGCCAGGGAAATCTCGCATATTCTTTACGATTTCAGTGTATTCCTAAGGCCCTACGTGCCTCAGCTCATTGAGACTTCCACCATCCTCGGAGAAATGGACTTCCTGATGGCTAAATCCCAGACCGCCCTGGACTTCATTGCAGGCGTACCCGTCGTCTCTCAAGACGGCAGACTCGACCTGCGCAAAGCCCGCCATCCTCTGCTGGAAATTTCTTTGAAAAAGGAGAATAAGCCGATAAGCCCGCTGACAATAACTCTCACTCCCGAGAAGAGGCTGCTTGTGATTTCCGGTCCCAATGCCGGAGGGAAGTCAGTCTGTCTCAAGACAGTAGGCCTGCTGCAATACATGTTTCAATGGGGAATGCCGATACCCACTTCGGAGACTTCGGAACTGCCAGTTTTCGACAAAATCATGGTCAGCATCGGGGACGACCAGTCGATAGAAAATGACCTCAGCACCTACTCGTCCTTCCTCGCGGACATGAACGCCATGGTTCGCAGCTGCAACGACAAAACCCTGCTGCTTATCGATGAATTCGGGTCAGGGACTGAACCGGCTGCCGGTGGAGCAATTGCAGAAGCACTGCTCGCCGAATTCGACCGCAAAGGGACTTACGGAGTTATCACCACCCACTACACCAACATCAAGCTCTACGCGTCCGGAGAGAACACCCACGCCATCAACGGGGCAATGCTCTACGACACTTCAGCCATCACTCCCCTATTTCAATTGCAGATAGGGATGCCGGGAAATTCTTTCGCTTTTGAACTCGCCCGCAAAATGCAGCTCCCCGAGCCGCTCGTCAAGGATGCTGAACAGAGAGCAGGGGAAGAGTTCGTGGATATTGAGCGGAATCTCCGCAGAATAGTCAAGGGGAGACGCGTTCTCGATGAGAAAATCCGTAAGGTCAAGACTACGGAGGGCTCATTGGAGAATCTGACCGAACGCTACAGAGGGGAGCTGGAGGATTTGCAGAAACAGCGCAAGGCAATAATCGATGATGCTAACAGACAGGCCGAGGAAATAATAGCGGGAGCTCGAAGCCAGGTCGAAAAGACAATTCGGGAGATTCGTGAAAGTGAAGCCGATAAGGCTAAAACCAAAGAAGCCCGTGGCGAATTGCAGGGCTTTGTGCAGGCTCTCGAAGAGCGCAAGACCAAGCAGCAGAAGTCTCACGATGACTACATAGAGCGAAAACTCCGCAAACTTGACTCGCACTCTATGAAAGCCCCTTCGCAAAAAACCGATGAGCAGAAACGGGAAGAAGCATTCCGAAGCGCCCCGCTCAAAATCGGGGAGAAAGTCAGGGTCAAATCCAACGGAATGGCCGGCATAGTCACAAGTGTATCAGGGAAGACCATTTCAGTGGAGATTGGCAACATCACAGCCCACCTCTCTGCAAACAGGCTCGAACGGATTTCCGCTAACGAATACAAGGATGCAACCCGCACACTGGGGCCCAAAAACTATCAGAAACGTGACCCGGGGCTCAACACCCGCAAGCTCAACTTCTCCCCTGAACTGGACATAAGGGGAGAAAGGCTCCAGGACGCTATTGACATCGTAGGCCGCTACATCGATGATGCCTATATGCTGGGGGTGCCATCGGTGCGGATTATCCATGGCAAGGGTACCGGCGTGCTCCACGATGAGATTCAAAAGTATGTCAGGACAATGCAGGGGGTCAGTTCCGTCTCCGATGAGGACATTCGTTATGGAGGAAGCGGAGTGAGTGTAGTCACATTCAGTTAGGCTCATGGAGAACGCGAAGACCGGCAGAATGGGAGAGCAGCAAGCCTGTGAATGGCTTGAAAAGCAGGGGCATGTGATACTCGAACGCAATTGGCGACATTCACACCTGGAAATTGATATCATAAGCCTCAGTGAGGGCAACAAAGTGCACATCGTAGAGGTCAAAAGCCGTCGGGAGCCTGTTGCAGCAGCTCCGCAGTTAAGCGTAAACCGATTGAAACAGAAGCGTATCGCCTCAGCTGCCCAATACTATATTCACCAAAATTCAAAATTACTCGGCCTTCCCGTCGAAATCTGTTTTGATATAATCACGGTAGTATTCTCCGATTCAGGAACGGAAATTGAATATTACCCTCAAGCTTACATACCCACATATGTCTTATAACAAACACTATTACTGCGCCATATTGGCAGGAGGACTTGGCACAAGGTTTTGGCCAATAAGCCGTAAGGCCATGCCAAAACAGTTCCTCGACTTCGACCATGACGGGGAATCCTTTCTGCGAAAAGCCTACGACAGAGTTAAAACCGTTATTCCGGCGGAGAACATCCTCGTAGTAACCCTCAAGGAATACGAACATATCGTCAGAGCCCAACTTCCGGAATTGCCTCAAGGCAATATCCTGCTCGAACTCTACAATCGCAACACCGCTCCAAGCATCACCTATGCAGCAAAGGAGATCCTTATGCGGGATTCCGAATCCGTGATGGTGGCCTGCCCGTCCGACCACAGCATTGACAATCTCGAAGAATTCAGCGCAACCCTGAGCACTGCCCTCGACTATGCTTCTACCCACGACGAACTCATCACGCTCGGCATTATGCCCACCCGTCCTGACACTTCTTTCGGCTATATACAGGTCAGCGGCGGGAAGGATATGATATGCAGTGGCAAGCCGGTGGACGTCAAGACCTTCACAGAGAAGCCCCCTAAAGAGATTGCGGAAGTGTTCCTGCAGAGTGGAGAATTCCTGTGGAACTCCGGGATATTCATCTGGAAGACAAAGGTGATTCTGCAGGAATTGGAGCGTTATGCCCCCGAGATTACTTCCCTATGGAAAGAGAGCGATGATATAGACAGGATTTATACCGACTGTCCCCGCATTTCGATTGATTATGCCGTAATGGAGAAAACCGAAAGGGCAGAAGTGATACCGGCCAGGTTCCACTGGTCGGACATCGGAACCTGGGAAGCTCTCTATGACAATCTCGGACGGCCGGATGGGAATGGCAATGTCACCAATATCTCCGGCAAGCACCTTTTCATGGAGGACAGGGACAATATAGTCTATTGCCAGGAGGAGGGGAAACTGATTGCCCTGCGGGGTTTGGAAAATATGATTGTGGTCGACACAGATGATGTGCTGATGATTTGCCCAAGGGACGACGACAAGGTCAAGAGTTTCCTTTCGGAGCTGGCCATGCCGGATTACGAGGATTACAGATGATTTACATTTCGCAAGCAAGAGAGAATCTTCGATTGGTAATTTATGTTTCGCATGTGCATACAAATCTTTCCTTATTACATGCGAAACTTGAGTTAGTAAGTTAAGTTTGCAGCTTGCGAAACATGAGTTAAGGATGAAAGTACTGAAGTTTGGAGGAACATCGCTTGCCTCTGCCACGGCGATGTCTGCCGTATTGGACATAGTACAGGAGGCTAGGAAAGATGACAGTGTGCTGGTAGTGTGCTCCGCAATCAGCGGCTGCACCGATGCCTTGCTCGAATATGGACGCACGAAGAAGGTTGGAGATACTCTGAATGAAGTACGGCTCAGGCATTTTGCCATAATCCGCCGGCTTTTCAGCGGAAAAGAGATGGCCCGCGCCGAGGAGGAGTTCGATGCGCTGTTTTATGAGATGCTTTCCTCGCCTTGTCCCGAGAGTTACGGAGAATTGTTCTCTTCAAATATCGTCGCGTACAAACTTCAATGCGAAGGAGGTCCGGGATGCATCTGGCTTGACTCCCGGAAGCTTATTGTCATGGAGGACGGGAAGGTAGACAAAGTGAAAACGGTTCTGCGAATAAGGGATGCAGTCGGGAAATTTCCGAGGGTTTTTGTGGCACCGGGCTTTATTGCTTCCAACGAAAGGGGCGAAGTCTGCACCCTCGGTAGGGGAGGGTCGGACTACAGTGCCGCCATCTATGCAGCGGCCCTTGATGCCTCGCAGCTTATAATCTGCACCGATGTACCAGGAATTATGACAACCAATCCCAAGGATGTCCCAGAGGCGCATACTATCCCATTCTTAAGCTACGAAACAGCCTTTACTCTTGCAAAACATGGGGCAAAGGTTTTGTACGCCCCTACGGTAGAGCCGGCAAGGGAGAAGAACATCCCGATATTGATTAAAGATACCTTTCATCCTGCTCTCGAGGGCTCTCTAATCGGCCCCGCTCCGAAGAAAGGCCGCGGGAGATGGATAGGAATTGCATCCCGAAGCGGGGAACTCTGCATAGTTGCCGACGGACGAATCAGGGAGGAGGATACAGAAGAAGTCGTCTCCAGACTGATCCGTTCGGGAGTCACTCCCCTGTCGGCAAACATCGAAGGGGATGATCACCTCGATATCGAAGTAAGGCCTGAAGAAAGGCTTGAAGCGTTAAGAATCTGCCACAGACACTGCTTTGAGCAGGATTCCGACATCAAAATCTACCTCGCAGGGGAAGGCAAGGTGGGGAGTGCTTTGCTCGACATTCTTGACAAGACGGGAAAAGATGTACGCGTAGTGCTGATTTCCCTGCACGAAAGCGAGGATGAAGACTTCTTCAGAAAACTGCTGGGCGATAGCGAAGGCAAAAGGGTCTTTGTGGACTGCACCGACAGTGAGACCATACACAAATGGTATATTCCCGTGCTCGAAAGCGGGGCCAACATAGTCTCTTCCAACCGCAGGGCGCTATCGGTCCCCTACTCCGAATACGCAGCTATGAAAAGGGCTGCACGGGAACACGGCTGTTTCCTGCGTTACGAGACGACCGTAGGGACTGCACTTCCAATCCTGGATTCCATCAATATGAGCGCCAATAGTGCGGATAGGATTATCTCTATCGAGGCCGTGGTGAGCTGCACCCTCAATTATATTCTTTCAAGCGGACTTCCCTTTGCAGAGGCTCTCGAGATGGCTCGTCGGGCCGGGCTTACCGAGAAAGACCCTTCGGCTGACCTCAAAGGCCTCGATGCTCTTCGTAAGCTTCTGATTCTCGGGAGGGAAGCGGGAATCCCACTGGAAGCGGAAGATGTGGAGGTGGAGCCGGTCGACGGAAACAGAGTTCAGCCCGGGCAACGTTTTGTCGCCTCAATTGTTAAAGATTCGGCTGCCCCCAAAGGATACAGGGCTTCCATAAAATTGCAGCAGACAGCCCCCGGTGATCCGGCATACGAAGTGAGCGGGACGGACAACATGGTCTGTATCAGAAGTGAATTTCACCCAACTCCCCTGATTATCAAGGGGGCAGGAGAGGGAGCGAAGATGGCGGCCTCGAGTGTACTCAACGACATACTCAAATGATTGACCTTAAACTTTTCAAAGAGTGTCTGGAGATAGATTCCACCTCCGGACACGAAAGGGACTTGGCGGAGTTTCTTCTTACCCGGCTCGAGGCTCCGAGGGTGGAGAGCTTTGAAGTCGGAGACGGGACTCTCGATTTGCTTTTCAGCTGGGGAGAGCCCAGAGTGGTATTCTGCTCCCATCTTGACACCGTTCCTCCATACATTCCCCCGACTTTCACACCCGGAGGCGTCTGGGGCAGAGGCACTTGCGATGCCAAGGGACAGTGGATTTGCATGTACGCAGCCTGCAAGGAATTGGAGCGCAGAGGGAAGAGCGGCTTTGCCCTGCTGCTTGTAAGTGGGGAGGAGACCGGCTCGCACGGAGCCAAGGCATACAGGCGCGATTGGTTGCCGGGGACAAGCACTATTCCTCTTCTCGTTATTGGTGAGCCTACCGACAACATTCCCGTAAGTGCGGCAAAGGGCACCAAGTCCTACGAACTCACTTTCAGAGGCGAGGCTTTCCATAGCGGGTATCCCGAGCACGGGAGAAGTGCCGTGGAGATGTTTACGGACTTCATGATAGAGCTCGAAGTTGAGGCTGAATTCCCTCATGACAAACTCCTTGGAGATACGACCTGGAATGTCGGCCGGCTTCGCAGCGACAACCCCCGCAATATTCTCAGTCCCCTGCTTACCTGCGAGCTCTATTTCCGCACGACTTTCGCTTCGGATGCCCTGGTACAGAAGTGGATGAGCAGGCCGCGCACTAATATCGAGGTTAAGGCACTTGGAGGCGATGAACCACGCGAATACTATGTGCCAGAAAGGTTTAAGGGCCGTCCCGTTGCTTTCGGAAGCGATGCCCCGCACCTCAGCGGATTTGAGCACAAGATCATCTGCGGCCCGGGCTCCATCCTCTGCGCCCACCGCGACGACGAGCACATCCTCTACCGCGACATGGAAAAAGCAGTAGAGAATTACATTCGTTTCTACGCGTTGGCAATTGATTAAAGTAAATTTCAAAAAAGTTGCCTCATCTTATATGGATATCTATCCGGCTGTGATTGCCGCTTTTTTAATAGCGGTAAGCATACTTGTCAAGTAAAAAATTATCGTTAAATTTGGATTTTGTAGGTTGAATGCACGTAAGATGTACACGATAGATTTGTTTTCGGGCTGCGGTGGATTAAGTCTCGGTTTTAAGATGGCAGGATTCACATCACTTCTTGCCTCTGATATCGATGAGAACTGCGAGAAAACATTTATTCGCAATTTTCCGCTTATTCCATTTTTAAGAAAAGACATAACCGAGGTAAACAAAGAAGAGATTGACACCATTCTTGATGGGCGCGTCCCCGATGTTATTATCGGGGGACCTCCATGCCAGGGATTCAGCCTTGCTAACAAACGTCGCAATAAAATCAAAGATGACCCTAGAAACAAACTGTTTTATCAATTTGTCAAATTCATAGACTGGTACTCGCCCAAAGCGTTCGTTATGGAGAATGTCAAAGGGCTGCTTTCTATGCAGAAAGGGGAGGTGATTGAGACCATTGAAGAAGAGTTTACCAATGCCGGAGACGGATATACAGTAAGAAAGCAAGTTCTTCGTGCCAATGACTACGGGGTACCACAAACAAGGGAAAGGGTTATAATC
>CAZSMO010000008.1:0-79698 GCA_964608175.1 uncultured Muribaculaceae bacterium | reverse complement strand
TGACGGAATGCTCTCCGGCGACCCAATCCGTTGGCAAAACGGGCAGTTTACTGACCAAACGCCCTTCGCAACACCGTTCCGTTAGTAAAACGGGCAGTTTACTGACGGAATTATTCTCGCGGAACCGGCTTCGCAGTTGCGGGTTCTTCGGAGCGGCCACCGCATAGGCTTTCCCATGGAAAATGCTCCTCAGAGCTCCGCACCTGCTTGCGGACATTGTTTCCGGTTAGTAAAACGGGCAGTTTACTGACGGAATGCCCTCCAGCGCCCTAATCCGTTGGCAAAACGGGAGCTTTTTGTCCCTGTGCGGGCCGCGAAAGGTAATTGCGGCGTCTGCCTGCTTACCCGTCTAAGGCAGTGGACACAGGAGGGAAAGGAAAGGCTTTGTCGGGGAAGTTGATTTCAGAAAAATGCGTTAGAATTCCGGACAGAATACCTGATGATGAGCATGGGCGATGAGTTTGGCAACGATGAACCAGATTACCTTTACGAATACAAATCCGGAAGGATGCCCGTTTCAGTGGGCATCGGAGTGAAAGGACAGCATGTGCGCTATGGAAAGCTGAATGGTAGTGACGCATTTATTAATTAAAAATTAATCTTACTTTTGTATCAGTACTATTAATATATAGTAGATATGAGATTAAAACTAAACAATTTTGCCGCAACTACAGGTGTTGTATTGTGCCTTGCCGCTTGCAGCAAAGATGTTTCGCCGACTGAACAGGAGTCTAAAACAGATTACCCATTTAATGCGCAAGAGGAGTTCGCAATCATTCTCTCCAAGGCTCTCTATTCTTCCGAAGAAATGCGGACCTTTGTCAGGGACGAGGCAAGCAGGCAGTTCGACATGGACTATGATGTCTTCTTCCCCATTGTGAAAGACAAAGCAGTTGATGGCTCGAGGACTTTCAGAAATATTTTGAAAGACAATGATAAGGCGGATGTACTCGAGAGAATCGAATCGGAGAGGCCACTTTTGAACATTCTGATTCCTGACTGGTCGTGGGCTAGTGGATTCTGTGCGGATTCATGGGATGTTTCAGACTGTGATGTGTCCGTTGCTGTTGACAACCAAGATTCCGGCCTTCAGCTCTACAACAACGGAGAGAAGGAATATTTGTTGGAGTACGGACAGCTTTCGCAGTTCCCGATTGTAATTGTCAACAACAATGACAGAATGAAGGTAAGCACTGCCACAAAATCCGGTGACCTTGTATATGAGTTCATCGACTCGGAATTTGATGGGGTACAACACATTCAGACAAAGGCAGATTATGAATATTATAATCGGACGGTTCCAACGGAAGACTACTCCAACTTCGTCCCAGCCACTGAGCTCATGCATCGCTGCATATAATCTGTTCAAGAACAATCCGGAAGCATATCATCGGGATTATATTTATTATGGCATGACCAATGATATCACAGCAGGCAAGCTGAATGTGCATATGACCGAATATATCACAAAATTCCGTTTGGGCAAATTAGACAGCGAGTTCCTGTTTGATGGGGATGATTTCAAGGATAATCTTGTTTCGTACACCCGTTATGTCAATGTGGATGACGCGACTCTCATCAAGAAATTCTATTATGAGGGAAATCTTGAACTGTATTTCCGAATCTGTATAGGGAACGCTGACGGGACATCATCCGTAATACCCAAATACAAATCCGTTTCATTCAATGAGGCATTCCAGCTTTCAAAAGTGCAAGTGGATTTCAGGCATAAGACATGGTTCAGCAGCCGGAAATGGGTATATACAGTTGACAGGCAGTGCTTTGTCCCCAAATGGGTAAACGCAAATATACAATTACCGAAATGGGATATCAGTTCACAGTCTACAGTAATGAACATCAATGTTTCTGAGTATGACAATGAGGGAGAAATAGAAACCAGTATTTCAATAACAAATTCATTTACAACTAATTTCACTACTGAGGGCGAAATTGCTGCTGATATGCCGATGGGTAATGCCAAGGCACATGGAAAAATCAAGGTCGGTTATGGACAAAGCAATTCCGACCAAACAACGCAGACTGTAATTGTTAAAGAGAAAACAGGAAGTGACGATCTTGGTACGGATTTTCTGTATTATGTTAACCCAGTTATTCTTTCACAATCCAGAGTTAACGCGGTCAGCGGGTATCGTGTCCAAGAAATTGATACAGGTTTTGTATATATGTTAGTAATGCCGAAGTATGAATAGTGTCAGAGCACATGCATTGAGCCTGATGCTAATGCTTTTATTATTGTTAACCATATCCTCGTGCAAAGAGAAAGAAGATTCTTCCGATATAGATTTAAGTGAGTATGTCGGCGAGTACCGCCTTGATTATGCTAATTGGCTTGGAAGTACTGTCGATATCAACAGAGATGGGAATGTAACATGGTTTCCACTAAAAGAAATGAGCGGAATGCCGGGTTTTGTACAATCATGGATAAAGGGTACTGTCGAACAGATAGATGATAGGACCCTTCATTATTCAACCGTTGTACCCGCCTGTGTAACAGATCTTTCTACACGCAAGTCTGCTATAATATATTACGGCATTGAAAAGGATGCCACATGGCACGCTGAATGGGGTAATCCGCAATTCGTCCCGGATTGCTTCTATTTAAGACAGATAGATTCGATTTCCGCTCCCACAGAAAACCAGTTATGGATATATGATAATACAAAATATGATATGATTGTCACCTGCACTTTTCCCGGAGGAGATGAAAAACTGTCAGACGAAAACGGACTTGTGCACGGGCAGATGATTTACACCTTTAAAAAGGTAAAGTAAGCAACCGCTTCAGCGTAATGTGTCTGTGTCTTGACCTTGCGCCTGTGAGCAATAACTGAATCCGCTAAATCAGGAAACGGCCGCAGCAACTCCTGCTGCCACGCACTTCCTCGGATGCTTAGGCCCTAAATACAGGCAAATTTTACCCAAAGGGAGACTGTGTTCATACGACATTTCGCGTATATTTGTAAATAGGTCTAAATTCTACTGATATGCAAAGAATGCTACTTACTGCTTTGGCTCTACTATGCACCATAAGCTTGCAAGGGATCAATAGTTCTCCAATCAGGTTTGGAGGTTGCCCGACGGAGGCATTGAGCTCCAGCCATGAAGAGACCGCGGTTTTGCAAGACGCATTGGGCTCTGACCATAAAGGACCCGCGGTTCAGCAAGCGGCGGGACAGCACCCAACGGAAACACTGCAAGGGAAGGAGCGCGAATATCTTTGGCATGAGGGCAAAATGCCTGATGCTCAAAGCAATCAAATAGCGGCGATGACCGATGAAACCCTTTCCCCGGGCTTCGATTCCACCAGGCACCGCATCCCGTATATAGAATGGTATCCAGCCCCTGCAAAAGGGAATGGGGCTTGTATGATACTGATATCGGGAGGATCGTACATAAATTGCTGTGATGTAGAACTTGTTGACTCTTGGCGGAAAAGGCTTACTGCCCTTGGAATACAATGCGTCAACTTTGTATATCGGACTCCACGCCCTGTTGGCCTGCCCATCTTCCAAAGTGCATGGGAGGATGGACAGAGAGCCGTCAGGGTAGTTAGAAGTGAAGCGGCAAAAAGAGGCTTCGATCCGGAAAAAATAGGAGCCATCTCCATGTCGGCCGGCTCTCATCTTGCCCTTCTTCTCGCAACGAATTCGCTTACGCAAGCATACGAGCCAACAGATGCCATTGATACCCTTCCCTGTCACATCAATTGGGCGATAGTGGATGCCCCTGCTTATGCCACCACCGATGGTGAGAGCGGAACTCCTTCCATAAGAGATGGGTATGGTACCGATGTCACTCTCAGCCCTGTTTTTAAGTTCGATGCCAAGACCTGTCCGATGAGCCTTCACCATGGAGGGCTTGACCCCTATTCTCCCAATGGTTCCGTGGAAGTCTACCGAAGGCTTCGCAAAATGGGCATCCCTGCAGAACTTCACCTTTATCCCGACAAAGGGCACGGTGCCTTTGGCTTCGACAGAGCGGTAGAATTTATGCTCCAAATGGGATACATCGGTACTCTCGAGCCTGAAGTTCCGATTATGGATAGGTATAATACTGACAAGGACAGGGTGGAGTATGTAAAGGAAAACATCTGGCCGGAGGGGAAAATGCCGGATGTGCAGGCGCAGCAATGCACTCCCTACATTGAATGGCATATTCCGGCAAATCTCAAAACAAAGTCGATACAAATCATCTATTCCGGAGGAGCCTACGAAAGAAATAATCCCGATGATTTCGAAGTAGCCCCCGCCCGCCGTTATCTGAATTCTTTAGGAATGACCGTTGTAACGCTGAAGTACCGCACACCTCGTCCGGAAGGACTTTCAAAGCACACTACTGCATGGGAGGACCTCCAAAGGGCAATTCGCGTAGTGCGTAGTGAAGCAGAGGCGAGGGGACTTGACCCGAATAGAATCGGCATCATGGGCTCCTCGGCTGGAGGACATCTGACACTGATGGGCGTGACATCTTCCAAGCACCAAAGTTACCTGCCTATAGATGAGATAGATAAACTTCCATGTAATGTCCAATGGGGAATAGGAATTTATCCGGCCTATGTACTGTCAGATGGCTTTGATGGAGAGAATACTGAAGGAGGCAATAGCGAAAAGCTTACCCTTGCTCCGGAGTTTTCTTTCGACATTGACACTGCTCCAATGCTTTTTGTGCATGGTGATTATGATGGATACTCTCCGATGGGCTCTGTGGCCGTGTGGCAGAAGATGCGAGCCATGGGTGTCCAATCCGAGCTTCATACTCTCGCAACCCGTTATCACTGTTTCCATATGAAGGCATCTCCAGGAACGGGCAGCTATACCTGTCTCAATCGCATTTGGGAATTCCTTGAAGAAAAGGGATTTAATAAGTAACTCGGGTTCGCATTTGCGCGCAAATCTTTGAAATAACCTTGTCACATGCGGAACTTGAGTAAGGAAAAAAGACCGGGACAATCATTGTCTCGGTCTTGTTGGGTGCGATGTGGGGCTTGAACCCACGACCCCCAGATCCACAATCTGGTGCTCTACCAACTGAACTAATCGCACCATGTCGGTAAATGTCAAAGAATAACCTGTATCATCTTATCCAAATCTGAAGCATATTTATTCTTTTCTCCTTACCAAGGATTGCAAAAGTAATGATATTTTCCGTATTTCCCAAAAAGATTTATCTTTGCCGGCAATCCGTGAGGTGCGAAGAGAGCAGAGGATGATTTCCCGTGCGGGGAAGAAACATTACACATGTGAGTACACAACATTTTTGGAGAGTATGCCGAATAAGAGCAAAGTGAGGGAGATGTTTAACTCCATTGCGGGGGATTATGATGGGCTTAATCATCTGATGTCCTTCGGAGTGGATAAAACTTGGCGCAGACGCAGTCTCAAGTATGTGATTGACAGTTCAGTGCCGCAGAAAATTCTCGATGTGGCCTGCGGTACCGGAGATTATAGCATCGCAATCGCCCGCAGAATGGCTTCAGGCGGAAGTCTCACCGGCATCGACCTTTCGGAAGGAATGCTTGCCGTAATGAAGGCTAAAATAGCCAGGGCAGACCCCAAAAAGTATAGACTTGCCGACTCCCCGCTGGAGGAGGCTAAAAATAATGCCGCAGTTGAAATAAAGCTTCTGCAATGCGATGCCGAAAGTCTCCCTTTTGATGATGATACCTTCGACAGGGTCACAATAGCCTTTGGAATCCGTAATTTCTCTGACCGAAAGGCTGCATTAAGGGAAATACTTCGCGTACTCAAACCCGGCGGAGCCCTTGTAATTCTCGAACTTTCCGTCCCCGAAAACCGATTTCTCCTCTCCCTGTATAAAATATACTTCAAAGGTATTGTGCCCAAGATTGGGGGCGCGATTTCAGGAGACAAGGCGGCATACAAATATTTGCCTGCTTCTGTCCTGGCTTTTCCTCCACGCAAGCAATGGATATCCATTATGGAGGAATGCGGGTATAAGGGAGTGCTTCACAAAGCATATACCTGCGGACTCTGCAGGTTGTATGTAGGGTATAAGTCTCTCCCCGGCGAAAAAGCTCTCAAATCATTCAATAACAATAATTCAGTTACTCGCGAAACTTAATAATCATGAATCCGTATATCAGATCAATGCGCCTGCGAACCATCCCTCTCTCACTTTCGGGAGTTGTTCTCGGTACTTTCCTCGGTATTCAGAATGCAGTCCCGATGGGGTGGAACCTCTGCTTATGCATTTTATTCCTGTTACTTACCACCATTAGTCTTCAGGTCCTCTCGAATCTCTCCAACGAACTCGGGGATACCCTTCACGGCACTGATTCTGACGGGCGGGAAGGCATCCGGTACTCCCTTCAAGACGGAGAAATCAGCATATCACAGATTAAGAAATTCATCGCCCTGATGGCGATTCTCTGCTGTGTTTTCGGCCTGCTGATGATCCGGTTTTCCTTTGGAACCCTGCTTGGATGGGTACAATTAGCACTAATCCTGCTCGGAGCAGCAGCGACAGTTGCAGCCGTGCGCTATACTCTCGGGCACAAACCTTATGGCTATAGGGGGCTTGGAGATATTTTCGTGTTTATATTCTTCGGTCTTGTATCGGTACTGGGTGCTGCCTTTGTACTGACTCACACTCTCGCCCCACTCAATATCCTCCCCGCCTGTGCAATAGGTTTTTTTAGCGTTGGAGTGTTGAATATCAACAATATCCGCGATATGTCAAGCGATGCTGGGACGAGGGTGACAGTGGCACTCAGGCTTGGAGAAAAGAGAGCAAAGATTTACCAGACTATACTTATCTGCACAGCCTGGGCCCTGCTGCTTTGCTTCATTGTGATTTCGAAAAAGTATTTTGCCCTGCTTTGCCTGCTCACTTTGCCCCTTTATATTAAACATCTTCGCGGAGTGTGGACACATAGCGGCGGAAGGCTCGACCCCTTTCTGCCCCTGCTTGTCAAGGCTACCTTCGCTCTCGCCCTGTTATGTGGCATCGGGTGCGTTGTATCTTTTGGCAAGACTCCCCGCGAAAACATGGAAGCCGAATTTGCGAGTGTGGACTCACTGTATATAGAAGGCTCCCAGGGCAGGCTCGCCTGCACGATAGAACGCCCCGACAAAGGCCCCTCTCCTCTTGTCATAATCTGCCATGGTCTGACCGGCCATCAGAATGAGCCCCAGCTCTTGGCTCTAAAGGATTCGCTTCTTTCTCACGGGGTTGCCACCGTGCGCTTCGACTTCAACGGGCATGGAAACAGCGATGGAGCTTTTTCCAAGATGACGGTCCAAAACGAAATTGAGGACCTTGACAGAGTTTATAGCTATGTTCGGGGACTCGATTGGGTGGAAAAGGACAGAATAGGCCTTGCCGGACACTCCCAGGGCGGACTCGTTGCAGGGGTATATGCCGGAGATAAGGGTGCGCGCAAAATCAAATGCCTAATCCTGCTGGCTCCAGCTGCCTGTATTCACTCCATGGCCCTCAAAGGAAAATTGTTCGGTTACGACATTGGCCCTGACATGCCGGATTCCATAAAGTTCTGGGAGGGAAAAATGCTTGGCAAGGCGTATGCGGACGGAGCCAGAGAGTTGGATGTGTACGGCAGGACCTCGCGCTATAAGGGACCGGTGATTGTCATTCAGGGGCTTAAAGATTCCAAAGCCCTTCAAAAAGACGCACTTCTGTATTGCAGGTACCTGAAAAACATCAGGTATTTCGGCCTTGACGGGATTTCCCATGTGTTCCCCGAAAATCGTGCCCTGCCCGCCCATCTTGCGGTGGAGTTTACGGACGAAAATCTGTAGCCATTCGGAGTGCCGACACTGAATGTTCTGTAAACGAGAGCAATATTTGAGCGAGCTATGCAGTAATCAACTAAATGTTAGTTAAGTGCCATCGCTTAATGCTCTGCAAGCAAGTGCGGGGCTAGTGCCAGCTATGCTATAATCAGCTAAAGAACAGCCTAGTGTCTGCATTCAAAGCTCTGCTGGCAAGTGCACCGCTTGTGCCAGCTATGCTATAATTACCTTAACGCCAGCCGCTTCAATATGCTCTTTACCCTCGGCCGGGAGTTCATCATCGGTGATTAGGATGTCGATATCCTCAATTGGGCAGATGCGGGCAAAGCCTTTCCTGCCTAGTTTGGTGGAATCGCACAGAAGGATGTGAGTCTTGGAGGACTGCATCATCTGTTTGGTGAGTTCCGCCTCCTCCCTCACCGCGCAGGTCACGCCGTACTGCGGGTCCAGCCCGTCCCCGCCAAAGAAGAGTTTGTTGCAGAAGATGTTACGGATAAACTCTATTGCATCGTTTCCAGAGACAGAGAGTGTGTTGGAATAGAGTATGCCGCCTACCTGCATGACTGTGACATTGTCAGTCTCCCCAAGGCTGGCCGAGATGTTCACTGCGGAGGTCACCACATTGAGCCTGTCCTTGGGCTTGATATGATCGGCAAAGACAGCCATTGTGGACCCTGAAGCAATGATGATTGAGTCGTTTGGCTCAATCAGGGAGCAGGCGGCCTCGGCGATTTTCTGCTTCTTTTCATAATTGATCCTTTTCTTGGTCTCCAGACTGATATCTTTTATGGGAGCTGCGGTCGGGAGGGCACTGCCGTATGCCCTGTATAGAAGTCCTTGACTCTCAAGATAATTAAGGTCCTTACGGATTGTGGTTTGAGTGACGCCGAACTTGGTGGCGAGGGATGAGACTTTAACAAAGCCCTGATCTACGATTGCATCGAGGATGTATTTTCTCCTCTCTAAAATTGCTCCCATAATATATTTTAGACCTCCACCTGCCATGGCAGGTAGCAAACGAAATTTTCTGCAAGATACGAAAAGTTTCGTTTAACCCCTGCATATTTCGAAAATGTTTCGTTTTAGGTTGTGAACGAAACAAAAAAATCGGGAAAACGAAAAAATTTTTGCCTAAAAAGCTTTCACTAACGAAATTTTTTCTTATGTTTGCAGCATAATGTGATGACAACCGCAAATCGAACATCAACTAATACTGATTTTATATGAAAACTATCGGGAAGTTCCTTACTGTCTTTGCGCTCATCCTGGGCTCTACGGTCGCGTCAGCTCAGGGCGGCAAGACTATCACCGTCACAGGCACGGTCACATCTGCTGAAGACGGAGAGCCGCAGGTCGGGGCAGTGGTTTATGTAAAGGGGACTACAAGCTCCTCTGCAACCGCCATGTCCGATGCTTATGGCATCTATTCAATCAAGGTCCCTTCCAATGCAGTCCTGGTCGTAAGTCTCCTCGGCTTCAAGGAACAGGAGACTGGCGTAAACGGGCGAGGCAAAATAGATTTTATACTCGAGCCCGACAACAGGGTGCTCGATGAGGTTGTGGTTATGGGCTATGGTACACAGAGCAAACTGACTATCACCGGTTCCGTAGCACAGACTTCCGGACGGGAACTTACCAAAAACTCTTCCGTCAACCTGTCCCAGGGACTTGCAGGCCGTCTTTCAGGGGTTATCATTAATAACCGCTCTGGAGAGCCGGGAAAGGATGATGCCGTGATGTTTATCAGAGGTCGCAGCACCACTGGGGACAATACTCCTCTAATCATCATTGATGGGATTCCCGGACGCTCCGATGAGTTCAGCCGGCTTTCAGCAGATGAGATTGAGAGTGTCAATGTCCTGAAAGATGCATCCGGTGCCATCTACGGCTCCCGCTCGGCAAATGGTGTTATCCTTGTGACCACCAAGAGAGGGAAGCTCGGAGAGGCTCCCAAAGTGACTTTCAGTTACGACCTTGGACTTCAGACCCCCACTCGCCTTGTGGATATGGCTGATGCCGTGCTTTATACCCATGCCTACAATGCCGAATTGGCCATCACGGGAGCCTCTCCCATGTACAATGAGACACAGCTGAAGCATTATGAGGATGGGGACGACCTTATCAACTATCCCAATACAGACTGGTTTGAAGAGACCATTAAGAAGGTTTCCTCCCAGCATCGCTACGGGGTGACCATCTCGGGAGGAAGTGACAGGGTGGCTTACTTCGTGGAGTTGAACGGTCAGTATCAGGATGGTATCTATCACAAGAGTGCCACCAATTACAATCAGTACAACATCCGCTCCAACATAGACATCAATGTCACCAAGACCCTAAAGCTTGGGATTGGACTCAATGCACGCCAGCAGCACAAGAACTACTCCGCCTTTCCTTCCGACAGCTATGGGATTTTCTATATCGCCACGAGACTGAAGCCTACCGGAGCTCCTTACTATCCCAACGGCTACATCAGAGGCGGCACCAACCCCGTCGTCCTCGTACAGGATCTGACCGGTTACGACCGCACTACATACAACACTGTCAATACTACCTTTACCGCCGACTGGGATCTCAGTTCCATCACCAAGGGACTCTCGGTTAACGGGACGCTCGCTTACGATGTCGTTGGAACTTTCCGCAAGAATTGGCAGAAGAACTGGCACTATTGGTCCTACGATGAGGTTACCGAACTCTATGAAGAAAGAACCATGTCGTATTGGCCTACTCCCGTGCTCCACGAGTACCAGACCAATTACCACAACACCACAGTCAACGCCACCGTCAATTATGACAGGACTTTTAACGGCCATCATCTGACAGGCCTCGTTGGTTATGAAAGGGCGAGTGACCGCAGAGACTATTTCACCGCAGGAATCAATCAATACGATTCGGATTTGAGGGATGAATTCTATGCCGGAAGTGCAGACAAGGATTATTACTCAATAACGGGGCAAGCGGCTGAAACGGGGCGTGAGAGCTGGTTCGGCAGATTCGGCTACGACTACAATAGCAAGTATATGGTGCAGTTTATCGGCAGGTTCGATGGCTCCGAGAAATTCGCCCCAGGGCACAAATGGGGATTCTTCCCCGGAGTCTCCGCAGGCTGGAGAATCTCGGAAGAACCCTTCGTGAAGGATGCTCTTCCCTGGCTTACCAACCTGAAACTCAGGGCTTCGTATGGCGAGCAAGGAAATGATTCCATCGATGCTTTCCAGTACATGACAACCTATCTGTACACCGGCAGGTCTTCTTACAGGATGCGTTTTGGAGGCAAAGACGTCAGCTTCATAATTCCGGGAACCGTCCCCAACGAGAATGTCACCTGGGAAGTCGCCAAAACGGTCAATATTGGACTTGACGGCAGCATCAACAACGGCTTGTTCGGCTGGGAACTCGAAGCATTCAGCACGAAACGGTCCAATATCCTTATGACACTGAACGCCTCTATCCCTTATTATACAGGCCTTACCAACAATCTGCCAGATGAGAATATCGGTAAGGTCAGCAACAGAGGTATCGAACTTCAGCTCAATCACGAGAACAATCTCAGTGTAGTAGGGAATCAGTTGAGGTATCACGTCACCGGTAACTTCATGTATGTTAAGAACACTATTGACTACATGGACGAGACTCCCTGGGGTGAGGGCCATGAGTATATGAACAGGACAGGCCATCCGATGGGAGCCGGCCTTTACTATCAAGTAATTGGCATCAACAAGACCCAGGAGGACCTCGACAACTATCCCCAGATGTCCGGTGCGACCCTCGGAGACTTCATCTTCAAGGACTTGGATGGAGATGGGAAGATTACCTCTTACGACCGCAAGAGATGTGACCTGACGGCAGTGCCCGAGATTGTGTTCGGACTCAATATGGAAGCGCAGTGGAAGAATTTTGACTTCACGATGCTGCTTCAAGGGCAGGGGAGAGCCAGATTCTACTACGCGCCCCTGATGGATCCGGTTTCTGGAAATGTAGAGAGAGAAGCCGCGGAAAAGGCTTGGACTCTAGACAACACGGCTTCCAATTATCCTCGACTTGGCTCGAATGTTTCCAACGGAGGCGTGAACCGCTCATCGTTCTACTACAGGGATGCCTCCTTCCTTCGTCTCAAAAATGTCGAACTCGGCTATACCGTCCCCCGCAATCCAGTCTTTGAGAGACTAAAAGTATCATCTTTGAGAGTCTACATCGCAGGATACAACCTTTTGACCTTCTCCGGTCTTAAGAATGTCGACCCTGAGACTTCTGACGAGTCGTACCAGACTTACCCCCAGATGAAGATTTTTAACGCAGGTGTCAAACTTTCATTCTAGAATCACCATGAAAAAGATATTAGCTATACTTTCGACTCTTGTGCTCCTTGCCTCCTGTACCGATGTGCTTGACAAGCAGCCACTTGACAGACTTTCCGAAAAGGATGTGTTCAACAGTGAGGCATTGGCGGAGAGCTATATCAATGCTTTGTACTCTGTGCTTCCCGATCCCTTCCAGGAGGGAAATCTGTCATGCATCACTGATGAAGGGTATTTCCGCTATGGAGGCACTTCTACGCGTTACATTGCTTCGGGAACGATGACCCCCGACAATGTTATGTACCAAAGTGAAGGAGGCCCTGCCCACAGCACCCGTACAACCATTCTGAATATCTGGAACAGGACTTACGAGTTCATCTACAAGATGAATTACTTTCTTGAGTATGTGGATGAGAACGGTACTTCGATTTCCACCGAGGACATCAGCCGGCTCAAGGGCGAAGTTTATTTCCTGAGGGCTTGGGCATACTCAAATCTCGTACAGCGCTATGGGGGAGTTCCTATTGTCTCCAAAGCTTACAAGCTTTCGGATACTTTCAATGCCACCCGCGATACTTTTGATGACTGTATAGACTTCATTCTATCCGACCTTGATCAGGCCGAGAGTTTGCTTCCGGACAAGGCGAATGCCGTGCAAGGGCGTGCCAACAAGGATGTCGCCCTGGCTCTCAGAAGCCGTATTACCCTTGTAGCAGCATCCCCGCTATTCAACGATCCGACACGTCCCGAAGGGAATATCTTTCGCGGGCAGTATAGTGCGGACAAATGGACTCGTGCCCTTAATGCGTCCAAACGGATGGTTGACAGGGCAGATGTAGATGGAGCATATCAGTTAGACGATACTTATGATGGTTTCTGGAAGGACGAAGACTCTCCAGAGATTATATGGGCCAAGTATTTCATTCTCAATTCGGATGCCAATGACAATTCCACGAAGAAGGCCCAACTTCTCTACAGCGTGACATATTTCAACGGCTGGGATGCAATTTTCCCCTCACAGTCAATGGTCATCGACTATGAGATGGCAAACGGGAAGAAGATATTCGAAGAAGGTTCGGGATATGATCCAACCAAACCCTACGAAGGCAGGGATCCCCGATTCTACAAGACGATTGCCTCTCCCTGGTGCAACTACCCCAATACCGACAACAGCGGCTATCACGACAATGTCCTGGACCTCTCCCTCTATTATCAGGGTGTGACAAGGGATGACTTTGCCGAAGGCAAGACCGAGCCGGACTTCTCCTCAAAGTCCAAGCACATGTGGAATGCGACCAATCACCTCGGACTCAATCTAATGAAGTGGTATATCCCCACCGAGCCCATTACCGAGGCACAGACCGGGAGCGTGCTATATCCTTGGTTCCGTCTTGCGGAGATTTACCTCAACTATGCCGAGTGCGCATATATGACTGGCAATGAGGCCCTTTGCCGCGAATATATCAATAAGGTACGCGCCCGTGAGGATGTGCAGATGCCTGCAGTTACTGAATCCGGAGAATCCCTTTGGGACAGGTTGGTGAACGAGCGCAGGGTTGAGTTCGCTTTCGAGTATTTCAGGTATTTTGATGTGCGCAGGTGGAAAACTGCTCCATTCTATGAGAATATCCCCGTTGCCGGTATGAGAACGATGGTGTTCCAGGATTCCAACGGAGTAGGGGTCGACACCGTCTACAGGGTCGCGCACCCATATGATGAGGCACTCACTCACAGCTGCTACTATTGGCCAAATAGCTCACAACGAACCACCTATATAGAGGCTAACGGCAAGGACATTTTCCAAGCTGCACATGATGATTCGGATGGGGCAGTCGAAATTGACGGCTCGTGCATCAAGTACCACTGGCTCGGCAAGGACTATTGGGTTGACTATGGTGACTGCTGCCTGACGGTCCCTCCTACGCAGAAGCATTTCTACAAGGTGGACGGAGAATGGCCCAATTACCTGATGCCGATTCCCGCAAATGAGATTTCAAAGGCAGGCGGCACAATAGTCCAGAATCCGGGATACTAGGTTCTATTCTTTCTGTTTGCAACATTCAGTGATGAAAAGACTTATCGGATATTGTCTCTGTATCGCCCTGCTGACCGGGCTTTTCAGTTGCAGCGGGAAGCCCTCGCTTGAGATGAGTTACCGCTCGGCTGACATTTCCACAACTCCCGAGGAGCACACTATCCTCGCTGGTTTTGCGGCGCGAAACAAGCTGTCGGATGGAATACATCAGAAAATCTATACCCACTGTCTCGTGCTGAAAGAGCCCGGTGGAGAGCAGGTATGCCTTATCTCAAATGACCTCATGGAACTTTCTCCCGCAATTTCGGACACGATAAGGACAATGATTTCCGAGAGGGCTGGCTTTCCCAAAGACAGAATCCTGATGCATTGCATCCACACCCATTCGGCACCGCGCTCTGGCGGGCCTTCCATACAGGAAGGTGGAACGAACCGTGCATGGAAGATTAGGATGGTGGAGACCGTTGTGTCAAATGCTGTGCAGGCCATTACTGATGAGCGCGCCTTTGCTCCCTTTACCATGGAAGTTGGTAAAGCGCATACCTCCATCAATGCCAATCGTTGCGAGAAGGGCGGCCCCGTGGACCACGATGTATATGTGGCAAGATTTCTCCAAAAAGGAAGGGTCAGAGTCTCTATCGTCAACCTCGCCTGTCACCCTGTCTGCATGGGACCGAAGAGCCTCGCCCTGTCCTCTGACTATCCCGGAGTTGCGGCAAGATACCTTTCGAAGGCTTGGGGAGGGGAGGTGTTCCAACTCACTGGAGCTGCCGGCAATATGGATCCTGTTCTCGGACCTCGCGACAGCACTTATGCAGGGCAATGCGGTAAGTCTCTCGCGGATTCCCTTGTCGGAATGTCTTTTAGAAAAATCCCGGACGCAGGCTATCTGAACCTTGTGAATGAGACGGTTGATTTGCCGTATCAGATTGACTCCATAACCCCTGAGGCGGTAATGCACCACGCTGATTCGCTTGCGGCTACGGCCTCCAAGGTGTCGGCTTCGTTTGGAGATGATGTGAGAAGATGGGAGAAGGAGATTTTGGACAGGTTCACACATGGAGAAGTCCCATCCAAACTCCGTTATCACCTCCATGCCCTTGATGTCAACGGGGTGCTTTTCTTCTTCTCCGATGGAGAGCCTTTCTGTGAGTATCAGATGGAAACCCGTGCCGCCTTCCCTGACAGGACAATTTTCTTTGCCGGCTACACCAACGGACAAAATTCCTATCTCCCCTCGAAACGGGCCTATCAGGTACATAAAGGCTATGAGTATGAGACTGAACAGATGCATATCTATATCAAGGCCCCGTATCCTCTTTCCTCAACGATGCCGGACAGTTATCTGCATGGTGTGGAGAAAACTATAGCCGATGCAATTCAGCAGGAACCTTCGTTATGAATCGGATTAGGACACTTTTCGCGGTGATACTGCCGCTTGTCTTCGCGACGGCTCTGCATGCTGCCCCGGGACGCTATGACATCATCCCCGCCCCGAAGTCTTTGGAGCAGAGGCAAGGGGAATTCACCCTTACAGCTAGGACGGGTATTTCTGTAGACCCGCTGTTTGCCGAAGTGGCGGAAGATTTCGCTGTAAGGGTAAGTGCCTCCACCGGCTATCGTATCAAGGTGAACACCGCTGGGAGCGCAGGTATCTCCTTTGTGCGAGTTGATGGACTTGGGGATGAAGAATACCGCCTTACAGTCAGTCGGGATGCGGTCCTGATTGAGGCATCTGCTCCTGCCGGGGCATTTTATGGAGCGCAGTCGCTGCTTCAACTTTTCCCCGCCTCCATCTGCTCCCCGACCAAGGTCAGGGGAGTGAAGTGGAAGGCTGCCTGCTGCTATATCGAAGATGCTCCGCAATTTGAGTATAGGGGGCTGATGCTGGATTGCGGGAGATATTTTATCCCCAAGGAGACCATTCTGAAGTTCATCGATGTGATGTCAGGGTACAAGCAGAATATCTTTCACTGGCATCTTACCGAGGATTCGGGCTGGAGGATTGAGATTAAGAAATATCCCCGTCTTACCGAGGTGGGTTCCAAGAGGCCGTTTACCGCTGATTATCACGGGGAAAATCCCGATGGAAAACCAGTTGAGGGCTATTATACCCAAGATGATGTGAGGGAGGTCGTGGAGTATGCCCGTCGCCGGATGGTGACTGTTATCCCCGAGATTGAGCTCCCGGGACATTCCACTGCGGCTTTGGCCGCCTACCCGGAACTCTCCTGCGATACTGCGAAGACCTATAGCGTAGCCACGAGCTGGGGAGTCAAGGAAGATGTGTATTGCCCCAGTGCCGCGACTTTCACTTTCCTGGAGGATGTATTCAGGGAGCTTTTTGAACTCTTCCCTTCACCGGTTTACCACATTGGAGGAGACGAATGTCCCAAGACAGCATGGAAAAACAGCAGCTACTGCCGCAATCTGATGACGGTGCTCGGAATAGACAGTTATGACGATTTGCAGACTTTCTTTGTGAACCGTATAGGTAATTTCCTTAGTGCCAATGGAAAGACAGTCATGGGGTGGGATGAGATTCTCGATGGAGGAGCTGTCCCTGGGATGATAGCCGAATCTTATCGCGGACACGCCCCGGCAGCTCGGGGTATCAGGCGCGGCAATAGGGTAGTCCTCGCTCCGAACCGTTGGTGCTACCTGGATTACTATCAGGAAGACCCCGAAACCGAGCACAAGAGCCAGTCGCTCTTCCTCCCTCTCGAAAAGGTATATTCCTACTACCCATGTGTGGACTCTCTGCAGGAACTTTCAGAAAAGTATATAATCGGGGTTGAGGGCTGCATCTGGGGTGAGTATTGTGAGAATTCCGATAGAGCGGAATATCTCGCATTTCCCCGCGCCATAGCCCTTGCCGAAGATGGCTGGACGGCTCGCGAGAGTAAGGACTGGGATTCTTTCCGCTCCCGTCTTGAAAAGTCCTTCCAAAGACTCGATGCCCTTGGAGTGGGGTACAGCAGTGCCTACTGGAATGTGATATTCAATTACGACAGCATTACCAGGAAGCGTCCGGATGAGGCCGATCTCCGTCTCTCGT
Source organism: uncultured Muribaculaceae bacterium (assembly GCA_964608175.1). Lineage (GTDB taxonomy): Bacteria > Bacteroidota > Bacteroidia > Bacteroidales > UBA932 > Cryptobacteroides. The sequence goes on along the minus strand of CAZSMO010000008.1, from coordinate 62,517 downwards.
ATCCTGATGCTGTAATCCATTATACCCTCGATGGGAGTGCTCCTACAGCTTTGTCCCCGGTATTTACTGAAGTATTCACTCCCCTTCCAGGGACCCTTGTCCGGGCCCAGGGATTCACTCCCAGTGGGAAGCCGGTTGGGAAGGCGGTACAAAAACAGTTCTGATGGTGAAAGGCTTAAGATACATATTCATATCCTTCATCGCCGTGCTTGCGGCAGGGTGCGCTTCGAGCCCGAAGACCCCGCTTGAAGTGAGCGTCATCCCGCAGCCTGCACATGTGCGCTTGGATGAGGGCAGCTTTGCCATCACTCGGAAAGTCCCCATCGTCTTGCACGAGTGGGATTCCACCATTATCCGTACGGCAGAGTTTCTCAACGACCATTTGGAAAAGGCGGCTGGATTTACGCTTGTTCTCACGGATGACCTCTCTGCAGATGAAGGGATTTTCTTCATGAATGCGGGCCTTCCTTCCGAGGCTTATGGAATTAATGTCCAGCCACACCGGATAGTGATAGACTATGGTGACCCTGCTGGAGCTTTCTACGCCCTCCAGACCCTACTGCAGCTGCTTCCCGTTGAGATTTTCGCTGACAGCCGTCAGAGGGGAGTGCGCTGGGAAGTGCCGTGCTGCTCCATTGATGATGCGCCCCGCTTTAAGTACAGGGGGATGCATCTCGACTGCTGCCTGCACTACTACGATATCGGCTTTCTCAAGAGATATATCGACCTCATGGCTCTGCATAAGGTGAACCGTTTTCACTGGCATCTCACGGAGGATCAGGGCTGGAGGCTCGAGATCAAACGCTACCCTCTTCTTACGGAGAAGGGGCAGTGGCGTAAGGAGACCGTGATAGGGTCCTTGAAATCCGGAATCTATGACGGCGAGCCTTATGGCGGGTATTACACCCAGGAGCAGGTCAGGGAACTTGTGGAGTATGCCGCACAGAGATATGTGACCATAATTCCCGAAATCGAAATGCCCGGACACGCCCTTGCAGCAATTGCCTGCTACCCCGAGCTGAGCTGTGGACTTGACAGTGTGTACGAGACTGCCACGAAATGGGGAGTGTTCAAGCAGGTTTTCTGCCCTAAGGACACTACTTTCCACTTCCTTGAGAATGTGATGGATGAGGTCTTTGAACTCTTCCCCTCTAAACTCGTGCACATTGGCGGGGACGAGTGTCCCAAGGCGGCATGGAGACAATGCCCGCATTGTCAGGCCCTTATCCGAAAGCTAGGCCTAAAGGATGAATACGAGCTTCAGAGCTGGTTCATCACTAGGATGGAGCGGTATATCAATTCCAAGGGGCATGAGATTATCGGTTGGGACGAAATCCTCCAGGGAGGTCTCGCTCCCAATGCCAAGGTGATGTCCTGGCTTGGAGAGGAAGGCGGGATAAAGGCAGCGCAGATGCACCATGAGGCCGTGATGGCTCCTTATCCCAAATATTATTTGGATTACTGGCAGGGCGACCCTGACAGTGAACCCCTTGCCATGGATGGCCCCACTCTGCTAAAGACCGTTTATGACTACGACCCTGTGCCCGCTGTGCTTACTTCTGAAGAAAGACGCTATATCATCGGCGTTGAGGGCTGCGTCTGGACCGAATATATGCCAACCCCTGCAAGGGTCGAATATATGGCCTGGCCGAGGATGTGCGCCATCGCGGAATCCGGCTGGAGTACTTCACCCAAGGACTGGGACGGCTTCACGAGAAGGTTGGAGAGGCATCTTAAACGGCTTGATGCCCTGCATGTGGCTTACTGCCGCAATTTCTTCGCTCCCTACATTAAGTTTAATCCCGACACGAAATACGACAAGGTGGTAACTATGAGTGTGGACGCTCCTGATTCGCAGATACATTATACTCTCGATGGATCGGAACCCACGGCTCAGTCTCCTGTGTATGAGCTTCCCTTCACCATAAACCGCTCGCAAGTCGTCAGCGCGGCGGCTTTTCGGGACGGGAAGAGAATAGGGGATGTGAAGACAAAAAAATGGATTGATTAAATAATTTATACTATGGCATTAAGAATGACTGAACAGCCTTCTCTGCACGACAATTTGGAGAAGAAGAGTGTGGCGGAACTGCTGCGTGAAATCAATGAGGAGGACAAGAAGGTCCCTCTGGCTATCGAGAAGGTCCTTCCTGACCTTGAGAAGCTCGTCTGCGCGATTGATCATCAGATAAGGGGCGGGGGACGAATGTTTTATCTCGGTTGCGGGACCGGTGGCAAACTGGCGGTGCTCGACATCCTCGAAATTCCTAATACCTACGGGGTGGATCCCGACATGTTTCAGTGCGTGCTGGCAGGAGGGGTAGAGAATCTCGTACAGGATCTCGAAGAGGCTGAGGATGATACCGAAGAAGGTTGGAGGACTTTGCAGGAAAAGCACATTTCACCAAAGGATATCGTGGTAGGAATCTCTGCGAGCGGAAATACTCCCTATGTGCTGGCTGCGCTAAAAGCATGCAAAGAGCATGGAATCCCTACCGGCTCATTTGTCAATAACCCCAATTCCCCAATTTCCCGGTATTCCGATTACCCCGTTGAGGTCATTACCGGACCGGAGTTTATCACCGGCTCCACCCGCATGAAGTCCGGCACTTCGCAGAAACTCATCTGTGATATGATTAGCACTACCGTCATGTGCCGTCTCGGCAGGGTTCAGGGTAACCGTATGGTACACGCCCACCTTATTAACAACAAGGTGGTTGACCGTCTGACCCGTACCATGGTGGAGCGCAATCCAACCCTGGATTATGCTACCTGCGAGACTGCCATCAAGAAATGCGGCGGACTTACAGAGGCTGAAGATTACCTTCTCTCGACCGGAGTGCTTAAAGAACAACCCCACGAGATAAATTAGGCTCATGAACACGACATATCATACCATACTTGCCCTGCTCGCTTTGGCTGCGTTTGCCTCCTGCGGAAAAAATGCAGCCGAAGGGGAATCCGCCGCTAAGTACAAGGGGATTGTTATCAATGAGATTTCGGCTCACGATGAGACTGTGGATGCTGATTCATGGGTAGAATTGCTCAATACGTCATCTTCCTCTGTGGACCTTTCGGGAGTTGGACTGTATCTTTCCGATCAGTATTTCAATCGCAGAAATGTGTGGACGGCTCCTGAGGGCACTTCTTTAAGTGAGGGCGAACGCATTGTCATTTCCACTTCTGATGAGAGCCTTTCGACCGGCATAGCTTCGGACAGTGAATTTAGCTTGAAGCTCGCTCTCAGCTCTGACGGCGCGCCTATAGATGAAGTTACCAGAAGCACTGCTTTTGCAGACCCCGTGGCTCTTTCTGCAAGAGGCTCTTACCAGAGGATTCCCGATGGGGAAGGGCAGTGGCAATCTCTGACCTATTCCAGCAAGGGGAAGGAAAACGAGGTAATGACTATCGAAGGGACCAGACCCAACGGCATCTGGCTTTGGAGCAGTCACCGGGCGCAATGGCTTGAAAATGACTGCGCTGTGATGAAGGAGATGAAGTCAAAGGGCTACGACCATGTATTTCTCAATTCTGCTGCCTTTAATGAAAGTGCCCGTAAGACAACGCTGGAGTTTATCGAGGCTGCGCAGGCGAATGACATCACGGTCCACGCCTGGGTACAGTGTTTCTATGAGGGTGGCTGGGTCTGCCCCGTGGATGATGATTCCAAAACTCTCAAACAGGATCTTTTCGACAGAATCATCGCGAGGGCAAAGTCTTACCTCGAAGACTACGGGGTTAAGGGACTGCATCTTGATTACATCCGTTTTCCTGGAACTGCGTCCAAGCACGCCTACCCCGAGGCGGGGATATATAACTATACGGCGGTGACGGAGTTCTGCCGTCAGATTAGGGAGGCCGTGGATGCCTATGACGAGGGGATTGTGCTCTCGGCTGCCATGATGCCGGAGCGTAATACGACCTATGCCTACGGGCAGGACAAGGATATGATGAGCGAATATCTCGACATTCTCATTCCAATGGTTTACAAAGGAAACTACAATGCAGGAAACAGCTGGATGGTGTCGATGTCCAATTATTTTGCCGCCAATACCCACAAAAAACCATGCTGGAGCGGCATTCAGACCTATCAGGGGGACGACAATGTGACTCCTCTCTCAACGGAAGAACTTCTTTCTGACTGTCAGCTCATTGCGTCTTCCAATGCTTCTGGAGTGGTTCTTTTCCGTTATCCGCTCGGAGATTTTCCCGATGTGAGCGATTTGTGGAACAGTAAATAAAACTTAATAACACCAATAACACTATTTTTATGAAAAAATTTTGGTCAATTTTGCTGACTGCCTTGGCTCTTGTGGGGATTATGTCCTCCTGCACCAAGGAGAAAGAGGACAAGAATGACGATGTCAACAGCATCGCGACTCTTTCCCAGTCAGATCTTGTTGACGCATTTGCGTCTGCTTATGCGGAATGGGAAAACACCACCACCATTCCGGAGTCCGTTACTGTTGGAAGTACTACCCTTACGCTTCCTCAGTATCAATATGCTCTTTGCAAAGTGGTCTCCAACCTCGGCGCGGGAACGACTGGCGGCGATGTCGATGTGCTCAATTACAAGGCTGCCGATCACCCGGACAGGGATAGTTATGATGCCGAAGAAATTGCTGTCAGCGGAGGAGATGAGAGTGTTGTCGGAATTGCAAACTCTTTGATAGACAAGATGGCCGAGCGCGGACAGGTTCCCAATCAGACCGTGTTCCAGCGCACCAGCGGTGCCATCGCCTTCTCCACCAACAGGGCCACTGTCACTATGTTGAGAACCCTTGCCGCGTACAAGAGCGACGGGAAGCTCCCTGCCACCGTGTCCACTTCTTATCTGTCTGCCGAGGCGACTTTGAAGGGCTTTGCCCGCCAGTTCGTCGGCTATCTCGATATCTGGCAGAATACCGTTGGTACAGTGAGTGCAGACGGCTCACACTGCACGGACAACGGGACAGCTTGGGAGAATGTGCACTTCGTCCCTATCCCTTGGAGCGGCGGTGTCTATGCCGATGGTAAGGATCAGTACGACCCTCAGTATCAGCCTTATCACACTATTACCGTGGCCGGTCAGACCTACGATGCTGCACAGTGCTTCGTTGTGGCGGCAAAGGGTGCGCTGGATATCCTCACCAAGGAAGGTTCTGCGGTGAAACAGGAGCAGCGCAATACCCCCAACCACACGCTCGGTGGCGGAAAGGCTCTCTCGGAGTCTATCCCTACTGCTGATGCCTGGGCTACCTGGGGAAGCTATCCCTGGTATGAGAAGTCCGATGAACTCGGAGCTATCAACATTTCTGCTGAGAATCCATGCAATGCTTCGTTCATCGTCCGCAATGCCGCCTGGTTCCTCGTGAGGGCCGAGCAACTTGGACACATTGGAAACTTCCTCGGTTTCAATCCTACCGATCCCGACAATCAGCTTGCCGAAGGAAATTATCGCGGTTATGTGTCTGCAATGCGTATGTTCCTCACCCTTGCCAACTTCTACAAGTACATCCTCGACAACAACATTAGCGAGAATGTGTATGAGGCTGTGAAGGATGTCAGCTTTACCTGTGACCTCTATGGAGTTGAGGCTCCTGACCTTGAAGTCAGCAAGACCGAGTACACAATCATAGCAGATGGCGGCTCACAGGAGATTCGTTTCAATGCAGGCAAGGATTGGACTGCAAGCTCCGATCAGGCTTGGCTTACCGTTTCTCCCGCTTCCGGCGTAGCAGCAAGCGGTTCTGTCATTACCGTTACTGCCGAGGTCAATACCGGTGCAGAGCGCATTGCGAACGTTGGTCTGACTGCCGGTTCTACCACTGTCACCATCGTGGTGACCCAGTCGGCTGCGGCTGTCGCTACAATTCGCGATTTTGCTGAGCAGTATGTCAAGCTGATTGATATATGGTCCGCTAATACCACCACGATTAATAAGGTTACCGGACTGAATTTCAGTGGAAGCGACTACGATGCCGCCAACAATGTTGAGAATGCCCACTATGTGCCGGATGACACCAAGAGCACCATTCTTGAGCAGGAGTATACGACCGCTGACATGCTTGAGCTTGCTCTTCGCTGCTATGCAATCCTTCGCGGCTACGATGGCAACTACACCGAGAAATATGGAGTAGGTTCAACTCCCAAGCTCGATGCCCCCGGCACGCTTGCAAGTGCTCTGCCTGCAACTCACGGCTCATCGTGGGGTTCGCTCCCTTACAACGAGGGCGGTTACACCAGGACAGACAGCACCACAGTCGGCAATGGCGGACCTCTGATGTTGGGAGATCCTGCAGATCCTGATCATGCCCTCGCCAATACCGTGAAACTCGACATCCTTGACAACTGGATGGAGCGTAACATGAACTGGGCCAACAACAAAGACGATCAAATCAGTAACGGGTCGGGTTATCCTCGCGGTCCTATCACCAACTACTATGGGATGTTCTCCGCAAAGCGCGGGCTCATCACCTATGCAAGAGTCTTTAAGTATGTTCTTGACAACAGTCTCGACAATCTCGCAGAGGTTTCCGAAGATCAGACCTTTAACTCCGACCTCTTCGGTGTGGATGTTGCCAAGAGTGAGAATACCATTGCCGATTTTGCAAAGCAGTTTGTAACTTATCTCGACAAATGGGAGAGCAACAAGGGTTCCGTCAAACCTACAGGAGCCGATTACACCCAGGAAGGCAGAATTGTGCCCAATGATTTCACAATCACCTTCAATGGGACTACCCTCAGCAAGGCTGCCATGAACGATATCGCCATGCAGGCCTTCCAGGCTCTTGTAGCCGGTGGCAAGACAAGTGATGTCGCTCCCGAGGCCAGGACTGATGTCTGGGCACCCAATGGCTGGGTTGAAGGTCAGCCGAGCAACGACCCTTATACCTGCAAGCTTGACGGTTATGAAGCCAATCAGGCCGACTACAATCTGATTAACACCCTTTCCAAGACGTGGGTTGACAGGATTGCCTCACATTCAGGCGATAGCAAAAGAGTTGCCAACTTCTACAACCTCACTGACAACATGAAGGGCTACTCCGGCTACTGCTGCGCCGAGCGCTTCAATCTCATTCTTGCGAGGACATTCAAGTATATGCTTGATAACAACATTACTTCCGATATTCCTACCGCTCTTGCGGATGTCAAGATTGATGCTACTCTTCTGTAAATATTATTTTGGATGGGTGGAGCCTGACCGCTCCCCCGTCTCCTATTTCGCCTGTGCGCGCAGGTATTTGAATACAATAACCTGAATGCATGTGAACCTGAGTTATGAATAAAAATCTTGTTATTGCTCTTGCAGCTGGCTCTATGCTGTTGTGCTGCTCCTGCCGCTCCGAGAATCCAACTCCGCAGGAGCCTGAAGTCTTCACCGCCACTTCATGGAACGGGGAATTTCTCCAGGCAATCTCCGATGCCTACGATGAATTCGTGAAGACCGATGAGATGCCGTCCATGGTTAATGTGGAAGGGATTAACTACACCCGTTCCGACTGCTTCTCTGCTGCGGTCGGATTGCTTGAACTCATTGAAGCCTACCCTGATACCTGGCAGGAACAGAGCGAGGTCGAGATTCCCAAGTACGCCGGCGGTTCCGTGATGCAGAACAATACCTTTGAGCAGGATTCCATCTCTCTCGATGCCGTCAAGTGGATGATAGGGAAGGTGAAAGACTATGCCGCAGAGCACAATGCCTATCCCAATTACTGCAATTTCGGCACGAGGACATGGAAAAGCGACTTCAGCGGTGAATCTACTGTGGAGTACAATTACAGCGAAGAATACGTTGGAAAGCTGATTTTCCCAGCCGCCGTTGTGATCATGGCGAGAATCATGAATTACTACAGGAACAACCTTGTCCTCCCCGACAAGGTTTCCGCCTGGTGGTCGGATTTTCTGCGCAGCTCTTCCAACTGCCCGATTGACGACCCGCTTGTGGTGTCCACGATGCAGACTGCAACCGAGGGGTTGACCACAAATCACGACAAGGCTGTAGCCATTTTCGAATATGCCCGCGACAAATGGGAGTGGGAGGACTACAGCAATACCCGTAAAGGAGCTGTAGGTACGATTGAGGCTCTTGGCGGCAACTGTTGTGACCTTTCGCATGCGATTGTAGCGATGTCAAGAGCAGCTGGAATCCCTGCCAGGTATATTCACGGACAGTGCTATTTCTCCGGCGGAAGGGTCATCGGCCATGTCATCTCGGAGATTTATGTTGATGGGCAGTGGGTGATTTGTGATGCCTCCAACAACAGTGCCACCTTCGGCACTCCTACTTGGAAGGGTATGCAGACTTTCAACGGCCTCTATTCATCCCTTCCTTTTTGAGTAAGACTGATGTTATTCTGCATAAGATGACGATACGAAGATCGTATGCCTTGCCCCTGGCTTGTATCGGGGTAATGTTTTTCACTGTTGGCTTTGCAATGGGGATCAATTCCTATCTGATTCCCTTGCTCCAGTCTACCCTTGCGATTTCTTCGGGGGAATCGTATCTGCTTGTGGCTTCTACTTTCTGCGCGTTCCTGCTATGCAGTTACCCTGCTGCCAAAATAATCGGGCGGATTGGTTATAAGCGAACTATGTCCTTGTCTTTCTTCATGTTCGCCATAGCGTTCCTTCTTTTTATCCCTTCAGCAAAGCTCGGCAGTCTCGTTCTTTTTATCCTTGCTTCCTTTCTCAGCGGAGTAGCAAACACGGTCCTTCAGGCAGCTATAAATCCCTATGTCACCATTCTCGGACCCATCGACAGTGCCGCCAGAAGGATGAGTATAATGGGAATCTGCAACTCTCTTGCTTGGGCTGTGGCTCCCATCTTTCTTGCAGCAGTGATAGGGAAACAATTGGGAGATGCTACTCTTGCCGATACGCAGAAGCCTTTTATCATTATAATCTGTATCTTCATTGCCCTCGGCATCCTTGTTCTGTTTGCCCCATTGGAAGAGGTTAAGGCCGCAGGTGAGGCAGATCCGGAAGATTGCCCCTATGCGGCAGGAAAAAAATCAATATGGCAGTTCCCTCATCTCGTGCTTGGGGCACTTGCCCTCTTTTTCTACACAGGGGTTGAGACTCTTGCTCTCTCTTCCGTTGTAGATTATGCGGCCTGGCTCGGACTTCGAAATCCGCAGACCTACGCCATCTGGCCTTCGGTGGGCATGGCAATCGGCTATGTGGCTGGGATTATCCTCATTCCCAAGTGTTTGTCCCAGGTCAGAGCCCTTCGAATCTGTTGCTGGGTTGCTCTCGTGGGGTCACTGCTCATTGTGCTTACTCCGCCGAAGCTTTCCGTGTGGTGTGTGGCTTTCCTTGGTCTGTCCTGCTCTCTTATGAATCCGGCAATCTGGCCCCTTGCGATTGTGGATCTGGGACGCTTTACCAAGGTGGGATCTTCGCTTTTGGTAGCTTCCATTGGCGGTGGAGCCCTTATCCCGCTGATATTCGGCTTCCTTAAAGACGTGATAGGCAATCAGGCTGCATACTGGATTTGCCTGCCTTGCTATCTGTTCATCTTCTATTATGCCTATAAGGGATACAGGATACGCAAGTGATAGTCATTTGAGGTTGTCAATGAGAATATCCGGACTGATTAGAACTGTATGCACCTGCTTTGTCGCAGTTGTCTGTGTCAGGGCATATGCCTGTACGACGGCCATTGTTTCAGCGGGAGCAAGCAGGACGGGGAGACCTCTGCTCTGGAAGCAGCGGGATGCGGCAGATACTTACAATGTGCTTGCTCATGTCAGCAGTGAATTCCACTCCTACACAGCAGTGTTTAATTCAGATGACACCCTGCGCCTCAGCGCATATGCCGGAGTCAATGATGCAGGCTTTGCGATTGCCAACAATCTCTCTTACAATATCCGCCCCGATTCGCTCGGCCTGCACACCTGTGCCGGCAGGGTAATGTCTCTTGCCCTAGCCTCATGCAAAAGTGTTGATGATTTTGAGAGGATGCTTTCGGAAGGGGAATGGGAGATTGCTGCAAACTTCGCCGTAATGGATGCACATGGCGGAGCAGCCTATTTTGAGGCCTGGGACGGGGGATATACCCGCTATGATGTGCCTGAAGGAGGGTATCTGTACAGGACTAATTTTTCTCTTTCCGGCCAGGATGGCAAGGGGCAGGGCTATGCACGCTACGCCACCATAGGTGCCTTGATGACAAGGCAGGCGGAAAGCGGATTCTCCCCCGCCTGGCTTTTGGATAAGGCAGGAAGGTCGTTCTACAATGCCTTGACAGGTAAGGAAGCCTCTGGGGATATGGTATATGACCTCGATTATATTCCGCGTACCACCACCATCTCTTCCCTTGTAATAGAGGGAGTAGGGGATGGAGACAGAGCAAATTCGTCCGTCATTTGGACTGCAATCGGCTATACTCCCTGCTGCTATGCCGTACCGGTATGGCTTGCAGCGGGCGATGAAATTCCCTCGCAACTCACCGCATCGGGAAACGGTATTGCCGGTGCGAATGCCCTTGCGGATAGTTTGCTGCATATAGTTCATCCCTATTGGGACAAGTTTAATGGTGGGGAAATGTATTTGGACATGCGTCTTCTTCGTAAGGAAATCCTTCCCGCAGTCAGACGCTATGAGATGGAGGAGTTCCGCCACGGATGTAGCCTTGATAAGATATTCCGTTCCTATGGCATTGATATCGACTCTGTCAGGAAGTACAATGCGGAGTCGTTTGAGAGATTTCACCGGTTTGACTTGCAGATGCGGAAGCTGCTTTAAGCGGAGAGATATGAATAGATTATTGTCCACAGCATTCAGCCTGACTGCCCTTGTCATCTGTTTTTGCTCCTGCTCGCAGCGTAGGGCTGGGGCTTTGACTGGGCAAGAGATAGCCTCGTTTCGCTCCATCCCTGTGGATACGGCCCTTCAGAAAAGACTTTCGGGGGAGGATTTTCTGATGGCTGCCCTTGACAGCTCCTGCGCTGATGCCTTGGATACTGCATGCACTTATTTTGTGCATTCCCGTGGGATTACAAATCAGGGCAATTCCGGACGCTGCTGGTATTTCTCGGTGATGAATATTCTACGGCAGCGGATGATAAGCGATTATGACCTTGATGGGTTTGAGTTTTCCGAATGTTACGCTCAGTTTTGGGATTTGCTCGAAAAATCCAATCATTTTCTCGAAGAGGTTATTGCAGCAAGAGATGAAAAGCTCTCCTCCCAGACCAACGAATGGCTTTTTCGCAAGCCGGTTGGAGATGGTGGGCATTTCCTCAATGCCGCTTATCTTACAGACAAATATGGGCTTGTCCCATACGAAGTGATGCCGGATACCTACGCGGCCGCAAATAATCTCCATCTTATGAGTGAACTCCGCACTCTTCTTCGTCGAGGCGGGCTCCATTTGCGGGAATGTCGCCCTGCCGAGACTGATTCGATCAAAAGGCAGATTTTGGAGGATGTGTGGAAACTGCTTTGTCTCAATCTTGGGACTCCGCCATCGCAGTTTCAGTACAGCCTCTGTGACCGCAAAGGGGACAGCGTTTCCACTGGCACATACACTCCTCTCTCGTTTAGAGATACTTTCGTTAAGACCAATCTCCTTGCGGATTATGCCGTTATTATGAATGATTCCTCTCGCCCCTATCACAGGATGTATACTGTACGGGAATCCCGCAATAGCTATGAATACCCCGACTGGACCTTCCTTAATCTGCCTGTTGAGGAGATTGAGGCACTTGGAGTGGCATCGCTGCGTGGAGGAGATATGTTTTATTTTACCTGCGACACCTACAAGGATGCGTTGCAGGATCAGGGGATCTACGATACGGGACTTTATCCGGTGGATTCACTTCTTGGCATTCGTTCTGCAATGTCAAAGGATGAGCTCATATTAAGCGGGGAAATTACCTCCGCCCATGCCCTCGCTATGACTGGCGTACGGCTTTCCTCATCAGGCAAGCCTATTAGCTGGGTGGTTGAGAATAGTTTCGGCTACGAAAGGGGCTTCGGGGGCTACTGCGTGATGTCAGCCCACTGGTTCGAAAGGTACATGCTGCGCATGGCTGTACCCCGCAAATACCTGAGCCCCGAGCAGCAGAGGTGCTTAAGTATGCGTCCCAAGCCCATTCCCGCATGGAATTTGTCGTATTAGTCATGCAATTTTTGTACGTATGCGTGCATCTTTGAATAATCATAACCTTATTACATGCGAAGCCTTGGAGGCCGTAAGGCCGATGGTAAGGCCTCTCCCAGAGGGAGAGGATTTAGGTGAGGGGCAACGGAGGAAGGGAACAAAAAGATTGTGCGTGGGAGAGTTTCGCATGTGCGCACGAATCTTTGAATAACAATAACTTTATAACATGCGAAACATGAGAATAGCGTTTTAAAAACATAGATACAATGATACTGATAGCTGATTCCGGTGCCACCAAGACCGATTGGGGCGCATGCTCCAGAAAAAGTGAGAAAGTAGTGAGATTCCAAAGTCTGGGCTACAATCCCAACTACATGTCTAAAGAGGAGATTAGGGATGATATCACGAAGAGTCTTCCCTCGGGCTTTCCCCTGGGTGAGGTGGAGGAGGTGTATTTCTATGGTGCGGGCGTGACCCCGATGCATTATCCCATGATGGAGGAGATATTCAGAGCGGTATTCCCTTCCGTTGGGACAGTGTTTGTGGCCATGGATTTGCTGGCTTCGGCAAGGGCTCTGCTCGGTCACAAGGCCGGTTTCGCCGCGATACTCGGGACTGGGACCAATTCCTGCCTATTTGATGGTGAGGAAATTACACTTAATATTGACTCGCTCGGCTTTATCCTCGGCGATGAGGGGAGCGGTGCATACATCGGGAAGAAGCTCATCGTGGATTATATGCGTGGAGATATGCCTGCGGATGTCTTTGCTGAGGTGAAAGGACTCATCGGGAAGGAGGGCGAAGAACTTCTTGATCAGATTTACTGCAAGCCCAAGCCAAACCGCTATTGTGCCCAATTCTGTAAGTGGGTTGGGGATCACCGTCACAGTAATCCGTACTATCATGGTTTGATGTTGGGTTCATTCAGGGATTTCTTCCAAAATATAGTGAGCCATTATCCTGACTACCGGAAGTATGAATTCAACTGCGTTGGCAGTGTTGCCTACTACTATCAGGACCTGCTTTCACAGGCCGCGTCAGCCTTTGGTATGAGGGTGGGGACAATCATCAAGGCCCCCATGGACAGCCTCATCAAATATCACACTCTCCAGATTTAAAGCTTCCGTAAAGGAACTCCTGTGAGTTTCTCCATAGTTTCAGTCTGGTGACGACGGCTGCATCCTGCGCGTTTCCCGGTAATCCAATGATATATAATTAATTAGCATTTCAAGCCCCCTCGCAGCAGAGTAGGGCGAGAAATGCTAATGTATTGTGTGTTAATTATTTACAGGGAAATGCTTCATAATCCAGATTTATTCCGTACATTGCAGGCGTTTAACAAAACTTACAAATATGAAAAACCTCCATTTATTTGTAGCGGACACCCCGCTCCACACTTGCCAAATCACCATCGACAAGGCACCCCTGTTCTACGATGATGTCATCATCCTCAGTCATTTCACAATATTGTGTACCAACGCACTCAGGTATTCGATTCGCGTCTATGCGCTATGCTATATGCTGACTCATTTGCACAAATTATGTGAATCTCAATCGATTGAGTCTCTTCGTATTTTTCTTGGCAATACGAGTTCCGCTTTCGCTCATGAATATAACGCATGGTTCCAAAGAGAAGGAGCGGTCTTTGCCCCTTCAGAAGAATATGTCCCCAAAAATTCTCCCAAGGCTTTTCGCTCTTGTCACAACTACATAGCCAACAATGCTCCGGAGAAGAAGATAGTCGAAAGAGCGGTACAATACCAATGGAATCTCCTTGCCTATTCCATCTCGGACCGGCCGTTTTCTCCCAAAAGGCTTGAACATCATCACAATGACCGCTTGCCAATATATATGAGATTGATTCGCAGAACCTATGAAAAGGGGAAACATTTGTCAATTTCACGACTCTACCTATTCAAATCCAACTTGACAGCGGAGCACTGGAAGAGATTGGTCGATTATATCATAGGTATATACAATGTTATTGATTATGGAGCATCTGCAAACTATTTCGGTGGTCTTGACAACATGCTTACAGCTCCGGACAGCAATATGGGAGGTGAATTCGAACTTCCGGATGACAGGGATTCATACTCCCCGTATTATCAAATGCTTGAATTGGTAAAAGAGGAAATGCCTCTTTCAGAGTGGAATCCGTATAGGCTTTCAGATAAACAGGTACGAAGGTGGATACTTAAAATCAATTCCCGAGTTCGAGCTGGCTACACATACATCTCCAGATTCCTCCATGTACCATATGACAAAGTGAAAGAGATAATTCGTTTCCCTGCATGGTATTGATACATAGCATATTAAGCTTTTCAGCCCCCTCGCGGCAATAGGGGGCTGAAAGTGTTAAGTATCTGTGGGAGAGTATGTTATTGGGAAATGGTTCAGGAAGCAGGGAAAGCGTGTTATTGGGAAACGGTTCAGGAAGCAGGGAGAGTATGTTATTGGGAAACGGTTCAGGAAGCAGGGAGAGTATGTTATTGGGAAATGGTTCAAGAAGCAGGGAGAGTATGTTATTGGGAAACGGTTCAGGAAGCAGGGAGAGTATGTTATTGGGAAATGGTTCAGGAAGCAGGGAGAGTATATTATTGGGAAACGGTTCAGGAAGCAGGGAAAGGGTGTTATTGGGAAATAATCTCAAGAAATAAGGTTCTGCTGATGAATTCAATAAGGTTTTCGCATGTGCGCGTAAAACTTTGAATAGCAATGACCTTATCACATGCGAAACTTGAGTAAGGTATAGCAGAGTAAAAATGCTATCTTTGCGTAGTTAAATCAGTGTTAACATGAGAAAGTTCCTATTATATGCGGCAGCCGTCCTTGTAATGGGCGCCGCGCTTGTGTCCTGCTCAAAGTATGAGAGCGTGAAAGGCGATCCGCTGGATGCCAAGATCTATACCTTGGACAACGGGCTTAAAGTGTATATGTCTGTCAATAAGGAAGAGCCGCGGATTCAGACCTACATTGCCGTACGGGTTGGCGGAAAGAATGATCCTTCCGATAACACCGGCCTTGCACACTATCTTGAGCACATTATGTTCAAGGGAACGGAGCTGATCGGGACAGCGGACTACGAGGCTGAAAAGCCCCTCCTTGACAGGATTGAGCAGGAGTACAATGTATATCGCACACTTACTGACCCTAAGCAAAGGGCAGCGCAATATCATATCATCGACTCCCTGAGTTATGAAGCTTCCAAATATGCCATTCCCAATGAATACGACAAGGCTATGTCCCTCATTGGAGCTCAGGGGTCTAACGCTTTCACCTCGAATGATGTGACTTGCTATCAGGAAAATATCCCCTCGAACCGTATCGAAGAATGGGCGAAGGTCCAGTCGGACCGCTTCAAGAATATGGTAGTGAGGGGCTTCCATACCGAACTTGAGGCAGTGTATGAGGAGAAGAACCGTGGGCTCAACAACGACAGCAACAAGGCCGTGGAAGCCCTTGACTCGATGCTCTTCCCTCATCATCCCTATGGAACACAGACCGTTATCGGTACCCAGGAGCACCTCAAGAACCCTTCAATCACCGCAATCAAGCACCAGAAAGAGGTCTATTACGTGCCCAACAATTGTGCAATCTGCGTCTCCGGAGACTTTGACCCCGACGAGTTTGTCGGGATTATTGAGAAATACTTCGGGGATTGGAAAGCAAACGATTCTCTGCCGGAGTTTAAGACGGTTTCGGAAACCCCGATAACAACTCCCAAGATAAAGGATGTATACGGTACCGAAGGGGAATTCGCCTTCCTTGCATGGCGTTACCCGGGGGCTGCGAATGAGGATGCTCAAATTGCCGGCATCGTCTCCTCCATTCTCAGTAACGGACTTGCCGGACTTATTGATCTCGATGTCAATCAGACCCAGTCGGCCATCGCTGCCTTTGCCGAGAACTATGACAGAACCGATTACGGGGAATTCATACTTGGGGCTTTCCCCAAATATGGTCAGAGTCTTGATGAAGTAAGGGATGTCCTCCTTGCAGAGATTGCCCGCCTTCGCCATGGCGAGTTCAGCGATTCGCTTCTGAGGGGAGCCGTCAACAATTATAAACTCAGTCAGATGCGTTCCCTTGAGAGGAACGAGATGAGGGCGATGAGTTTCGTGGAGGCCTTCGTGAATGGGATTTCGTGGAAAAATCAGGTAGCAATACCTTCCCGGATTGAGAAACTGACTAAAGAAGACATCGTGACGTGGGCGGACAAATACCTCGGGGATGAGAATTATGCGGCTGTGTATAAGCACCATGGGGAGGATAAGTCTATTCGGAAGATAGATGCTCCCGCAATCACCCCAATCCTGACCAACCGCGACAAGCAAAGTGCGTTTCTTACTGAAATTCAAGAAAGTAAAGTTAAGCCCATTGAACCGGTCTTTGTGGATTTTTCGAAGGATATGTCCAAGGGGGAAATCAAAGGGCAGGAATTGCTCTACAAGAGGAATACACTCAATGACATAGCCAATCTCCAATTTCGCTACGACCTCGGCCTGCTTGACGATGCTTCGCTTTCAACTGCACTCGAATACCTCGACTATCTTGGCACGCCCGCAGCTTCTGCCGGAAAGAGGGCTCTGGAACTGTACGAACTCGCCTGCAGTTTCGGGGCAGTGGCAGATGACAATACCCTTACCATTCGCGTCAGCGGCCTTTCGGAGAATATCCCCGCTGCCCTGGACATTGTGGAGGATTTACTCTCAAATGCTACAGCTGACGAGGCCGTGCTCGAAAATCTCAAAGCCGATGAGTTCCAATCCCGCAGCGATACCAAGCTCAGTCAGCGCGCCTGCAACAGTGCCCTTCGCGACTATGTGGTCTACGGACCTGATTACATCAGGCGAACCACTCTCTCCAATGCCGCATTGAGTTCGCTTGAGGCCACTTCCCTTATAAATAAGGTCAAGGCCCTGAAGGGATACTCTCACAGTATTCTCTATTACGGGCCGGCTTCGCAGCAGGAGGTCGAAGCAATGCTTTCGAGTCACCATTCTGTACCGGAGGAGCCTGTCCCTTTGGAAAAGAAATACCCCGCCAAACAGGTTGTGACTTCTTCCAAGGTGTTCCTGGCTCCTTATGCCGCAAGGCAGTTCAATTATGTGCAGTATTCCAATAGGGGAGAAGCTTTCAATAAAGATGCAGCGGCATCCGTCCGGCTCTTCAACAGCTATTTCGGAGGAGGCATGAATACGGTTGTTTTCCAGGAGATGCGCGAATCCCGTGCTCTTGCCTACAGTGCAGGGGCATATTTGAGCTCTCCTTCGTTTGCCTCGGACAGCTATTCTTTCGCGGCGTATATCGGCTCGCAGAACGACAAACTGTCCAAAGCCGTTGAAGCCTTTGCCGAGATTATCGGGAATATGCCCGAGTCCGACAAAGCTTTCGATATTGCTAAGGCAAATCTGGATACCGATCTTCGGACCTCGCGGACCAATGGGATGGCTGTACTGAACTCGTATTTAAGCTGCCGCGAACTTGGTCTCAATGAGCCGCTTGACAAAACCGTGTTTGAAAGCCTTGAGGGGCTGACACTTGCCGATCTCCATTCTTTTCACGACAAGTGGATCAGCGGGCGGACCTACAGCTATGGCATTCTGGGCGACCCCACAGACCTTGATTTGAGCTATCTCAAGACCCTTGGGCCTGTCAAAGTCCTCACTCTCGAAGACATCTTCGGGTATTGATGACGGAAGCCTATTGACGAGTCTGCAACCTTGTTGCAGTGTCTCTTGTGATTGCCTGTTCCGCTCATCAAGACTCGTGAAATACGTTTAGTGCAGGGGATGGCCTTACAGCACTACAGAGGGCAGTCGGCTGTACTAAATCACGGCAATTTGGTTTGATTTAGAGCACCATTATGGCTTACGCACATGTAGAAATCGGATAGGTGCTCTAAACGAATTTCGTCATCCTTGGGTGGAGCGCATTGAACTTGATAGCTTACTTAAATTCCTCGAAGAATTCGGGGAAGGACTTGCTTACGCAGCTTGGATTGTCTATTACGATGGGAGAATCGGCACCAATGGATGCAACCCTAAGCATCATCGCCATCCTGTGATCGTGGAAGCAAGTATATTCACCGCCATGGAGCAGGCGTCCGTTAAGGAGGCGGGAGCAAAGGGACTCTCCCTCAATCTCGAGGATATCTCCCTCAATAGAGGCACTTACTCCCATCTGAGTGAGGGTTCTGACGATTGCAGATGCCCTGTCCGATTCCTTGCCGCGAAGCCTTGAAATACCGGCAATAGTGCTCTTGCCGGCACAGAAGGCTGCAAGCAGACTCACAATCGGGATGATGTCAGGAGCTTGGGAAAGGTCGAAGTCAAAGGCCTCAAGCGGGGCTTTGCGCACACTCACCGTATCTTCTCCACTTGCAACAGCCGCCCCGGCCTCCACGAGCACATCCATTATCGAGATATCCGCCTGAAGCGAGGAGGTATCGAGCCCGTCGATTTCGACTCCTCCATACAGAGCTCCTGCTACGAGGAAATTCGCCGCTGCACTCCAGTCAGCTTCGAGATATATGTCGCAGGCGGAGTAGCGCTGCTCTCCCCTGATGACAAACTGAATCCCACTGCATGCGCTCCAGTCCTGGGCTTCAAGCATTTCGGAATCTCCCTCCATGCGGGCATCAATTTCTATCCCGAAGCGGCGAAGTACATCAAGGGTTATAAACATATACGGGATACTTTTGGGCTCCGTGACTTCGAGCTGGGAGTCCCCAGAAGTAAGCGGCAGTGCCATCAGAAGGCCGGAGATGAGCTGCGATCCGCCATTCCCTGAGACGGAGGCCCTGCCAGGCATCAACCGTCCCGAAACCGAGAAAGGGACATGGACTGACTTATCTGCCTGAAGAACGGTATTCTGGAGCATAACCCCAAATGCTGCCATAATCCCTGCCGCATCTTTGAGAGGTCTGGAAGGCAGGGTTCCACGCCCCGCGATGGTAAACGGTTTGGATTCAAGGGCGGCAAACAGTGGGGCAGACAGCCTGGCAAGGAGACCCGATTCTCCCACATCAACAAGAGGCTGTGGATTCGGCTTGCCTCCGACTCCCTTGATTGTGAGGGTACTGTCCCTGCGGTATACTTTTGCTCCCATGCTTTTGGCTATGGCAATGGCCGCTTCACTGTCATCGCAAGGGGTATAGCCCCTCAGGTGTGAAGTGCCTTCGGCAATTGCAGCGGCGAGAATCGCCCTCTGGGCAAAACTTTTGGACGAGGGGACATTGAAATCCGTACGGAAAATTCCAAGGAAATCTCCGTACACCTCGCGGTGCATTTCGTCAAGGCCCAGCTGCCCCGAAGCAGTAGGCTCATCATAGGCACAATACGAGAAAGGAGCCCCCTTGGAGAGGCAGTCCACGCGGCTTTGCGAACCCTTTTCTCCCATTGCAAATGCAACGAGAGTACTTGCGGTAATGCCTTCCTCACCGTAGAGGGAGAGTACCCTCCTGCAGTCAGCGGCTGAGGCGGCGAAAGTAACAATTTTGGCGATGTCGGCTCCGTAGCGATAGCACCTTGCAAGAATCTGCAGCAGGTAATCCCTGTCTGGAGTGCCCTTGCAGTCATGCCAGGAACGAATCAGTTCGGAACCCGTCCTGCGGCAGAGTTTCCGCACCTTCTGGCTGATTTCGACTGGAGCTCCAAGGTCGAGATCGATGTAGCGCGAACCGGAGGAAGATGCGAGTTCCAATTTGTGATACGCCTCGTCCCAGGCCTTGCCGACACAACATTCAGGGCCTGTACATGAAACCCTGCAGGTGGCAATCAGAGGCTTCTCGCATTCTGAAAAAAGTTCCTCTATCTCCTTGTCGGATAGGGGACAAAGGTCGAGGCGGATTTCGGCCAATTCCACATATGGGTCATCGAGAGCGGCCCAAATTTCTTCTATGCTTTTGTGCTGAATACTTGTGCAAATCATTTTCCAATACCTAGTGCAGCAGTTGAAACTGTTGAGAACTCATCCATGGGGAAACGTCGAAGTTCCACCTTGCCGATGTCTTCCGGCAGTACGAAATCAATTTCTCCCCCTTCGATTTTTTTATCCTTGGTGATGGCCGGTAGGAGGTTTCTGACATCGCATGGCAATTCTACGGGCAGACCGCAGTGCCTGAAATCATCCTCCAGACGGAGAGGGAACCCTTCCTGCGAAAGTCCCAGGTAAACAGCAATCTTTGCTGCGGCCACCATCCCGATTGCCACTGCTTCGCCATGGGAGAAGTGCCGGATACAGTTTCTGCTCTGATACCATTCAATTGCGTGAGCGAAAGTGTGCCCGAGGTTGAGCAGATGCCTTCTGCCATGGTCATTGAGGTCTTCTCTGACTATGGCTTCCTTGTATGCAGCCGCTTCCTTGCCCAATTCGAATATTTCTGTAAGTTCGGTTTCGAGGATATCCCCTCTATAGCCCGCCTCCTGAAGTTTCGTAAAAACCTCTATCGCCTTCCCGTAAGCTGTCCTGTCGAAGATTATGAAAGTCTTGAGCATTTCAGCCAGACCGCTTCTGAATTGCGCAGGTGAGAGAGTGCGAAGCGGTTCCGGATAGGAGCAGACGGCATCCGGGAGCCTGATAAGTCCCAAGGCATTCTTGACAGAATCCAGATTGACGCCGTTTTTGCCTCCAAATGCGGCATCTACCTGGGCGAGAAAGGTGGTGGGGACATTGATAACGCTTATGCCCCGCTTGTATATGCCTGCCGCAAGTCCGCATATATCGCTTGTAACACCGCCTCCGATTGCAACTATGCTGTCATCCCTGTCTGCCCCGTTTGCAAGCAAAAAGGAGCAAATCCTTTCTACGGATGAGAGCGTTTTGTGCTCTTCGTCAGCAATAATTGAAAGCCGTCCGCAGACATTGGTTTTCCCTTCCTTCTCCCAGATATCTTCTATCCTGCGGGCGAATTTATCCACATTGGAGTCATAGATGATGTATACGCGCTTCATTTGACTTGCGAAATTACGCATAATCCTTTTTTTCGCCAAACCTTCTCTATGTTTTTCTCTGTTTTATCAAATGTTTGGCTTTCAATTATATACCCTTTTTCCTTGTCCCGTCCAGGGGACAAGGAAAAAATAGGCAATTATTGAAAATAAGGCACTTATGTTTCACCCCTTTCTCTTGACTATTTGCAAATTTTGCCTTAAATTTGCTCCCCGTAGCCCGAATGGCGGAATTGGTAGACGCGCTGGACTCAAAATCCTGTGTCCTTAAAAGACGTGCCGGTTCGAGCCCGGCTTTGGGCACTCATTTTCCCCTGCAGAGCACACTGCGGGGGATTATTTTTGAGAGTCCGGTCTCTCATATGCGTGACGAAAATATGCTGTACAAAGACATCCATCTTCTTCCTTATCTCGAGCGGGGACGACTTGAGGCGGGGTGCGATGAAGCCGGACGCGGCCCTCTTGCCGGAAGCGTGTTTGCCGCTGCGGTGATTTTGCCCGCAGATTTCTTTCATCCTCTTCTCAATGACTCCAAGCAGATGAGCGGGAAGGCGAGGGACACCCTGCGGCCCATCATTGAGAAGGAGGCCGTGGCCTGGGCCGTTGAAGAAGTGACAGCCGAAGAGATAGACCGTATCAATATCCTCCGTGCATCGATTGCGGGCATGCAACGGGCCGTGTTAAGGCTCTCCCCCGCTCCCGACTTTCTCCTCATTGACGGCAATCGTTTCACTCCCTTCGGCAGATATGACGCTGACCGCTATCGCACCATCATTCATGGAGATGCAGGCTATGCGAGCATCGCGGCGGCTTCCGTACTTGCCAAGACCCACAGGGACGAGTATATGCGCCGCCTCGCCACCCTCTATCCCGAGTATGGTTGGGACAGGAACATGGGGTATCCTACCGCCGAGCATATCCAGGCTATCAAAGAGTATGGCCTTACCCCTTATCATCGGCGCAGTTTTCACCCTAAAGAGCTCGAACCGACACTTTTCTAGATAAAAACTGCCTTGCCGGGGAATCCTCGTCTGAATGTTTTTGTGCGGGGACCCCTGCCTTCTACGGCTTTCTGTTGCTTGTGGAAAATTAAGTGGATAACTTTTTGGCCGGTGTATTTTCTTTGCCTGGGAGAGTGAATAACTTTGTCATGGACTCTCGGGGTAGAAATGCCTCGAGTATTTTTGACACTCTCTTTCATGCGCTCTGCCTTGGCTTCTGGAATTGTCAGTAATTCAAGGCCTTGAAAGGAAAGTATTATGCGAAGTAAATGCCGGACTTTCGGCAACGGAAATATACAGGATCACTAAAATCTGAATTCTTATGGAAGTAAGGAAAACCAACGGGTCCTTCGAGGACTATGATGTAGAGAAACTCAAACGCGGTATTAGGGAAGCATACAAGGCGACAGGACAGAAATGCCCCGAAGAGGTAGTCGTGTCCATCACTGACAATCTTTACATCTATGACAAGATTTCCAGTCAGGAAATCCGCCGTCAGGTTGTGGACTCCCTCATGTCCATCAACAAGAAGGCGGCACGCGAATACATCGAGAAATTTGATGCCGGCATGGATCTTCGCAAGAAACGCGACTTTATCAGGGATTACATCAAGGCCTCCAATGCGGCGACCGGTTCCAAGTTCGATGCCAACGCCAATGTCACCCGCAAGAACATAGTGACCCTCGGCCAGGAGCTCTACAAGGAGAACAACATCAAGCAAAACCGCTACATCATGCAGGACAAGATCAAGCATATGTACGGGCACGAACTTGCCGACCAGTACATCAGGGATCTCGAATCGCATGTCCTGTACAAACACGATGAGAGCGGAACCCCCGGCTATCCCTACTGCGTGGCCATCACCATGTACCCCTTCCTCGAAAACGGACTGACTGCTCTTGGCGGGGTTTCCATTGCTCCCACTGACCTCAAGTCTTTCTGCGGAGAGTTTATCAACCTGGTCTATTCCATCTCCTCACAGTTCATGGGAGCAGTCGCTACCCCGGAGTTTCTGATGTACTTCGACTACTTCATCCGCAAGGACTACGGAGACAACTACCTCACCAGGCTCGACACCGTGGTGGAGAACAATGTCAAGCAGCGGACCCTCGTCAAGGTCATCGATAACTATTTCCAGCAGGTAGTCCACTCGATGAACATGCCTGCAGGCAACCGCGGCTATCAGACCGTGTTCTGGAATATCAGCTACTTCGACGAGCCCTATTTCAAAGGCGTTTTCGGGGACTTCCGCTTCCCCGACGGGACTGCACCCAAGTGGGAAACCCTCTCCTGGCTGCAGAAGCATTTCATGAACTGGTTCAACGAGGAGCGCAATCACTACCTGCTTACCTTCCCCGTGGAGACCATGGCGCTTCTCACCGATGGAGGAGACAACTACATGGACAAGGAATACGCCGACTTTACCGCCGAGATGTGGTCCAAGGGGCACAGCTTCTTCTGCTATATCTCCAACAGTCCGGACAGTCTGGCTTCCTGCTGCCGCCTTCGCAACTCGCTCAGAGACCTCGGGGACACGGAGCACAACCACACCACGCACCAGTACTCGATGGGAACTGCTTCAGTCTCAACGGGCTCCAAGTCGGTTATGACGATAAACCTCAACCGCGTTATCCAGCTTGCAACCAGGCGCTACTTTAAGGATAAATTCGGAATTGAGATTAATCCTTCAGAGCCTCTTGACCAGAGCCTCAAATACGACCGCGATGACCTCTATTCGTACATCTACGCTGACGTGCGGGAGATGACCGAGCGGGTACACAAGTACCAGACTTCTTTCAACGAGATTATCAAGGACTTCCTCAAGGCCGACATGCTCGATGTGTACAAGGCCGGATATATCACCATGAATCGCCAGTACCTTACCGTAGGAGTCAACGGCATGACCGATGCTGCCGAATTCCTGGGACTTAAGATTTCTCCCAATGAGGACTACAAGCACTTTGTCAACGGCCTGCTCGAGACCATCAATATCTCCAACCGCAAGGACCGTACTCCCGAGACCATGTTCAACACGGAGTTCGTCCCTGGGGAGAACCTCTCCGGCAAGAACTACAAATGGGACAAGCGGGATGGCTTCTTTGTCTCCCCCAAGCACAATATGTACAGTTCCTATTTCTATAACCCTGAGGATGATTCCCTCTCGATACTCGACAAGTTCAAGCTCCATGGTGAAGAGTATGTGAAGTACCTCGACGGGGGGTCAGCCCTTCATATGAATATCCAGGAGCATCTCAGCAAGGAGCAGTACAGGCAGCTTCTCAATGTGGCAGCTCACTATGGGACCAACTACTTCACTTTCAACTGTCGGAACACTGTCTGCAACGACTGCGGCTATATCAGCAAGGATACCCTGACGGTGTGCCCGAAGTGCGGAAGCCGTAATCTGGATTATCTCACAAGGGTCATAGGTTACCTCAAGAGGGTGTCTTCGTTCAGCGAAATGCGCCAGGTTGAGGCAGAGCATCGTTACTATGCCCATGACAATATCGAACAGCGCGCATGATTAAGTATATCCCCGAACTGACCTCTGTGGTCATAGAAGAAATCCCCGACAGACTCACCCTCGCCCTCGAAATCAGCCGTTGCAAGGGCAGGTGTGAGGGGTGTCATTCCCCTTTCCTTCGCGAAGACATAGGGGAGAATCTGACGGAGGAAGTCATTGATAAACTGCTGGAAGAGAATTTTGGGATTAACTGTGTGCTCTTCCTCGGAGAGGGGGATGACCCTGCGGCACTGCTGCGCCTTGCGGACTATGTGCGAACGGCTCACAATCTCGAGGTAGCCCTCTATTCGGGGCGCGAAGATGTCGAGCCTGAAGTTTGGGCTGCCTTTGACTATGTCAAGGTCGGCCCGTATATCGCCGGGAAAGGCCCTCTCAACAAGCCTGGCACCAACCAGCGGCTCTACCATCTCGCTCACAAGGGAGCCGGTCAGATAGAGAAGACCGACATCACTTTCCGTCTTCAGCACAGGGGGCTTGACCCCATCCTCAATGGAAAAGGCTAGTCTTCCTGAGAGATATGCCGGACAGACTTGCCGTTAAGTATGGATGATGCAAGTTCTATCTGGGTGTGGCTGCGAACCCCCGTTTCAAGGCTTTCAAAGAGGATTTTGGCTGCAAGTTTGCCCATTTCTTCGGTCTTTTGCCCCACGCGGGTAATGGGCGGTGTCAGATAATCCATATAGGTATTGTCATCGAAGCACACCATTGAAAGGTCATCCGGAATGGTAAGCCCCGACTCTCCTATTGCCTTGAGTGCTCCCAGCATAATAGTGTTGCTGAGTGCGAAAATTGCGGTAGGGCGGGGTTGCATATTGAGCAGCAGTTGGGTCTCCACAAAACCATTCTGCACAGAGAAGGCATCTCCCACCACCAAGGCCCTGTCTTGCAAACCGGCCTTTTCAAGCGCATCGAGATAGCCCTTGACCCTGCGGACATTGGGGGCCGAAGACTGTGCCCCCTGGATGCAGACTATCCTCTTATGTCCGTTGGAAATCAGGAGATTGGTGGCATTAACGGCTCCTGTGTAGTTGTTGGTAGTGACATAGGGCAGGACCGGGCCCACGAAATATCTGTCTACGAGTACAACGGGGATATACTTGCGGCTGATTTCTTCGAAGAGTGAAGAATCCTTGCCGGAAGGAACGGCGATTATGCCTTTCACATTGCGCGAAATGAGTGAAGATAGGGCGTATTTTTCTTCCTCCTCACTCTCATTCGAATCCACTACTATGGTGGTATAGTGGTTCTTGCGGGCAGATGCCACGATGGAAGCCGCGATGTCGGCGAAGAAGGGATTGGAGATTGAGGGAACCAGTAAGCCGATAGAGTCCACCTTCCGCATGCGCAGATTCTGCTCTACGATATCGGGGAGGTAGCCGCCTTCCCTGGCAGCCTTAATGATGCTGTTTGCGGTCTCGACCGGAATTCTGGTCTCTGAGGCTTTCCCGTTGAGTACGCGGGAAACCGTAGCCATCGAATAGCCTGTTTTTTCGGCCAAATCGGAGAGTCTTTTCTTCATATTGGTGTGTAAATTATTGGCCAACAGATATATGTCTCGCTATTGGCAGCTCTTTGTCGCGCAAATTTATGCAAAATTGTGCAAATTTTCGCAAAAAATTACCTTCTTTTTAGCAATTTTTGCGCAGTGGGATGCATTACTCTGTCTTCATATCTCCTAAATTTGGATTCGGAAGCCTGTTTAAGGTATCCAGGATGACCGAAAAGGCTGAAACTAAAAACTGATAACCCAAAATGAGTAAAAAGAAAATTCTGGTAATAGGCAGTAGCAATACCGACATGACAGTCAAGGGCTCCAAAATTCCCTCGCCTGGGGAGACGGTTCTCGGCGGCACATTCTGTATGGGTCAGGGTGGCAAAGGAGCCAATCAGGCCGTTGCTGCCAAACGGCTTGGCGGGGATGTGGAATTCGTGTGCAAGGTAGGAAAAGATGTCTTTGGAGAAGAATCCCTCAAGGGATACGCCAGGGAGGGCATCGATATCAGCCACGTTTTGCGCTCGGACGAGGCCTCTGGGGTAGCCCTTATCATGGTAGACGCAAAGGGAGAGAATGTAATCTCGGTGGCCGCAGGAGCCAATGGGGATTTCACGGTGGAAGACATTGAGGGTCTTGCTCCTGTGATTCGCAGTGCAGACTACCTGATTCTTCAGCTCGAAATTCCGGTGCCAAGTGTAGTAAGAGCCGCTCAGATAGCCCATGAAGCCGGGATTTACGTCATCCTCAATCCTGCTCCGGCTGCAAAACTGCCCGCCGAACTGCTTCGGAGCGTTTCGCTCATTGTCCCGAATAAGACCGAAAGCGAGACCCTTACGGGAGTGCATATTGAAGATGAGGCTTCCGCACGGAAGGCTGCCGTCTCTTTCCGCAAGATGGGCATTGCAGACACAGTCATAACCTTGGGCTCCAAGGGGGCACTGGTCTGTGAAGGGGGTAGATTCACATTAGTGCCGGCCCGAAAGGTTGAAGCTGTGGATACTACTGCAGCAGGAGACACCTTTTGCGGGGCTCTCTGTGTAGCCCTGTCCGAAGGCAAAAGCCTTCTCGAAGCTGTCGGTTTCGCCACCCTGGCATCATCTTTTACCATTCGTAAAGTCGGAGCCCAAAACTCCATTCCACATATTAACGATTTACGATAACCATGTTTATAGTAAACAGCCAACTTCTTGCAGTAATATTCTGCTTCATCACGATGCTCTGCTGGGGCTCGTGGGGCAACACTCAGAAACTCGCAGCCAAAACCTGGCGGTATGAGCTCTTCTATTGGGACTATGTCATAGGAATGTTTCTTTTCGCTCTGCTGATTGCTTTCACCATGGGAAGCATCGGCAGGGAGGGAGTGCCTTTCCTTCGCAACATAGCTCAGGTCAGTGCTGCCAACTGGGGCTGGATTCTGCTGGGCGGCATCATTTTCAATGCCTCCAACATCCTCCTCTCAGCCTCTACCTCCATTGCCGGCATGTCGGTGGCATTTCCTCTCGGGGTCGGCATTTCGCTCGTGCTCGGGACCGTCAATACCTACATAGTAGAGCTCGGCCAGGGAGTGTCGAAGACCAATCCCGTGCTGCTCTTTATTGGAGTCGGACTTATTGTCCTCGCCATTATCTGCAACGGAGCCGCTTCCGGCAAGGTCCAGAAAGACGAAGTCTCCGCCCGCAACCAGCGCAAAGGAATTCTGCTCGCCATAGCGGCAGGAGTGCTGATGTCCTTCTTCTACAGCTTCGTGGCAAGGGCGATGGATCTGGAAAACTTCGCAGTTCCTGCTCCCGGCAAGGCCACTCCTTACACCGCCATCGTAATCTTCTCCCTTGGAGTACTTGCGAGTAACTTCCTTTTCAACACCCTTGTGATGCGCAAGCCCTTTGTCGGGGCACCGGTCAGCTACAGGGAATACTTTGTAGGCAACGCCAAAACCCACCTCGTGGGCATGCTTGGAGGCTGCATCTGGTGCCTTGGTACGGCATTCAGCTACATCGCTTCCGGCAAGGCAGGCGCAGCGGTCTCGTATGCACTCGGGCAGGGGGCACCGCTTATCGCCGCCATCTGGGGTGTATTCGTCTGGAAGGAATTCAAAGGGGCATCGAAGAAAGTCTACGGACTGCTTGCCCTCATGTTCCTGCTCTTCATCGCAGGGCTTGCATTCATAATTGCTGCCAGCAACTGATGCTTCCCAACTCCCATTAAACCTTAAAAGGAAAATGAAGTACATTCTAAAAAGTTTTGCATCAGCCATTCTTCTTATAGCAGCTCTGCAGCAGGTAGCATCTGCGCAAAATGGCAAAATAAACGGTTTGGTGGTGGACGAGAACGACTCTCCGCTTCCAGGTGCGACCTTGCTCGTTGAAGGGTCGGGCAGCTACGCCATCACCGGTGTTGATGGGGCATTTACTCTTAAGGCAAGTTCGGGGGAAAGGGTTACTGTGGCCTATTTCGGATATGATGACTATATCCTCGAAGTGGGAGAGGCCACGACTTACCGAATTAAGATGCAGGTTTCGGCGGCCACCATGCTGGACGAAACCGTGGTCATCGGTTATGGTACTACGACCAAGAAAGAGATAACCGGGTCTGTGGCCTCGCTCAAATCTGACAGTTTCGACAAAGGAGCCTATGTGGATGCGACTGCCATGTTGCAGGGCAAGGTGGCCGGTCTGTCCATCACCAATGCCAATGGAGGCGATCCCAACGGTTCGATGAGTATCCTGTTAAGAGGGGCGAATACCCTTTCTGCAGGCCAAGGTCCTCTCATTATCGTAGATGGCGTGAGTGGAGCGGACTTGCAGAATATCAATTTTCAGGATGTAGAGAGCGTGGATGTGCTCAAGGATGGTTCAGCCGCTGCCATTTATGGCACACGGGGAAGTAACGGGGTAATCATCATCACCACCAAACGGGCCAAGAGCGGAGTGACAACCGTGCAATACGACGGGCAAGTCTCCGTGCAGACGGTCCTCTCCCGCGCACAGCCAATGAGTGCGAGTGAATTTACCTACGCAATAGAGAATTACAAGACAGATGCAGCATCATCGCTATATGGCGCTGATACGGATTGGTTTAAGGAAGTAACCCGCACGCCTGTCTCGCACAAGCATACGGTTGCCGTTGCCGGAGGAAGTGAGAAGTTTTCGCATCGCACGACCCTCAACGTGGAGCAGAACGAGGGCATGCTCAAGAATAACGACCGCGACAAATACCTCTTCAAGACCAATATTCATCAGGAGGCCATAAAGGGCTGGCTCACCTTCGATTACAACATGCTGTATTCCAAGCGCAAATACCAGGGCACGCGCAGCGGAATCTTCCGTCAGGCTTTCCTGCACAACCCCACTGAACCTGTATATGACAGCTCGGATGAAACCCACGGGGGCTACTACACCATCACTTCGATGGACTACTACAACCCGGTCGCGATGCTCAATGAGCGATCGAGCGTCTATGATGTTAACGAGGTGGGAGTTAATGCCCGCGGCACCCTCAATATCCTTCCGATTCAGGGGCTGAAATGGGACAACTTCATCTCCTATTCGAGTGAAGACTCCCGCTTCACCGACTACAAGACGAAGTACTACCCTGGGGAATGGGGCTTGAACGGCTCTGCAGAGATAAGCAACAGCAGAGAAACCGACTTGCAGTATGAGAGCACACTTCAGTACAATCGTCACTTCGGGAAACACTCCATCCAAGGTTTGCTCGGCTACACCTACGAAGAGATGAACTCCAACAGTTCAGATCTTTACAATTACAACTTCGACACAGACTATTTTACTGTGGATAATATCGGAGCCGGTAAGGCTCTTCTGTCTGGGACAGCGACAATGGACTCCTATCGGGAATCCAGCAAATACATTGCTTTCTTCGGGCGTATCATATACAACTGCAACGAGCGTTACATTGTCTCGGCTTCCTTGCGTAGAGACGGATCCAGCCGTTTTGGAGCCAACAACAAATGGGGTTGGTTCCCTGCCATAAGTACAGGCTGGAGGATATCGGAAGAAGATTTCATGGATGGCATAAGCTGGCTTGACGACCTCAAGTTCAGAGCCGGTTATGGGATGACCGGAAACCAGGACTTTGACAACTACAAGTCCCTCTTTCTCGTCAAGACCAGTGGCAACTTCTACTATGACGGGACATGGTCTACGGCCTATGCTCCAGCCAGTAATGCAAACCCCGACTTGCAGTGGGAGAAGAAAGCCGAATTTAACGTTGGCGCAGACTTCTCTGTACTGAAGGGCCGTATTTCAGGAACGTTGGACTACTATTACAGGAAGACCACAAATCTGCTCTACAACTACACGGTACCAGTGCCTCCCTATGATTATTCTACCTTATTTACGAATGTAGGAAAAATCAGCAACACCGGCCTTGAACTCACTTTGAACGCCATCCCCGTGCAGACTCACAATCTCACATGGCTGACCACCCTGACCGCCTCGCACAACAAAAACAAGCTGATTTCCTTTACCAATGACGAATTTTCCGGACAGGAATACCGCATAGGCTGGCTCAATACCCCTCTTGGCGTGTACAGCCAAAGGTTGATAGAGGGAGAAAGTATTGGTACTTTCTATGGTCCTGAATACGATGGTATCCGCAGCAGCGGATCCATACGTGTAAAACAGTCAAAAGAAGAAGACTGGGTCAAGCTTGGCAACGCCTATCCGGTCTGCGAATTAGGCTGGAGCAATGCGCTGACTTGGAAGAACTTCACGGTGAGTGCTGCACTTCGGGCTTCACTCGGGGGCAAGGTCTTCAATCAGATGAGAGCTGTTTATGGCAGCATCAATGAGCTTGGTCTTAAGAATGTGCTTGCATCCTGGCTCGATGAGCCCGAATACACCGGCAAGGTTGTGTACTGCTCCAAATATTTGGAAGATGCCTCGTATCTGAAGCTTGACAACCTGACGGTAAACTACAATGTCCCTATTAAAGGCGATGGAGCAGTCAAGTCACTGAACTTCTATCTCACAGGGCAGAACCTTTTTGTCCTGACAAGGTACACGGGAGTAGACCCGGAAGTGAGTCTCACAGGTCTGACTCCTGGCATAGAGTCCTTGAGCTACTACCCTAGGACGAGGGTCTTTACGCTGGGAGCCAGTATCAGATTCTAAATTGTTCATGGCGATGAAAAAGACAAGTAGCATATTGATTTGGACGCTTTCAATTCTATCCCTCGCGTCCTGTACCAATCTCGATGAACACATCTACTCGCAGATCCCCAAGGATGTGTTTTTAAGCGATGACGCCAACATCCCTCTATATACCTCAAGGCCCTACACATCCTTGCAGACTTGGGGCTCGGAGCAGAGTATGCTGACCCTGATAATGCAGCTCAGCAATGAAGTTGCAATCCCGAAGGCTTACAACGGCTCTTGGGGCGAAGCCCGCTATGGGGAAATTCAGTCGCATGTGATTCCCGCCAGCAACAAACTCGTCAGATGTGCCTGGGACTTCTGCTTCGATGGCATCTCCGCCTGCAACGATGCCATCTACGAGTTGCAGAATGTCGAAAACAAGACTGAAACGATACTCAAGAGTATTTCGGAAATCAAAATTCTGCGAGCCTACTACTACCTTCTGGCAGTGGACTGTTGGGGGAATGTCCCATATTCAGTGGACAAAGCTCAAACCGACTATCCAGAGCAAAAAGACAGGGCTTTCATGTTGGATTTTATAGAGAATGAAATCAAGGAGAATATAGACAGGCTGGACTCTACCGTGTCCACCTCCACTTATGGTCGTGTCACCAAAGGAATGGCTCAGTTTATTCTCGCAAAGATATATCTCAATTCGCAGGAGTGGATAGGTACTCCCCGCTACGATGAGGCAGAAAGCATCTGCAAGGAGATAATGGATAGCGGCAACTACAGTCTCTCATCCACCTATTCAGCCAACTTTGCAATCAACAACGAAAATGGGAGTGAAGCCATTTTTGCCATCCCGCACAGTTCTGTATATACCAATAATGCCTTCTATATCTATGTGATGACATTCAACGAGGATTTGCAGCGGGCATTCAATATCGGTGAGACATGGAACGGAAGCATGATGGCGCAGCCGGACTTCTTTGATTCTTACGAAGATGGCGATACTCGCAAGGATGATACCTGGCTCTATGGTCCCGTATACGACTACACTGGAGCGAGATTCCAGTATGATGAACTCCAAAGCGATGGCAGCAAAGTTGCCAAAGATTACACCCTTACGGCTTCTCCCATAGATGCGGGTAAGTATACTTCAGGCATTGGGCGTTTTGAAGGAGCACGCATCATCAAATGGCCCTACCAGACGGATGGGACTCTCACAAGTTACAAGATTTCTATGGAGAACGACTTCTACCTGATGCGCTACTCCGATGTGGTGCTGATGTATGTGGAAGCCCTTTTGCGGCAAGGACGCACTTCCGAGGCCGCTGCCGTACCTGAATTTGTCCAAATCCGCTCTCGTGCAGGGCTCGCCCCCATAGCCGAGTCCGACTTGACCCTCGATGCCTTGCTTCTTGAACGCCAACACGAGCTTGCAATGGAAGGCTGGTCGAGGCAGGATCTCATCCGCTTCGGAAAATATACCGATGCATGGTGGGCAAAGGATGCCGGACAGCCATACATGAGACTCCTTCCCATTCCTTCAGAAAGGATGGGAGACAATCCCAAACTCAAACAAAACGAAGGGTACAACTGATGAAAGTAAGAAATATACTCCTGTCTGCCCTTATGGGGCTGTTCGTCCTGTCTTGTTCGACTTCCAAGTCCGAGAAAGAGATTTCCTACGAGGATTTGAGAAGCAAGATAGCCGGTGCCTGGCTTGGACAGATGGTAGGCAACATCTACGGGCTTGAATACGAAAATAAATTCATCGAAGATCCTGGGGAGGGACCGTTCGTGTGGAACAAGGCCATGCGTAAAATGACAGCAGTGGATGGAGCTTTTTCCGATGATGACACGGATGTGGAGTACATGTACCTCATCATGATGGAGAAGTACGGCATACACCCGACCTACGCTCAGATGCGCGAAGGCTGGATGTACCACATAAGGGATCGTGTGTGGCTTGCAAACAGGGCTGCATTAGGCGCGATGCACTATGGACTTACTCCTCCTTTTACCGGAGCCAGCCAAAATAATCCGCACTGGTTCCAGATAGACCCTCAACTTATAAACGAGATTTGGGGGTACACCGCCCCTGGAATGGTCTCCTACGCCGCTGCCAAATCGGAATGGGCTGCCCATATAACCAGTGACTCATGGGCCACTTCCCCCACCGTAGTCTATGGTGCCATGTATGCAGGGGCCTTCTTTGAGTCTGACATCCGCAAACTCATGGAAAATGCGCTCAAGTGCCTGCCCAAAGACGACAGATTTGCCCAGACCGTTAGAGAGTGTATCAAACTCCACGATGAGAACCCCGAAGATTGGCATGAGGCCAGACGTTTCATCAGGGAGAAGTACTACGATGCTGAAGACCCGATGACAAAGACCATCTGGAACGCCAATCTCAACGGAGCCCTTGGAATGCTGGCTCTCCTGTATGGCGAGGGTGACATCGAGAAGACACTCAATATCGGCTGTGCCCTTGGGTTTGACTGTGACAATCAGACTGCAACTGCCTGCGGTCTGTTGGGGGTCATTAATGGAGGGGAAAAGGTCCCCACAACTTGGTCCATGCCATTCCCGTCGTGGAGTAAACCTTTCAATGACAGATATATAAATGTTACAAGATATGATTTGCCGGATGCTTCCATCGAAGATATCATAGACCGTACGACCGCCCTTGCCATACGGATAGCGGAGGACAACGGGGGTCGAACTGTTGAACGGAACGGTAAGAAATACCTGGTAGTCAATACTTCAGCCACTTTTACCCCACCCATTGAGTTCTGCATAGGACCCCAAGCGAGACTGGTGGTCGGGGAGAGGGTTGATTATGATTTTGCCTGTGCTGCCAATCGTTCCTGCAAGTGGACCCTCGCAGGAGGAAGCCTCCCTGAAGGCCTACGCCTCAAAGGAAGCCGGCTCACCGGAACTCCAAAGAAAGCAGGCGACTACACTATTGCACTGTCCCTCAGCGATGGGAAGCAGACTGTCGCCAAGGACTTCACACTCATCGTCAGGGGGAGAAACATAGCTCCCGAGGCTCAGATTATCGCCTCATCTGCGCACACCAACTTCGATGTCCTCGACTCCTGCTGGATGACCAACTCTATGGCTTATTACGCTGATGATATATCGGTGCTCAATGACGGCGTGTTGGATGGTCCCGGTTCGGTGTTCTGCTCCTTAGCCTCAAAGTCCAACACCCCTCGCAGTGACTGGTTTGGCTATGTTTGGGACGAGCCCAAGACCATTGATGCCCTTTCCTTCCACTATGGTTGTCTCGAAGAGTTTGGAGGCTGGTATAGCAATATGCATATCGAGGTGCTGGATGAGAACGGAAATTGGCGTAGCATAAGGACAAGAGTTTCGCCTGCTCTCCCTGAAAGTGATGCGGTGTTTATTCAGCCGCACTTCGCAGAATATCTCTTTAGATTCAAGCCTGTGACTGCCAAGGGAATTCGTGTAATTGGAGATGACCATGTAGAGTCCCATTGGCACAAATACACCAAGAACGTATCTGCTTTCATCAATCTGACCGAGATTCAGGTGTATGAAGCGCAAGTGGAGACTTTCAGCATATCACGAGCTGATTTGAAGGACAAGATTGAAGGCGGTTGGGCAGGGCAGACCATTGGCGTGGTATACGGAGCTCCTGTTGAATTTAAGTATCAGGGATCCATTATCCCTGATTATCAGCCTATTTCTTGGGGGAAAGGATATGTGAAATACTGGTGGGACAAGAAGCCCGGACTCTTCGATGATGTCTACAATGATCTCACTTTCGCGGAGGCTTTCCAGCAACTCGGCCTGGACTGTACTTCAGAGCAACTCGCAATGCGCTTTGCCTATGCGCCCTACCACCTTGCCCATGCCAATCAGGCAGCGCGCTACAATATACGTCAAGGTATTCTCCCTCCGGAATCAGGGAATTGGCTCAATAACCCCCATGCAGATGACTTGGATTTTCAGATAGAGGCCGACTTTATAGGATTGATGGCCCCGGGAATGGTCTCAAGGGCACTCGAGATTGCCGATACGGTGGGGCATATCATGAACAGTGGGGATGGATTCTATGGAGGAGCCTTTGTGTCCGGACTTTACGCCGCAGCCTTCTATGAGAATGACCCTTCCAAAATCGTGGATATAGCCCTTGAGGGAATCCCGGAGCAAAGCTCTTTCTGGCGTTGTGTCAATGATGTGCGTGTGTTGCACGCCAAATACCCCGATGACTGGAAGAGTTGCTGGTTCGAGATTCTCAAGCGCTGGGGAGAGGATGTTGGCTGTCCCAAAGGAGTGTTTTTGAGTTTTGACATAGACGCAAAGATTAATTCGGCATACGTAGCCATGGGACTGCTTTATGGAGGAGGCGATTTCGCCAGGTCAATCGAAATTGCCACCCGCTGCGGACAGGACTCCGACTGCAATCCCGCCACTGTAGGCGGTGTGCTCGGGGTGATGCTTGGCAAGAGCGGTATCCCAGCTTTTTGGGAAGAGCCATTGGAAGAGATTTGGAACCTCGATTTCGAAGGTACCGATGTTTCCCTTGCCAAAGGAGCTGAATATTCCTACGACCAAGCCCTTCGAATCATCGCCGATGAAGGAGGCAGGGTTGGGGAAACGGATTTGGATATTCCCCTTCACGAGATAAGGCCCCTGCCCTTGGAGCAGAATTTCACCGGCATGGTGCCAGTTTATCGGGATCAGAAAGACGCTTGGATGTCTAAAGAGTACGCTTTTGATTTCGATGGAAATGGCTTTTGCATTTGGGGTAACCTTGTGTGTCTGAGAGGTATAACTGCAGATTACGCTGACCGTGTGTCCAAAAAGCACGTAGGGTCTGAAGTTTTTGCGCTGGCAGAGCCCAAAGACAGGTATGTGGCTGAGATTGAGGTCTGGATAGATGGTGCTTTGGATCAGGCGGTCAAATTGCCAATGGAGGGGACATCCCGCAGACTCGAGCCGGCATGGAAATACCTGCTCCCCGAAGGAAAGCATACTGTAAAACTGGTATGGAAGAATCCGGATCCTTCACAGTACCTGCTTAGGATCAACGCTATACAGTATTATTCGCAGAAAGCGAAATCTGACCCCTATTATCACAATTAACGATGAAAGCCTCCGTCTCAACACTTCTTATCTTTGGCTTGGCTGCAGTTTCCTGCACCAAGACTTCAAGCGTACCTTACGGCAAGACCATTACCATTGCAGAAGACGTGCTGGAGGATAAGGTGCGGGGTGGGTGGTTTGCACAGACTATCGGATGCACCTATGGAGGTCCCACTGAATTTAAGTATAAGGGGGGACTTATTCCGGATTGCCAGCCAATTATCTGGTATGACGGCTATATAGCCGAGACATTCGTTGAGGATCCCGGACTCTATGACGATGTGTATATGGATCTCACTTTCCTTGAAGTAATGTCAGAGAATGGCCTTGATGCCCCCACGCAGCTTTATGCAGACCGCTTTGCAAAGGCTTCTTACAAGCTGTGGCATGCCAACCAGGCTGCGCGTTACAATATCCTGAACGGCATCCCTGCCCCTATGTCCGGGGATTGGAAACACAACCCGCATGCTGACGACATAGATTTCCAAATCGAGTCTGATTTCATTGGAATGCTTTGCCCCGGAAATGTAGAATTGGCACTGAATCTTTGCGACCGCATCGGCCACATTATGAACTATGGGGATGGCTGGTATGGGGGAGTGTTTACCAGTGCCCTCTATGCCTTCGCATATGTCTGTGACGACATACCTTCCATCGTGGAGGCTGCCAGTAATGTGATTCCCAGTGGCACGGGGTTTCGTGCCTGCATCGATGATGTCATAGCCTTGAATGCCAAGTATCCGAATGATTGGAAACGCTGCTGGATGGGAATCGAGCAGAAATACAGTTACGAGAAAGGTTGCCCGGAAGGGGTTTGGAACGGCTTCAATATAGACGCAAAAATCAATGCGGCTTATGTGGTTATCGCTCTCCTGTATGGGGAAGGAGACTTCGAAAAGACAATGGAAATTGCGACCCGCTGTGGTCAGGATTCAGATTGTAATCCTGCCACGGCTGCGGGTGTTTTAGGAGTAATAATCGGTTATTCAGCAATTCCCGATACTTACAGGAAAGGGGCGGAAGCCATCGCCGACCTGCCCTTCCCTTACACCTCCATATCGCTTAACACAGCCTGTGTGAAGACACTTGAGCTGATAAAGGCTGCAACCGACCTTTCACAATGGTCTGAAAATGGGCTTTCCGTGTCTGTAAACAGGCCGGTTCAAGCTCCGTATGAACAGTCCTTTGAGGGCATCACCCCGACGAACAAAGTAGTGCTAAAGAAGCAGTTCTCTACGGATGACCTTGTGCTTCAGTTTACTGGGAACTCCATCGTGGTAGAGGGAAGCGTAGTCAGGACAGGGCACAGTGACAAGGCTTATGTGGCTACAATCCAGGCCCTGCTAGATGGAGAGGAAGTGGAGGTATTTAAGATGCCCTACGACTATATTACCCGCAAATACGAAATCTTTTCGAAATATTGTTTCGAAAGCGGTTCGCATACACTCACTCTACGTCTCCTTAATCCGGATCCCGACTTTGTCGTGAACGCGCAGGAAATGGTTATATACGACAAATTATGAGGAAGCCTCTATCAGTGTTTTTCACCATTCTGCTGTCATTGATTTCGGCCTGCCAATGCTCATCCTCTTCCATGGAGCAAGCGGAGTTTGTGCGTTACAATGACAGTCTGGTGATGCATAGCGAAATACTTGGCACTGATATCAACTTCGCGGTACTTCTTCCCTCATCTTACGAAACAGATGGGGATAAGACCTATCCGGTCGTGTATATGCTTCACGGCTACGGAGATAACTACCGCTCCTGGAACGGACGCTACCTCCATGCCAACACGCGGATACAGACCCTCGAAGGGCAGGGCCTCTCGGAAATGATTTATGTGTTCCCAAATGGGTTTAATACCTACTATTGTAATTACTGGTCCGGGAAATACAACTACATGGACATGTTTGTCAATGAACTGGTCCCTTACATCGACAAGACCTTCAGGACTATCCCCGACAGAGAGCACAGAGCGCTTACAGGCTATTCCATGGGAGGATTTGGGGCT
The DNA here is from genome assembly GCA_964608175.1 of uncultured Muribaculaceae bacterium. Lineage (GTDB taxonomy): Bacteria > Bacteroidota > Bacteroidia > Bacteroidales > UBA932 > Cryptobacteroides. The sequence goes on along the minus strand of CAZSMO010000008.1, from coordinate 24,227 downwards.
ATGGTTCTTGCCGAAAAACACCCTGAAATCTTCAGTTGCAGTGCTCCTCTCAGCATGTCTTTCCGCACGGATGCCCAGTATATGGCCGAATCTCAAAGCGGATGGGACGACCAGTGGGGTAAGATATTTGGGGGAATAGGGAAGTCAGGAGAAGAACGCCTTACGGATTATTATAAGGAGCATTGCCCGTATTATCAGTTTAATGAAGCGAATAAAGCTGTACTTGGCACTGTTAATTGGTTTTTTACCTGCGGTGACGATGAGCAGAACCTGCTTATAGCCGGAGATTCCCTGCATGTGTTGCTTCGTGACAGGGGCTATGCCCACGAGTATAGGGTTGGGAACGGAGGTCATACTTCATCCTATTGGATGGAGGCACTCTTCGAGGTGCTCCCTTACTTCGACCATTATATGAATGGCACCATTCAATGGCCTGAATGTGCACTGAAATCTTATACGATAAACAGCCTTGATTTCAAAGAAGACGGGGTGGTACTTTCTTCTGCATTTGATATGAATGATTCAAACAGAGGGGTTCTATTCTGTCATCGCGGGCTTTCCGAAGAAGAGCTCAAAGAGGCAATGGGCGTGATGTGGTCGTCCAATACAAAGTATCGCTTTGCCTTTTTGCCTTGCAATCTTAACGAAAAGGGTATTGAAGACTGGGAGAAGCATTGGGAGGAGAGATATAGTATAGACAGCTGGAATGCAGTGGCTTTTGGAGATGCGGCGCAAGATGTGCTTCAAAGAAAGGAGGACTTCAAATCCATTGTCATGGCGAATCCGTTGCTTTCCGACCCTGTGGTGGAGAGTGGAGACAATATATTCTTCTCTACCACCGATGACGGTTCAGGCTATCTGGCTGCAGATGAACTTTATCTTGCCTGCAAACGAAGTGGGGCTAATTTCGAATATCGTGTCATTCAGGATAGTGGGAATGCGCGGGAGGACCGACTTCGGCAGTTAAGTTTACTAAACTCTTATATGACATATAACTAACCAACATTCAAACAAAATGAAGACAAGAATTTACTTTCTCGCAGCTTTGACTGCGTTTGCAGCTCTCATGGTGGGTTGCAAAAAAGACAACGGCGGTAACGACAATTCGAAGGACGATGATACCCAAATCACCCGCGAATGGCGTATCAAGACACTGGGCGATAGCTGGAGTGAGCCGTACACCTTCTCCTATGACAGCAAGGGCAGAGTGGCTTCCGTTGTGAGCGCATCCGATAACAGGGTGTTTAGCTACGATGGCAACACCTTGACTATTACCGATAACGGCAGCTTGGAGTACACCATAACCCTCAACTCTGACGGTTTTGCTACCAAGGTTGTCAGTGCCGATCACACATGGGAAATCACTTATGATGCCAATGGGTATCTCATCAAGGGCGTGAAAGATGGTGAGCAGTGCACTTCTCAATCCATCGAGGATGGCAATGTCCTCTATTGGACCCGCTACGACAAGGAGCATGATTTCTGGAGAATGAAAGAGGCTACTTACCTTACCGACAAGAACCTCGGTTGCATCCAGACTCACTATTCCGAGGATCTCGGATTCTCAAGGTGGGCATGGGAGGCTCGTCTGTTTGGCAATACTTCAGTGAATCTTATGGAAAGCTGCATCTGGCATAACTACGGGGATGAGTATGCTGCCAAAACTGCCGTATACGAGTATGAGAAAGATGCCAATGGCGTTGTGACCAAGGAAGTCAAATACTATGGTGTCTGGAATGGTACCGATGTCTCCGGCATGGATGTAGACACTGAGACAGTCTTTACCTGGGAGAAAATCCAGTAAAATGGTGTTTTTTGTAATTATGCCGGACGAAGAGCTCTTCGTCCGGCATTTTTAATGGGTAGCGCATCTCGGTGCCTTCGGGCGTTTCCCTGTAATCAATTGTTATATAGGGTATTACATTTTCGCGCCCCCTCGCTGCGCGGTAGGGTGCAAAAGCGTAAGTATCTATATATTAGTGGTTTATTGGGAAATGCGGCTGCCCGTTTTTGCACTGACACTGTAGCGAGCATAGGAAACAGGAGGGCGGCCTCCTTGGCAAAAGACAGAAATATACAATATAACCGGCCGAGGACAGTACCAAAACTTTGTGTTCACAAATCTTGGCTTCCGGCCGGTTAATCAATAACGGGAAAAGGGCTATTCAGCGTCAGCCGTAATTGTCTCTCCTCCTTCAAAGTAAGCTAAAGAGCTTATCCACTCATAACTTGGATAATAGTATGCTTCAAAGTCGATGCCCTGGACAACGCTTGTGGGAATTGCATCCTCGCCTGCAACTTTACACTGGAAGATCATCGGGTCATATCCTTCGCTGCCTGCTCCCCATAGAGCATATATAATGCCGTCACTCTTGGATAGCCAAAAAGCTCCGCCGAAGTCATTCTCCGTGCCGTATTCTTCTCCCCAATAAACCGTTCCATCGAATACAAGCTGGTTCTTTGAATAATCATATGTCCCCACAAAATCGAAACTCAACAGATTGAACCAATACCCCGATGCGAGGAACTCGGTGTCAGAAAACTGAGAGAGAGTGATGCTCATAGGCTCCGCCGTGTATTTTTCATAGGTCGGGTCGAACTGTGCGACTGCTTCGGCAGAGGGTGTAATGGTGTAAGTGCCCAGTTTTAATGTCACTGCCGGATGAGCCCCTTCGATCGTGACATCATACTTTGTCACCTCCCCAATCAGGCCATCTCCAGTCATGGCAGCAGCATAGACATGGTAATCGTCTTTGAGAATGCAGAGCACGGTATCCGTAAAAGCCTCACTGCCACATTCGTAGACATTGGAGGCTATAGTCCCGCTAACATCTTTTGTAAGAACCTCGTATGCAGACGGCTCGGTATAAGCATCCCCTGCATAGACAGCGTAGGCTACATATTTGCTTCCTTCAGAAGCCTGAAAGTTGAGGTAGAACTCGGTTAAGGTGGAATCGACACAACTTACGCTGACCGAAGGTTTCTCCTTCCCCTTGTTTGCCTGCGAAAGTTCTGAATTATCTGTGCAGGAGGCGAAGATCCCTCCGGCCACCGCAATTAAAAGTAAAACTGTCTTTTTCATATCGTATCTTGTGTATAACCCTCATTTTGCTCTCCCTTCATCTGGGGATTTGCGCTCATTTCGCTGGTAGGGATAGGCCACACGAACCTGGGACTGTCAGCGGGCATTGAAAGCTCCGTGTAATTTGGACCGGTTTGGAGCAGAGCCGGGTTCTGCCCTTCGGAGCGGCTGAAACCGATATGCCAGCGTTTGATGTCACTGAGGCGGAATCCCTCACCGAAGAGCTCTCTTACGCGTTCATTGCGGATCTCCTGCTTGAGGCTCTCCCCACTGTAAGAGACACTTGACCAATGGGCGATACGATACTTCTTAAGCTCGTTGAGATAGTTTGACGCAGCAGTCTCATCCCCCGATTCGTATGCCGCTTCTGCCGCAATCAGGTATATTTCGCCGAGTCTGAATATCTTAGGGCGATTGATATAGTGGGATGCCGAACTTGAATTGAGGGCAGGATTCCCTGGGAATTTGATAAGGAGAGTAAGGTCTCCATTGTTGCCTCTCTTGTCAATATGCCTCTGCTCGAAGTAAGCCGACCAGCGCATGTCGTTGGTTTGGTCGTAAAGCATAAGTACCCAGTCCTCAGGAAGATATTGAGGATCATCGTCTCCGTCTTCTCCACTTGTGTTGTAGATAAAATAGGAGTTGGCACTTCCACCATCGCTGGCATCGAGGATAATGGGCTGCCAGATGGTCTCGCTGAGATTGTCATTTATCCAACCGGACTTAAACTCTGAAGCCGATGCGGCGAAAGTGTACGTCTCGCTGTCGATGATATCTTTTGCGCACGAAAATGCCGTGGTGTAGTCCTGTGCACTGAGTGAGAACCTGGCTTTGAAGGCTTTGACCACATCGGCCGTGACATAGCCACTGTTCTGCGAGCCGGCAGCGGCAACATTTGCCTCTGCCTCAGCAATATCAAGGGCAATCTGGTCGTAGGTGGCCTGGAGCGTCCCTCTGTGCGGGTATTTGCCCGAATCCCCGGTAGGAGCATAGACTGTGACAACGGGAACCCCGAAGACGGATGCGGCTGTCTCCTTGTCATAGGCCACACAGAAGTATTCCGTGAGTTTGAAGTACATCAGAGCCCTTAAGAAGCAGGCTTCCCCATAATAGCTCTTGACTAAGGATTCATCGTCAGCGGATAGAGTTTCGCTTTCGAGGAGTTTGCCGGTTCCGGCTATCAGGAAATTGGCATTTCCGATATAGGCGTAGAAATTGTTCCACACCGTCTCGATGTTACTGTCGGATGCCTGAATATTGTATGTGAGATAGTCTCCGTCCCAGTTGCCGTAATTCTTGATTGCATGGTAACTGTCGGTCATAAAGTCCGTTGCATAGCAGTAGAATCCGCTATACAGGGATTTGGTGCTGGCTCGCAGCCCGGTGAGGAAGTTATAGCAGTCGGCTGCACTTTCCATCGCCTCATCCGTATTGATTGCGGTCTCGGGATACTTGTCAAGATTGCAGGATGTGCTTAAGACAATTCCCGACACAAGGGATAATATAGTTAAGATTTTCTTCATATGGCTGTCTAATTAGAAAGTAATTTCTGCCCCGATGACGACTTGTCTTGAATTGGGATATAGTCCTACAGTACCGTTTGAATAGCCAACCTCGGGGTCGTAGCCTTCGAAATTCGTGAATGTGAGCAGATTTCTTCCGGTTACATAAACTTTTGCGCCGGAAACTGTCTTCCATCCGAGTGCTGATGCCGGAACAGTATAGGAGAGGGTGATATTTTTCAGGCGAAGGAAGGCGGCATTGGAATACCACGAAGTGTCAAAGTAAAACGGAGTCCCGTATTTTGGGATGTCGGTGACTTGTCCCGGCTCGGTCCAGATGTCAAACATGCATTTTTCAAAATTGCTCTGTCCGAGGAGATTGTATGTATTCCTTGTGTAGTATCGCTCGTTGACGAAGATGTACCTGTCTCCAATCCAAGAAAAATCAGCATTCAGCCCAAAATTCTTCCATGAGACTGCTGTCGAGAACCCTCCCGACCAGGGGGCATTCGTACTCTTTCCTTCCCAGAACTGGTACAAATCATCGGTGTACACTTTGGTGGTCTCTCCCTCACGGGTATACCACATTGGAGACCCGTCTTCAGGATCGACTCCTGCACGAATCGGGACATAAACTTCGTTGAGGTCATGACCGACTTCATACTTGAGGCCGTAATCCTCAAAAGTAATTTCATCCAATCCCTGATAGAGTTTTTCTATGCGGTTGCGGTTGTAATTGACATTCGCGCTGACATTCCAATAAAAGTCTTTGCTGTGTATGAGATCAAGCGAGAGTTCCAAATCCATGCCTTTGTTGGAGAGTTCGGCGACATTGCCCCATCCGGAGGTATGCCCTGTTGTTGCCGAATATGGAAGCTCCATAAGCAGGTCGCTTGAGTACTTGTTGTATAACTGGAAGTCCACCGAGAATCTTCCAAGCACTCGTGCAGAGATTCTCGCATTTGCGGTAGATACTGTTTCCCATGACAGATCGGCATTGGGAACCTGAGAAAGAGCCCAGCCACTGACATTGTTATACTTGGCTCCTGCTCCGACAAGCCCGAGAGATGGATACCAGGAGATCATCCCCGAGTTGCCTGTAGTTCCATATGTCAGATTGACATCGAGACAGTTGAGCCAAGATACATCGCGAAGGAAATTCTCGTGCTTTGCTTTCCACATGAGACCCGCGGACCAGAAAGTGGCGTACCTGTTATTGGCTCCGAAGATTGACGAGCCGTCAATACGCACGGAAGCATCCGCAAAGTAGCGCTCATCGTAGTTGTAGTTGGTGTTGGCAAAGAAGGAGTTAAACGCAGCTTCTTCATTGTATCCGGACCACTCTTCGATTTTCGTGGCAGTTGAAAAGGCAGTCAGGCGATCATCGGTGAGACCGGTTCCATAGGCAGAGAGGATTTTCTGGTGTTTCAGTATCGATTCCTGTCCAAGCAGGAAAATCAGGTTGTGCAGGCCAAAATTGGTTGCATATTCCGCAGTGTTGGTGGTTGATATCTGATAATAACGCTCAAAATACTGCGAATTGCTTCCCCTGTAGGAATAAGGAGTAAATGATGGTTTGGCGATGGACTCGTTGGTATAGTCGTAAGCATCTGCGGCAGCTACCGAACGGATCTTCAGCCCATTGATAGGAGACAGCTGTACATAGACCTGTCCCGTAATTTGGGCATTCTGTTTGTCGTTCGTGTTGTACTTATAGTACTCGATGAGATCCATTTGACTGTCCCAAGGATACTGGAGATACCTTTCGCCATAACTTACCGTACCATCTGCATTGAGAATCTGCTCGTAGGGAGTGTAGTAGGGAATTTCTGTAACTGCCACGAGCATAGGCGACTGACTATACCAACCTGTCACGATTGTCTTATACTTGCTGAACGAAAGCCCGATGTTCTCTCCAACCTCAAGCCAGGGGGTAATCCTGGTGCTCACATTGCTGCGGATGTTGAAGCGTTTGTTGTTGGAGTTGATTTTCGAAGTGCCTTCTTCCGAGTAGAAACCTGCCGAAAGGTAGTAGCTGGTCTTGTCTGTTGCTCCACGGACAGTAGCATCTACCTGATATAGTGGAGCACTCTTATCAAAGAGGTAATCAGTCCAATTGAAATTAATTCCGTTGCCGTTGACGTAGTCCTTAAAAACCTGACGTGTGATGTCATTTTTGAGCGATGGATTGATTAATTCCTCGTATTCAAGCAGTTCCGATGCCGACATCATGTCATAGTTGTAAGTAGTGAGCATGGATACTCCATACTGAGCCCTGACAGACACGGAGGGTTTCTCACTTGCATGCCCTTTCTTCGTGGTAATGAAGATTACTCCATTCGCGGCCCGTGAGCCATAAATGGCTGTAGAAGAGGCATCTTTGAGGACGGAGATATTCTCAATGTCCGAAGGGTTTATCGTCGAAAAGACCAGACTGCTGACAGGGATTCCGTCCAAAATGTAAAGAGGTGCAGTGCTGAGATTAATGGAGGATTCTCCCCGCAGCCTCAATGAGACAGAGGAAGAAGGCTCTCCCGAAGTGTTAAACACCTGCAGACCGGCGACCTTGCCCTGGAGAGCGTCTGCTACATTGGCAGATGGCTTTTCGGAAATCTCTTCAGCGGATACGGTGCTTACCGATCCTACAATGTTTCCAACCTTACGGGCAGAGCCATAGCCCACGATTACGGTTCCTTCAAGGAGCTCTGCATCGGTTTGGAGGGCGATATCAACCACCATATCGCCATCAAGCGTAACTTCTTGAGAGACAAACCCGATTGCGGAAAATACGAGGGTTGCTCCGGATGATGCGGTCAGGGTGTAGGTGCCGTCTGGATTTGTTGCGACTCCAGACGAAGTTCCTTTCACTACCACTCCGGCTCCGGCAATCGGCTCGCCACTTGCAGCATCCGTGACAGTTCCACTCACTTCCACACTATTCTGCGCGAAAGCACTGCTGCCTGTCAGCATAGCTGCAATGGCCACAATGAGAAATTTGGCTTTTTTCATAAGCATTAATAAATTAAAGAATACATTCTGTGCATGCGGATTATTATCAGCGGAAACTGATTTTCCCGCGAACTTTTGAATACACTAAAACTATTATATAATACAATTGTTACTTACTTTGTTTCATTAGGCACGCTTATTGAAAAGACTCTATTATCGAAAAAGTGATTGTAGCGCTTCTTATTCAGTAAGGGCTTCTTTACTTCTCCCCGTTTGTCGTATGAAAAACGAGGGTTTTTTGGTGCGATTTCGAGTGCAATATCGCAATTAAATTTTAACTTTCCAAATATCTCCAAAACTTTCTTTTCTGCCTAAAAACTTGTATTTCGGCCTAATTTGCCCTGCGTTTAATAGGGTATTACGGGGATTTAGTTAGAATTTAACACAAATCAGAGGCGTGAAGTTTTAATTTGTTATTAAAAATTTTTACGAAATTTCTTAAAAAATTTCTCTTATAGGTTAACAGCGGGGCTCGCATGAGTTCCTGCCGCTTTGGCCCTATTCTCACTTAAACTGAGTCACAGCGCCATTTCAAGTGCGGTTTGGCTCAAATACTGTCAGCCTGAATCTGACGCAGGTAGCGTCGGAGGGTATTCGGGTGGATACTGTAACGGTGAGCGATACTGGTGTAACTGACTCCGCTGTCGTGTTCCCTTATAATCTTCTCAGCGTCAGCACTGATTTGGGCGTATTTTTTCCGGCTTCCCCGAGGGCGTCCCAGCTTCACTCCTGAAGCCTTCTTGTCGGCAAGGGCTTCCCGCGTGCGTTGCGAAATCAGATTCCGTTCAATCTCAGCCGATAAGCCAAAGGCGAAAGCGATTATCTTGGAATTCAGGTTCTCGCTGAGATCAAAATTGTCTTTAATCGTCCGTATCCCAATCTCCCTCTCGCAACAGTAATTCAGTACCCCCATAATCATAAGGACATTTCGCCCAAGACGGGATATCTCGGTGCAGACGAGCATATCCCCGGGTCTCATTTTGCCTATGGACTTCCCAAGCTTACGCCGGGCAACTGGGACCGTGCCGTGAATAGACTCCCTTATCCACCTGTCTATGACTATATTATGGGCTGTAGCCCAATTCCTGATTTCGAATTCCTGACTCGAGCAGGATTGCTGGTCCGTACTGACCCTCACATAAGCGTAAACCATAGTATATCGAACATAATACGCTAATTGTAAATTAATTACAATTGCTCCACCTCAATCTTCCCTCCCCCCCCCTTGGCATTCGCACCAAAAAACCCTCGTTAAATGGTGCGTAAAGACAGAATTGATATCAGCAAGAAACGAGCCAAACGTTTCAGATTACGAGGTTCGAAGTGGCTGAAGGGTGCAGAGAAAGAAAGCGGGCAACGCGGCGGTGACGGAAAACTGTAATTGCAGGAGCGAAGTCTGCGGTGTCAGACAAAGGTGAGTAACTAAAGTTTAGTTAGTATAGTTTGTTTTATTAATGTATCAGCTTATGAAAAAAGCTAAAATCATCATCACAACCTTTTTGGCCCTACTGGTAGGGGCAGTTGCGTTTGCGCAAAATGCCTCCACGGTCAGCGGCACGGTTACCGATTCGGTGACTGGGGACACGGTCCCGGGCGTTGCCATCCAGCAGGTAGGAAGCCTGACGGTGTACGCTTTTACCGATGCAGAGGGTAAATACTCAATCAGCGTACCCGGTGACGCGGAACTGCTCGTCACATGCCAGGGATATGAGGATCTCACCATTCCCGTAGCAGGGAGGAAGGTGGTTAACATTACCCTTACTCCTGACTCGGAAGTCCTCGATGAGACCATCGTTGTGGCATTCGGAACCTCCACCAAGGAGTCCTTCACGGGATCGGCGAAAGTCGTTGGGGAGACCGAATTGGCAAAATCACAGGTGAGCGCAGTCACATCGGCTCTTGCCGGACAGGTGGCAGGTGTACAGCTCACCCAATCCTCCGGAGCTCCGGGTTCGACTCCGAGTATTCGTATCCGCGGATTCAGTTCCATTTCCGCAGGCAAGGAGCCGCTCTTCATTGTAGATGGCGCTCCTTACGATGGAGACATTAACAATCTGAACCCCTCCGATGTGGAGAACATCACTGTTCTTAAGGATGCGGCTTCCAATGCCCTTTATGGGGCTCGTGGAGCTAATGGTGTAATCATTATCACCACCAAAGGTGCCAAGAAGCAGGAAGCGGTCGTGACCGTTGATGCCAAAGTGGGTGTCAATTCCAAGGGCCTTCAGAGCTACGATGTCATTACCGACCCTGCAATGTACTACGAGACTCACTATGCTGCGCTTGTCAACAGTTACACTTTCAACGGAGCCAGTGCAGGTGCTGCAAATGTTCAGGCCAACTCTGTGATTACCGGTCCTGCCAATGCCGGCGGTCTTGGATATCAGATTTATACCGTGCCGGATGGGGAGCTCTTCATCGGGCGCAATGGTAAGATCAATCCCAATGCCACACTTGGCAATGTGGTGACTTACAAAGGTGAAGACTATCTGATCACGCCTGATGACTGGATGAAGGAGTCTTACCGTAACGCCATCCGTCAGGAATACAATGTAAGCGTTGCGGGTGGAAACGACAAGGGGCACTACTACGGATCAGTCGGTTACCTCGACAACGAAGGTATCACCTACAATTCCGACATGCAGAGGTTCACTTCCCGTCTGAAAGCGGATTACCAAGCCAAGAAGTGGCTCAAGGTGACCGGCAACATGTCCTACACCAAGTTTAACTACAACTCTCTGTCGGATAACGGGACATCCAATTCAACCGGTAACATCTGGGCATTCGCTTCGCAGATGGCCCCCATCTACCCTCTGTATGTACGTGATGCACAGGGGAACATCCTCAAGGATGAAAACGGCCTGACGATGTACGACTATGGTGATGGTATGAACGCAGGACTGACCCGTCCTTTCATGCCCAACTCCAACGCCTTGTCCAACAATATCCTCAATACCCGCAATTCCGAAGGTAATGCCTTCAGCGCCAACGGGATTGCCGACTTTACCATTCTTCCTGGCCTGAAGTTTACCCTCAATGCCAGCAAGACCATTGACGAGACGAGAGGAACGACCGTGCTGAATCCCTATTACGGACAGTTTGCCGGTTCGGGCGGTACTGTCAGCAAGTCCAACTCCCGCAGCGAAGCCTTCAACTTCCAGCAGCTCCTCAACTTCAACCGTTCCTTTGGCCTGCACAATGTGAGTCTCATGCTCGGTCACGAGTACTATCTCGATGAGTACAAATACCTCTATGCATCGAAGCAGAACATGTTCTCACAGGACAACAAGGAACTCGCCGGTGCCGTGATAGATGGGCAGAGCGCATACTCTTACACAAGCGAGTACAACAACGAAGGTTACTTCGCCCGTGCTCAATACGATTACGACAGCAAGATTTTCGTCTCGGGTTCGTTCCGCCGCGATGCTTCTTCTAGATTCGCTCCCGAATACCGTTGGGGTAACTTCTGGTCTGCCGGTGCCGCATATCTTATCAGCAAGGAAGACTGGTTTGATGTGGCTTGGGTAGACCTGTTGAAGATTAAGGCCTCCACCGGTTCGCAGGGTAATGACAACATCGGATCTTATCTCTACACAGACACCTACTCGATTTCGCCTTCAGGCGGTCAGGTTTCCGTTGTCTTCAACAGTAAAGGAAAGAAGGATATCACTTGGGAAACCAATACCAATACCAATGCCGGAGTGGAATTCACTTTGTTTAACGGTTTGATTGACGGATCCCTTGAAGGGTTCTATCGCAAGACCACTGACATGCTCTTCGCATTCAGCGTGTCCCCTTCGCTTGGATATTCATCCTATTATGACAATATCGGTGATATGGTCAACTATGGCGGTGAGCTTTCCGTTAATCTCAATCTCGTGAGAAAGAAAAACTTCCAATGGAGCGTCAATTTCAATGCCACGAGACTTCGCAACGAAATAACCTATCTTGCAGATGATGTGAAGACTCTCACTATGGAAGACCATGCCGGATATACCGATGGCAGCTATTTCATTGGTGAGAATCTGCCTCTGTACACCCGTTACCTCAAGTCGTATGCCGGGGTTGACCCCGAGACCGGTGTCTCACTCTGGTATAAGAACATCAAAGACGAGGACGGCAATATTACCGGCAAGGAGACTACCTCGACCTATTCCGAGGCCGACTACTATCTCGCTGACGGCCCTATCCCCGAACTCTATGGCGGAATCGGTACGAGTCTCTACTTCCACGGTTTCGACTTCAGTATCAACTGCTCCTATCAGCTCGGCGGTAAGGCATATGATTCCGGCTACGCCGCTTTCATGTCTTCGCCAAGTGCCGGTGACACCGGAACCAACTTCCACAAGGACCTGCTGAATGCGTGGACTCCGGAGAACAAATCTTCCAATATTCCTGCTTTCAGATATGGTGATCTTTATTCAGCCGCATCTTCCGACAGATTTCTCACTGATGCGAGCTATCTCAACATCGAAAATGTCAACCTTGGATACACCTTCCCCGAGAAATTGACAAAGCCGCTTGGCGTGAGCTCCTTAAGGCTCTACATTGCAGCCGAGAACTTGGGTTATATTTCTGCCCGTAAGGGATTCGATCCCAGGTACTCGTTCACCGGCAGCACGAACTACTCGACTTATGTGCCGGTGAGAACTGTCTCCGGTGGTGTCACATTCAAATTCTAAACAGGAGGACAGAAATATGAAAACATACAAATCAATATCCGCAGCTCTTGCCCTTCTTGTCGCTCTGACGGGATGCATCAAAGAGACTTTCCCTACAAATGAGGCGACTACGGAGCAAATCGGCAAATCGTCATCCGCTCTCGAAGCGATGGTGAGTGCTATTCCAGCCCAGATGGTTCAGGGCTATCTCATCTATGGCACCCAGACCTATGAATACGACATGGCATATCCGGGCATTATGATAATGCTCGACAGCAATGTCGGAGAGATTGTGGACAATGGAGAGAGCGGTTACGACTGGTACTCATACTGGTCCAGCAATGAGTATACCTGCGGCCCGACTTCTTCCCGTGCCTATGTTCCTTGGAGGACATTCTATATGTTCGTCAAGAGTGCCAATGATGTCATCTCTGCAGTCAATCCCGAGACGGCGAACGCCACACAGCTTGCGTACCTTGGCCAGGCTCTCGCAATCAGGGCTTTCTGCTACCTTGACATGGCCTGCATCTATGAATACAAGCAGCCTACCGATCCAAGCATATCCGCCAGCTATGTTCCCGAAAACGACATCACCGGACTGACTGTCCCTTATGTGAGCGAAGCTACCACTCAAGATGAGGGCAAAGCCAACCCGAGGTTGCCTGTGGACGAGCTCTATGAGAAGATTTTCGCCGACCTTGATGCCGCCGAGACCTATCTTGCGGATTACACGTCCACATCCACTCTGCTTCCCGGCCTCGCTGTAGTGTATGGACTTAAAGCAAGGGCTTATCTGCAGAGAGGGTCTGCCGGAGTCACCGGGGCTTTCGCAAGTGCCGCAGAATATGCCAAGAAGGCTCGCGATACTTTCGGAGGCTCGCCTCTTACTCAGGATCAATGGGAAAATCCCACGACCGGCTTCAACAATGCAAGTGCCAACTCCAACTCTTGGATGTGGAATCTGCAGTACAGTGCCGAGACCATGGGCAACCTCTGCAACTTCAATGCACATATGAGTGCCGAGAATACATGGACTGCCTACGGCTGGAGTGTTGCAAGAGGGATCAACAAAGCCCTCTACAATTCCATCCCGGACACTGACTGGAGAAAGCATTCATGGATTGATCCCAATGGGAATGACTACTATGCGTACAAGCTCAACCGCAATGTATTCACTGGGCGCCAAGCTCTCCCTGCCTACACTTCCCTCAAATTCCGTCCGGCACAGGGCGATTGCGACACTTATTCTGTAGGCGGCGCGTCCGATGTGCCTCTAATGAGGGTTGAGGAGATGTATTTCATCGAAGCTGAGGCCAGGGCAATGTCAGGTGATTTGGCCGGTGGTATGAGCGTCCTGAACGAGTTGATGCTCACCCGAAATCCGTCTTACGATATCTCTTCCATTACTGATGCGGCGCTTTTCCAGCAGGAAGTATTCAGACAGAAGAGAGTTGAGTTCTGGGGCGAGGGCATCATCTGGTTCGACTTCAAGAGACTTGCTGCAGGCTATCATACCAACCAGAGTGGCAACAATGTACAGGCCGGATACCGTTACGATGTGAGTGGCATCTATCCATGGTGGAACTGGTGCATCCCTCAGAGCGAACTGGAGGGAAATCCTGTGCTCCAGGGCTACAATAACCCTGATCCCACCAAGGCTGCACCTGAACTTTCCGAGGATTAATTAGAATACTATTGCAATGAAAAGAATACTTTCAGCTATTTGCACCCTGTCCGTGCTCTCCTTTGCGGTGCTTTCCTGCTCCGAGGAGTTGACGTACACGGCAGGAGAAAAGGACAGCGAGACATGCTACCATGTCTATTTCCCTGAAGATCAAGATGTGACAGGGGAAATCTCTCTAACGCCCACAGCGTCCAAGACTTTGACTCTGACCGCCAAGAGGCAGGTAACGAGTGGTGCCATTGAGGTGCCGGTTGAGATTGAGTCCGGCTCCCCTGAATACTTCACTGCGGGAACTTTGAACTTTGCAGAAGGGAGCGATGAGGCTTCCGTGACCGTCACGATTGCGGAGGATACGCCTCTTGATACGCTGATTTCCTGCTCTGTCAAGATTTCCGACCCTCAGTATGCCTCGATGAACGGAAGCTCCTTATCATGATTTCCAAATCATAATCGAGAACTATGATCTCATCGGCACCGGTCTGTTTACGGATTCCTTCGAAGGGCTTTCAGATGTCCCGCTTACTCTGTATCAGAAGCATGGAGAAAATATCTTCCGTATTGCCGAATGGCCTTACACCGCACTCTTTGAGTACTATGCACAGAAGTATGAATATGATGCTCTCTCTGAAATGAAGGAGGTAAGTACCCGCTACATCTACTTCTCGCTGGGGGAGAACAACACGGTCAAATTCCAGTCATGGAATATCGAGTACTACGACTCTGATGCCGGAACCATCATCACGGCTTTCCTGCCTTCCGCACTCTCAAGTTCCGTGGCTGCTGCAGACGCTTACTCAACTCTCTCTGCGGATAGAAAGACAATCACCATGTATCCGTATTTCTATGTGAGCGGAGTTGTCGGCTGGGGTCTCCAAAGCGTGACCTTCGTGCTTGATTCGGCAACTGTGCCCGAAATCTAATCATCTCTATGAAAGATAAGAGGCGACATGCATTCGTGTGCCGCCTCTTATTTTCGATTAATTGTTATCTTTGCGTATGACTACGAAATCAATCATAGCTGTACTGCTGTTGTCTGTCTTTTCGCTTTCGCTTCGGGCCGCTCCCGTGAATCGGGCTGCAGCAAAGAAGCGTGCCGAAGAATTCCTCGAGCAGAAGATCGGGCGCAAGACAAGTCTCAATTACATGGAAGACAGCCATTTGCTTAAGAAGAGCAAGGCCTCCTCTCCCTCCTTGTATATATTCAACGGAGAGGAAACATTCGCGATTGTATCGGGCGATGACCGGTTCCCTTCCATCATAGGCTACGGCCTTAATGGGACTCTTGATCAGGACAGTCTGCCCGAGAATCTCGAAAGCTGGCTGGAAATGTGGAATCAGATAATTTCCACTCAGACTCTGCCGCAATCAGGCTCAAAAGAAGTTAAGGACGACCTGCCTTCAGAGCTGCTCCTTGAGACTGCGCTGTGGGATCAGGGCACGCCTTACAATGACCTTTGTCCTGTCTTTGGAGGTGAAAGAAGCGTGACTGGCTGTACGGCTACGGCTACCTGCATCATAATGCGTTATCACAAGTGGCCGGAAAAAGGAAGCGGCACCCTGCCTGCCTATACCTATAAGACGGATAGCGGTGAAAGCAGGACTGTTTCCGGCTTTGCTCTTGGGGATACCTACGAGTGGGATAACATGCCCCTGAAAACCTTCAGCACTGATAAAGAGAAGTCAGCCGTAGCTAAAGTTATGTACGATGTGGGAGTGATGATCAAGTCTTCCTACGACCCCGGGGGAACAGGCTCTCACCCCATCTACGTGCAGGAAGGGCTTATTAAATATATGGACTATGACCCTTCGATGGAGCTTGCGGAGAGAAGCTATACCATTGATGACGGGGAGTGGAATCTCAAAATCAAGCGCAGTCTCAACGAATGCGGACCTGTTCTCTATGCAGGGTATACCAGCGGGTACACATCAGGACATGCCTTCATCGTAGACGGTTACGATAAGGACGGCAATTTCCACATCAACTGGGGCTGGAGCGGAAGTGGCAACGGGTACTTCACCGTCCCTTCTTTCAGTGAATTCACCGAAGGACACTCTGCCCTGCTGTACGTGCAGAAGAATAAGGGAGGCAGTGCCCTGCCGGATCTTCGTATCTATGAGCCGCCAGTCAAGGCTTCCACGACGACTTTCATGACGGGACAGGACTTTACCTTTGAATTCAATGTTGGCAATTACTCTACTGTTGCGGATTTCAACGGGGTTGTCAGTGTCGCCAAATTCGACAGGGACTACAATATCGAGGAAATTATCGGGGATAGGGATAGTGTAACCATAGCCGCAGGCCAAGTCGCGTCCTTTACAGACAAATGTATCTTCACCACTGAGATAAAGCGTGGGGATAGGGCCGGAGCCGTCTATCGTTTTGCGGGCAGCAATGAGTGGAGACGCATAATCTTTGAACGGGACACGGAGGGAGACCTAATCCTCGAAGACCTCACTCCGCTTGTTGAGATGACTTCGGTGAGCTTTGACCCCGATTCGCGCATCCTTGTGATTACCACCAAGAAAGGGGCGGAGCTTGCTATACGGAGCGTCAGTGGCGAGCCGGTGAATGCCGATTGCGTGACAAGGGATGATTACTTTGACTTCTCTGTGGCAACTTCGGACCTCCCTCTTGGAGAGTATACGGTTACCATTACCAAAGGCTCGGATGTCGTAAGTTTCTCTGTCGTAACGGGCGTTCAAACAAAGTAATATGAGTTTCGCATGTACGCACGAATCTTTGAATAACAATAACCTTATTATATGCGAAACTTGAGAAGCAATATGATGAAAAAGATATTTCTGCTATTGATATGCGCCTCGCTTCTTTTCTCCTGCAGGAAAGAGGCCCCTTATCTCACTGCAACTCCCGAAGTGGTGGAGTTTGAGTCCTCGGGCGGGACGAAACGCGTGAGCGTCTCCTGCGGAGATTCATGGGTAACATCTTCCACAGGCAGCTGGCTTTCGGCCAGTAAACAGGACAATGTGCTTTTGCTTAAGGCGAGTAGGAACGATACAGGGGAAGAGCGCAGTGCCGTCGTCACTTTGACTTCCGACGGGGGGCTCAGTGTTGAGGTGAGCGTCACACAGAAACAGAACGATGTGCTTGTCGTGTCGGGAGAGACAATCCTGACCGTATCGGATGAGGCGCAGGAGCTGGAGGTCAATCTCACGAGCAATATCGCTTATACATTCTCCACGGATGTGGATTGGATTACTCTTAAAGACACCAAGGCGCTTTCGAGCGGGAAAGTGGTGCTGTCCATCGCCGCGCAGAGCGGAAAATCGCGCCGACAGGGGCTGGTCTCTTTCACTGCGGATTCCGGAGCCAAGGCCACCCTGCTGATTTACCAGAATGGTCCCCAGGCGGATCTCAAGGTCAGCCTGAGTGGTGTCTCGACATGGACGGTTCCGACAATGACGGGGGTGGGCTTTACCGGGACAGTTGACTGGGGAGATGGCTCCGGCACCGAGGACTACTCCTCCAATCTCACCCACGACTACGCGGCTACGGGAGACTATGAGGTCAGCCTGAAAGTGAGGAACATCTCCTCCGTGAAAATCTCCAACCTCTCCGGTGTCAAGTCCATCGACCTGTCGGCACTGTGAGCCTCTATTCGATAATAGATTAATTATTAAATAGTTATCTTTTTCGCTTGTCCCGCGGCGGGGACAAGCAAAAAGCGTATTCTATTGGCTACCAGTTATTTGCCGTTTTGGGCATGGTACGCTTGCGCGCCCCAGATTAATATTATACATTTGTAACATACAATAGCAATAAAGAAACGATTCCTTTTAATAGTTAATTTTATGTAACCATGAAAAGAATATGTTTTATCATCCCCATTCTGCTTCTTTCGGTATTGGTTTCTTCTTGCCATAAAGAAGTAAAGCGGCTCGATACTTTGCGTAATCGGCCCAATTTAGTCGAACCTTATTGCTTGATGACAGGTTTCAGTTTTGGGTTTTCGGGGGACAAAATTATAATTTATCAGCCATCAGAACAAGTAGAATATGTCAATCAAAAAGAGATGATTGAGAAATACGATGACACACATTACAATAAGGGACGGCTTCCATATTCGTATGCCGCTCTCGTAAATGATTTTACAGGTATCGAGGTTATCAGTGACACGGAATTCAATGAATTGGCCGCTGGAGAAAAGTTGAATTCAAAAATCCGATTCCAAGCCCTATCTCCGTATAAATGGTTGATTAGTAAGGGGGAGGATGAATACGATTGGGGCGACAAGGCGTATACAGGGAAATATCGGATCCCTGAATATCACCAAGTTGATAAACCACTGCAAGATATTGCTCCTGAAGACTTAATGCTTCTTGCGCCGGGGTCTGTCAACCTTGTATTCACGGAGACGCCAGCCGCTCATTATCATACTCTGACTGTCAAAATCACGGATCGTGACAGTACTTTCACTGCGACCAAGGAAGTGTGTTTTCAGTAAATGTCACGCCGCAATGCCCTTGAATAATTATTACATGCGAAACTTGAGATTGCAACTTAATTTTTGCAGTTGCATTTAGTCTCTTGAGATTAAGATTCGAGCCCATGGAGTTGATTCTCTCATGGGCTCGAATTCGTACTTTTACTTGCGAATGGCGGCGATGCCGGGGAGTTCCTTGCCTTCGAGGGCTTCGAGCATTGCTCCACCACCGGTGCTGACATAGCTTACCTTGTCGGCAAAGCCCATTCGGGTCACCGCGGCTACAGAGTCACCGCCCCCGACGAGGGTGTAAGCTCCTTTTTCGGTGGCCTCTGCAAGGTCACGGGCAATCTGAAGGGTTCCGCCTGCAAATTTCTCGATTTCAAATACTCCCACAGGTCCATTCCAAAGGATGGT
Source organism: uncultured Muribaculaceae bacterium (assembly GCA_964608175.1). Taxonomy (GTDB): domain Bacteria; phylum Bacteroidota; class Bacteroidia; order Bacteroidales; family UBA932; genus Cryptobacteroides. The sequence continues at coordinate 5,430 of CAZSMO010000008.1, read as the reverse complement.
CTTGGAGTCGAGGATGACCTTCTTCCACCTTGCGAGGGAATCAGGACCGGCATCTACTCCTTCCCAGCCATCTGGGATGGCATTGGAGGGGACGATTTGGGTGTTGGCATCCTGTGCGAAATCATCAGCTACGAGTGTCTGCACAGAGAGATATACATTCACTCCTTTCTCTTTGGCCTTTGCGAGAATTTCGAGGGCATTGGGCATCAGCTCGTCCTCGTGGAGGGAATTACCGATATGTCCGCCTTGGGCCTTGATAAAGGTGTAACCCATTCCGCCACCGATAATCAGGTTGTCGACCTTGTCAAGCAGGTTTTCGAGTACGGCGAGCTTGGAAGAGACTTTTGAGCCCCCGATAATCGCTGTGAACGGATGCTGGGCATTCTTGAGCACATTTTCGATTGCCTTGATTTCACCTTCCATGAGGTAGCCGAACATCTTGTCGTTGGGGAAGTAGTCTGCAATTAGAGCGGTGGATGCATGTGCGCGATGGGCAGTGCCAAAGGCATCGTTGATGTAGCAGTCGCCATAGGAAGCCAGAGTCTTGGTAAACTCCTTCTGGGATGCTTTCACGGCTGCTTTAGCGGCTTTTTTCTCTTCGTCAGAGGCATCATCCGCGAGTCCGCGGGGTTTACCCTCTTCCTCTGCATAGTAGCGAAGATTTTCGAGCAGCAGGACGTCACCGGGTTTGAGCGCATCGGCTTGGGCCTTAGCTTTCATGCAGTCAGGTGCAAATTGGACTGGGACACCGAGCAGTTCGCTCACTCTGCCGACGATGTGCTCGAGGGAGAACTTCGGGTCAACTCCCTTCGGGCGTCCGAGGTGAGACATGATAATGAGTGCCCCGCCGCCTGCAAGCACTTTCTTGAGGGTGGGGATAGCTGCACGGATACGGGTGTCGTCCGTAATTTCAAATTTCTCGTTTAGCGGGACGTTGAAATCAACGCGTACAAGAGCTTTTTTGCCCTTGAAATCATAAGAATCGATGTACTGTTGCATATCTATAGAAGTATATTTGTCAAATGCGCACAAAGATAATCATTTCCTGCAACAATTTTTTTGCTAACTTTGCACTTGTGCAGTTGCCTTGGTGGTGGAATGGTAGACACGAGGGACTTAAAATCCCTTGAGCCGAAAGGCTTGTACGAGTTCGAGTCTCGTCCGAGGCACTTTGCAATTAAGTGCTAAAGTTTTGATAGCTGCTCACAGATTTCTTTGACTGCTTGCAAGCCCTTGTCAGCTGTTTCAGCTTTGGCTGGGCTGGATTAGACAAAAGAGGATAAGCCCGATAGAGACTTATCCTCTTTTGTCTGGATGACTGGACTTGAACCAGCGACCTCCTGGTCCCTAACCAGGTGCGCTACCAACTGCGCCACATCCAGATGCAGCATGCTTTCGTAGGAGCTGCATAACCGTCTCCTCCAAAAGGCCTGCAAATGTATCTGTTTTTTTTGAGATAAACAAATTATTCCACTTAACTTTGAGCCCCAAATTGCCTATTTTTTTGGAATAGATTATGATTTTTCAGAAAAATGTGCGATATTCGAAAAATAATTGTATCTTGCAACAAAAACAAAAACAAAAACAATGTATCATATTAAACCCAAGAAAGACAAACGGATTCAGAAATCCGTGGCCGCTCTAAGAAACGGGCTTGCCGAATGCCTCAAGACTAAATCTTTGTCGGATATCAGTGTTACAGAGATATGTGATGTCAGTAACGTGAGCCGAGCGACTTTTTACAGACTTTTCGATACACCCTGGGATTTGCTTCTTTATTCTTGCGATTCCATGACTGCCGAGATTGTAGATGAAATGCTGAAACCCAATCAATTCCATACGAAGAGGGATTTTATCCTTTTCGTTTTGGAATACATCATGCGGAATTCGTCTATGATAGAGGCAGTGTATGAAAACGGCAGGCCGGACATCTTTGGGAAGAGCCTTCAGACCTTCAGCGAAATTGTGTCGAAGTTCTACCTCGAGGGCTACGGGGACAAGGAAGTGCAGTATGTCAAATACGTCATCTCCGCAATGTTTGTGGGCGGTCTGTATATGTGGCGGGCAGGAGGTGAGAAGGATAGTGCAGAAGATATCCTCAAGATGATGGAGTGCGTGTCGCTGCATATCAAGACACCTAAAGGAGAGAAGGTTTTCTGATTATCCTCCAACATTATTGCAACTCCTTCCCGCAACTCGCAAAAGGGCTGCGGGAAGGAGTGCGTTTGTGTTGGAATTTTACTAAATTTGCGCTTCCTTCCGCTAACGGCGAAAAAAGGAATTTTCCGGTTTTGTGGAGGCCTGAATTATACTTGTCCCCCTGGCAGAACTTGAAGAGATTAGCGTGAGTTATGACAGAAATTAGAAATATAGCCATTATCGCCCATGTAGACCATGGCAAGACAACCCTTGTAGACAGGATGATTTACCAGGCGAATCTGGTCCGTCAACCCGAGAATCTGGGGCAGTTGATTCTTGACAGCAATGACCTGGAGCGGGAGCGTGGGATTACAATCCTTGCCAAGAATGTCTCCGTAACGTATAAAGGTGTCAAAATCAATATTATAGATACTCCGGGACATAGTGATTTCGGCGGAGAAGTGGAGCGCGTCCTAAACATGTGCGATGGCGTGCTGCTTCTCGTGGATGCGTTTGAGGGCTGTATGCCACAGACGAGATTTGTGCTCCAGAAAGCCTTGCAACTCGGGAAAAAGCCCGTTGTGGTGATTAATAAGGTCGATAAGCCCAACTGCCGCCCCGACGAGGTCCAGGAAGAGGTCTTCGATTTGATGTTTAATCTCAATGCTACAGAGGAACAGTTGGACTTTACTACCGTGTATGGTTCTGCCAAGCAGGGTTGGATGTCACTCGATTGGCGTAAGCCCACGACCGACATTACTCCTCTGCTCGATGTGATTCTGAAGGAAATCCCTGCCCCTCAAGTAGTTGAAGGTACTCCTCAAATGCTTATATCTTCTCTTGAGTACAGTCCGTATGTTGGCAGGATTGCTGTTGGGAAGATTACGCGGGGGGCGCTTAAGGCAGGGGAGCAGATTAGTCTTTGCAAGCGCTACGGCATCATAGAGAAGCAGAAAATCAAGCAACTCATGGTCTTTGAGGGACTTGGCAAGAAAAATGTTGAGCAGGTGCAGTGCGGGGACATCTGTGCTGTCGTCGGAATCGATGGCTTTGAGATTGGGGATACAATTGCGGATTATGACAACCCCGAGGCTTTGCCTCCGATTGCGGTCGATGAACCTACGATGAGTATGCTCTTCACCATCAATAACTCACCATTCTTTGGACGCGATGGTAAGTATGTGACCTCCCGTCATATCAAGGAACGGCTTGAAAAAGAGCTGGAGAAGAACCTGGCCCTTCGGGTTAAACCCGGGCCGAGTGCCGACTCTTTTATTGTCTATGGCCGCGGGGTCTTGCATTTGTCGGTGCTGATTGAGACAATGCGTCGTGAAGGGTTTGAACTCCAGGTAGGGCAACCGAAGGTCCTTGACAAGATGGTAGGCGGTCAGAGATGCGAGCCTGTTGAGGAGCTTTCAATTGAGGTCCCTGAGCAGTTCGTGGGGGCTGCTATTGAGATTGCTACCCGTCGAAAGGGGGCACTCATCCACATGGAGCCCCGTTCCGACAGGACCCTGCTCGAGTTTGAGATTCCGACCCGTGGTCTTATGGGGCTTAGGAGTAATCTGCTGACAGCGACCCAGGGCGAAGCAGTGGTAGCCCATCGGTTTAAGGAGTATCAGCCCTACAAAGGGGAGATTGAAAGGCGAAACAATGGTTCTCTTGTCTCCCTGGAGACTGGCCAGGCTGTGGCATATTCGATGAATAAATTGCTAGATAGGGGACGCTTCTTCGTGGAGCCCGGAGAGGAGATTTATGCCGGGCAGGTAGTGGGGGAGCATACCAGGGAGAAAGATCTCAATATCAACATCTGTAAGACCAAGAAGCTCACCAATGTCCGGGCTGCCGGTTCGGATGAGAAGATAATCCTGCCTCCAGCTATCAAATTCTCGCTTGAAGAGGCTCTTGAGTATATTCAGGAGGATGAGCTTGTGGAGGTGACTCCCCATTTCATGCGGATTCGCAAAATTCTCCTGGACCCGCTGGCCCGTAAGCGAAATAGTGAAACGGCAGATTAGCGAATTGCAAATCTGCTTTGTCAAATACCAAAATTTTGTTAACTTTGCAACCCTTTGTAATTAATCTTGGCAGCATTGGCTCCGGGAAGCATCATTTCGAGGCGCAGGTGGGGAAGGAGTTCTTTGAAGCCTTCGGCAATGAGGATATACTCGATGCCGATATTAAAGTTGAGGCCGATATCCTTGTGGGAGGGCTTTCGGCGCGGGTTGAGGCTCAGGTTTATGGTAGCGTGAGTGTACCATGTGACAGATGCCTTGCTCCGCTTGAAATCCCCGTAGATACGGAGTTCTCGCAGGAGTATAAGCCTGAAGGCTTGGAACTTGACTTTAGCCAAGAGGTGTATGACTTTGTCTGCCTTTCCCTCCCGCTCAAGAGGGTACATGAGGACGGCGAATGTGATTCCGAGGTTACAAAGTATTTGGTTGACAATTAAAAAAGTTTATAACAATGGCACATCCTAAACACAAGTTTTCGAAACAGAGAACAGCCAAGAGGCGTACCCACGATTTTGCACCGGTACCTACCCTTTCGACATGCCCCAATTGCGGAGCTACAGTTTTGTCCCATCGTATCTGCCCTGTCTGCGGATATTATCACGGACGCCAGATTCTCGTGAAGAACGCCGAGTAATCTTCCTCTACGGAGCGTTTGATTCGCTTCGGTAAGCGCGGACCCTTAGTTCAACGGATAGAACGGAGGTTTCCTAAACCTTAAATACAGGTTCGATTCCTGTAGGGTCTACTTCCTCTTGTTAGGGGGATGCCCCCTAAGACCCCGCCGCTTCAAGCCTGCCATCGCACACGGCCACCGCACCGGCTTTCCGCTATCACGCCTGGCGCGTGAAGGGATGCCCCCTAAGACCCCGCCGCTCCAAGCCTGCTAACTCACACGGCCACCGCACCGGCTTTACGCTATCACGCCTGACGCGTGAAGGGATACCCCTTAAGACCCTTCTTCGGGGGCGCTGGCCCCAAATATGTCCCCCGCGGCCTTTACGCCTTTCCAACTTTTCTCGCTTTGCTCCAAAAGTCACGGCCCGGCCGGCACGCTGATGCGTGCTTCCTTCTGATGGGGCGCAAAGCTCGTCTCCTCCTGTCAGGTGGCGGAGCCCCCTAAGACCCCGCCGCTCCAAGCCTGCCATCGCGCACGGCCACCGCACCGGCTTTCCGCTATCACGCCTGGCGCGTGAAGGGATACCCCCTAAGACCCCGCCGCTCCAAGCCTGCCATCGCACACGGCCACCGCACCGGCTTTCCGCTATCACGCCTGGCG
>CAZSMO010000007.1:0-92130 GCA_964608175.1 uncultured Muribaculaceae bacterium | reverse complement strand
GCAAGCCTGCTAATGCTCAAGACTTACGCACCGGCTTTCCGCTATCACGCCTGACGCGTGAGGGATACCCCCTAAAACCCCGCTTCCCTCTTGATGGGGCGCAAAGCTCCCCAAACCCCTCGCGGCTTCGTCATGCCATCGCACAAGGCTCACCCGTCATTCCTCCGCCGGCACGCCTGACGCGTGCGCAAGCCTGCTAATGCTCAAGACTTACGCACCGGCTTTCCGCTATCACGCCTGACTACTGTGGGGATTTCCCGATAACTATATGATATATAACGATTTGCACTTTTGCACCCCCTCTCTGCTTGGTAGGGCACAGAAGGCTAACTAATTGTGCAATAATTATATACAGGGAAACGCCAAATCTGCATATCCGAAAATCCCGCACATGGTTATAATTTGCGTGCCCGTAGCCTCGGTGCCTCGAACTCCTGCGCCCATTGGATAAGCGGTGGTGGCTATATTACTGATAATCAGTAATATTCATTTTAAACATCTTCAAAGACGGGCAATAAAATTCGTAATCTTTCTGTTTTTCAACGGCTCAACTGTCATCGGTCGGATTGAAAGCAGCTATATCCTAATCCTCATGGTTAGAACAGGGCGGGATTTTCGGTGCATATGATTGCCATAGGGTAGGCTTTATAAGATTCGGGTAGGAGTCCTGCCCCATGGCACGAACCGGCTATACCGTCACGAATAGCCAGACCGAGGCGATGATCATTACGGAGGCAACGATATAGCGGTAGGGTTTCCTGTTGATGTGCTTAATCAGTTTGATTGCAATGAAGTTCCCCGCCACCATGGCACAGCCAATAAGGAAACCGTTTAAAAAGATCTCCCCACTCATTAGATTAAGCCTACCGTACATAACAGTCTTAACGATATGCATTGCAGCCGATGCCGTTGCCTCACTCGCAATGTAAGAAACAGGTGAAAGTTCGAGACTGAAAAACACCGCACTGCTCAGCGGCCCTCCTATTCCAAGCATCCCATTGACAAAGCCGGTAAGACCTCCGCCGACAAGCATTGTCGCCTTGCTCTTCGGCAGATACACCTTTCCCACAAGCTTCATCACTGCAAAGACTATTAGAGCGACACAGAGAATCCTTGTCATAAGCGCCTTATTGACAACAGCAAAACCAAAGGCACCAAGGGCGGTAAAAGGAAGTGCAGGCAGCAGAAACCAGCCTACCTGCTTCCATTCAATTTGCTTCCACCCCATCCCCACCTTGGAAAGATTACTCATCAGCTGTGCTATAGTTGACAGAGGAACGGCAACCTCAACTCCAAAGAAATAGGTCACAACGGGCAGAAGAATCATTCCTCCTCCAAATCCAACCGAGCCGGAAAGAAAACCTGCAATAAGCCCGACGGCAATCAGTATTGCGTACATCATTCAGGGCGCAAATATAGACCAAAAAACCGTCCATTATATAGAGGACAGACAAAAAAGTGAACATATGACCAATACTGACCTAATCGGGCAGATAAAAAGAGACGCAGGCATCAACAGCCTCATAAGAATCAATCCAATGTCTTCCCTATAGCCTTAATTTTTTCACGAGCACTTTGCCGAGAGGCAAGGAGTAGAAGCCTGAAGGGTTTAAGGAGGAGAGTAACGCTGGATTATGTATGAGAGAGCTTCGATAGGTGCGCACGAATCTTTGAATAAGAACATTTTGGACACTTGCAAAACATGGGTAATGTTCTCTTGCGTCATACAATTAATTTTCTTAAGTCTGGCAAAAGATTCTTTTATGAAAAAACTTACAATCTCTCTGCTGATAATCCTCCTGCTCGGGATAGTGGCAGTCGTTACCTGTCCGACAAGAACGGCCCACGAAGATGCCATTAATGCCGCAATAGATAAAGTAATCGCCAGCTATAACAGAGAAGATGATGATGACTTAGGCTCCCTCGGCACGCTTGCAAGCGCTTTCGGGGCTGGAATCATAAAAAGGGGTATCTCAAGCCTGCTCGTGGTAAACAACCACTTCCTTTGGTCGACCGGAGTCATCACAGATTATTCAGACGAAAACAAAAGAGTCTCTTTCGGAATCTTCGGCCATGTGTTTACCTCGATTAACGACGAATTGAAAGAGGAATTAGAGGATTGGCAGTGAGTCCAAATGGCAAAAAAAGCGTGTGCAAAACAATGTTTTACACACGCTTTTCCAAATTTGCAAAGACCTATAGCGTCCGCTTAATTTCAACGATGCGGTAGGCCTCAATGATGTCACCTTCTTTGATATCATTGAAGTTGGCGATTCCCATACCACATTCCTTCCCGGCAGACACCTCTTTTACGGCATCCTTGCCAATCTGCAGGGATGAGAGTTCTCCGGTATAGACCACGATTCCATCGCGAATAAGCCGGACCTTGGACTTCTGGACCATCTTCCCATCCCGAATGATACAGCCGGCAATCGTCCCGACCTTGCTGATGTGGAAAATCTGCTTGACTTCAGCCGTGGCAACGACCTCTTCCTTCTTCTCCGGCTCAAGCATTCCTTCGATACCATCCTTAATCTCATTGATACAGTCGTAAATGATGGAGTAAAGACGGATTTCTATGCCTTCAGCCTCCGCAGCCTTCCGAGCTTCAGGCGTAGGACGCACCTGGAAACCGATAATAACGGCATCTGAAGCCTGCGCAAGCAGGACATCGGATTCGGAAATACCACCGACAGCCTTGTGTATCACATTCACTTTCACCTGTTCGGTAGAGAGCTTGATTAACGAGTCGGAAAGCGCCTCCACAGAACCGTCCACATCACCCTTTACGATGATATTGAGCTCCTTGAAGTTACCTATCGCAATACGCCTGCCTATCTCTTCGAGAGTCATGTGCTTCTGGGTCTTGATACCCTGTATGCGAAGGAGCTGTTCACGTTTAGTCGCTATACTCTTGGCCTCCCTCTCATCGGCCATCACATTGAACTTTTCACCGGCAGCAGGGGCTCCGTTGAGTCCAATCACTGATACCGGAGTTGAAGGACCAGCCTCGGTAACCTTCTGACCGCGCTCATTAAACATATTGCGAACCCTTCCGTAGAAACTTCCGCAAAGTATGCAGTCTCCGGGATGAAGTGTCCCATTCTGGACCAAAAGGTTAGCAACATAACCCCTACCCTTGTCGAGGGAAGATTCAATCACCGCACCCTGGGCAAGCCGCTTGGGATTGGCCTTGAGATCCAGCAAATCAGTCTCAAGCAGGACCTTTTCCAAGAGTTCGGGAACTCCCTGTCCGCTTTTTGCACTAATCTCCTGACACTGATACTTTCCGCCCCAATCCTCGACCAGAATATTCATTTCGGAAAGCTGGCGGCGGATGGTATCAGGATTGGCTCCCGGCTTATCTATCTTATTGATAGCAAACACCATCGGGACACCGGCAGCCTGGGCGTGATTGATTGCCTCTATGGTCTGCGGCATCACGGCATCATCAGCAGCGATAATGATAATCGCAAGGTCAGTCATCTGGGCACCGCGAGCACGCATAGCCGTAAAAGCCTCATGACCAGGGGTGTCGAGGAAGGTAATCTTACGCCCATTATCGAGTGTTACATTGTATGCACCAATATGCTGGGTAATACCACCGGCCTCACCGGCAATCACATTGGACTTACGGATATAGTCAAGCAGCGAAGTCTTTCCATGGTCCACATGGCCCATTACGGTCACGATAGGCGGACGCGGCACCAAATCTTCCTCCTTGTCCACGCTCTGTTCGCCGGCAATCTCCTCAGTAAGGCCTGCAGTGACAAAGTCAACCTTGTAGCCGAATTCTTCGGCAACGAGCACTATGGTCTCCGCATCCAGTCTCTGATTGATGGACACCATTAGACCCAGGCTCATGCAAGCAGAAATAACCTTCACCACCGGGACGTTCATAAGGTTTGCAAGGTCATTTGCCGTGAGAAATTCAGTAACCTTGAGAGTCTTATTCTCAGCCGCCTGCTGAGCAGATTCTTCCAGTGCCCTCGCCGCAACAGCTTCGCGCTTTTCCTTGCGGTACTTAGCTCCGAAGTTATTCTTCTTCCCCTCATTCATCTTGGCATAAGTCTCCTTGACCTGCTTCTGAATCTCCTGCTGCATCTTCTCCTGTTCTGCTTCAGTCATTGCAGGACGGAAACGGGCATCCTTACGATCACCCCCTTTCTTGTTTTTCTTCTGATTTTGAGAGGCCTGTCCATTATTGCCACCACGCTTGGCATTTACGGCAGTAGCACCGGCCTGTTTGAGATCGACTTTCTGCTTGTTAATCCTTTCGCGTTTACCAGTCTTCTTCCTGTCAAACTGACTCAAATCCATCTTTCCTACAACCTTAAAGGGAGAATTGGACTTGGGAGCCTCTCCAACGGGTTTAGCTGTCGGAGCAGGAGTCTCAACAGGACTCGGCTTCTCGGGCTCCGGTTCCGGCTTTGGCTCTTCCTGAACCTTTTCGACCTCGGGAGCGGGAGCGCTTTCACTTGAAACCTCCGAAGGTACGCTCTCAACGCTTTCCACTTTAGGCTGAACAGGTTCTGGGGAAATTACAGGCTCGGCAGCAGGGGCTTCAGCCGGAGCGGGAACAGCCGGTTCCGGCGCAGCTGTATTTTCCACTACGGCCTCTTCAGGCTTGGCTTCTTCCACGCGAACATGAGTCGGCTCTTCCTTCACGGAAGGCTTATGCTCATTGAAGAAGGTATTGGACTTGATGGTAAGAGTCTTATCTTCCTCTTCATCAGCCTTGTCGGCGTTTTTCTTCTGGGTGCTTTTCTCTACAATTTCGGTAATCTTGATATTGACCTTGTCGGCCGCCTGTTTGGCTTCAAGATCCTTCCCGAATGCCTTTGAAATGGCCGGCAAAAGCTCATCCGACACTTTAGCATTGGGGTTTTCGTCCACCTCTACCCCTTGCGCACGGATAAATTCCACAAGGTCGGAAAGCCCGACATTGAATTGTCTTTGAATTTTGTTTAGTCTGATATCTGCCATAAGCTAATTTTAGTCTTCGAATTCGGCTTTGAGGATCTTCATTACTTCAGCGACAGTCTCGTCTTCGAGATCCGCACGTTTTGCGACCTCCTCGGGGCTGATTGCAAGGACATCCTTAGCCGTATCGCAGCCGATTGACTTCAGCCGGTCAATCACCCACTGATCAATCTCGTTGGAGAATTCATCCAATGCAACATCCTCGTCATCTTCAGAGCCTTCAGGAACTTCGCGCCATACTTCAATCTCCCTGTCTACAAGCATACCAGCCAGGGCAATATTGCAGCCTCCGCGGCCAATTCCCTTACGGACCTCATCGGGCTGCATATAGACCTTGACCTTATCCTGCGGAGTTTCGCCCATATCAATGGAAGATACCTTGGCAGGAGCAAGGGCCCGCTGAATCATAAGCTGCGCATTTTGAGTATATTGTATAACGTCAATGTTCTCATTGTGAAGCTCCTTGACGATACCCATGATACGCCCTCCGCGAACACCGATGCAGGCACCTATCGGGTCGATACGGTCGTCATAGGACTCAACTGCCACCTTTGCCCGCTCCCCGGGGATACGGACTACTTTCTTGACGGTGATAAGTCCGTCTGCGATTTCAGGAACTTCCTGCTCGAAGAGTTTCTCGAGGAATTCGGGAGAAGTACGGCTGAGAATAATATACGGGGTGGTGTTATTACGCATCTCTACGCTCTTAATGATAGCCCGCACGGTATCATTCTTCTTAAGCCTTTCTCCCGGAATCTGCTCAGAACGGGGGATATGCAGTTCATTGCCGTCCTCGTCCAGAATCAGGGCCTCCTTACTCCATGCCTGATAGATTTCGCCTGTGAAAAGTTCGCCGATTCGCTCTGAATATTTTTTGAATACATTCGCTTTCTCCAAGTCCATGATACGACCCTGGAGGTTTTGACGGATATTGAGTATTCCTCTACGTCCAAACGATGAGAGTGGAATCTGTTTGGTATACTGATCACCGATTTCGTAATCGTCATCTCCGCTTTCAGCCTTCACCTCTTCGAGAGTCATCTGGGTATTGGCATTATCGACTTCTTCGACAATATCGAAGTTCTGATAAATCTCGCAAGTCCCTTTGTCGACATTGACAATCACATCAAAATTGTCGGACGAGCCGTAGGTTTTTGCTATCTGGGTGAGAAATACGTCCTTGAGTACACCCATCATCGTAGGACGGTCGATGTTCTTCTCCTCTTTGAAGTCCTTGAAGGCATCAATCAGAGTCACAACTTGTTCTTTTTCCATTATCTCAAGTTTCGTTGGATGATTAAAATATTACTGTTCAAAGATTTGTGCGCATCCAACGAAACCCTCCAACGCACAATCTTTTCTTCTAACGTTGCCCCCCCCTCTCCTGAATCCTCTCCCTCAGGGTCGGCTCATATAACCTGTTCTTTTATCGTTTCAAGCAGGGCATCGGCCTGTTCTGGTGAAAGTCCGGCGGAGCCGACTGTCAGGGCATAATCCTCTTTATCCCTGTCAAAGGCCGTAAGCAAGGCACGGTGGACATATTCGCAGTCATCAAGGGTAACATCCTCGCCATCAAGTCTAACCAAAGTAAGGTCAAAGACATTGTCATCCCCGTTAAAATCCAGTTTCAAGACCTCACAGGAGCGTTCAGCCGCTGCCTTCACTGCCACCTTTTCAAATTTTGTCTTATCCATATTGATTCCTAAAAACAAAAATAGGTGGCCCGAAACGGTCCCCCTATCTCCAACACGTCGCAAATATAGTAAAAAAATTGTGAATTGTTGTAATCCAAGGTTTACAAGTGACTAAAATGAGCTGATTGCATTTGCAAAAACTCGAATTACAGCAGACAAATGCTTTCAGGGCCTTCATTGCACAGCAAATCTATGACCGAGAGGTCCGACGTGAACCCGAATTTCTCTGAAAACACCTGATAATACGGCTTACACAGGACAAAAGTCTGCTTCTTGGGATGAATCACATTCCGCAAATCCGTAAATTCATCCTCATACGATGCAAGCCCCGGCATCGGGATTCCTATCTTGGAACAGCAATACCCGATACTCCTCCAATCCAGCTCCCAAAGAGTCCTGGGCATGGAATCCATAAGCGCAAAAATCCCATCCCGATAATATTCATAAAAAGGAGAAGAATAGTAGGCAGTATCCAGTGCATACTCAAACCGGCGTACCCATGGGGTAGAATAATCCACTTCCACATCCACGATTGCCCTGCTTCCGCCATGCACGACCGGCACCCTGATATCTTCTGTACCATTGGAAGTAAGTATCCGGCAGCGATTGCGATAGGTCTGCTTGGTATAATTCTCCTTTGAATCAACAAAAGACGGGTACTTCGCCAATACACTGAAGTACCCGACAGGTGGGAAAAAAGCTGCAGAAAGCAGGGCTTTCACTCTAAAACCCCTTTCTCCGAAGGATCGTTACCACGGACGATTCCTCTCTTGGAATTCCGAATGAAACTGACTATATCTGCCTTCTCTGGAGTATCAGGGAAGCCGGCATCCACCTTAGCAAGCCCATCGGAGACATTGTTGCCCTGAAAATATATGGTCTCGTAGATATCCTTAATCATGCGGATAATATCGGAAGAGAAGCCCCTGCGACGAAGCCCGACGATGTTAACCCCAGCATAGCAAATCGGATCTCTTCCACAAAGGGAATATGGCGGGATGTCCTTGTTGACCTTGCTTCCGCCACCGACCATCGCATGCTTGCCAATGTGCGTAAACTGGTGCACCACCGTGCTTCCTCCAAGGATAGCCCAATCGTCCACATCAGTCTCCCCCGCTATCCCCACATAGCTGACAAGTATGCAGTGATTACCTACACGACAGTCATGTGCAACATGCACATAGGACATAATCAAGGTGTCGTTGCCAATCTTGGTCACGCCCTTGCCGCTGGCTTTGGTCCCGCGGTTAATCGTGGCGCATTCGCGAATATTGACCCTGTCCCCAATCTCAACATAGGTAACTTCGCCATCGAATTTGAGATCTTGAGGGATGGCTCCAACAACGGCTCCGGGGAACACAGTGCAGTCCTTGCCCATACGGACATAGGAGAAAATCGTAGCATGGGGATATATCTTGCAGCCATCTCCAATCTCGACATTGTCATCAATAAAAGCGTAAGGGCCAATTTCAACATTGTCGCCGAGTTTGGCTCCAGGGTGAACGGTGGCAAGAGGGTGAATTTTTGTCATATCAAAAGTTAATTAACTGTGCAACTTTGGTGTTAATCTTGTGTCCGGGCTTATAGGCCGTGACCTTTGCCTTGAGGAAACCGCCGCAAAGTCTCAAATCTCCTATCAGATCCATCATCTTATGTCGTCCGCACTCATCGGGGAAAAGGAGTTTGACATTGCTCAAATATCCATCAGGGCCTACTTCCAGGGCGGGTTGATGCAGAATCCTCTCAATGATTCGAATTTTGGTCCTGCTCACCGGCTTCTCCACAATCACAATTGCATTGTTTACATCCCCGCCTTTCACAAGGCCGGTCATAAGCAGTCCGAAAACCTCATGCAGGAAACAGAAAGTACGGCAGGGAGCGAGCCCATGCACATAGTCTTTGGACGGGTCCCATTCAATGGTCTGAACCCCAAGTACTTTGGAATGAAAGTCGATTGTGGATACATACGACAATGTATCCGAAGGCTCAATCCTTATCCAAGAACCGGTATCGGGATCAGTGTACTCTATGGTATGATCCAAAGTTATCCATTTGCGGTCCAATTCCTGCTCTACGGTCCCGTCCGCAACTATAGCCTCGGCAAAGGCCCTGGCACTGCCATCGAGAATCGGCACTTCAGGACCGTCAATGCGCACATAGGCATTGTCTACTCCAAGTCCGGTAAGAGCTGACAGGAGATGTTCTATGGTAGAAACCGAAACTTTTCCCTTGGAAATCGTAGTACTTCGGGCCGTCTTTGACACATTGGCTGCAAGCGCATCCACGCTGGCTTCCTTGCCTTCCACCTTCGGAAGGTCCACCCTGATAAAACGAATTCCCGTACCAACGGGCGCAGGACAGAGCTGCATGTGTGCAAATTTCCCCGTGTGAAGGCCCTTCCCACTGAAAGAATATATCTTTGATAATGTGCGTTGTTTCATAAAAAGCGCCGCAAAGATAAGAAAAGATTTGCAAACTGCTAAAATCCGGCTCTACTTCTCTTCTCCACTTTCCTTAAACTTGGCGTATGCTCTCATGAAAACATTTCGAGGCAAGGCAGGGAAACCGAGCAATACTTCCCCGCTCTTTCTCAACTGCTTGCTGAGTCCTGTACGAGCACCCAAAGTGGTGTGGTCAGGCACGGTGATATGCCCGACAATCCCGGCCTGACCTCCGATTATGCAGTTCTCCCCAATCTGAGCAGAGCCGGCAATTCCGCTGAGCCCTGCCATCACCGTATTCTTCTTAATGACCACATTATGAGCCACAAGGCACAGATTGTCTATTCTCACTCCGTCCTCGATGACCGTAGACTCCATAGGAGCCTTATCCACGGTCGAGTTGGACCCGATTTCCACATCATTTCCGATGATGACATTGCCAAGGTGCTCAATCTTCTTCCATGTCCCATCCGGCTGAGGAGCATTGCCAAAACCGTCATCGCCGATTATGCATCCGGCATGGAGAATGGTGCGGTCTCCAATCACGCAATTATCAAAAACGACAACGCCGGGATAAAGGATACATTTCTCCCCTATCCTGACGTTCTCACCTATGGTAACATTGTTGTAAATCTTTGTGTAAGAGCCAATGGAAGACTTGGTTCCGACCGTGACAAAGTCCCCTATCCACACCTTTTCGCCAATGCTGACCTTGCGCGCTATACGACATTTTCCGCGATGTCTCTTGTATGACCGTCTTTGGGAATAGGAATATTCCAACAGATTGGCAAGAGCCGCATACGCATCATCGACTCTGATGAGAGTCGCCTTCACGGGCTGTTTAGGTACGAAGTCCTTATTGACTAATAGAATGGATGCCCCACTCTGATACACATAATGCTCATACTTCGGATTGGCGTAGAAACAAATTTGCCCGGCTTTGCCGTGTTCGATTTTTGCGAAGGATGAGACACTCGCCTGCGGATCTCCCTCAACCGTTCCGCCCAATACTTCAGCGAGTTGTTTGGCCGTAAATTTCATTATCCTATGTGCTTCACGAATACAAATAAAAGTGCAGGCACCGTGAAGCTGTCTATGTGCCTGCACTTTCTATCTAAAATCTCCAGCCAAATGTAAGCAGCGCTGAAACGAGTTTGCGCTCCATGTATATATGCGGGGCTGATACCGTATAGCCGTTCATATCAGTGTAATCGGCATACGGAGTATAAACAGAGTCCGGATACTTGGCCAGGCGGACTGCAAAATCGGCAAAGAAAGATCCGGTCGGGTTATAGCCAAAGCCAAGCGAAGCATTGCAGGTCAGGTCTTCCCAATTGGTGTAGTAATGCTTATGCAGTCCATCCAAATTCTTCCTCCCCGTAAAGTAATCATCATCATAATCACTATATGTAAAAGAACTGCCGTCACTCAACTTATAGTATACTTCAGGCCCGATAAAAAGCCCTGCACCACAACGCAGAGCAAAATCGCGAGTGAGATTCAGCTCTGCCCCCACACGGAAGTTGTGTGAAGGTGCATTGAAAGTCTTAATGAGGGTATTCTCGTCAGAGTAAACATCGCCGGATGAATACACAGAGTAACCGTAATCATCATACTGACGCTCCTCGAAACGCATCCTTCCATAGTTTTTCAGCTCGTAGTCAAAGCTCAAAAGTCCTCTCCTCCCAAAGGTAACAGCCACTCCTGCATCCAACACAGAAGGGGAATGGAAGGTATACTCATATGTCCCGCGCTGACCTTGCCCGCTGGCCGAATAGACGGAGTTGGTGTAGCTGACCTGCCCGCTATGCTGCCAGGTCTCGGTGACCGAATAGGAGGTACGAGTCTGATAGGCGAGTCCAAATCTTAAGTAAGAAGTGGGAAGCCAGATAAGTCCAGTCTTGAAATAAATCCCGGTAGCGGACGCATTATAGTTATAGCGGTAAGCAGCATCGCTGAAAGTGGTCTCCCCTTCGGTCCCATCGCTAAATGTGAATTTGGTAGGGAAAAGATCGGGATTGAGCGCCGTCTCCGACCATGTTTCCACATTGGAATACTCGATTACAGGCATTCCTATATTGAAACCGAGGAAGAAATTGTCCGAATAATTGAATCCAAAATTGAAAGCCATATCAGTCTTATACCCGTAATGAGTGATGGCCGAGGTATGGCGTAAATCTCCTGGGACCCAGTGCTCTCCACTGTCATTGACTATTTCGGTACATCCTACATACTTATTGTCAGACTCATTGCCATAACCGCTGATGAGCCCGACATTGTACCCAAGAGCTACATCCCAGTAATTGGAATACTGAGAATTGTCATAAAAGCTGTCTGACCCAAGTACAGAAGGCGAAATCCCACCTGCCGCAGCCGCCATTTCGGCAAATTTGGAAGAGGTATTCAGCCCACCAGTGCGAAAGGATGAATTGTAATCGCTTACCGTATTGGCTACGAATCCAATGGTCCAGCTCCTCAACTTGCCGCTGTAGCCGGTGTCGAAGCGAAAACTCGCCCCGATGTTCGGGGCCTTGAAGCGGGGATGCAGTCTGGTGTCGGCCCCTGCATAAGGGGCCCCGCTGGATGCCGCATAAGATGCATCGCCAATGGAGAGGCTTAAGGCCGGAGTAACGGTAAACTGGGAGTAGCCGGCCACAGCCGAGCCTGCGGGATTGATTCCGATAGTCCCAAGATCACCGCCAAGCGCAGTGACGGCACCCCCCAACCCCATTGCTTTCGCCGTGCCGAAATAATCGGCAGATGCGAAGGTATATCCGTCATACATAGTCTGAGCTCCCACAGGCACAAAAGCCGTCAGAACGAGCGCAAAAGTCAAAATTTTCCTTTTCATAACCAAAAACACTACCTTCTTCCTCTTGAAACGGAGCCCCCGCCGCTATGCGAAGACCCTCCTGAACGGGAGAATCCTCCCGAACTCCTCATACTCGAGGAAGAAGAACCGGAGGAGCGTCTGTACACCTGCCCCCCATTGTTATAAGATGCAGAAGACGACCTTCTCGTTGCAGTAGACGAGCCGGAATCATAGCCTCCAAACGAAGTGGTCCTCGAACCGCGCCTTCGAACTGAAGGGGATGCCGCAGTGGAGCCGGCCGATGCTCTGCCCGTTGCAACCGAAGCCCTGCCGTAAGATGAAGAACCGCCTCTGCCGACAATTGCCGAAGTGCTTCTGCTTCCCCTTGAATAATAACCGGATGTGGCAGAACCGCTCCTGTGAGTATAGACCGAATTATCAGTAAACCGATACCAGGGATAAGGCCTTCCCCAATACCAAGGGTCATTCCAATACCAGGAATTACAGCACCAGGGATCAGCCCATGCCCAGTAAGGATCCCAGTAATACCAGGAAGACCAGCCCCAGGGTCTATACCAGGAATAAGCGTAAGGGGCCCAATACCAGGAAGACCAGATATACGGATTCCAGAAAGGATCCGCTTCATAGACATTTACCTGATTGGCAATTATTGTCAGAGTGTCACCCTGACTGGCAAATTTACTGAGTTCTCCTTCCCTGCGCAGCTCTTCAGCAGTCTTCGGAACATACGGAAGAGGGTCTGTGCCCTTATAGTAAATCCCGTCCTGGAAGCGCTCGGAATCCGCATATTGCACCGCAGTACCACAGCCGGAAGAGAGCGCGAGCAGTGGAACGCACAAAAGTGCCAATGTATATTTCTTCATATTGAACCTCCTTTCGTAAAAAACATTTATCTTTGTGCCGCAAGTTTCGTACCTTACGAAACTTCTGCAAGTTTAAGAAAAAACAATCAATATGGCAAAACAAATTACTCCACGAAGCGAAAACTACTCCCAATGGTACAATGATTTGGTGGTTAAAGCTGATTTGGCTGAACAGTCAGCCGTGAGAGGCTGCATGGTAATAAAGCCCTACGGTTATGCTGTCTGGGAAAAAATGCAAACTCTACTGGATGCTGAGTTTAAGAAAACCGGAGTTAAGAATGCCTACTTCCCCCTCTTTATACCAAAATCTTTCTTCAGCCGTGAGGCCGAGCATGTTGCAGGCTTTGCGAAGGAATGTGCCGTGGTGACCCACCACCGTCTGATGAACAATCCCGACGGGCCCGGTGTGGTAGTCGACCCTGATGCCAGACTCGAAGAGGAACTCATCGTGCGCCCTACTTCGGAAACCATTATCTGGAGTACCTACAAGAACTGGATTAAGTCGTGGAGAGACCTGCCTTTAGTATGCAACCAGTGGTGCAATGTAGTCCGCTGGGAGATGCGCACAAGGCCGTTTCTCCGCACTTCGGAATTTCTCTGGCAAGAAGGGCACACCGCCCATGCCAGCGCAGGGGAGGCACAGGAGAGAGCGCTGCAGATGGTCGGGGTATATGCGGATTTTGCCCGCAAGGTAATGTCTCTCCCCGTAATCGTCGGGCACAAAAGTCCTAACGAGCGTTTTGCAGGGGCACTTGACACGCTTACAATAGAAGCCATGATGCAGGACGGGAAGGCCCTTCAAAGCGGCACTTCGCATTTTCTCGGGCAGAACTTTGCCAAGTCCTTCGACGTGCAGTATGCCGACAAGGATGGAAAGCTGCAATATGTCTGGGGCACATCATGGGGAGCAAGCACCCGCCTCATGGGAGCACTTGTCATGGCGCATGGAGATGACAACGGGCTTGTACTGCCCCCTGCCCTCGCGCCCATTCAAGTCGTGATGGTGCCAATCTACAAAACCCCTGAAGGAAAGGCAGCTATTCTTGACAAATTCGAGGCTCTCAAAAAAGAGCTCGAGGCATATGGATTGAGCGTTGAAATTGACAACAGGGACACTCTCAGGCCGGGATTTAAGTTCGCCGAGTGGGAGCTCAAGGGAGTCCCCGTCAGAGTCGCAATGGGCGAAAGAGATTTGGAAGAAGGGACCGTGGAAACCGTCCGCCGTGATACCCTTGAGAAAGAGACCCTCCCCTTCGAAGGGATTGGAATGCATATCCGCGACCTAATGGGAGCCATTCAGCAGGGAATTTACGATAAAGCTCTCAAATTCAGAGACTCTCATATCCGCAAATGCGATTCTTGGGAAGAGTTCAAGACCGAAATCCAGAAGGGTGGCTTCCTGCTTTGTCACTGGGATGGTACGGCCGAAACCGAGCAGAAAATCAAAGACGAAACCAAGGCTACGATCCGCTGCATTCCCATTGACAGTTGCGTATGCGAGGAGGACGGGGTTGATATCTATTCCGGCAAGCCTTCCAAACGCAGGGTCGTCTTCGCAATTGCTTATTAGCCAGTCATCCTGAAGGAGCCGAAGAACAGATTTATCGCTTCGTTCGGGATTGCAAAAAAAGATTAACGCTCATTTATAATATGAAAAAAACAGCAATACTTGTTCTTTGCACCCTTGCACTTGCCCCACAGGTATTTGCACAGGATGATGCAGTCAAAAAGGCAGCGGAAGATGCCGCAAAGGAAATCGCGGATGCTCCGGTAGAAGAAGTCGCCCCCGTCAAGCCCTCATATTGGACTAACTCATTAGCAATCAGCGTGGGATTTAGCAATACCAAGCTCGACAACTGGGCTGCAGGAGGATACAATACAGCCACGCTTACCAGTTCCCTTGACGCCAAAGCCGATTACGCCAGGAATCTGATGAGTTGGAACAACCGTCTCCAGCTCGACTATGGATTCCTTTCATCGGGAGACAAGGAGGGAATCCTTCAGAAGAGCAATGACCGGATCTATCTCGAAAGCAAGTGGGCCTATAAGCCTGCTGCCGCAGCCAGGGTGGGCTTCACCGCATCGTACGATTTTCGCAGCCAGTTTACAGATACTCCGAAAGGGTATGAACAGGACACTGACGGAAAATGGCATTCACAGGCAGCCGTTTCCGGCTTCCTCTCCCCTGCCTACACCAATATCGCACTCGGTCTTGAGTGGGTGCCTTCTTCCTGGTTCAATATCAATGTGGCTCCACTCACCGGTGGAGTTACTATCGTGACCGATGAGGCACTGAGGTCCAGTTATGGTATGAAAGTTCACCGCTACGACACGGACGGCACCACCCCTCTCTCCTACAACAGTGCCCTCTTCCAATTCGGTGCCCAGGTCAAGGCAAATGTGAAGTTCTCTCTCAATGATGTCTTCACTTTCGAGTCCCAGGGGACGGTCTTCACCGACTATCTTTCAGAGCCTTACTTCCGCATCAACTGGGATAACGCCATCAATTGGCAACTCTCCAAGCTTATCACCCTCTCCTTCAAGACATGGATGATTAATGATCCCCTCGTGACAGTCACCAAGACAAACGATGCCGGAGAAGAGTATAGCGAGAAAAGAGGCTGGCAGTTCAAGGAATTCCTGAGTTTCTCTTTCACTTACAAAATTGCTAACAAATAGCTTTTCGCCGGCGTGATACTTCTGGCAGTTAGCGGAGGAATCGATTCGATGTATATGGCAGAGAGGGCGCGGGAAGATTTCAGCGCTCTCTTTCCTTCGTGGGCTCCACCTTTTGCAGTCGCTCACTGCAACTTCCACCTCCGCGGAGATGAGAGCGATGGGGATGCGAAATTTGTTCTGGACTGGTGCAATCGCAACTCAGTGAAATGCTTTCATACCGACTTCGACACAGCCTCTTATGCATCCTCAAAAGGCATTTCCATTGAAATGGCTGCCAGAGAACTGCGCTACGGCTATTTCGCAAGGCTTTGCAGAGAAGAAGGATTCGAAGCCGTTGCAGTGGCTCATAATGCCGATGATAACGCTGAAACCCTGCTTCTTAACCTGCTTCGGGGCTGCGGGACAAAGGGCCTGCGGGGGATGTCTCCCGACAGTGGAGAGTACCCGGACAGAATACTCCGCCCGCTTCTTGGAATTTCGCGAGAAGAGATTAGCGACTGGATGAGGACAAATGACAAGAGCTGGAGGGAGGACAGGACCAACGAAGATACCACATATCGTCGCAATAAACTTCGCCACAAGGTCTTACCCATCTTCGAAGAACTAAACCCTTCGTATCTGAAGACCCTCGCCTCCGATATGGATAGGGTAAGGCAGACAGATGACATTGCTGAGGACTATTTCAGGAGAGCCTCAGAGGTCTGCATCCTGCCCGATGGGGCGATTAATCTTCGCAAAGTCCTCACATTCAAGCATTGGGAATATCTCCTGTACCGCTTTACACAAGGGAAGCTGAACGCAGATGGACTCTTTCGTCTGAAAGAGTCCATCGCGGCGGGCCGACCTCTCGGAGGAAAGGTTTTCGGCCCTTATAAAGTTATCAAGGGAAAGCTGGTGCTTACAACACAATAGGGACAAACGGCATCCCTGCGACAGTGTATTCGGGTCTTCCGTTCATCCATGCGTCATACCATTTAGTAGCAAAGCCCTCGAGCGAAACGCTATAATCATCCACCGATTGTCCCGTGAATTCCATCCACACATCGGTCAGAGTCCTGGGCTCGGGGTATTCCACTATGGTCCAAGACGACAGGTCAGCGTTGCCGGCACCGGCCGCAGCATAAGAGAGGGCCTCGCTCAAGCCTCCAATCTCATCTACAAGCCCAATGCCTTTTGCTTCTGCGCCAGCCCAGACTCGTCCCTGAGCTATTTCATCGACTTCCTGAGGACTCATCCCCCGGCCTTCCGAAACAAGGGCGAGAAACTTTGTATACACCCCTTCGATACTCCTTTGCATATAGGCCAGTTCGTCCTCATCGAGAGCCCTCGTGAGAGAGAACATATCCGAATGTTCATTGGAGTTCACACTCTGAACTCCAATATGAGCCTTGTCAGAGAGGAATTCACCAAAATCCGGCACCATCCCGAAGACCCCAATTGATCCTGTAAGGGTGGCGGCATCGCTAAAAATCCTTTCAGCCCCACTCGAAATCCAATACCCTCCCGAAGCGGCATAGTCCCCATAGGAAGCAATCACCGGCTTCTCAGCACAGAGCCGGTCAAGTTCACTGCGGATTTTTTCAGAGGCGACCACACTTCCACCTGGGGAATTGACTCTGAGCACCACGGCCTTGATGGAGGAATCCTTGCGAATGTCCCCGATAATAGAGGCATACCTGTCTCCATCGACATTCTGTTTGTCGAGGCCGTCCACGATATTGCCATTGGCATAGAGGACAGCTATCTTATTGTGTGAGCGGGAAGAGTTGTCAGAGACGAATCTGGAAGCATAAATGTCAAAAGGTATCATCCCAACATCTTCAAAACTCTCTTTGCGGGCAATAACGGCGAGTTTGTTCTCGAGTCCTTCCCTATCCACAAGCTCATCTGCAAGTCCGTACTGGACAAAGTCCTGCGGCAGGCAAAGCCGAAGTTCATCGATAAGTTCATCCAATTCCTCTTCGGAGATTGAACGGCTTCTGGCAATTTCTTCCCTGTATACGCCCCAAATCGCGTCCACAAGCACCTGATTCTGATAGATATTTTCCGGACTGGCCTTACCTCGGATATAGGCTTCACCGGCAGACTTGTATTTCCCATGACGGATGAGCTGGACATTGATGCCAAGCCTGTCCAGCAAATCACCGAAGAAGACAAGTCTCGAACCGACCCCGAGCAGCATGGGTGTGCCCCCCTGCGCTGAAGTCATATAGACCTTGTCAGCAACCGAAGCGAGGTAATAGGAGCCGGTGGTAGGATTTTCGATGTACGCGACAACCGGCTTTCCGGAAGAATGAAAGCCATGAAGAGCATTTCGAAGTTCCTGAATAGTGCCTGTTCCAAGCGACGCGCCGTCAGTCTTAAGGTAAATGCCATCCACAGCGGGGTCGACAGCTGCTGCATCTATTGCGCGAAGAGCCTGAAGAAGACCTACTTGCGCTTGGACTCCCGAGGAGGACGAAGGTAGGGTCGGAGAGGTCTGTTCGACAATCTGCACCCTCGAGAGGTCGAGTTTAAGCAGTCCCTTGGAAGGAGCAGTAGGGGTGGAGACCGAAAGGGCCGAAGATGCAATCCCGGAGATTACCGCAAAGGCTATAATCCAGAGAATCAGCACGCCGCAAATCACGGCAAGGACCATTTTGAGGAATTTTTTCATATCGTTTTCGACTGTTTCGACAAAATTACGAAAAGATGAGTTTTCCGCAAAGCCCCACCGTTCATTCCGTCTGAAAAAGCCCCATTTTACTGACGAAACGCACTCCGCCAACCCATTCCGTCTGAAAAAGCCCCATTTTACTGACAGAACGCTCCGGCAAAGCTTTCATAATCGGGGCGGATTTGGTATTTTTGCAGAACTATGTCACAGAAACCATCGATTCCCAAGGGGACAAGAGATTTTGGCCGGAAAGAAACGGCTGAGAGAAACTATATTTTCGATACTGTCAGGGGTGTATATACCCTATACGGCTACTTCCCAATCGAAACGCCAGCGATGGAGAACCTTTCAACCCTGCTCGGCAAATACGGGGATGAAGGGGATAAACTCCTCTACCGCATCCTCAATTCGGGAGATGCTTTCGCCGGAGTGGACTACGAAAAGCCCCTCACCCCGCAAGTCTGCGAAAAGGGCCTCAGATATGACCTGACCGTGCCCTTTGCAAGGTATGTGGTTCAGCATCAAAGCGATCTCGTTTTTCCTTTCAGGAGAAGTCAGGTTCAGCCCGTTTGGCGGGCAGACAGGCCTCAAAAAGGAAGATACCGCGAATTCTACCAGTGCGATGCCGACATTATCGGGAGCAAAAGCCAGCTCTGCGAGCTCGAACTGGTTCAGATGGTGGACGAAATCTTTGGAAGGCTGGGATTAAAGGTCTTGCTGAAGATTAACAACCGCAAGATTCTTACCGGACTTGCCGAGGTATGCGGGGCCACCGATAAAGTCGTCGATATCACCGTAGCGATAGACAAGCTGGACAAAACAGGCTTGGAGGAAGTAAAGGCAGATCTTCGCGAAAGAGGTCTTGACGGGAAGGCCATCTCAACCCTTGAACCCATACTTACCCTTCAAGGCAGTACGAAAGACAAGATAGGTGCAATGCGGAGCATCCTGGCCACTTCGGAGCAGGGGCAGAAAGGACTTGATGAAGTGGAGGAACTCTTCGGCTATATCGCACAGGCAGGCATACAGACCCCCTGCGAACTCGACCTCTCCCTTGCCCGCGGACTCAACTACTACACGGGGGCAATTTTCGAAGTCAAATCCCTCGAATGGGAAATTGGCTCCATCTGCGGAGGTGGGCGATACGACAATCTCACCGACATTTTTGGCCTTAAGGATATGTCAGGCGTAGGAATCAGCTTCGGAGCAGACCGTATCTATGACTGCATGAAAGGGCTCGGCAGATTTCCCGACCGGCTTGCAGGCTCGGTCAGGCTGCTTTTTGCAAATATGGGCGAAACACAATATCTGCTGCCTATAGCAAGACGGCTGCGGGACAAAGGCATCCCAGTTGAAATCTTCCCCGAACAGAGCAAGCTCAAGAAACAGTTCGAATACGCCAACCGGAGCAATATCCCCTTCATCTCCATCTGCGGAAGTGATGAAAAAATGTCAGGCACCATTCAGATCAAGAATTTGAATAGCGGAGAGCAGAAAGCCTTCGGGAAGAGTGATATGGAAGGGATACTCTCTTTTCTCAATTAATTTCAAATACATCTCCACCCTGTACCGCAACAGTATTGGGGAAGATGGCAGTACACTCCTGCCTGAAAGCCTCGTAATCCTTGATTCGTTTGGAGTAGTGGCCTATCAGCAGTTTACCGGCCCCTGCTTCAAGCGCGCACCGCGCCGCATCCTCACCGGTACTGTGAAAATACATTTCAGCCTTATCCTTAAGTGCCTTTGGATAAGTCGCTTCGTGATAAAGGGTACTCACGCCTCTTACATAGGAGGGGAGTTCGGGGAAAGGAGCAGTATCAGAGCAATAGGCGTAAGATACAGGAGGGTGCTTGGCGGCACTGCGCTCTGAAAGGATTTCATCGAAACGATAGCCATAGCATTCGACCCTGTGGTTGAGAGGGAAAGCGCTCACTCGGACATCTCCCCGGGAAGATGTGTAAATCTCACAAAGAGAATCAGTCGAAACTGCATGGAAGACAATCCCATAACTGTCGTGTGAGCCAAACATTGACTCATAGAAGTCCAAGACTGTGCCAAGCTCCTTGGGACCAAAGATATGCAGATGTTCACTGCGTGAATACAGCGTCATGGTAGACAGCAGGCCAAAAAGCCCGAACACATGGTCGCCATGTACATGGGAAACAAAGAGGGCCTCAATTTTGACAAAAGACAGATGCATCCGCTGTATCATCTGCGAACAGCCTTCCCCGCAATCTATCATGAAAAGCCGTCCTCCCGAGCCAAGTACCTGGGAACTCGGATTCAAAAAAGAACTGGGCGTAGCAGAAGCCGCGCCCAGTATTTGTAGGGTAAATCCCATAGAGATGATTACTCGCCTTTTTCGAGTTTGTCCTTGAGGGCGGCAAGAGCGTCAATGTCTCCAAGCGTTGTCTTCTCAACGGCAGAATTGACTTTCTTGACAGCCTTCTTGGTGCTTTCAGCCTCAGAAGCGGCAGCCTTCTCCTTAACCTCTTGATATGTACGGAGATGTGAGAGAATCACACTCTTGGTGCTCCTGCGCAGTTCGACAACCTTGAACGGCAGGGTCTCCCCGACAACAGCGGTCTTGCCGTCTTCCTTGACGAGGTCGCGATTGAAGGCGAACCCTATAGTCTTACCATCGACGGAGATATTGGCCCCACGGTCTGTGGTGGAAGCGACAGTGCCTTCCACTACACTCCCGACAGGGTATTTGCTCTCAATTTCGTCCCAAGGATTGGGTACGAGCTGCTTGTGACCAAGACTGAGCTTGCGGGAAGCCTTGTCGCACTCGAGAATCACAACATCGATTTCATCGCCGGGGGAGACCAGCTCTGAAGGGTGTTTGATCTTATTCCAGCTCAAATCGCTGATGTGAATCAGGCCCTCAACGCCGTCTTCAAGCTGTGCGAACACCCCAAAACTGGTGATATTACGCACGATAGCCTTATGCTTGCTTCCAACGGGATATTTCTCTTCAATAGTATCCCAAGGATTGGGAGTGAGCTGTTTGATGCCAAGGGACATCTTCCTGGACTCACGGTCAAGAGACAGAATCTGGCATTCGACTTCGTCACCAACTTTCAGGAAGTCCTGAGCGGAATGCAGGCGGGTACTCCAAGACATTTCAGAGACATGCACCAGTCCTTCAACGCCAGGCTGAATCTCCACGAATGCACCGTAATCAGCGATTAGGATAACCTTACCCTTGACCCTGTCCCCAACTTTGAGATTGGGATCGAGACTGTCCCAAGGATGAGGGGTAAGCTGCTTAAGTCCAAGTGCGATACGTTTCTGCTGCTCGTTGAAATCGAGGACCACAACTTTGATCTTCTCTCCGACGGAGACAATCTTTTCGGGATGGTTAACCCTTCCCCAAGAAAGGTCCGTAATATGGATAAGTCCATCCACGCCGCCAAGGTCTACGAACACACCGTAATTGGTGATATTCTTGACTTCGCCTTCGAGTATCTGACCTTTCTCAAGATGGCTGATAAGCTCGGCTCTGCGGGCTTCCTGCTCAACCTCAAGGAGAGCCTTGTGGGACACCACGACATTGCGGAAATCGTTGTTAATCTTGACAATCTTGAAATCGATGGTCTGACTTACATACTGGTCGTAGTCGTGAATAGGCTTGATATCAATCTGGCTGCCAGGCAGGAACGCCTCAATGCCGAAGACATCTACAATCATGCCGCCCTTGGTGCGGGTCTTGACATATCCCTTGACGACTTCGTCTTTCTCGAAAGCCTCTGTGACACGGTCCCAGGACTTGAGAGCACGAGCTTTCTTGTGTGAAAGTACAAGCTGTCCCTTCTTGTCCTCTGTGGACTCCACATAGACTTCTACCTTGTCCCCAACCTTAAGGTCGGGATTGTAGCGGAATTCGGTGATAGGGATAACGCCCTCACTCTTGCCGCCGATAGAAACAGTGACATCTTTCTTGTCAATCTCCGTGACGGCACCTTCTACAACCTCATTCTCAACTACTTTGTTGAGGGTTGCATCATAGGCCTTCGCTGCTTCAGCCTTCTCGGCCTTGGTATAAACGCCATCATTTTCGAAGGAATCCCAGTCGAACTTGTCAGGATCAATGGACGCATTCTCACGAACGGGTTTCTCTTCAGCTTTGGGAGCCTCTTGCTCTGCGGGCTCGGCTTCAGGCTGCGCAGCCACGGGCTCTTCGGCCACGGGAGCAGCTTCTTCTTTGACAGCTTCCTCCTGGACAGTAGCTTCCTGAACTTCAGGAGCCTCTGCTACAGGGGCATTTGTCATTTCGTTTGTTTCTGCCATAAACTGGTAAAACAATTTTTAAGGGTTAAACAATAAAACACGGGCTTCACTCTAAACTGGAGTTCAGGGAAAAGCGCGCAAATTTATAAAAATAATCCTATCTTTGCAAACCTCAATTGAATACATATGTTATTAACTTTTTTAAGTCCACAGACTGCTCATACGCTCGAGATTATTGCTACACTGACCTTCGTAGCTTACCTTGTCCTGCAGATTCTCCACAGCAAATGGATGTGGTTTCTCTATATTCCAAGCTGCATCTGTGCGGCTCTGAATTTCTTCAACAGCGCAACATGGGCTTTCGCTGCCCTCAATGTCTACTATGTCGTAATGGGCTTCGTGGGGATTGTGAGCTGGAGAAAAGACAGCACCAAGAGCACGAAAGACACAAACGCTATCATCCTCAATCATTTACCTTCCAAGACGCTGATAATAAGTGCCATACTGGTCGCCATAAGTATCCCGGGCCTATACTTTCTGCTAAACTGGCTTAACGACCCCAATCCCCTGCTCGACGCCGTCACGACATCGTTGAGTATCATCGGGACATGGTGGCTAACCCGCTCCTATATCCAGCAGTGGTGGATTTGGATCGTGGCGGATGTATTCGCGATTGTGCTCAATGTAAATCTCGGCAATACCTGGTTCGTGGTGCAGTTTGCCCTTTGCATCCTATCCTCCTTTATCGGACTTTGGAACTGGAACCGCAAAGGGGAATATCCTAAAGATTAAATCCGCTAAGGACCACTTCAGGCTGTTCAGGACAGAGTTCAAAAGGGACTTCCGCCCTGAGGGTCCTCACTTCGTATGGCATAAGGCTGATATAATTGTCGGACCAATGTGCCATTGGGGCGTCTTTCACTTCAGCACACAAAAGAAGGGCAGGGACCGACCCGAGGTTTTCAATTGTGTAGCTTATTATCCAGTTCCGCCCGTCTTCTTCTATCCCTCCCGATGTAAGAAGGCTTGCCTTGGGAAGATTATTCTGATTGCCGAAAGTGTAGCAATTGAGAGCCAGTGTTTTATCTCCATTAGCCAGTTCTAAGTAAAGACAGGCCGGTTCCTTGGGAGGGGATAGCGGAATCAGCTCAATCATCGAGCCGGACCTGCTCGCAATGGCTCCAGTCTGCAAGGATATCTCCTCTCCCTCAAAATCCACCCACTCTGCAGAAAAGCTTAAAAGAGGGTAATCCATTCGACTTCGATTGACCACTTCAAGCATTGAAGTCTGCGGATTATACTGAATGTGTACGGGCTCGAGGGCCTTCATAACTGCGTAATAGGCGGGACCTCCCAGGACCATATTATCAAGAATGACGGGATGACTTTCAAACAGGGTCCTGCAACTGTCATAGTCCAAGAGACTGTCTCCAATAGAGACCGGTTCCATATCCACAGTTGAAACGATGCAAGGATGAGTTCGAAGAGAGACAGCGGGGTCCTGCAGCACAACTAATCCGTAGGTGTCACAGGCTTCGAAAAAGGCCTCGTCATAAGTCGAAAGATTGCGTAGAGCCGTCAGGTGAGCATCAGTAAGGGTCTTGACAGAAGCATCGTACCGGTCTGGAGAACAGCGCCCGAGAATATCGGGACAGCGCCAGGTCATTCCTTCAATCGGAACGGTCACGCCATTGACTTTCATGAAGCCACACGAATCTTTCTCCACCTCCCTTATCCCAGCCTTGAAGCCTATTCTGTCGCTCTGCGTACGTCCACAGAAAACCGACAGAGACACATCGTAGAGTTTTTGCGCCCCATAGCCATTAGGCCACCACAGCTGCGGCCTGTCTACATTGATAACGGCAGATATTTCCCTCCTTTCCATAGGAGAGAGCCGAACAGAAAGTGAAAAGGGATTTTCCGAGCCGAATTTACCCTCCACTCTGGCAGTAAGGGTTTTGTGAGAATGATTGCAAAGTTCTGCCCCAAGGCTCAACTGCGCACTCAAAGTATCGCCGGACAGCCTGCTCACCGCGAAGGGATTTGAAATCGTAACATCCCCTGCGGACACTACATACACATTTCCTACTATTCCGGATCCATATCCAGGGAGGCCGCTGCCCGTTTTTGAATCAGGGACAATCCTCACTGCAAGGCAGTTAGCCTTGCGTACTATATCAGTAACCTCGAATTCTTCCCTTCGCCCTCCAGACAAAGGCAAATCATGCCCGTTGAGCCATATTTCAGAAGCTCCCGCGAGGCCCTCAAAACGCAAAAATACCCGCTCCCTTGCAAACCCCCTCGGGAGTGCAAATTCCGTCCTATACCAAAAAGGGGAAGCGAAGAAGGCTTCAGGGATTCCCTCCACACTGCCGTCCAACATCGGATCCGGAATCTCTCCCGCATCAACAAAGGCATTAAGCACAGTTGAAGGCACGCCTACGCGAAGCCAGGAGGAATCATCAAAACGCTTGCTGGAAATTTGATTTCCCCCACCCTCTATCTGCGCTTCGCTCTGCAATGTCCAGTTGGGACTTGAGAGTATAAGGCGAGGACTCTGAGATGCGGAGATAACGATAGAGGCGAGCAGGGAAAAAATTATTGACATAATCTATGGCAGGGGGTCATTCGGGATTCAGCCTCTCACAATTTCCTACTCCTTGCCGGCGAGGTGTTTTTCCCAGGCCCAGGCACTTTGCAGGGTCTGGGCGAGGCTACGCTCTGCCTTCCAGCCGAGTTCCTTCTCGGCATATGACGGGTCACACCATACTGCCACCACATCGCCTGGACGACGAGGGGCAATCCTGTAATTGAGTTTGACCCCATTGACCTTCTCAAAGGTAGTGATAAGCTCCATCACCGACACCGGACGTCCGGTCCCGATATTGAAGATTTCGTAGTCTTTCTTCATCTCCCCGTCCAGCATCCTGCGAACAGCATAGATATGGGCCTTGGCGAGGTCAACAATATCGATAAAGTCCCTGAGACAAGTCCCGTCAGGAGTGTTGTAATCATTACCGAAGACGCTCAGGCACTCTCTCTTGCCGATTGCCGTCTGGGTGATGAAAGGAACAAGGTTCTGCGGGACACCTCTGGGAAGTTCCCCAATAAGGGCTGACGGATGCGCCCCGATAGGGTTGAAATACCTCAACGCGATACCCTTTATCTTCTCGGGATAGGCCTTCACGCAATCCCTTAGGAAATCTTCACAAATCTGTTTGGTATTACCATATGGCGAAGTGGAGGGCTTGCGTTCAGATGTCTCACTGACAGGGAGTTTCTCCGGCTCGCCATATACAGTCGCAGAAGAGGAGAAAAGCACGTTGCAGCCTTTTTCTTTAGCGACCTGCAGGATATTGAGGAAGGAAGTCAGGTTATTGACGTAGTATTTGAGAGGGTCTGCAACGGACTCTCCCACGGCCTTGAAGGCGGCGAAGTGAATGACGGCATCAATTTTATGCTCATCAAAGAGCTTTCTGACTGCCTTGAGGTCGCAAAAATCCATTTCCACGAGGGGGAGAGTCTTCCCTGTAATTTTGCAAACCCCCTCGTAATTGGTTCTGTCGCAGTTGGAGAAATTATCTGCAATAAGTACATCATAGCCTGCCGAATCGAGTTCGACCGTCACATGGCTTCCGATATAGCCGGCACCACCGGATACAAGCACTGTCTTTTTCTGTGTCATCGTTGTTATATTTAAATTTCTGGTTTCGCAGCCACCCGCTGCTTCTTCAGTATGACAGGGACGCATCATTGTATGTCATTCCAAACTGAGCGAAGAATCCGCGGGTCCGTCAGGGGCAGAGCCATGCGAGGCGGCCTGTGTCAGTTTGATGGCAAATCCGCCGGCCGGAGCCAGATGAATCGTAGCTGAACTGGAGGAATTGACCACATATGTCTCAATCACATGGTCCTTGCCAACTCTATCGGCATTAACTCCATCGCGATACACGCTCACATTCCACTGTCCTTCGGGAAGGAAGTCAAAACTAAGGCTGATATCGCGTGGGGTCCAGTTCGTCAGGCCTCCGATGTAATATTCCTCTCCCTTTTGACGTCTGGTGACTATGTATTCCCCTATCTCACCATCAACTGTCTTTGTATTGTCAAAAACAGTTGGGATTGATGCGATATATTCAAGTGTGGGGACATCTTCGAGATACTCGGAAGGAGAATCGCAGAGCATCGCAAGCGGAGAGTCATAGACCACATACATAGCCACTTGCGCAGCCCGTGTTCCCATGCCCATAGGATGAGTATAGTTCTTGCCGTATTCCTCTTTGGATCCGTTGCGCATTGCGCCCTGGGTGAAATCCAGCGGTCCGCTTGCCATTCTGAGGTAAGGGAAAGTGACCTGATTTGCCGGCATATCCACATTCATGTCCACCCATTTGCAGTTTTCAAGCCCATAGACTCCTTCGAAATTGAGGACATTGGGATAGGTCCTATTCAGACCGGTAGGCTTGTAGATGCCATGCAGATCCAGCATCAGCTTATAACGGGAAGTGATTTCCGCGATACGATAGACATCCTTGACTATATCCTGATTCTGTCCATCGAAAAAGTCAATCTTGAAGCCGGCAACCCCGAGTTTGGAGTAGCGTTCGCAGATTTCTTCACTCTGGCCAAGGAATGAAGGCCAATCCATCCACAGGAATACACCTACTCCAGCCTCCCGTGCATGGTCGCAAATATCGTTTATGTCTATGTCATCGATTTGAAGCAGAGGATTCTGATCCTTGTACCAGCCATCATCAATCAGGATATACTGCAAGCCGTATTTTGCAGCAAAATCAATATCGAATTTGTAGGTCGCCGTATTAATCCCTGCACGAAAGTTCACACCATGGAGATTGACGGCATTCCACCAGTCCCAGGTCGAAAGGCCGGGTTTAATCCAGGACAGGTCATCAAGCCGGCTGGGGGATGCTGTCTGATAGACCATGTTGTTAGTCGGAAGCTCCCTGTCATCATGCGCATAGGCTACGATTCTCCATGGATAGCTGCGTGATCCTCTCGTACGTGCGATTATACCGGAATATCCGGTCGGACGAGGCACCTGCCTGGCTGCATTGGGCTTATATCCGGAAGGAATGGGTGGAAATTCGGCCTTAATGGAGCGGCCATCCTGCTTTACAAACATCCCCGGATAGTCCTCAAGGTCGGATTCCATCAGCATAATATTCCCCAAATTCGGCACTTTGACAACGAGTGGCAGGAACGCGAGGTCTTCACTGCCGGCTTCACCAAGGTTCGTATCTGTATAGGTAGCCTCAAATGAAGTCTCATAGCGGTCAGAGCGCTTCGGAACCATGGGAATAACCATTGGATAGTCACCGGTAAAATTGAATTGTACA
Source organism: uncultured Muribaculaceae bacterium (assembly GCA_964608175.1). GTDB lineage: Bacteria > Bacteroidota > Bacteroidia > Bacteroidales > UBA932 > Cryptobacteroides. Next base: position 64,391 of record CAZSMO010000007.1, on the reverse strand, counting down.
AGCTCATCTTTTACAACGGTTTCCGCAGGAAATGAAGTGACAAAGCGATAGGCCACACCATCATTGTAGGCCCTGAACTGGAGTATGTAATCTCCTTCGAAACGCAGTCGGAGGTAGTTGTAGTCGGCCTGAAAAGAAGCCTGCCGGTAGAAAGGGGCATCGATGATTTCACTCCGGCTTCCACGTGCACTTTTACTGACCCTGCTTCCAACTCCAAGCGTAGTCCCATCCTCCAAAGTCAAGGCAATCGGGCAATTCTTCAAGACTGTAACCCCGTTTACGGTCAGGGAATACCTGGTAGAATCCGTGACTGAAACAGTGAGCTGAAGTTCCCCTGAAGGACTGCCGAGTTTAAAATCCTTAGAATGCGCAGGAAAAGTGGCTGCAAGCACAAGAGCAGCGATAGAGAATATAATTTTTTTGTACATAGACGTTGAAAGATTTCAATTTGCATGCCGCCCTCTTGTAGGGATGTCCGCGCAAATCTTTCAAAGTTACTTTTTTTTACTTAAAAGACAATACTCAAGTTTCGCATGTAATAAAGGTTATTGTTATTCAAAGATTTGTGCGCACATGCGAAACTTAAAAGACAATAGCTGTCATCCACAGATGGCAAAACGTTACAGTGCAGCAAAGGCGCGGTTACTTCGGCCGTCGGCACAGAGTCTTAATGACTTGTCAAGGTGGATGTGGCGGAAAAACTTGCCTTCCCAAACGGCAGGAAGTGAGTCCAAAAAGGCAAAGTCCAGCTCATCGGCACGCTGGTAAGGGTCGACACTTATGTAGGCGGTGTTGAAGGAGGTAAGATTCTGGAAGAAATGTGTCCCCTGGCTGGGGTCCACCCTGAAATCTTCCTTCATGCACTCAACAAGGCATCTGACTCCGTCTATATCACTCCATTTTACAGGGATTCCAAGGGTCGGAATACTGGTCCCCCAACGGCCAAAGCCGATGAGCATGTAGGAATCGAGGATTGGATTGAGATGGGTAATTTCCTCTGCAATCTCGCGGGTTTGCATCCTGTCAAAAGCTTCAGGCTTAAGGTAAACGATATCCCTGACCCCTTCTATCCACCCCGTACCGAGCGCACAGGAAGAAGTGAGAAAAGCAGATGAAGCATCCGCCTTGTCCCAATCCACCTCGGCAGAGAGACTGTCCGTGGAAATTGGTCTGATTTGCAAGACATTGAATATTGCAGGAGAAGATTCCAGATTAGCAGCAAACTCTATCTCCACATCGCACTTCATTTCGGCCTTGGCTATGTCAAGCAGGCGCGAAAGAATCTTTGCAAGCGGGAAAATGTCGTATTTAAGCACCGTGGAGAAGGTCAGCAGTTTCGGCCCATCGGCATAATATGAGTCCACAATCCTTTGGTCTCCAATAGAAAGGGTGGATGCAAACTTGCGGAAAGACAAAAATTCGGTGCACTGTTCTATGTCCAGTTTCTCTATATTCACATCATCCTGCACGGAAGTGCGGAATTTCTCACTTTGGAGCGAAAGGACATAGACCCGCTTCTGAGTTTGGGACACAGCTCCTTCAAGAGTCGAAAGCTGGAGGGCTTTTGCGGGAGACTTGGGGCAGAAACGGAGACACTGCTCCCCTTCCACTACCGCCTCACCCAGGCCGTAGACTATTTTAGCTACCCCATCCGAACTCTTCTCCCCTTCCAAAGGGTAGAAATTGACCGAGCGCGCAACTCCCGAAATACCCGGCAGGTAATATTCCCCTTCCACCGCGCCGCAGACCTCCTGCAAAACAATGGCCATTTTCTCTTCAGAAAGCAGATTTCCGGCTGAAGTAATGTATCTTCGGGCCGAGGCAAAATAGATACTGGCATAGACGCTCTTGACCGCCTTTGTAAGGAGTCTGAGCTGCTGGTCAGGGTTCTCGCTCCGCGGTATCATATAAGTCGGATAAACTCCTGCAAAGGGCTGATACCAAGAGTCTTCCAGCGAAGATGAAGAGCGGATGGCTATTGGACAGGAGGTATTGGCGATAAAGGCTTTGAGCGCCTCCACCACATCATCCGGAAGACGGGAGGCCACGAATTCGGAAAGTATTTCGCGGTCCGGAAGTTCACTCTTAATGACGTACTTAAGTCCGTTATCGACTATGAAGCGATCGAAACAGTCGGTCATCAGTACAAAGGTCTTGGGGAGCAGGAGGCGAACCCCTTTGAATGAATCATAGAGGTCGTATTTCTGAAGAAGGTGATTGAGAAAAGCCAGTCCGCGGGCCTTTCCGCCCATTGAGCCACCTCCGAACACGGCAAAGCGAATGGAATCATCGTAACTCTCGGGGGTATACCTCGCCACAGCCCCGAGTCCTTCCTTGAGCCGATAATCGTGAATGAGACTTACAACAGTCCTCCGGTTTTCTTCCAACCCATTGAAATCTTCGACCTTAAAGCCCCTCACAACTTTTCCGATGGAGAAAAGTCCCCTGGCAAAGAGCCATTTGGAAAGGTAGTTGTCATTAGCCATTCGCCGGAAAGCCTCGAGCGGAATCTCTGCAATAAGCCTTTCGAACTCTTTAAGGTCCTTTGCCCTGCCGATTTCCTCTCCACTCACCGGATCCGTAACAACAAAGTCCCCGAAGCCGAAATTCTTACCTATATAATCTTCTATCTCGTAGGTGAGAGTCTTGGAGGACTTCAACACGAAGCCTACTCCAAGCCCCGATGCCACTTCCCGCATACTCTCCTGAGAGGATTGCATGAGAATAGGCATCTTGGGATCGTCCTCCCTTATAAACTTGACGAGATTCACTCCGGCATCCAATTTTTCCCTCGAAGAGGGGTCTCCCCGATGCAGGACAAAGCCCACATCGGTAATGATTCCCAGCAGGTTGCGCCTGTATTTGGTATAGAGGGCGAGGGCATCATCGTAGCATTTGGCCATCAGTATCTTGGGGCGAGAGCGTTTACGGAGGAGCATCTGCTGTTCGTTGAGAGCATCTTTGACGGATTCGCTATTCTGCCGAAGTACCATACTGTAGAGCATCGGGAGGTAGGTAGAGTAATATCTCACCGAATCCTCCACAAGCAGTATTGCCTGCACCCCGCAAGAGAGTATGTCATTGCCGGCATTCATCGAATCTTCTATCCGTTTGATGATAGCTATAAGCAGGTCGGTCGTGTTGTTCCAGCAGTAAATATCGTCAATGCCACTCAGGTCTGATTCGCTAATCCGCCGGAATATTTCCCTCGCATAGCCGCACAGCAGGATAATCGGAGTCTCGTGGCAAAGCACTTTGGCCCTTTTCGCAAAAGTAAACACATCCGGAGCCCCGACATTGTACATGGTGAGTATGAGGTCGTAGCTCTCTCCTGCTTCAAGCAGGCCAAGAGCTTGAGCCGTGCTCTCAACCCTCTTCACTGAAGGCGGATTACTGAGGTTGAGGGTGGCATACTCCGAAGCAAGCAGGGATTCGATGTGCCCGTCTTCTTCGAGGGTGTAGCTATCGTAATTGTTACAGATAAGAAGGAGTCTCCTCACCCGCCTGTGCATAAGCAGCTTATAATCCTGTTCCATTTTAAAGATTTACGACCCTGCCTGCTCCACTCCTCCGCGGAAGATTTTCTGTATCAGCAGGGCGATGGCCCCGTCGCCGGTAACATTGCAGGCAGTGCCGAAACTGTCCATGGCGATATAGAGGGCTATCATCAGGGCCTGCTGCTCGGGGGAGAAGCCGAGAATTGATTCGAGCGGAGCGAGGGCAGCCATAATTGCCCCTCCGGGCACCCCAGGAGCCGCGACCATCATTATCCCGAGCATCAGGATAAATTCGAGATACACTGGAAACGAAACCGTTCCTCCACTCATAAGTGCCACAGCAACGGCGCAGCAGGTAATCTTCATAGCACTGCCCGGCATATGGATTGTGGCACACAGCGGCACCGTAAATCCTGCAACATCCTCCCCCACCCCGTTGTCAGTGCACCCTTTGAGCGTTACGGGGATGGTTGCAGCCGAGGATGAAGTTCCAAGCGCCGTAAAATACGCCGGAAGCATGGTCCCTAAGAGTTTGAAAGGATTACGGTGAACCGCGGCCCCCGTAATAATATATTCGTAGAGAAGGACAAATATATGCAAGGCAAAAATGATAAGGATAATGGCGGCGAAGATCTTGAGCACACTTCCAACCTGTCCTGCCGAGGTCATGTCGAGGAAGATTCCAAAGATATAGATTGGCAGGAGAGGGACAATCAGCACTTCTATTACCTTGGCAATTATATTTTTAAACTCTGCGAAGAAGCTTTTCACCGTGGGAAGGTTCAGGTGTGCGATGCACAGTCCCACTATAAAAGCGAATACAAGGGCGCTCATCACATCAGTCATTGGCGGGATATTGACTGTAAAATAAGGAGTGAGCTTCTCCGAAGCAGCTATATTCGAGGCATCAGCTGAACTGACCAGTGAGGGGAAGAAAGCATCCCCGACCGCGAAGCCGAGCAGCGCTGCAATCACAGTGTCGGCATAGGCAATAACAACTGTCCATAGGAGCATCCTGCCGGCTCCTGAACCGAGCGAGCCTATCGCATCGGTCACCAAGCCGATGATAATAAGTGGAATCAGAAAGCCAAGCAGTTGGGCAAAAATCGAATTGAAAGTCAGAAATACCCTTACAAACCAGTCGGGAACCCAGAACCCGAAAACAATTCCAAGGGCAATGGCTATCAGTACGCGGGGCAGCAGGCCTATGTGTCGAATCCTTTTCATATGCGGTTACAGATTATAGTCAGGAGCCGTTTCATACAGGCAAATATAATACAAATGGCAGATATTCTTTTTCAACAGACAAATTATGGATGGAAATCCTTATCTTTAGAACATGAAACGCTCTCTATTGATTTCGGCTCTGCTGCTTTGCAGCATCGCAGCATCAGCATCAGACACTCTTTCAGTTAATAGTTTTCGTTACAAAGGCCCTTTCCCGCTTCAGGACCCATACGAGCTGGATAGTGTGGATGTAAAGGGTAAAGCCTTCGATGTCAAGTCTTTTATTGATGTCCCCCTGTCCACTGAGCTCTCCAATGTGGCTTACGTTTCTGAAGCCGAAGTCCTCAAATCGCTCTCTTCGAGCACTAATTGCTTTCATCTGATTGGATTCAGTGCCGAGAACAGACTTTTTGCCAAGGCAAGCATATCAGTCAGTGGCCTGAATGACTACAAAGTCCTTGTAGATGGCAAAGAGTCCGGGCCGGAATTAAAACTCGAACCCGGAACCCACGACTTCGTTATAAAGACCCTCATCCTGGAGCCTGCAGACAGTTTCAAGGTTCAGTTAATCAGCGAGAAAAGCGGGCGACTGCGCCTTCGGGAAGATGGAAAGCACATTTACTCTCTGGATGCCAATACTATAGGCTTGTCTGCCGGTGATATCGCAATTTCTCCCTCGGGAAAATATGTCAGCGTAGGATTCCGCCAGACAAACGACAAAGGGGAGGTTTTCTCATGGACCGAAATCCGCAGGGTAAAAGATGGGACTGTACTTCTGCGGCAGGATAAACCCGTCACTTGGATGCCCTCAAGTGACAGATACTACTATATTCGAGACAAGGACCTCTTCTGTGCCAATCCGCAAACCAAGGATGAGACCATCCTTGCACATGATATTCCCGATGGGGCTTTCAGCTTTTCCCCCGATGAGAGTTACCTGTTGTATACCCTTGTACAAGAGGGCCCAACTGAAGGAGATGTGCACCAGATTCTGACTCCCGATGACAGACAGCCGGGCTGGAGAGACAGAGTGTATTTAAGTAAATATGACTTCAGCACAGGCCTGATGCAGCAACTCACATTCGGCTATCATAATATCTGGCTATCGGATATCTCGCAGGATGGGAAGAAGATTCTACTGCTGACCTCTCGGGAGCGCCTCACGAAGAGACCCACTACCCTATATTCGCTCCTCGAACTTAACATAGAAAGCCTTGAGACTCACACACTCGTCTCCGACGATGGTTTCATCCGCAGCGCACGCTACTCTCCCGATGGAAGCGAAGTAGTGCTGACCGGCAGCGCAGAAGCCTTTGGAGGGATTGGCAAGAGCAAGAAGCTCAAGGAAGGCCAAATCCCCAACGAATACGATGTGCGTCTCTTTATACTCGATACCAGATCCCTGAATGTTCGTCCCTTAGGAGTAGAATTCGGGCCAAGCGTGGACGGAACTCCCATTTGGGCTGCATTCGATGGGAAAATTTATTTCAAGACCGAAGACAAAGACGAGCAGAACCTCTATAGGGCAGATGCAAAGACTGGCAAGATTGAAAGGCTCCCAAACAGAGAAGAATACATCTACGGCTTCGACCTCGCCAGGAAGTCGGCAAGTCTCGTCTACTCGGGGCAGAGCCTGTGCAATGGAGATAGAGCCTATTATCTCGATACCAAGTCGGGGAAGCAGACCCTTGTAGAAGACTTTGGAGGGGCTCGGTTCGCAAGTACGATTATGGGAGAAGGTTCAGAATACGAGTTTACTTCTTCTCGGGGAGATTTGATCAATGGCTTCTATGTGCTTCCGCCAGACTTCGACCCTTCGAAGAAATATCCCCTTCTTGTACACTATTACGGGGGTTGCTCTCCCTCGGCCAAATACTGCGTTGGTTCTTATTCTCCACAAGTCTACGCTGCCCAAGGATACGTATTCTATGTAGTTAACCCAAGCGGGGCGGCAGGCTTCGGACAGGAATTCGCTGCAAGGCATGTCAACACCGCAGGAGATGGGGTCGCGGAAGATATCATAGAGGCTACCCGCTCATTCTGCAAGGACCACCCCTATGTAGACAGCACAAAGATAGGCTGCTTCAGCGCATCTTACGGAGGTTTTATCACCCAGCTTCTGCTCACCAAAACCGACCTCTACGCTGCCGGTATTTCGCACGCCGGCATTAGCGATCATACGAGTTATTGGGGAGAGGGGTATTGGGGATATTCGTATAGCGAAGTGAGTATGGCGGGCAGTTACCCCTGGACCCGCAAGGATTTGTATGTAGACAGAAGCCCTCTGTACAACGCTGACAAGATTCACACTCCCCTGCTCTTCCTCCACGGCTCGGCTGATACCAATGTCCCAATAGGAGAAAGCATCCAGATGTTCACAGCTCTCAAACTCTTGGGGCAGGACACGGCCTTCGTAGTGGTGGACGGGGAGAATCACGGCATCCGCCAATTTGACAAACGACGCCAGTGGCTCCGTACTATATTCGCTTGGTTCTCCAAATACCTCCAAGACGACTCCACGTGGTGGGACGAACTCTATCCCGAGAAAAAACTGTAGCATTGCCCGCGAAAGCGAAAATCCCGCTCATATGACAAAAGTCTCCCTTTGCAGAGTCCCTGCGCCCATTGAATCTGAAAATCCCGCGTATAATACAAAAGTCCCCCTTTGCAGAGTCTCTGCGCCCATTGAATAAGTGGCGGCTATACTGCTTATAATCAGAGAGATTCATCCATCAACATCTTCGGTGGCGGATAGTAAAAATCGTAATCTTGCAGTTTTTCAACGGTTTAACTGCCACCAGCCGGATTGGAAACAAGTATATCCTAATCCACGTAGGTACAAAAATCGGGATTTTCGGCCGGTGGAGGCGTTTCCCGATAAATTACTGATACACACGCATATAAACTTTAGCGCCCCACCTGCAAAGCAGGGGGTGCGAAAGTGTAGATTATTAGATATCAAGCAGTTATCGGGAAATGCGAGGTAGCAGTCCTTTACGATGGCCGACACGCGCTCGCATCAGCGAGCCGGTTGAAGCGGGTATTTGCGGAGCAAATACGGAAAGCCGGAAAGTCCACGGGGGTAGCAGCGGCAGCAACGGACAAGAGGACTGACCTTTAAGGAAATTCGCATCAGCGAGCTGGCGGAAAGCCGGTCAGGCTTGCGCACGCTTCAGGCGTGCCGGTGGAGGAATGACGGGTTGGCTTTTAGTAAATGAGCATCAGCGAATGTCGTAGCGAAGCGAAGGGGTGGCACGTGCTGATGGCGCAAGCGAAGACCCGAGGGCTTGGGAGGAATCTCCCAATAAGAGGATGGCATGACGAAGCCGCGAGGGGTTTGGGGAGCTTTGCGCCCCATCAAGAGGGAAGCGGGGTTTTAGGGGGCATCCCCTCACGCGTCAGGCGTGATAGCGGAAAGCCGGTGCGGTAGCCATGTGCGATGGCAGGCTTGGAGCGGCGGGGTTTTAGGGGGCATCCCCTCACGCGTCAGGCGTGATAGCGGAAAGCCGGTGCGGTAGCCATGTGCGATGGCAGGCTTGGAGCGACGGGGTTTTAGGGGGTATCCCCCTAATACGAGGAAGTGCGGGCGGTGGGACTCGAACCCACACGCACAAAGGCACAAGATCCTAAGTCTTGCTTGTCTACCAATTTCAACACGCCCGCAAAAGCCTCACAAAGATACGTCTTTCCCGACAATTTCGCAAAACTGTATTTCCCGAATACTCCCTACAAAATCTTCATGGCAATGTATGCACAAACCTCGGCATCAGCTAACGCATGGTGATGATGCTGAAGATCATAGCCGCAGGCGGCAGCCACGGTATGGAGTTGGTGGTTAGGCAGCGAAGAACCGAAGTGCCTACGAGATGCAGACAGGGTGTCATAAAACGCATAGTCAGGGCAATCCATTTGATATACCCTGTGGACGGCTTTCAGACAGCCTTCATCGAAACGGGCATTATGTGCCACGAGTGGCAGTCCCTTAATCTTTGGAGCAATCTTCGCCCAGACTTCCGGAAACACAGGAGCACAGTCAGTATCCTCTTCGCAGAGCCCGTGCACCCGCTGACAGAACCATTGATAATACTCCGGCACAGGATGAATAAGACTGTAAAACGAATCCGCTATCTCGCCTCCCCGCACAATAACTACGCCTACAGAGCACACACTTGACGGCTGCTCATTTGCCGTCTCAAAATCAATCGCAGCAAAATCAGTCATCATTCATAGTTTTTAATCATGCTCGCTATATCTGCCTTGATTTCATCCCGAAACCACTCCGGAGAGAGCACTTCATAATCCGGCCCATGGGATAAGATTTCCTGCTTAAAATCAAAGGTAGGGACGAGGTGAAACTGGTAGATGCTGTACTGAGGGGTTTCCTCAAGGAGGGTTTGAGATGGGTGCAATGGGAGTGTATCAATGTACTTCACCTGATTCTTCGCCACTTTAATCTCTACGGTGTCCGGCTTTGCACCGGAGCCAACGATTATGCCGAAACAGTTGGAAAAGAACTCCTGCGCATTGAAGCTTTTAGGAATCTTCAACTTCTTCCCCGTCTGGTCTACACGAAGCATTCTCTCATCCAGAGAATAAATACGCGGATGATTGTATTCTTCACTGCGCGCCAGCATATACCAGCGCTGTTTGAAAAGCTTAAGGCAATACGGATGCACCACAAAAGTATTTGCTTCCGTCCTGTAAAAACTCTGATATGTGAGTTCTATCGCCTTCCCATCCCGCATGGCATCCACAATTACGGGAAGCCATTTTTGACTGGAAGGAATCTTTTCGAAGAGGATTTTATCCCGCATGTCGCGACTCTCGTTCAGCAAATTGCTTAAGGACATGGACTCCAACAGCCATTGCCGTATACCATCACCCTCGAGATCCTCGCTATTGGCAATATAGTATCCGAGACTCCGGTCACATTTAATCTCTATGCCAAATGTGTTCAGGATTGCCTCCCTGTGATTGTGGAAAGTGCGCTCAGCCAATGGGCTGCTTTCGTCATTGAGGGAACTTCTCTCCCACAGCCGGCTTATATCGGCCAGCGAAATGTGGCCGTATCGGTTAATGGTGTCAATCAGCCACACGTACCTGTTGAAATAATTCTTTGCCATATTCTTTCAAAGGGTCTCCATAAGACCGCAGTTATAGGGCAAACTTCAGACCCTGTACTAAAGCTTGCAAGTACAAAGATAAGAAGAATTATTGCCAAAATATGGCAGTTTTACGATGGCAGATAATTTACCGAATATTGGCAACAAGGAAAAACCGACCTGGCAAATATTAAGAGGTTGAAACTGTCAAGTAATTAACTGCCACTGCAAAATATCCGGGCGGCTGACATGACAGGAGAAAGGAGTAATGAACGATAAGAAACTAAAGTTACTGCAGGAAAAGCACCGCTCCCTACGGCAGCACGCTGAGCAGGTAAGCGCACTTGGCAGGATTGCCGAGGGTCTTGGTGGTGTCGCAGGAGAGTTTAACGCAGTCATGCCACTCACGAAGCTCGGTGATGCGCCCGCGAGTAAGCTTAATCACGATATTCATCGGCTCACAATCCGTCACATCGCAGGTAAGGAAAGTCCCGACTCCATAAGAGTCCTGAACCTTGCCCTTGCAGTAGCGGTGAATCTCAAGTGCACGCTTGATATTGAGCCCATTACTGAATACCACCTGCTTGCTCAACGGGTCAATTCCAAGAGACTTGTACTTGGACACAATTTTATCGATTTGCTGCTCCTCATTCCCGCTATCCACTCGCAAGCCCTTGTACATCATAGCCATGCGTTTGCTGAGGTTACTAAAGAACACCTTGTCCCCGAAACAGTCATACAGGAAAATCCCGTTGTCTCCATCGTAGACATCGCTGAACTTTTTCATCACATTGAAGTTGCACTCGAACACCCCGCTCACATTCTCCTCAAATGATATCAGCTGATGAGACATAGTCCCGAGCGAGCTCAAATTGTACTTCATTGCAAGGTACACATTGCTCGTCCCCGTGAAAACTCCAGGCCAGCGGTCCTCCTCCTCAATCTGCCTCGCAACCGGCCCATCCACAAGCAGATGTGCGTATTTGGCCGGATGCTCATACACATCCTTCATCACACGGATGACCATTTCCTGGTGAGCAAAGCTGAAACGCCTGCGAGTACCCATATCTCCAAGAGTAAGCCCGCCACCGAAGATTTCGGCAGTCTTTGCCTCGGCCCTTCTCTGTTCAAGCACTGCATCATAGCGGTTCACATCGCCGCGAAGGATATGCATAAGCTCGCTGATGCACGAAAGAAGAGGCATTTCCCACATAATCGTAGAGAACCATTTGCCATGGACGAGAATCTCGAGGTGCCCTTCCTCATCCTGACTGATATCAACCTCGGCAGGATTGAAACGATACCCACGAAGAAAAGTGAAATACCAAAGCGGAAGATACACGCAATGCTCCGCCATGTAGGCAATCTCCTCATCGGTCACAATGACGTTTTTCATATACTCCACCTGCTCCCGCAATAGGGCATCAAAGCCTTTGGGGTAGACGGTATGATTACGATCCATGAAAGTATATTCCACCTCCGCCCTCGGATAAGTCTTGAGGACATAATACTGACAGGTGAAGGTGTAGAGATCGTTGTCAGTGAAATGAGTGATAAGCTGTCGCATAATTTTTATTCTATCCCAAAAGCCTTCTTAAGCGGCTCTACCATATCGAGTTTCTCCCAGCCAAAGAACTGCATGCCATCCTGGACATAGGGTCTGCGCCCAAAATGGCCGTATGCCGCAGTCGGAAGATATATGGGATTCCTGAGGCCGAATTTCTCGATTACCGATGCCGGCCGAAGGTCAAACAGGCGGCTGACTACATAAGCGATATAAGCATCAGTTGCTTCGCCTTTTACATCGGAAATTCCCCCCGCCTGAGGGGCATGTATATGCGAGGTCCCGTAGGTGTCGACATAAACGCTGACCGGTTCGGCGACCCCAATCGCATAAGCAATCTGCACAAGAATCTCATCACAAATCCCCGCAGCCACAAGATTCTTGGCTATATAGCGGGCGGCATATGCCCCTGAACGGTCCACCTTGCTCGGATCTTTCCCGGAAAAAGAGCCGCCTCCATGGGCACCCCTGCCCCCGTAAGTGTCAACAATAATCTTGCGCCCAGTAAGTCCGGTATCCCCTGCAGGCCCTCCGATTACGAACTTGCCGGTAGGATTGACGAGCAGACGACAGTTGCCTGTGAAAAGGGCGGCTTCGGCAGCAGGCAGAGAGTCGGTGAGGCGGGGTAAAACGATCTCGCGGACATCCTTTTCAATCCTGGCATGCATGGTCTCATCACTGGCAAACTCATCATGCTGGGTACTCAGCACAATGGTGTGTACCCGCAAAGGCTTGTGCTTGGCTGAAAACTCAACCGTGAACTGGCTCTTGGCATCGGGGCGAAGATACGGCATCGGGCTTTGAGACTCCCTCCGAATATCAGCCAGGACACGGAGGAGCTTGTGCGAAAGCGAAAGAGCCAGCGGCATATATTCGGCCGTGTCGCGACAGGCATAGCCAAACATCATTCCCTGATCTCCCGCGCCTTGCTCCAAAGGATTTTCCCGACTCACGCCACGGTCGATATCAGCACTTTGGGCATGGATTGTGGAAATCACCCCACAGGACGATGCATCAAAGCCGTATTCGGCCTTGGTATAGCCGATGCGGGCAATGGTGTCACGGACGACCCGGTCAATATCCACATAAGCATGCTCGGAGTTGACTTCTCCACCCACAATCACCAGTCCGGAAGTACAGAAAGTTTCGCAAGCCACATGAGCATCAGAATCCTGACGCAGGAATTCATCGAGAATTGCATCGGAAATCTGATCGGCGACTTTGTCGGGATGACCCTCGGACACGGATTCCGAGGTAAAAAGATACGAAGGTGCGGACACCGAAGGCCCGCAATTAAGGTCTTTATTCATAACATTTTAGCATTTTTGACGAGGTTGCAAGCAGTCAAATCTCTCCTCGGCAGTCAATATCAGTTGCAAAAATAATCAAAAACTTTGACAATCCACAAGATTCCAGCCGCTGACCTCCACCTTTGCATCAGCATCAAGAGTGCAGTTGAGAGTTCTCTGCTCCCGTGGCCTGAGGCTGATAAAGTTATCAGACCAAAAAGCCGGGACAATGAGCTTGCCTTCATTATCCTTCGCCGAAAGATTTATAAAGAAAGCTACCACATCGGATTCGTTGCGGAGCGTAAGAGACAAGCCTTGCCGGGTCTTTTTCACACTGCAGCTGACTTTTGCACCGCTCAACTTATCAAGTCCCGAGTAATCGGCACTTTGAAGCAAGGGAGTTCTTATCCAGTTGTAATTGGCCCAGTCGGTAAGATCGTCCACGGAAGACAGGAGATAGACATTGTTTTGCACTTCTCTTCCCCGCTTGTCCTTGAGGCTAAGAAAGAGGAAAGAGCATCCCCGGACCACAGGAACTTCAGCCAGCTTCAAAGGAATACCCGCCTCCATGCGAATCGGTTCAGACTTTCTATCCACTATTTTGCCGGACAGGTCGAACAATTCATACGAAGCCACAAGGGACAAATCCCGACCCTCGTCATTGACCGCATAGATGCACCGGTCCACATAGTTATAGACCAGCTGTTGCGGGGCACAGGCCTTCTTTACGGACCAGTAGCCTGCTGTCGGGACCAGATACCAGTCATACAGCTGCCAATAAAGCGAAGGCCAGGCAGAATTCAGCATCCATTGTATGACACCGGTAGAGCGCGGGAGAGCAACGCGGAAGCCTTCGAACATCGCCCTCGTTCCATCGTAGTCGAGGTGATGAGCTTTCTTCAGAAAATCGTCCAAATCCTTTGCCTCCCCATAACGCAGTGGAATCAAATCCTTAAGCACATCAAGGGAATTCATAGCCTCGCCTGCAATGGTGCAATGATAATCATATGCCCGTCCCAAAGGCCAAAGTTCAGAAGCGGGAATCATCCGCTCAATGGATTCGCGCATTGGAAGCTGTGCCCCTATACCGGTCTCGGAATTAAAACCAAAAGAGCCCCCAACTGCTTCAGAGCTATACCAGTAAGCCGGTGCCTGATAGTCATAGGGGCCTACCATTTTCATCCCCGTAGGTCCGCTGACACTGCTCACAAGCCCCTTGTCTGAAGCTATGCAGGGGCGGTCATCCAAAGAATCGAGGGCTGCCCTGTACTTTTTTTCCAACTCCGGGCGTGGCAGCATGTCGCTCCCGATGAACCATGCGATGATGCTCGGGTGGTTTCTAAGCCAGCTCACCTGATCACAAAGGGACTGCGCAATCAGATTCATATCCTCCTCCCCGCGAATACATCCATATTCGTCATTCGGGACACCGGTGTACACTTCCCACTCCCAAGAGCAGCTCCACCCTACCAAGGCAAGCAGGCCGAGCCGGTCGCAGGTATCATACAGCTTTTGAGAAGTTCCCCAGAACCCCTCAAAACGCACTGCGTTGAGATTCATGTCCCTGACATATCGAAGTTCCAAATCATAGCGCGCATCGGAATTACGGAGGAAAATGTCATCGGTCCAGCCGGCTCCTTTGACAAGCAGTCTTTTGCCGTTAAGCATAAATCCCCTCTGTCCCTCCTCCGTCATGTATGTATCAATCTGGCGGATTCCAAATTGCACGGTCTGGGAATCGGATTCCCTGCCATCAAGAGAGAAAGAGAGCTGAATACTGTGCAGGTAGGGAGTGCCGAGATTGTGGCACCACCAAAGCTTGGGATGCCTGATTTTCAGCATTTCAGCCTCATCGGGGGTTAGGACTATTCTCTTCCGCCCATGTGGAGAGAGAGCTATGTCCTGCGAGAAGGATTTTCCCTCATAATCCAGGCGGAGTCTGCCTTTCACCGGTGATGAGCTGTTATTCTTAAGCGTAGTCTCCACGGTGAGATAAGCCATATCCAAGGTTTTGGTATCCACCTCGGATCTCACAAAAGTATTGCTCAACGATACGGCGTTGCTGAAGTGAAGTCTGACCGGGCGAAAAATTCCCATACTTTCATCGGCAGGCCGTGGATTCCAATCGGCAAAACCGATGTTAAAGTCCCCGGCCTCGGCTCTATATACCTTGACTTCCAACTTATTGTGCGTTGAGACTATGGAAGTTATGTCAAAAACGAACTGCCGGTAAGGTCCTTTAACCTCCTTGCAGGAAGCCAACAGGGTGCCATTCAGCCAAATGTCAGCCTTATAACTGATACCGTCGAATTCAAGCGAGACTCTTCGCCCCGGCTCCAACTCGGGCAAGTCGAACTCATTGACATACCACCATGGCCGCCGAAAATCGTCCCTGTTTATAATCTTCTCATAATTATCCCCTGTGAAGGCAGACGCATACAAGCCGTTCTCGGTCAGGCAGCCAAGGATGGCAGAAGGTACTTTTGCATCGTAGACCGCACCTTCGGATGAGCGGATTTTCCATCCATCGGACAGCATGTATTCAGAGACAGGCGAACTGGCTGCAGAGAGACTGGTCAAAGGCAGCAATGCAAGGAATAGTGCGAGAAAACTCATCAATTGCTTTTAATTAAGATATTCATCCTGCCAGGCCTTAATCTCCTCATTAAAGGGAGAGTAGGTAATGGCATCAAGTTCAAATTCGTAGGGGTAAAAGGGCACTTCCGTAGCATTAGGCTTAGCCTCGGGAGGATGGTTCTTGCTGTGGTAGAGGAGGAACTTCAGCCGTGCGGGGAACAAAGGCACATTCTCCTCTATCCTGGCAAGTGTGAGTCTGGTATCACCGTCTCCAATCCACCATGACAACTCATCCCTATGCCAATCAAAACCATAGGTATAGTATTTGCCGGAAGGGGCAAAGTCATCCTCCGGATTTTCAATATAGAAAGTGCTGCGCTCAATGTCAGCCACGGCATTGAGATAAAGGGATGTCGGCTCGGCCAGCTTCCAAAGGAGCTCTACCGTGCTGTACCCATTCCTTGCATCCTGCTCACTTAAAGTAAAAAGGGCATTCAGCCCTACATTTGGCTGCACGGTCCCAATGTCAGGCAGTCTCATTCTAATTGAGTACGAACCGTAGAAGCAGTGCTCCTTACTTGTGATGCAGGGACAGGAAGACAGACCTGCAGGATCGCTCGGATCCACTCTGAAGAGCAGGAGAGTCGTCCCGCGCTCATTCCAGGAAGGAAAAGCAGGAAAATAGCGAAAATCAGCCTCTTTCTGAGAGAAATCGAAGATATCGGATGTCTTTTCAGAAAATTGTTCCTCAAAGGCCTCCATGAGAGGGACTGCCTGAAATTCCGGTTTTGAGGGCTCAATCCTGGCAGTATCTGCCTGATTACCCTTATCGGGCGTTGAAGGAGCATGCTTCGCACAGGAACAGATTAAGGCCAGGAATGGCAGAATCCCAAAATATATAAAGCTCTTTTTCAAAGTTTTACCAATTGTGCTGTGTATTCCAGTCTTCATTGAGTTCCTCAAATGGTTCGTATTTCATCCAGTCTATCTCCAAGACATAAGGGTAGAGTGGCTTCTGTGTGGAGGCGGGATTGGTATCTACAGGCCAGTTGTTGGTGTGCCAGAAGTTAAAAAGGTAGGTAGTCGGGGGCTGCGGTATACCGGAGAAATCGGGAGTTGTACCGGTGTAGTCCCAAAGGATTGTCTTCTCACCAGTCTGCGGGTGCTCAATCCACCAGACAAGGCGATCGGGATACCAGTCAAAGCCGTAGGTATAGAAGTGCTTTGAGGCATCAAAGCCTTCGATTGAGGGGACAGTCCGGGGAGTGAGGGCGGCATCCTCGCTGAATGCGTGGTCTATATTGCCATCGCGGTAAGAGCGATAGTTAGTATACAGGATTTCGCCCGTTGCAAGGTTGAGCGTACGTCCGACTCTTTGTAACTTACTGACATCCTGAGGATCACTGGTCCATGTTCCCACATAGACGAGGCGCGGATCGGCAATCAGAATCTCTATATCAATCTCACTCAGACCATAGCCTTTAGTAAAACGATAGGTAAAGTAGCCGGCCACGGCACCGGTATTAGCTTGAACCTGTTGTATGTCAGGGACTCTGAATCGTGCCGAATAGCTTCCAAAATGAGTGAGCCCGGGAGTGCTGATTTCAGGTCCCCGTCCGGCTCCTGCCGGATCGTCCGGATTGATTCGCAACAGCAGCACTTGTGTTCCTTTCTCCGTGAAGGAGTCAACCCCACAGGAGTAACGGAAACTGCTCCCCGACATGTTAAAAAATGCAGGCTTGGAAGAATTGAAATCCTCCTCGAACGCCCCCATAAACCTCGAACCGGCACTTTGAGCTCTGGCCGATATCGCTCCTGCACACAATGCGGCAACCAAAACGACTGCCGTCTTTTTTATCCCCAGCATATCACTTAAATTTCGCCGGTTAATCAGATTTTTGTCATTCAAAGATTTGTGCGCACCCGGCGAAACTTCCCCACGCACAATCCTTTTTCATCTAATGATAAAAGGGAGACGGAACAGCTCTGCCCCGTCCCCCTGAAAAGTATTATTCTATGACTGCATTTACACTGATTTCATCCAGAAGGATATCTCTGCCGGCTCCATAAGCAAAGCCCCACACTTGGTTGACAAAGAAACTGATGTAGCAAGTCCCTGACTGCGCTGCAGTAAAACGCAGTTTTCCCTCTTCAGTCATTTCACCGCTTACAGCTTCGAAGCCATAATCAGCCATTGCGGTGGCTGCATCAGCAAGACTCCCTTCAAACTCAGGAAGCCAGGTTGTGTAGCGATTGGGATTGGCATCATCCGGATCGTGAACTCCCCACCAGTTATTGACATAGAGGAGAATGGTTCCACCGGCATCCGGCTCCGCCCACTCCCCGTAGGAGACACTTATTGACAAAGTGCCATTGTCCTGGCTTTCCTTCCCCCACTTGAAGAGGCAGTCGATGTCATACTGATCCCCTTCCCTCACTTCAATACCTTGATAGACACAGCCTTTATTGTTGTAATCCCAACCAAGAGGGTTACTGATATACCTGTAGCAGCCACCATGTCCGATATTCGGATCGGTACAGCCAAATTCAGGAGCATACGCATAGACCCCCTCAACAGGCTCATACTGGCCATTGTCATAACCCCAGAGAGGAGCCACAGTCCAGTACTGCTCATCATCTTTCTCCATCGAACCGCCCTTAATTACCTGCGTGGATTTGACGGTTTCCACCTCTTGAGTATAGGTATCCGTTCCACCGTCAAGACCGGTGACAGTAGCCTTTACACTGTATTTGGCAAAGCCGGGAAATACATGGGTAAGGGTAAATTCCGTGGAAGATTCGCCATCTCCGAAATCCCAGACAATGGAAGAGGCGTTCTCGGAAGAGCTCGCGTCAAATTTGAGAGCCTTTCCAAACTCGCCTGCACGGCCTTCAACGGTCGAGACGGAAAAATAAGCCTTCACGCTGCCCGTAAGGGAAATCACGGCTTCCTTCTTGGAAGTAACCCCGTCAGAGTTCGCCGCAGTAAGCTGTACGGTATACTCCCCGGAAGAGGCGTATTCATGCGTGGGATTTGTCTCTTTGGAATTTTCCCCGTCCCCAAAATCCCATTTGTAGGCGACGGCATCGGTCGACTTGTTGGTAAAAGTCACGGTCATGCCATCGACAGCATACTCAAACGCCGCCACCGGCACATTGGCATCGCTTCCGCCATTATCCACCTCCGGCTTGTCCTCCGGAGTACAAGCGACCACTGCAAATGCAGCCGCTGCTGCAATAATTGCTAAAAACTTCTTCATAATGCTGATTATATTAATAAATAGGAAAAAGCGTTCTGACAGGACTCCCGGCCTTATCCCACTCGTCGCTGTTAAGGTCGAGGCAAATAACCACATTAGTGTTGCTGTCTGCAAGTTCATATGCGGTCGGATTGCTGATTTCAAGCCCCAATACCAGAATCTCGTAACTGTCATCCTCAAAAAGGGAAGATCTCTGCTTTGAGAGTTCCTTCATGTCTATGGAGAGATAGACAGTTCCGGAGTTCTTCCCTGCCTCTACACTTATCTTTGAGGGGACAGTGCAGACAGAAAGTGGAAGCCTGGTCGCAGGAACTCCATTTGCAGCATATGTCGCGAGCTTTTCTTCCGTCTGCTCCTCACATACCCCAAGGTCTACGGAAAAAGCCTTGGCATCCCTGATAAAGCCGGCACGGACTACCCCGATGTTAACTTCGAGAGCCCCCGTCGCCTTATCGTAACGGCATACATACTTCGAGTTCTGAGTCAGAGAACCGTTGGGAATAGGATAGGAATTATCCAACCCTGTGATTGTAGCTTGGGGAATATAGATTTTCGGGAACCCGAGATTCACTTCCGAATCCCCTTTCCGGCATGCGCACAGGCTCATTGCGAGCACAAGGGCACACATTATCCTGCTTGTCGTTTTCATGTCAATTGTAGTTTGGATTCTGGGTAAGCGTCCCATGAGAATTACTTATTTCTTTGCGCGTAAACGGAAGATAGTAGTTCTTGTCAGCATCAAAAGTACGGGAGGCAACGGTAGTGTAAGTATACTGATATCCGCCGAGATTGTTCTTCCGCACCACCACTCCCCTGATACTTTTGTTAAGCACTGAAGCAGCGTCATTCCAGCGAAGGAGATCCCAGTAACGGTGATCCTCAAAGGCAAGTTCCACCCGTCTTTCGGCTTTTACCGCAGCCCTGAATGCCTTCCTGTCTGCGGCAGTTACCGGAGCGAGAGCAGTGCTTGCGCTGTTTCGCACCTCCGTAAGAGCTTCGCGAGCCGTCATCCCGTAAGCTTTGGGATCCGAATCCGGTCCATAGGCCTCATTCATCGCCTCCGCATAGTTAAGCAGCACCTCGGCATAGCGAAAGACAGGCCATACATGGACCTGACTTCCGCCTTCCACAAGGTTGAGATTGGGGTCGAGAAACTTCTTCAGATAATAGCCCGTTTTACTGGCTCCGTTAAGACGCTGGTTATATGCTCCTGTTGGGGATTCATCAATCTCAGCCCCATTCCAAACGCTTCCGTTATAGACAACCGTAGCTGCAAACCGGGGGTCTCTGTTCTGGTACGGATTAGTCGTCTGGGGTCCTATGTACTCATAGGCATCCACGAGATTCTGTGTCGGACAGACTCCACTCTGCCCGCCTCTCGTCCCTATAGGATAGTTGGCTACCTCCAAATCACTGCTCGCACTGCTGCGAATCAGGAAGATGGATTCATAACTGGAAGTGGCATTGTTCTTAAGGAAGTATGCCCCATAGTCCCTGTTGGCACTCATCCGGTAATCGGGGTGTATACTGTAAGCGGCATCCCCAAAGCCCAAGCCCCTTTCGAAGATTGCCTTCCGGGTCTGAATCACCTCGTTAGCGGCCTCTGCAGCCCTCTCCCATTTTTTGACGTCTCCCTCCGGATTGTTTCTCGGACTGGCTGCATACAGGAGAACCCGCGCTTTAACGGCAAGGGCAGCGGTCTTGTCAAAGCGCCCTGCATTGTCACTGATATTCCAATGGAGGACATCAGCAACCTTGTTTTCAGGGGTTTCAACAGCTACAGAGCGCCAGTCGAGCGCGAGGCTGTCCTTGTAGGTGTCAATGAGATTGACAATGTGCTCCACGACCTCCTCATAGGAGGCCTGAACGGCATAGGTCTCATCATAATCCTCCACTATCGGCACGCTTCCATACATCTTGATGAGTTCCCCATAATAATAGGCCTCTGCGACATGCGCTTCCGCCCTTCTCCAGCCAAGGTCGATGCAATCACGCATGTAGGCGCGGGGCTTGTCTGTAGAATAGATGCTTCCATCAGGATTGTAGACTGTTGAAGTATCCCGCCCAAGAGAGAGGAACTTCTCCCCGTCCCTTGCATAGTCGAGAAAGAAGCGCGCCGCTCTAATTCCCTCATAATAATTATCATAGAGATATGATATCGGGTTGAGGTCGGCAGAGACAAGTCCCCTGTTGAAGGCGGAAACATTTGAACTTGAGGCGGTTTGCTCCGCTTCATCAGATGCAGGGGCAAAGAGATTTCCATCGATTACGTCAAAGCCCGAACGCATGGGAGTATAGTATGCCGTAGCAAAGCTTGCGAGGGAACTGTAGTCCGTCTCAAGTCTGTCCATGGTACGGAACACATCCATTCGGGTATCCAGAAAGTCAGAGCAGCTGCAAAACACTGCAGCAAGAGCTGACAGAACGATTATCTTAAAATTTCCTTTCATAATGCTTTCTCCTCAGAATGTAAACTGCACTCCGACATTGACGGACTTGGCAGCGGGATAGCCGTAGTCAGCGGTTTCCGGATCCATCTTGCACTCCCGGAGCAGCTTACTCAATGTCAGGATATTATAAGCATTGATATAGACACGGCACCTGTTCGGATGTGCTCCATGAAGCACCGGCAGAGCCGGCAGGTCGTAGCCGAGTTCCATGTTTTGGAGCCGGAGCCAGTTATTCTTCCGAATCCAAAAAGAACTGTCGCGGTAGTTATTGTCATTAGTGCGGGTAGAGAGGCGAGGGTAAGTTGCAGTCTTGCGTGTATCAAGTCCGGCTTCAGGGTAAAAGACCCAGGCCTGCTTCGCCCATTCAAAAGCTGTCCCGTAGTCTTCAAAGGCTCTCCACTGCGGATAATCGAGGAGATTGACAGTCGAGCCGAGCGACGCTGTCAGCAGGAGAGAAAAGTCAAATCCCCGCCAATTAAGCTGAGCCCCGAAGCTGAGCACTGAAAGCGGATATGCCGGTCTGCCTATCTCCACCATATCAGTATCATCTATGTAACCGTCCCCATCTATATCCTTGTATTTGAGGTCTCCGGGCTGAACCGAACCAAACAGGGGTACAGGCAAGCCCATGTTCAACTCACCATCCATGTCAAAGTCACTTGTCTGGTAGAAGCCGATGCATTCGAGTCCCATCCTCGTGCCATAGGGGCGGCCGGTGGACTTGTTATAGTCATACTTCTTTCCAACCTCCCCCATCTCGAGCACCTTGTTCCTGGCAAAGAGCAGGCTGCCAAAAACATTGTAGGAAAGAGAGCCAAGCCTATCCCCGTATTCAAGGTGCATGTCAATCCCCTGATTGGTCATGTGACCTATGTTGGAGTAGTAAATATCTGTCCCGCGGTAGCCCATCAGGGTATTGTCAAGCGTGAGGATATTGCTTCGATTGTCAAAGAAACAGTCCGCGCTTACTTTGAGTTTTCCGAAGAAATCGGCATCAAAACCGAGATTAGCCTTAAGGCTCTGTTCCGGCTCAATATCAGGATTGGCCTTAAAGAGTGGGCGCAGTCCGCTGGCCTGCGAAAATTCCGGTCCCGTACCGGTAGCGAAATTCCCCGTCCAGCCGTAGTACTGCTGATAGAGGTAACGCCCTCCTGTATTGAACTCATCTATATCCACATTGCCTTCAGCAGAGCCCGACAAGCCAATCGAAGTTCTCACTTTAAGACTCTTAAACAGCTCGTTCCCCTGCAGAAATTCCTCATTTGAGGCAAGCCAGGCAAAGGAGATACCGGGATAGAGATGATACCTCTTCTTCGGGGCGAAGGCATCGCTCCCAAAATAGGAAAGAGACACGCTTGCCATATACCTGTTGTCATAGGAGTAAGCTACGAGAGCCTTGTAATTGATATAGTGGTATTTCCAATTGTAGAATTCAGATCCGCTCCCGTTGTAATCGGAAATGTGAGTTCCTATCCGCGCGTCAAGCCTATGCTCATCAAAGGCGTGCTTCCAGCCCAATCCTGCATTTCCCTGCATCCAAGTCTCCATCCCGGATGACCAGTACCCGACGGAACGAAGGTAGGTGGACTGGTCGGAGGTCTGCGCTACACCGTTATAGTAACGGGCGTAGGAACGTGTCTTGGCCATATTCCCAATGGTTCTGGCATAGAAGGAGAAGCCTTCTTCCAAGTACAGTCCGGGCAGCAGAAATGACATATCCTCCCTGAAGCGGAAGTTCGCAAGAACCACCTTGGTCCGGCTTACAGTCCATCCCACCCCTTCAAGGCTTGCCACGGGGTTGTTCGGATAAAGGCTTGTGCCCGAATAGGTACTTATGGGATCGGTAGAGAGAGGGTCATTGACCGGATAAATATTGGACGGGTACTTCATGATATCGTCCATAAGCGAGTAAACGCTGTAGTTTGGAGAGGTCCTGTCCTCAAGCCGCCCGGATATGTCCACCTTCACGGTGAGAACCTTGTTGAGTTTCATATCTATGTTCGTACGGAGTCCGTACTTCACAAAGGAGACATTCCTGGTCCTGTCGCTGTTCCTTACATTCAAAAAGCCTTCCTGGTTCGCATAATCGAGAAACACGCCGTACTTGGCCAAATCGGAGCCTCCGCGCATGGAAAGACTTGCGTCATAATAACTTCCACTCCTTTTCATCACCTCATCGTACCAGTCCACATCAACTCCTGTCCCATTGCGATAAGCGCCTGTGGCCTCAATATCATAATAGGGATTCCACTCCCGCCCATTGTCGTTGGAATAAGCCTGATTGTAAAGATTGGCGTAATCAAGAGATCTGAGGGATTTAACCGTGTTGATTGGAGTCTGAACTCCCGTCCTCGCCTGAAAACTGATTACAGGAGCCCCTGCAGTTCCACGCTGCGTGGCAATGAGTATCACCCCATTGGCTCCTTTCATCCCATAGAGTGAAAGGGCAGCGGCATCCTTAAGCACACAGACACTCTCTATCTCATCGGGACTGAGGTAATTGACATATTCGGACTCCACCTCGAAGCCATCCACAAAAAACTTCAGGCTATTGCTTCCAAGCCCCTCGGAATACGAACCGAGGCCCCGAATCATCATCCATGCACTGCCGGAGCCGGGGATGGCATCACGGTTGATGACGATAAGTCCGGGGAGTTTACCCTCAAGGGCTTTGGTAAAATCAGGGATGGGGCTCTTATAGATATCCTCGCCGCTGACACTCACACTGCCGCCCGTATCCCAATCCTCCGAAAGGGCGACAAAGGGGCAGAGCTGTAAGGCTCCGGCCACGGCGAAGATGTATTTTAACTTTTTCATAAGCAGAGTTTCGCATTTGAAAAACTTGAATTTCAAGAAAATCATTTGGCTTGAATTACTAATAACCGGGATTCTGGATAATGACCCCCTTATTGACTTCTTCCTGCTTGAAGGGCT
The DNA here is from genome assembly GCA_964608175.1 of uncultured Muribaculaceae bacterium. Classification (GTDB taxonomy): domain Bacteria; phylum Bacteroidota; class Bacteroidia; order Bacteroidales; family UBA932; genus Cryptobacteroides. The sequence goes on along the minus strand of CAZSMO010000007.1, from coordinate 40,491 downwards.
CAAGAAACCATTTGGGATGCCAGAATTGGGTATACGCCTTGGCATCCCAGTAAGAGATCAGGGCACTCATCGTGTTGTCATTCCCAGCACGCAGGAACGAAATCTCCGTCTTGTCGCCTCCGATGATTTTATCTATACTGGGGTGTTTCCAGTGCTTAAGGTCATAATACCGGTGGTTTTCCTCAAAGAATTCGACAGCATCCTCCCTGACAATCATATCGCGCAGCTTGTCCTGATTCGTCTCCGTGACCAAGGGAAGCCCTGCTCTACCACGGATGATATTGAGATACTTAAGCGCATTTGCCGAATCGCCGTACTCATTATATGCCTCAGCCAGGTACATATAGTTCTCCGCAAGCCGGAAGAGGGGAAATTCAAACCATGATCTGGCACCGGCCTTATAGAAGAATTTGGTAGGAACCCCTATGCCCTGCCCTTCCGAAGCCCGAACCATGGCGGCAGCCTGAGCCTCATCCGTTGTGAAACTGCCCAAATACGCGGCTCCTTCATTCCAAAGGGCATCCCCGTCATTGCAACGGCTATATTTGCCGGGGACGCAAAAATCCACACGGAAACGGGCTTCAATTTTGTCAATGTTGGCTGCGAAGTCCGAAATGTCGCGTGGGGCACTCTCCCCTACGACAGGCCAGTCGATAGAGTTCCCTTCCCTGTCTTCGTAGAGCCGGAGGAAATTGGTAAGCAGGCCACGCTGCGCACATTCCTCATTATAGACATAACCCGAATAGTTATAGCCCATATTCATATTATTGGCCACAGACTGGGTGCTTGCGACCTTGAACGCCAGTATAATCTCGGGGCCATTGAGTTCAGAAACGCCTCTGCCATAGTCATCGATGGCCTGTTCGAAGCTGTTGACACTTCCCTCCCCTGCTGTGAATACGAGGTGCTTTCCATTAGCCCGCGCCCAGGCTATGACAGCTTCATTAGCCTCTATCGCAGCCTTATACCGCTCCCTGTCATATTGCCCAAAACAAATGAATTCATCCCGGAAGTTTTCATCTGTCTGCATGCCGTACTCCCGGGCATAGGACTTATCGGAGTTAAAGAGCGGCCGGGCAGCGAAAGTGAGAGCCTTGGCTTTGATTGCAAGGGCAGCTCCCTTGGTAAGACGCCCTTCCCACTTGTCGGCAACGCCTGCCTCAATATCAGTCCAACTGTCAGGAAGCAGCTCACAGGCCTTTTCACACAATTCCAGAATATAGTCTAAAGTCTGCTGCGCCGAAGAGCGTTCGAGATTGAGGTTGTCGGACATTGCATAGGCCTTCTCCGCAATGGGAACGCCACCCCAGCGCATAAACATCCCTAAATAGCGATAGGCAATCAGGCCATAAGCCTCTCCTTTCATGTAGGACTTCAGATTCTCGCCAAGTTCTTCCGAAGGAACCTTGTCTATGTTTTCTATTATCAGAAAAGCACTTCGGATAACTTCCCAGTTCTCATCAAAATCCGCCGGTATCATGTAGTTGCCATTGGCATCTGGGACATTTGAAGGACCGTCCTTGCAAATCGTATAAGTCCCATGCCAGGAGAAGCCTCTCGAAAGTTCGCCCGAGATACTTGCAAGAGTCCCGTGATTGATTCCCCAACCTTCGGGAAGACCCTCGCGCAGAGCCTTATGGTAAGTACGCCAAAGCATCCCCTCCGCATCTTTCCTGTTTGAGAAGACATCGTCGAGGTACACGCTGCCCGTCACCTCCGGCATCTCAAGGAAGCTGTTGCAGGAGCTGAATGCCAAAGCAGCAAGAGTCGCTATAAGTATTGTTTCAAGTTTTTTCATAATCTAGAATTGAATATCGACCCCAAAGTTGATTGTCCTCGTGAGGGGGAATACATAGGATATGTTCCCTTCTCCCTCTCCTATATTGTCTTTGGTCTCCGGATCTATGCCATACTCACTCATCTTGTCGAATAGGGTAAGGAGGTTATTGGCAGTAGCATAAAGCCTCATCCCCGCAATGCCGGCCCTACGCAGAAAGCGGGAATTCTGAGGAAAGGTATAGCCAATCTCGACATTCTTGATTTTCAGGTGATCGGATGAGAGAGCCCAAAGATCCGAGACAGGGCCGAAGTCGTAGTGACTTTGGTCGGCATCATAGACCGCACGGGGATAGGTGATCTTCTCACCCGCCGCATAACGCTCCTCTGTCCACCTGTTCTCGTATTGCCAGCGGAAGGCATTACCCGCCCGCTTAAAGAAAGGACTGGTAATCCGTGAAATATAATAGGTGCCCATCGCTGTTCCCGAAAGGACTACATGCGCATCAAATCCTTTGTATGAGAATCCTATCTTGCCCCCGAAATTCATCATCGGACGATTGGGATACCCGACAGGAGCCATATCCTTGCTGTTTACAACCCCATCCCCGTTGAGATCAAGGTACTTCACATCGCCAAGGGTGACATTGTTGGCGGAAGGCTGGAAATAGGGGCGGTTGTTAAGTTCTTCGAGTGTGTTGTAGAAGCCATCGGTCTTGTAGCCGTAATACTGACCGATACTGTGTCCCGTCTGATTCATCCATTCATAGGGATTGGGTGCTTCGGCCATGTACTCGATAATATTCCTCGCATAGGTAAGGTTTCCTTCAATGGAGTAGCCAAAGTCCCCGAGTTTATCTTCCCAGCCCAAGACTATTTCACAGCCCCTGTTAGTGACCTCCCCGACATTGACAGGAGCGGTATCCCAGCTCGGCACCCCGAATGTAACGGGGATTACTCCAAGGGTCGTGAGAATGTCGGTCCGGTCTTCATAAAAGTAGTCCCCTGTGAAACTGAGCCGCTTGCCGAAGAATTTCAGTTCCACCCCTGCTCCGAACTTCTTCGACTTTTCCCAAGTCACATCCTCATTTCCAAGCGCCCCCTCGGCAGAACCGTAATAAATGGTATTGGCGCTGGTGTTACTCGTCCCGAACTGATAGTAGTTTCCATTGATGGAGGCCGAGTCCCCGGGGATGATTGAATCGAAATTACCCGGCCCGAGATTGACGGAGAAAGTCCCCGGAAGGTAGAGATAGCGTCTTCCTCCAATCTGGTCGTTCCCGACAAGGCCGTAGCTAACCCTGAATTTCACAAAGCTCAAATACGGATTCTCCCTGAACCAAGGTTCGTTGGACAGCACATAGCCTAAAGATGCGGCAGGGAAAAAGCCGAAGCGATGCCCCTTTGCGAAGTTCTCGGTCCCGTTGTATGCAAAATTAAGTTCCACGAGGTAGCGCGTATCGTAGTCGTAAGTGATGCGGGCGGAAGTACCGACAAGCCCGCTCGGAGTATTGAAACTGTCGGAGGGCATAGTGTATTTGGTCGCACGCGCAAGCAGGAGGCCGCCTATATTGTGCTTGCCGAAATTGCCCTGATAGTTGAGAGTTGCATCTGCATAAAAATCCCTCGCCCCTCCCCATGAGCCGGACGAGTAAGTGTCTGAACCGACAACCCCGCCGAAGAATTCGAGCTCATTCGGGTCATTCAGGCTTCTCCTCACGGTATACTGTGGGATGGCAAAAGACTGCACTGCAAGCTTGCTATAGTTTTCCTGATAACGGAAACTAGCCTGGAAATCAAGCCCTTTGACCATATACGACATATCGTGGCGCAGCCTTGCGGATACATCAATCCGGGTGCTGCCGGTGGTTCCTACGGACTGTTCCAAAAGGGCTGGAAGCCAACCGCCCGTCATCTCATTGTCCGTTCTCTTGTGAAGCCCTTCCTGAACCGAGTTTTGAGGGTAATCAAAATCCACAATCAGCTTGTCATCAAGTATCATCGAACGGTTTGTAAAGGGATTGCCTTCGTAGACAATCTGCATTATCCCGCTGTATCGACTGTAGAGAGAACCCGTCCCGGGGCCGGTAGTGGAGCTGAATTGTCCGCTTGAGTTGACGGAAAGGGTGGTATGCTCGAAAAGATCCACATCCACATTGGCACGCACATTATACCGCTGGTATCTGGAACCCGTCTGAACTCCGAAATAGTTTGCATTGTGCATGATGGACTGCTGGTCGAAATAGTTGAGGGAAACATAGTATCTCACTCTTTCCGCTCCGCCGGAGACACTTACATTCGCCTGCCACTGCGGAGCTACCCTGTCAAACAGTTCCGAGTAAGCATCTGAAGTCCCGTAGTAAAGGGCAGGACTCCCAAGCAAGCGCTGCTTCTGCGCATCCGAAAGATTCATGGCAGCCACCTCGGCAGGAGTGAAATCCCGGTTATTCCGGAACTTCCACAAGTCGTCATCAGTAAAAAGATAATTGCTCAGCGAGGTGCTGCCATAGCCTGCAATCTCATTTTGGATAGCCTCGTTTCGGAAAAGGGCATATTCGTATGAGGAGAGTCCTTTTTGCAGGTTGGTCGCAGATGTCAGCCCGAAATTGGCAGAAAAACTGACCTTGGGAGCCCCGGCCTGCCCGCGACGAGTGGTGACTATGATTACTCCGTTGGCCGCCCTGATTCCATATACCGCCGTCGACGAGGCATCCTTCAGGACTGAAATCCCCAGAATGTCATTTGCATTGAGGCTGTTGAGAATATTCATCGCCTGATTCGCAGGCTGCTCGATGCCATCGATGACAATCAGAGGTGCGGTGCTCCCATTATAAGAGGATATGCCGCGAATTGCAATGTCGGCAGCATCCTGCCCCGGTTCCCCGGAAGCGGTAACGGCACTGAGTCCGGGAGTAATACCGACGAGGGCGGAAGACACATTTGCCACGGGCGCGGCCAGAATCTCATCCCCCTTGACGACCGTAATAGCCCCGGTCACATTGACTTTCTTCTGGGTCGCAAAGGCTGTCACCACCGTCTCCTCAAGCAAGGTTGAATCCTCTTTCAGCACGATACGGAAAGTCCTGTTCGCTCCTACGGTGACAGTTCTGCCGGCATAGCCCATGCAGTCAACCATAAAGCTGTTTCCGGACAGCACCAGGGTAAATCTGCCATCCAGATCAGTCACCGTACCATTATGCGTGCCTGCCTCCAGCACCGTGGCTCCTATCACGGGAACTCCGCTTTCATCAACGACAATTCCGGATATGTCTATGCTCTGCCCGGCTACAGAGGGCAAGACGAATGCAAGCAGTAGCAAGGCTGCCGACAAGATGCGAATCCCCCTGTAGAATAGTTTGGTTATTTTCATTTGGCTTAGTGTTAATCAGCAATGCGAAGTTGATAATTTAGTTCAATACCCACTTGCACTTTTTATCTGAAAAAAGTCTATTTTTGTACAGATAATCAAACAACTGATGAAAAAATATCTGCTCATATCCATTTTTGTCTTTATGCTGTCACCACTTTCGGCAAACAATTACTATGGCAAGAGGATAAGCATCGAGAACGGACTTTCTCAGGCAAGCGTCCGCTGCGTCCAATATGACAATTATGGAACCCTATGGATAGGTACACGCTTCGGACTGAACGAGTATCGGGACAACAAAATCCGAAGCTTCATGAACTGTAGTATCAATGACCTGTACTGCGACAGCGAAAACAGGCTGTGGGTACTTACAGACCAGGGGGTATACAGCTATAACCATATTTCAGATGCCTTCGAGCAGATATGCAGCATTGCAGCCACCTGCATATACGAGCGAGGTAACATCATGTACATCGGGACACACTCCGGCATAGCTACATACGACAAAAGCAGCAGGCTTTTCACAGAAAGACGGAGCGAAGTGTGGTATGACTACTGCAAAATTATTGAGCACGGGGAAGATATTGTATGCATAGACAGAAGGAGGGGAATTACGATACTGGGGAAAGGGGAAAGGGATATCCCCTTTTTGGAAGGGAAGACGATAATGTCTGCCTGCAAGTTCAGGGATAGCCTGGTTCTGTGCATTCTTGGAGAAGGAGTCTTGCTGTATAGACTTGACAGCCAAGGCAGTACGCATTTCTATCCTGCGGGACAGAATGGGCTTGGCAGGGATCTGATACTCTCCTGTGAACTTATCGGTGAGCAGGTTTGGCTCGGTACAGATGGAAGCGGTATAATGATTATGGATCCTCATACCGGGACGACAAGGAGCCTGTATGAGGATATCAGCTTGAATCCTGGGACAGAATTACCAGCCTCTGTGAGCTGTATTTATAAGGATCCGCTCCAAACAATTTGGATAGGCGGGGAGAGATTCGGCGTGACAGCCCTAAAGAAGACATCCATAGGCTATTACCTTCCGGATGCCGTTATCAACAGGATTTTTGTCTCCAAAGACGGAAATGTCTATATAGGAAGCGACGGACAGGGGCTTTATGTGATGGCGGGCAGGCAGCCAAAAGTAATCGCTTCCACAGCGGGGCTGAAGATTACAAGCATCTGCGACTACGATGAGGACAGGCTTTTAGTTTTTGCATACAACAGGGGCTACTACCTGATAGACAGGCATAGCGGGCAAAAGAGCCCTTTCACAATAATTGACCGGCAGACAAATGCAAGGGAATGCCTCTATGGCAATGCCCCTTCCTCGCACGCACTTCCGGATGGAAGAATCCTGCTCTTCGCTATCAACCACTATATTCATAATCCGGCGACAGGCAGTTTTACAAAGTTGGAAGACAATAGCGCGGGGAACGCAAACGATCTGCAAGGCCTTGACGGAGAGTGGGGAGACCGGTATTGCTTCTGTCGGGATGGAGTGTTTGCAATTGACACTGTCGCGCTGTGTCTCAATCAGGTATATAATTCCAGGGACAGAGGGGAAGCTATCAACTCCATGGTGTGCGCCGACACTGTAGCCTATATAGGGACAGACAACGGATTGCTGAAGATCAATCTGAACAAAGGGGAGGCAGTAAAGATAGAAACAAGACTCATAAAAAGGGTGACAGAACTTTGCAACGACGGTTCAGAAGGCCTCTGGGTAGGCGCCGACAACTCCCTCTTCTATGTTAAGCAAGGCATTGCCAAACTGATAGGTGAAAATATGGGGGTCCCTGCAATTGAATTACATGCAGGCAGCGTTTTGGCTGACGGGGTGGTGTATTTAGGTGGAGTATCGGGCTTTATCCGGATTGAAAACAGTTTTTCGCCTTTTGAAGATGAACCCGGTAAGAGAAGTATCTCGCTGCACGATGTGACCCTAGCCGGCAGGACAGTTTCCCTAAAGAAAGAAAGCGTCGAACTGCCATATGACTTTAAGAATCTCGGACTTCGTGTCTCAATCCGTGGAGCCGATCCGCTCGAAAAAATCGCATACAGGTACATAGTAGATGGAACCTCCTCCTTTTCCATGGATTCCTATGAAGACAGGATCAATATTCCAACCCTGAAATCCGGAAAGTACACAGTGGCCGTATCGTACCTGCAAGGCAGGGGGCAGTGGAGTGAGCCTCAGCGGGTTGTCACAGTCAAAGTAAAAAGGCCATGGTACATCTCCACTCCCCTGCTCATAGTGTACATCGTTCTGGGAGCCGGAGCACTGCTCGCCCTGTCAATAACCATGCGCAACAAGATGCGGAAGGAATTACAGCAGGAAATGAGGGCGAAAGATTTTCAATTCATCAGCAAATTCGAGAAGTACATAGAGGAACATCTGGAAGACAATAATCTGAATGTGGAAGAGATATCCTCAGAGCTTGCCATGAGCCGTGCTACTCTCTACGCAAAGGTAAAAACAGCCTACTCCAAGGGCATAGCCGAGTACATAGAGGATAGAAGAATTGAGAAAGCAAAGACTCTTCTTTCAGGCACAAGACTCAACATCGCGGAAATAGCAGAAAAAACCGGATATTCTACCCCGCGCTATTTCAGTACTAGGTTTAAGCTCAAAACCGGCTATTCCCCTCTCAACTATCGAAAGACACACAAATAAAAAGCCGAATGAGCCCGCACGCATATTGACATTGTTGCCATATCTCCCAAAAAACTCTAAACTATTTCTATTTTCGTGGCAGGATTAAGCGAACAATCCTTGCCGAATCATACGAAAAAGAAAAGCGGCAAAGCCCTTGCTGTCAGAGCCTTGCCGCTTAAATTATTGCTTTTCAACACCTTGTCAGTTTTGCCGTATCGCGGCCTGGGCCGCAGCGAGGCGAGCGATAGGCACACGGAAAGGAGAACAGCTCACATAGTCGAGTCCAATACGGTTGAAGAACTCGATTGAAGCAGGGTCTCCACCATGCTCACCGCACACTCCGCACATAAGGCCCGGACGCTTGCTGCGACCTGCCGTGATGCCGTATTCGATGAGTTTGCCGACACCCTTCACATCGATGGTCTGGAACGGGTCTGCATCGAGAATTTTATTCCCAAGGTAGTCGCCCATGAAAGTTCCGACATCGTCACGGCTGAAACCGAAGGTCATCTGGGTGAGGTCATTGGTACCGAAGCTGAAGAATTCGGCGGTACGGGCCATCCTGTCGCCGGTAAGGGCAGCACGGGGAATCTCAATCATAGTGCCGAAATGATATTCGATTTTCTGACTGGTCTGTCCCTCCACTTCTCCGCGAACCTTCTCGCAGTGGCTCTTCTGGAACTCGAGCTCACGGGCGGAAACGGTAACGGGAATCATAATCTCCGGCTTAGGGTTAAGCCCCTCTGCCTGGAGTTCGGCAGTAGCAGTGAAGATTGCACGATACTGAGTCTCTGCAATAAGAGGATAGGTAACATGCAGGCGCACGCCACGGTGCCCCATCATAGGGTTAACTTCGTGCAGGCTCTCTCCCCTCTTCTCAATTTCAGCAACGCTCACACCGAGGTCCTTGGCGAGCTCCTTCTTCTTCTCTTCGGACTTCGGAACGAACTCGTGAAGAGGAGGGTCAAGCAGACGGAAAACCACCGGCTTGCCGTCCATAATCCTGAGCGTGGCCTTGACGGATGCCTTGATGAAAGGCTCAAGTTCGGCAAGGGCAGCCCTGCGCTCATCATCTGTCTCGCACATAATCATCTTACGCAGCTTCGACAGAGGAGTCTCACTATTCTTCCCGTAAAACATATGCTCAATACGGAAGAGCCCAATTCCCTCGGCTCCGAAATTCAGAGCCCTCTGGGCATCTTCAGGTGTATCGGCATTGGTCCGGATACCAAGACGGCGATATTTGTCCACGATAGACATGAAGCGGATGAAAAGCGGATTCTCAGACGCATCCATGGTATCAATCTTCTCGGCATACACAGTACCCTTGGAGCCATTCAGGGAGAACCAGTCACCTTCACGGTAAACCTTATCAGAGCCTTCGAAAGAAATGCTCCTGCCAGTGAGATTAATCTTCATAGCCTCGCAGCCTACGATGCAGCACTTCCCCCATCCGCGGGCGACGAGAGCAGCGTGGGAAGTCATACCTCCACGAGTGGTAAGAATACCGGCGGAAGCCCTCATACCCTCAATGTCTTCAGGGGAAGTCTCTTCGCGCACAAGAATCACTTTCTTTCCCTTTGCAGCGGCATCCATAGCAGCCTCAGAGGTAAAGACAAGAGTTCCAACCGCTCCACCTGGGGATGCAGGAAGACCTTTTGCCACGACAGTTGCCTGCTTCTCGGAAGCAGGATTGAGAATCGGATGGAGAATTTCGTCCAACTGGGTAGGAGATACCCTCATCACGGCAGTACGCTCATCTATCATGCCCTCATCAAGCATATCCATAGCCATCTGAAGGGCGGCAATACCGGTACGCTTGCCGATACGGCACTGAAGCATAAAGAGTTTCTTGTCCTGAATGGTAAACTCGATATCCTGCATGTCGTGGAAGTGATCCTCAAGTCTCTTACGGATATCATCGAGCTCGGCATAGACCTCGGGCATAGCCTTCTCAAGGGAAGGAAGGCTACGGTTCTGATCAGTCTTCGTAGCTTCGTTGAGCGGGTTAGGGGTACGAATACCGGCAACGACATCCTCACCCTGGGCGTTAATCAGCCACTCTCCATAGAATTTGTTGTCTCCTGTGGCTGGGTTACGGCTGAAAGCCACACCGGTAGCGGAGGTCGGCCCCATATTGCCAAACACCATAGACTGCACATTCACTGCAGTGCCCCAATCATCGGGAATCTTCTCAATACGGCGATAGGCGATTGCCCTCTTGCCATTCCAACTCTTAAATACTCCACCGATAGACCCCCAAAGCTGCTCCTGCGCAGAATCGGGGAAATCAACGCCAAGAACTTCCTTCACCCTGACTTTGAAGGCCTCGCAAAGGTCCTTGAGCTCCTCAGCGGTAATGTCAGTATCCTGTTTGTAGCCTTTTTTCTCCTTAAGACTGGCCATCATGCGGTCGAGCTGCTGACGGATGCCTTGCCCATCTTCGGGTTCAATCCCTTCAGCCTTCTCCATGACCACATCGGAATACATCATAATGAGCCTTCTGTAGGCATCGTAGACAAAACGCGGATTGTTCGTCTTCCTGATAAGACCGGGAATAGTCTCCGAGCAGAGTCCGATATTAAGGATGGTGTCCATCATCCCAGGCATGGAAGAGCGGGCTCCTGAACGGCAGCTGACAAGGAGTGGATTCTCCTTATCTCCGAACTTCATACCCATGAGTTTCTCTGTCGCTTCCATGGCTTCAGCCACATCAGCCTTGAGAGCATCGGAATACCCGCCACCAAGCGCATAATATTCGGCGCAGCATTCCGTAGTAATCGTAAAACCAGCGGGAACAGGCATCCCGAGCCTGCTCATTTCAGCGAGATTGGCACCTTTGCCACCCAATAACTCTCGCATGGTACCATCGCCTTCAGCGGTCTTGCCACCAAAGCGATATACCCTTTTCTTGTTGTCTGACATAATATTTAATTGAAATTTTGTCCGTTTACTTCAAGCCGCCCATCACTACAAAAGTACCAGTGAGGCGGAGCGGGTCGCAAAGATAAGTTTTTTTTATCTAACGAACAAGAGCAGAGAGAATACTGCCGAGAGAATCCTGTGTGGAGATGGCAATATTGCTCCTCCTGCCCCGTTGCCTGTCAGTAACGTGACCAAGAGGGAAATACATCACATCCTGAAGGAGGAATTCTGCATCGATATAATCGAAATCCGCATCCTGAATCTGAAACAGTACTCCCGGGACTTCTCCGAAAAGCACGGCTACGCTATTGCTGGAGGGATATGCCCTCAAAAGATCTGCAATATCAATGGCAGCCCCGAAATTATCCCCGCACATAGAATCCAAAGCCAGTAACAAGCCTCCCCGATACACGGTACGGGCAGAAAGGGCTATCCCGTCCTCAACAAATTCCCTGACAAGTTCAATACAATCGATGAAATAATCCGGATCCTCAAACGTTGGGGCTATTCCTCCCCGCAGCGAAAGAGAATGATTCAGAAGGGAACCTCCAAGTCGGAACGCGGCTGTTGAGAAGGGCACATAGATAATCCAGCTGTCCTCATCTCTGACAAAAGCATCCGCCACCAGACGTTCGCCCCGTTTGGGGATAGTAAAGGACAGCGATGGCTGGCCTTCTTTTACAGTCCACTTCCTGCAATGACAGAGCAAATCATCGCAAGCCTCTGCCACGGCACTGACGCTGGCATAAAAAGCAGCCATACTCCCAATTCCCTCTTCCTGCCAGGTCCAGGTCGGCTCTAAGGCAAGGTTCTCCAATTGAAAGGGGCCCTTTGTCCACATGGCATCAACAAGAGAAGCAAACATCGCCGCCTTGGTCTGCTGTGCTGCAAAACAAGGCTCGATTCGGGAATCATCATTCAGGCCGCGAAGCTGAGAAAGGTACTTTGTAATCTTCGAAGGGTCGCTCTGACGCTGGATAATTGCCGGATCCACACTTTCATCAATAATGCTTTCAAGTGGTGGAAGCTGTTCCGAACCGGAATCCGCAGAAAGCAGCTGAGCAGGGGTTAACGGCATTTCAATCCCATCGATAATATAGCGGGAACTGAAATAGTGTCTTGCAAGCGTGTCTTTACTGGAGTAGCACATACGAAGCGTAAAAATAGTTATTTTTGTGAATCTTGACAAAAACATGGAGCAAGACAAATACAATAGGAGAATAGAAGATATCTTCTCGCGCCATCCAAGTGTACAGAATACCGGATTCGGAGCGCAAAGCTACAAGCCGGGGCTTTCAGCGATGCTGGACTTTGACAAAAGGCTTGGAGAGCCGTGGAAGGCATATCACTGTATCCACATAGCAGGCACCAACGGCAAAGGCTCTGTGGCATCCTTTCTCGCATCAGCTCTCGAATCTGAAGGTTTCAGGACAGGACTTTTCACCTCCCCGCATCTGCTTGATTTCAGGGAAAGAGCGAAACTGCTCGAAGGGTCTTCACCCGAGATGATTTCGAAAGAAGAAGTCATGGATTTTCTCGACAGGACAGATGGATTCAGCGCCGGTCTTTCCTTCTTCGAGATTACCACGGGAATGGCTTTTGACTTTTTTAAGCGCAGGTCAGCGGATTGGGCGGTAATTGAAGTGGGACTTGGCGGCAGGCTCGACAGCACCAATATCATTAATCCCGAAATCTCCATAATTACAAGTATAGGACTCGATCACTGTGCCCTGCTTGGAGATACTCGCGAAAAGATTGCCTTTGAGAAGGCCGGAATATTCAAGTGTGGAGTTCCAGCCCTAGTCTGGGGGCACGACAGGGAGACAGACCCTGTATTTGAGAGAGTTGCTTCTCAAGTTGGTGCACCGTTGTACTTTGCCGATGAGCTTATCCCTTGGCCTCTCCCCACCGACCTGCTCTCAAGACTGGATCTAAGTGGGGAATACCAGAAGGGAAACTTACGCACAAGCCTCGCTGCGCTATGGATACTACAGGAGCGCGACCTTATTGCAAAAGAGATTCGACTCTGCGATGGAACCAGCCTCTCAGACACTCTTTCGCAGGCTCTAATCCACACCGCAGAGCGCACAGGACTTCATGGCAGATGGGAACGTGTCATGACTGGTCCGGAAGTCATTCTCGACATCGCGCACAATCCACCGGCTCTCAAGCGAAACTTCAAGAACCTCGAAAACAGCGGGAAGCACCTCATCATCGTATTCGGAATCATGGCAGACAAGGATCTCGACTCAATCTCGCGCCTGATGCCGCCTGATGCCGACTACATCCTCTGTGCCCCAAATACCCCACGGGCAATGAAAGTAGAAGTCCTCCATGAAAGGTTATCGCTTTTAAGACCGGACCTGCACCTGAGTATAGCCCCATCCGTGCAATATGCCGTAAACAATGCACTCAAGAATGCCTCAAACGAAGATTTGGTCTATATCGGAGGAAGCAGTTTCGTGGTCGCGGAGGCAGAAAAGGCTTTACTTTAAAACTAATTACAAAAGCCCGCTCCTGCGAGACAGGACCTGTAAAAGGCATTCCGTCAGTAAAACGGCGGTTTTGCTAACGGATTGGGATGACGGAGGGCATTCCGTCAGTAAAACGGCGGTTTTGCTAACGAAAAAAGACCCGCCCAAATACATGAGCGGGTCATTTCATGAAAAGTTGCCTGCAAACTTACTTCGCAGCCTCGATTACAACGGCACGGCTGAGTTCGATGTTCTTGTAGAGATTGTCCTTACTGTTGTTGACAACCACCTCGAACTGATTCTTATTGAGGTTATACTTGCCGGTGATGAGCTTCACGATGTAGTTCGTACGCTGCTTCTGGAGCTGTTTGTTGCGACGGACTGATCCGGTGTTGTGATCAGTATAGCCGGTGACGGTGAACTTGATGTCCTTACCCTGACTCAGCATGGTCTTGACAATGCGGTCGAAGTGCTCAGCCTCCTTGACGGAGAGAGTGGCCTGACCAATCTCGAAGAAGACAACTGCAGGAGTATTCATCAGGTTATTGACTATGTCTGCATTCTGAGCAGCGGTAGTAGCAAGCTCATTCTTGAGGGCCTCGTTCTCGGCGGCAGCCTTCTCGGCAGCTTCCTGGGCAGCAGCCTTCTCGGCGGCTACCTTCTCATTGTCAGCCTGTGCGGCGGCAAGGGCAGCAGCGGCCTCTGCGGCAGCTACGGTAGCAGGGGCAAGAGCCTCAGCCTTGGTCTCCCAGTCATACTTGCCAAGCTTGTAGGACACACCCACGGTGGCAGCAAGAGCAAGAGCCTTTCCGCTGGCACCGGAATATTCGGCCTGAATAGCAGCCTGTTTGAGGAATATTCCCGTGAGGTCGACATCGAGGTCGAGCTTGTCGGTGAGACGAATCTTGTTGAGCAGACCTGCACCGATGCCGAATTCCTTATGCCGATTCTGAGGCCAGTACAGACCGGCGGTCAGATAAGGAACGGCCTGATAGACGCGGTCTTTCTTATAGCCCCAAAACTGATTGGTGATGTTCCAAAGGACATCTCCGTGAAGGTAACCGAATGTGTAGGAGTCATCGCCGATGTAATTGCTGGTGATACCGAGCAAGCCTGCGCGCATTCCCCAGTTGGGGTCGAACCATTTACCGAAATTGATATCGGCACCGAAGCCAAAACCGAAGCGAGGGCCATCGAAAGGACCATCAACAGTGGAATTAACTCCAATTCCGCCACCAATGAACCAGTTGCTGCCAAAGTTGTTGGTAATGAACTCGCTGGTGTTCTTCTCCTGAGCAACTTCGCTTTCCTGCGCAAATGCAGCGACACTTGCAAGCAGGGCAGCAGTCAAAAGTAAAGCTTTGAATTTCATAAGTCGTTATGATTTGTTAATATTTAATCCAGTCCAACAGCCACAAAGGTAATCAAATATTTTTGATTTGACAACATCGTATCCAAAAGTAAATACACCAGGTATAGAAATAATCGTCAAATCAGTTCGATTTCATCGCTTTGCAGCCAACCCTCCCTGCCATCGGAGAGTTCAATCCTGGTCCATGAGCCCAATTCGTCAAGCCTCGACACTGTCGTACCTTCGTGAAGCACGAAAAGATCCGCCCCCGAGCTGGAATCCGGCGAACTCCGTACCACACACACCGGTGAGACCACTACCGCCTCATCCTGGGCAAAGTAATCAGTCTTACTGTGAATGGAGAAGCCAAGGCAGCAGAGGGCAAAGACCATCGAGACAAGGCCTCCGATAAAGCCGGTACGACGAAGAGCAGAATGGGAGGAGAGGAAAAGAAGCAAGACCCCCGCAAGGGCGAAAGCCAGAAAAATAATGAAAAGCCAGCCCCAGGTATCGCTCTCAAGCGAATTGCGCAGAGTCCTCACCCACCGGTTCAGGAAAAACTCGGGGACGCTTTCAATCTTGTCCTGAAGGAAATTACCGGCATACTGAAGATTATATCTGGCATCCGGGTTGGAAGGGTCGAGCTTGAGTGCTCTCTTCCACCAGAGAATGGCATGGGCTATATCAGAATCCTTGAAACAGGCATCCGCAAGATTGGTATAGAGCCAACTGCTTTCCTCCCCACTCTCCGCAATGGCACTCCATGCAGCTACGGCACCTTGCCAATCGGTGGCTGAATAAGCGCTGACTCCTTGAACCCAAAGAGAATCAATAGCAGAATCCTTTGCTTCTACATTAGGGGCCAGTGCCAACGAACCTCCTACGAACAAGGCAATCAGGGACACCGCCTTAGAGGGGTTGTGCCTATGTTTGTGCATATCGCTGTCCATGGCAGAAATCATTTCAAGGGCTTTCCTGTAATGTCCATCCATCCCCTCATGGCTGACATTGGGAGCATAGCGGGCATATTCGCATTCATCAAGTAAAGACACAAAGGCAGCAGCATCTTCCTGTGAAACCCCGGCCTCAATCAAGGCCTTGGAGATTGTAGGCTTGTCCTGCATTGATGGGTCGAGGGCAAGCCTGTCAGAGACAAAGCCAAGCAGGGCGCGGTGCAATTCCTCATAGAAGCTGCTGTAAAGGTCTTTTTGGAGGTAATCCCCTGCCAGGGCAAGCCGTTTGCGGGCCATTTTGGAAGCACCGCGACTGCGTTTTCCCTGCACATCGGCATCCATAGCCGCTTTGCGGCGCAGTACAACATAAATCAGGCATGAAAGCAGCAGAAGAGCTGCCAGAATGATGAAAAACAGCCCTGATCCCATGAAGAAGACACCGGTTTTGCGGAATTTAGGAGTCTTGGTACTGATATAACGGATATCCGAGCCGATATTGCGTACATCTTCACCCTGAGGTCTCACCAAGGTTGCGGAAGGCTCTCCGGCAGAAGTGTTTTCATCTCCTGCCACGCGACTTACCTTTATCTTGAGAGGCTCGGTACGCAGCGTGACATAGTCCTTAATGGAGGGGTCATAGTAGCTCATCTCCACCGGCGGAATCACATAATCTCCATGATGCCGGGGGATAAAAGGATACTCGAAAATCCGTGCCCCGTTCTTATCGCTACTCTTCACATCGTAGACTTCAAAATCAGAGGGGAACTTGGGACTCGGGGCCTGGACAAGGGCGAGATTGCCTGTACCGCTGAGCGTCAGCACCAGCGAGGCCGCTTCGTGAGTAGAGAGGGAATCCTTCGAGAGCACGCCGGAAAGGCGGAATTTGCCGACTCCTCCACAGAACGACTGCGGCTGGGGTTGAGGCAGGGGCCGGACATGAACGGTCTGCGTCTTGGTAGATACCCTCTTTCGCACCGTTGTGTAATCATCCTGAAAAAAACTGTCGAAAATGCTCCCACTCGAAGCATTCGTATTCCTTACTCTAATGAGACTCACGAGATTGGCCTGATCGATGGTCAAATCTCCGCTCTGCTGGGGGACCAGGGTATAGGAGCGGATGGCAGCGACATCGTAAATCTGATTCCCGACAGCCTCACGCTTAAACTCAATTCCTTCAGTGGCAGGGTCTTCAGTCTGGCTCCAAAACCCATCGAAAGAAGGGAATTTTCCGCCATCAAAGCCTGTTACAGCAATATCAGGTTTTTTGTAAAGTTTAATATCGGCATGAATGCTCTCGCCCAAAACCACATCAGTGCGATTCAGATTGAGACGCAGGAACAGGTCCTCTCCGGAAATCTCATAGGCATTGCCCCGGGATGGCTCCGATGATGACTGAGCTGCACCTCCTGCCACCACCCTAATGCTTTGTCCCGGGGATGTGAGGGTCCTCTTCCCAGCCGTGGCAGTTGCAGCAGGCAGAGAAAATATTCCCTCTTTCGTGGGCATAAGAATATAGGTGTAACTCGTCTGCCGGGAACTGGTACGTTTCCCATTGACTATGCTCACGGAAGAGCTGGAACTTTGCTGCGGCCCCCATACGAGGGTAAAGTCAGAGGGACATTCCCACTGAAAGTTCGAGGGGCGATCCCCCTCTACGGTAAACACAAGGTTAAACTGCTCGTCTAACGCCACGACCGAAGGAGCCTGTACCCTGATCTGCGCGAAGAGATTGAGCGGCAACAGTGCCGCGATTAGAATAAATATAGTCCTGAAATGCTTTGTCATTACCAATTCTTTTCTTTCTGGCGGGATTTCAATGCAGCAGCCTTGGCTTTTTCTACCTTTTCCTGGGTATCTTTCTCTTTAGCCTGCATGGCTGAAAGCATCTGTTTGGCCTGTTGAGGCGATATGCTTTGCTGTTGAGGCTGCTGTCCGTTATTCCGGTCCTGATCCTGCCGGTTCTGGTCTTGATCCTGATTCTGATTCTGCTGATTTTGATTCTGGTTCTGGTCCTGGTCCTGCTGGTTCTGGTCCTGATCCTGGTTCCGGTCCTGATTGTCCCCGCCGCCGTCCTGCCGGGACTTCTCCTGCATCAAAACGGCATAAGCATAGTTCTCCTTTGCTTCCATATCGGAAGGATTCCGTAGTAGAGACTGCTTAAAAGCATCAACGGCAGCGGAATAGTCTTTTTTCTTCAGGGCAATATCCCCTTGGTTGAAATAATAGCGATCCCCATTGGAAGAACTTTTTGCCTCCTCTTTCAAAGGTTCAAGTGCAGAAGCCGCACCTTCATAGTCATTTTGACGATAAAGCGCCGAAGCCAGATCATAAGCAGCTGCAAATGAGGTAGAATCCTTCACGAGAGCCTTGCGGTAGTCAATTTCAGAATTCTTGTAGTCCTCTTTCTTAAAGCGCCTGTTGCCTTGCCTAACATCTTTCCTGTCGGCCTGGCCCATACAGGGCAGGGACAGGAGCAATAGCAGCAAAGGGAGCAAATATCTCTTATTCATAGCACTCAAAACAATTTCCGCAACGCCTTGCGCTCTCCTATAAGCATCTCTATTACAAGCAACAAGAGAGCTACAGCAAAGAAATACATGTACTGCTCATCATATTCTTCAAATACCACGGAGGAGAATTCCTCATCCTCCATACGGCGAATGTCGGAAATAATCGGATTAAGCCCAAACTCATCATTACCGGCGCGCACATAAGCCCCGCCACCCTCGGCAGCAATCCGCTTAAGCGTCGCCTCATCGAGCTTGGTAACAACAATATCTCCGTGAGAATCAGTCATCAGTGAGCCGTTGTAAGGGATTGGTTCGCCTTGCAGAGACCCGACACCAATCGCATAAACCTTGATTCCAGCCTCGGCAGCTTCCTTCGCAGCGGCCACCGCATCGTCTTCGTGATTCTCGCCATCGGTGATAAGGATAATTACCCTGCTCTTCTCGCTCTGGGCGCTGAAAGACTTAATGGCCGTGTGTATGGCATCCCCTATCGCAGTACCCTGAATAGGCACGGAAGAAGTGCTGATGCTGCTCAGGAACATCTTTGCCGAGACGTAGTCGGCAGTTATAGGGAGCTGTACAAAAGAAGTCCCCGCAAACACAATCAGCCCGACCCTGTCGCCATCGAGCTTATCCACAAGCGAACTGATTGCCATTTTTGCCCGTTCAAGCCGGTCTGGAGTATAATCCCTGGCAAGCATGGAATTGGACACATCGAGGCAGATCATAATCTCGGCCCCCTTGGTTTTGCGCTCGCTAAGCTTTGCCCCAAGCTGCGGCCGGGCGAGTCCGACAACGAAGAAGGCAAAGGCAAGGGAAAACAGACTGACTTTGACCCAGCCTTTGGCGCTACTGTAGCGAGGCATCAGGGAAGCGACCCCGTCTCTATCTCCAAAAGAGGCTATTCTCTTGCGTCTCAGAGCCTTATACAAAGCATAAAGCAGAGGGAAAAAGGGGACCAGAAGCAACAGCGGGAGAAACTTGTATGAAGCGAATATTATCATGGCAGCCTCCTTACTAAAACCCTCAGCAAAAACTCCAGCAGCAGGCAGATTAGGGCCACTATGGCATACCTCGGGAACAGTTCCTTATACACTGGGAAAGCCTCAACGGTGGTCTTGACCTTTTCCATCTGCCCGATTTCCGAATATATCTCCGCGAGTTTGGTATTGTCCGTTGCCCTGAAATACTTTCCCCCTGTTATGGAGGCTATCTGCTTCAACAGGTCCTCATCGATTTCCACCTGCACCTTACGCATTTCCACACCCCAGGGTGTAATCACGGGGTACGGTGCAGTACCATTTGCCCCGACACCGATGGTGTATACCCTGACTCCGTAGGTCTTGGCAATCTGCGCAGCCGTCAACGGGGCAATTTCGCCCATGTTATTGACCCCATCAGTAAGCAGTATCACCACGCGGCTTGGAGAATCCGAATTCTGCATCCTCGCTACAGCCGTGGCAAGTCCGTTTCCGATGGCAGTACCGTCCTCAATCAGGTCCGTCTGAACCTCTTTCATCAGATTAATCAGCGTAGCCCTGTCGGTAGTCAGCGGGCACTGGGTGTAACTCTCCCCTGCAAAGACCACTATTCCCATCCTGTCAGAGGGCCTTTGGGCTATAAACTCGATGGCTATATCCTTGGCTGCACTTAGCCTGTCCGGCTGAAAATCCCGCGCGAGCATACTCGTAGATACATCCATCGCAAGCACTATATCAATCCCTTCCGTATCTGCCTTCTCCACTTCCGACGAACTGCGAGGCCGCGCCAGAGCGAGTATTATCATCACTAACGCAACCAGCCGAAGAGCAAAGGGAGTATGGTGAAGCACAGAGGGATACTTCTGCTTCGATGCAAGCCACGGTGTGGAAGTGCTCACCCGAAGGCTCACCGTCTTACCCTTCAGCTCCCTGTAGACATAGAGTCCCAGCAGGAGTACGGGGATGAAGAGAAGATACAGCAAATATGGATACTCAAAGCTCATCTCCAGTCTTCTCCTCCTTCTTAAGACTTGCCTGATAGGTCTCCGTCACAAAGCGCACGCATAACGGGAGTGCCGCCGCATTCTGACTGTCATCAGCAAGGTATTTTGCAAATTTCACAAAATCAGCCCGTTCAAAGAGCTCTTTGAGCGAAGAGTAGAGTTCAGGGGTAAGTTCAGGCCTGCTTTTGAGAGCCTCAAAGAGGTCCGCCGTAGTCATTTCAGGGGCATCAATACCGAAGACCGCATCGATGTATGACTTTACGGCATCGGTAATTCCCGAATAGAAAGCCTTCTGCTTATCAGGAGCCCAGTATTTGTCGCTGCGGTATTTGTCAAGCTGCCGCAAGGCTACCACATGCGGCGGATCGGAAGACACTCCTCTACCGGAGCGACGCTTAGAAAGTGAGCGAATCAGCAAAACAAGCCCAACGGCAAGGGCACAGAGCAGCAAGCCGCCGAGAGCCCAGGGCACAACTTCAGCAAAAGTGACAGGATACCCGATTTGTCCCTTGATGTCATGAGGTTCAAAGCTGGCAGTGTCAATCTGCACATTGTAGACCTGAACACTTTCGGGAGCACTGAAAGAGAGGGTATCCCTCTGACCATTATTAAGTCTGAGGGCATAAATCTCTCCAAGATGATAATCCCCCTCCTCGAAAGGAGCCAGTACGACCGCGGCCCTGATATCAGTGGTTCCGGTCTTGCGATGCGAAGCAAGGGTATCGATTCGCCAGTCTCTGACCAGCACCAGGCGATCGGAAGTCATTTCAGAAAGATCGGGCAAGGCAATTGAGGTCCCTTCCTGCACATCTTTAAGCACGAATCCATACTCAATCTGATCGGCAATGAGGACACTGTCCCTCTTCTGAAGCGGGGTAAGGAAAGCCTCCCCGCTCGGAATAATATCCAACAGGGACACAAGTGCAATATACAGCAGAGCCTTCATAAAGCTTATCTCCTTTGAAACAACTCCATGAGCGGTCTGACATAATCCTTGCCGGTCTCCACCTCGGTATAGTCCACCTTGCAGCTGTGCAGGAGTCGGCGAGTATTTTCGGCAAGGGTATTGAACCACGACTCATAATCCCGGCGCATCCTGGCATTACCGGTATCAACCCAGGCCTCTTTTCCGCTCTCCGCATCCTTGAGATGCACAAGCCCGACAGAAGGGAGAGTCATTTCCCTGGAATCCGCAACACGCACGACAGAAATATCGTGCCTCCCGCTCGCAACTTTGAGGGCTTCTTCATAGAGCGGATTTGCAGCACCGTCAGCATCAATCATATCGCTGAGCAGAAAGGCATTGCATTTCTTCCTGATAGCTCCGGTCAGAAAACTCAACGCAGCAGTAAGGGATGTCCCCGATGAACTCGGTTCCAACTCCAGCATCTCGCGTATAATCCTCAAAAGATGAGTGCGTCCCTTCCCCGGGGGGATGAATTTCTCCACTTTGTCGGAAAAGAACAAAGCTCCCACCTTATCGTTATTGAGAATTGCACTGAAACTCAAGACCGCAGCGATTTCGGTGATTAGCTCCCGTTTGTTTTGGGAGGCAGTTCCGAAGAGACCGCTACGGCTGACATCGACCAGCAATACGACAGTAAGTTCCCGTTCCTCCTCGTAGACTTTGATATAAGGCTGACGAAGACGGGCGGTCACATTCCAATCCATCGAGCGGACATCATCCCCCCACTGGTACTCCCTGACTTCACTGAAGGCCATACCCCTGCCCTTAAAGGCAGAATGGTATTCGCCCGCAAAAATCTGGTGAGACAAGGCCTTGGTCTTGATTTCTATCTTGCGGACTTTACGCAACAGTTCAGCTGCGGCGTTGCTGTTATTACGGGACGATGACTGCATTGACAACCTGATCGATTATCTCATCGGAAGTCACATTCTCGGCCTCCGCCTCATAAGTAAGCCCAATACGATGGCGCAGAACTTCGTGGCACACCGCCCTTACATCCTCGGGAATCACGTATCCTCTGCGTTTGATAAAGGCATATGCCTTGGATGCAGCACTGAGCGAAATGCTGGCACGGGGAGAAGCTCCAAAGGAAATTAAGCTGCCAAGCGGGGACAGACCGTAATCGGCAGGTGTTCTGGTCGCATAGACCAAGTCCACTATGTACCGCTCAATCTTCTCATCCATATAGACATCCCGCACGACTTCACGGGCTCTCACGATATCTTCAGGCTTAACCACAGGATTAGGCTGAGGGAAAGTCCCGCTATTATTCATCCTGATGATTTGCGCCTCTTCGCTCTTCTGGGGATAGCCTACTACTACCTTGAGCATGAAACGGTCCAGCTGAGCCTCAGGGAGAGGGTATGTCCCCTCCTGCTCAATCGGATTCTGGGTCGCCATGACGAGGAAGGGATCCGGAAGAGGATAGGTATTGTCCCCGAGAGTCACCTGTCTCTCCTGCATAGCCTCCAGCAGGGCCGACTGAACTTTCGCAGGGGCACGGTTAATCTCATCGGCAAGTACGAAATTGGCGAAGATTGGGCCCTTGTGCACCTCGAAACTCTCGTCTTTCAGGCTATAGATAAGTGTACCGGTTACATCGGAAGGGAGCAGGTCAGGGGTAAACTGAATCCGACTGAATTTCGCACTCACCGCCTTGGCAAGCGTACTAATAGCCAAGGTCTTGGCAAGCCCCGGGACTCCTTCAAGCAGGATGTGCCCATTGGCAAGAAGGGCGATTTCAAGGTTCTCGACGAGTTTCTTCTGCCCGACTATCACCTTTCCCATCTCCATTGAAAGATAGTCGACAAATGCACTTTCTTTCTGAATTCTTTCGTTTAATTCCTTGATGTTGACACTTTCCATGTTTATCTTTGCATTATGCGTTACAAAATCAACCTCTCCTTCTGCGGAGAGAACTTCTGCGGATGGCAAATCCAAAAATCGGCCCCAAGCGTACAGGCTACCCTACAGGACGCCCTCACTCTCCTGCTGAAAAGTCAAATCAGCGTGGTCGGAGCGGGACGGACAGACAGCGGAGTCAATGCCATAAACTACATTGCTCATTTCGACAGCCCTACAGAGCTTGGCGCGGACGACTTATGTAGCAAATTAAATGCCATTCTTCCAAGGTCCATAGCAGTGAATTCCATAGTACAGGTAGCGGCTGGCTTTCACGCCCGCTTCGATGCCAAATGCCGAAAATACATCTATCACATACACCGCTGCAAGGATCCCTTCGCCGACAGATTTTCCCTCCTTTGCACTTACCCGGACCTGGATATGACAGCGATGAATAAGGCGGCAGATTACCTGACAGGGACTCATGATTTCTCCGCTTTTGAGAAAAAGGGAGGTGACAATAAGACCTCAATCTGCACGGTAAGTGAAGCCCGCTGGGTGAAGGATGACGAGATTCACTGGACTTTTCATATTGCAGCGGACAGGTTTCTTCGCAACATGGTCCGCGCCATTGTAGGGACTCTTATCGAAGTTGGCCGCGGCCGTCGAAAGCCCGAGGACATCCCTGACCTGCTCGAGAGCAAGGACAGATGCCTTGCAGGAGAGAGCGTCCCCGGATTTGCCCTTTTCCTTTGCGAAATCGATTATTAGGGACTTGCCTATCCGCATTCTTTTGATTATATTTGCGCGATTGAGCGCGGGCTTTATCCCGCTGGCTCAAGATATGGAGTAGTGATACTTCAAAACGTAAGCTGAGTTAGATTCATACATTAAACACACCATGTTATCAACATTACTTCAGGCCGGAGTACAGGCCGTAGAAGCCACGCCAGTCGAAGTGCAGGAGAGGAGTATATCCATCCTGGAAATGGCTGTCAAGGGCGGTTGGCTGATGATAGTGCTGCTGATCCTTTCCATTATTGCCATCTACATCTTCGTCAAGAAGTGGTATCAGATTGCCCATGCAGGCAAAATTGACAGCAACTTTATAAACGACATCAGGGACTACCTGCACGAAGGGAAGATCAAATCCGCCCTGACCCTTTGCAGCAAATTCGATGCTCCAATGGCCAGGATGATTGAGACTGGAATCACCCGAATAGGGCGTCCCCTTTCGGACATTCAGGCAGCCGTAGACAATGTCGGGAACGCAGAAGTGGCACGGCTCGAGAAAGGACTTCCCTATCTTGCCGCCATCGCCGGAGGCTCCCCTATGATTGGCTTCCTCGGGACCGTCACAGGTATGGTCAAGGCCTTTTTCAACATGTCCAACGCCGGCAGCAATGTGGATATTTCCCTCCTTTCCGGAGGTATCTACGAAGCCATGATTACCACCGTCGGCGGTTTGATTGTAGGTATTCTGGCCTATTTCGGCTACAATTTCCTCGTGGCCAAAGTCGATGATGTGGTGGCCAAGATGGAAGTCTCTACGATTCAATTCATGGATTTACTTAACGAGCCGGCTGAGCAGGAAGCCGAGAAATAAACCATGGCACTCAAACGAAGCATAAAGCCGGATGCAAGCATTTCGATGTCGTCTATGACTGACATCGTCTTCCTCCTGCTCATCTTCTTCCTCGTGACTTCGACCTTGATTAACCCCAACGCTCTTAAGCTGTTACTGCCCAAGAGCACCGGTCAGGTCAACGCCAGACCCACCGCCTCTGTTTCGGTCAGGGACGAGGGAAATGATGTGTACACCTATTACATCGATGGAGCACATACCCCGATTCCCTTCGAGGAGGTCGAGGATGCCCTCGTTGCAAGGCTAAATTCGGAGGAAGACCCCACTTTCTCAATTTATTCGGACGAATCCGTCCCCGTCGGGCAAATCGTTCAGATAATGAATATCGGCAAGCGAAACCACTACAAGGTAATCCTTGCCACGGCACCGGAAGGGAAATAAAAAGACTTAAGTTTCGCAAATGTGCACGATTCTCGGTCACCTGCGAAACCAAATAAAATGGAGCAGTATAAGGACAGGCGCAAGAGAAGCGAAAAAGCTTCGACTTTCACAGGGGTGCTAATCACCCTTGCGGTGCATGTCCTTGCTCTAACCTTAATCTCTTTCAAGGGTTTAAGCTATCTCTATCCGCCTCCTGAAGAAGAGACGTTCCTAATTGATTTCTCACAGGAAGAGGAGATACAGCAGCCTAAGTACGGCAGAGAACCTGTATCGGAGAAGCCTGACCCTAAAAAAGACATAAGTATCGTACAGAGAAGCACTTCTCCAGTAAAAGCTGATATTCCGAACGAAACCCCTGCCACAGTGGAAGACGATTTCGGGGATGTTCCGGTGCCGACTCCAGAGCCGGAGACCCCCAGAATCGACCCGCGGGCCTCTTTCCCCGGGATGTCCACCAAGGAGAGCAACGCAACCACCCCGCATGTTGCAGCTGACTCTTCGGCGGTTTTCAAGGCTGGACAAGCCGATGGCAACACGAAGAAAGGGGTAACGGAGGGAAAGCCAAACGCTCAGCTCAAGGGCAGAGAGGTAGAAGGAGAGCTCATTCGCCCTAAAGGCACGCAGCAGAATGGCGGCACGGTCGTTGTAACGATTTGGGTTGACCCGTACGGATATGTCCGGCGCGCACAGGCCGGAGCCCCGGGCACCAGCGTAGATGATGCCGAATTGTGGAATATGGCCAGGAATGCCGCCATGAAGACCCACTTTGACAGTATTAAGCATATAGACGAAAATACCCCTCCGCTTCAAGAGGGCAGAATTACATACTATTTTAAACTCAAGTAAAGAAATGGAAGAATTTTCCAAAAACGGCCGAAAACTTAGACCAAGAAAAGCCGTAGGTGCGCAAACGGCACACAGCAGTAGTGAGGGACCTGCATACAGCACATCCCGAGATTTCAAGAGAGACCGGCAATATCCTACCCGTAGCGACAGTCGGAGGACCTATTCGTCTTCCGAGCGTCATTCCGAGCGGAGTGACAATACAGGGTACCGACGTTCATACAATGAAGGGCAAGGGGGATATCATCGTTCATCCCGCGCTCCTCAACAGGACGAAAGAAGTTCCTATCGCAAACCATCTGCAGGCAGGCCTCAATACGGCAACTCTGAAGACAGACCCGCCGGCGAGCATCGCACAGCCTCCCGTCGCGGTTCCTTCCAGGGAAAGCCGAGGCGTGGAGCCAAACCCGTCCATAGCAACAGCCTTTCGAAGGCTGCACAGGAAGGAATCAGCCGGATGATAAGCCGCAGGCCACAGGTCAGCGACGGCAGTCAGAGGGCAGATTTTGACAGGGTTCAAATCCCCATTCAGGAAGAAGTCCGGCTCAACAAGTTCATAGCCAATTCAGGAGTCTGCTCCCGTAGAGAGGCAGATACGCTTATCCAGGCAGGAGTAGTAACGGTCAACGGAGAAGTGGTGACAGAACTCGGCACGAAAGTCAATATCTGCAAAGACGATGTACGTTTCAATGGCGAACGGCTCAAAGGTGAGGAAAAAGTCTACCTCGTAATGAATAAGCCCCGCGGCTACGTCACTACGGCAAGTGATCCTCATGCCGAAAAGACGGTCATGGAACTGCTCAAGGGTTGTCCGTTCAGGGTCTTCCCCGTTGGACGGCTCGACAAGAACACTACCGGTGTACTGATGTTTACCAACGACGGGGAGATTGCCGAACGTCTCACTCATCCATCATACGACAAAAAGAAAATATACCAGGTAAGCCTCGACAAACCCCTCAGCGAAGAAGATAGAGAGAAGGTACTCACCGGCGTAACCCTTTCCGATGGAGTAGAGAAGGCTGACGAGGTCGAATTCATTGACAGCGAAGATCACCGCAAACTCGGAGTTGAAATCCATTCAGGCAAAAACCGTGTAGTCCGCAGGCTCTTCGATGCCCTTGGCTACGATGTCAAAGCCCTTGACAGGGTTTATTTTGCAGGTCTTACCAAGAAAGGACTCAAGAAGGGACAGTGGCGCCAGCTCTCTGAAGGAGAGGTGAATATCCTCAAGATGGGGGCCTATGTTTAAGTCGGGCTTCGTCAGCATAGTAGGCAATCCAAATGTCGGGAAGTCCACGCTGATGAATGCGATGGTGGGAGAGAAACTCAGCATCGTCACAGCCAAGGCGCAGACTACCAGGCATAGAATAATGGGTATTGTCAACACGGACGACTGCCAGATTGTCTATACAGACACCCCCGGAATCCTACGGCCGGCCTACCGCCTTCAGCAGGACATGATAGATCAGGTGGACAATGCCCTGGCCGATGCCGATATCGTGCTCTATGTCACCGATACGGTCGAGGACAGGGAGAAGAATTCCGCCTATGTGGACAAACTCTCCCTCCTTCAGTGCCCTGTCATTACAGTCATCAATAAAATAGACATCAGCACCCAGCCCAAGGTTTTGTCTCTGATGGATTGGTGGAAGGAACGGGTTCCCAAGGCGGACATCGTCCCCGCCTCGGCGAAGGAAGGCTTCAATCTCGACAAAATATTCTCGGAGATTAAGGAGAAACTTCCAGCCGCTCCACCCTGGTATGACAAGGACACTTTTACAGACCGCAATCTGCGTTTCTTTGCTTCGGAAATCATCCGCGAGAAGATTCTGCTCAATTACAAGGAAGAAATCCCCTATTCCTGTCAGGTGGAGATAGAGAGCTTCAAGGAGGGAACCGAGCGCTACGAAATCAGCGCTGTCATCTATGTAATGAGAGAGTCGCAGAAAGGCATTCTGATTGGCAAGGGCGGAGCCGCACTGAAGAAAGTCGGCATTCAGGCGCGCAAGGACATGGAAGATTTCTTCCAGAAGAAAGTTTTCCTCTCCACCTTTGTCAAAGTGGATCCCGACTGGAGGGAAAATCGCAAAGAGCTGCGCAAATTCGGATACGAAGAATAAAAACTGGAGCGAATGATAGAAGAGAATCAGGATATAATTGAAGAAATCAATCAGAACGAGCTGGAAGCACCCGTTGAAGAAGGAGAGGCATCAGGCAAGTACGACAAACTCCTTGACAGTGATGCCCGGAAGTTCAAGCTTTCGGGAATGTTCAAAGACTGGTACCTCGACTATGCCTCCTATGTCATTCTCTGCAGGGCTGTTCCGCACATAGTTGACGGACTTAAGCCTGTACAGAGAAGGGTACTGCATGCCCTGTACCGAATGGACGATGGAGGCTACACCAAGGTGGCCAACATCGTAGGCCAGGCTATGCAGTTCCACCCCCATGGTGACGCATCCATTTTAGGGGCCCTTGTCCAACTCGGCCAGAAACATTACACCGTCGACTGTCAGGGAAACTGGGGAAACATCTTCACCGGTGATGCCAACGCAGCCCCGAGATACATTGAGGCGAGGCTTAGCAAATTCGCGAAAGAGGTCGTCTTCGACCCCAAGATTACCCGCTGGATGAATAGTTACGACGGGCGCAACAGGGAGCCGAAGGAGCTCCCCGTGCGCTTCCCCCTCCTGCTCGCCCAAGGCACCGAAGGAATCGGTGTGGGTATGTCTTCCAAGATACTGCCCCACAATTTCAACGAACTGATTGACTGTTCGATTGCGATACTCGAGGGACGCGACTATGAACTCTATCCGGACCTTCCGACCGGTGGCTATGCGGACTGCTCCAAATACATGCAGGGCAGACGCGGAGGGAGCGTGAAAATCCGTGCAAAAATCGAGAAAATTGACAAGAGCACGATAGCCATTACCGAGATTCCCTACGGAAGGACAACGGCTCTGCTCACCGACTCCATTCTCAAAGCCAAAGACAAGGGCAAAATCAAGATTCGGAAGATTGAGGACATGACTACAGACAGGGTCAATATCCTCATTCACCTCCCATCCGATGTATCTCCGGACAAGACTATCGATGCACTCTACGCCTTCACCGACTGCGAGGTAACCGTTGCGCCCAACGCCTGCGTCATAGTAGACGACAAGCCTCAGTTTCTCTCCGTCAACGATATCCTCGAGTACAGCACCCGCCATACGATGGACCTGCTTGGAGCGCAGCTTCGGTACCGGCTTGGCGAACTCGAGGACGACTGGCATTACACTTCCCTCGAAAGGATTTTCTTCGAGAATCGCGTCTATAAGATTCTGGAGCAGGATCAGAAGACCTGGGAAGATCAGAAGCAGGACATCCTTAAAGTGATGAAAGGCTATGAGGACCTGTTACATAGAGAAGTAGTCATGGAGGATATCGACAAGCTGGTCGATAAGCCGGTGCGTAAGATATCCAAATTCGACACGAAGCAAATCGATGAGAAGATCCTTTCCATCGAAGCAGAAATGAATCAGGTACAGGACAATCTGGATCATCTCGTCCGCTACACGATAGACTGGTTCACCTCCCTCAGGCAAAAATACGGAGCCGACTGGCCCCGCAAGACCGAGCTCACCGGCTTTGAAGCCATCGCTGCCACCAAGGTTATCAACAACAACGCCAAGTTGTACGCCAACATGGCGGAAGGCTTCGTCGGAATAGGGCTGAAACGGGAAGATGGGATACAGTATGTCTGTGACTGCTCCGACCTCTCCGAGATTATCGTCATCCGCAAAGACGGCAAATACAAGGTCGGCAGGGTTCAGCAAAAAGCCTTCTACGGCAAGGACCTCCTCTATGTGGGAATCTATGTCAAAGGTGACGAACGGACCGTATACAATGTGATATACCGTCAGGGCAAGACCTCGCTGTACTACGCCAAGCGCTTCGCTATCACGGCAGTCCAAAAAGACAAGGAATACGATATAACGACTGGGGAGGAAGGGTCGAAAATTATCTGGTTCTCGGCCAACCACAATGGGGAGGCTGAGACTGTGAGGATTCAGTTGAGACCTCGTCCGAAACTCAAACACAGTTCCATAGAATACGATTTCAGCAAGCTCGCAATCAAGGGCAGAGGCACACGGGGTAATATGGTCAGCAAGAACCCCATCCAGAAGATTAGCCTCAAATCGGCCGGTGTATCAACCATCGCCGGCAAGGATATCTGGTACGATGCCGATATACAGAAACTCAACGATGAAGGACGAGGGGAATACCTCGGAGCCTTTGAGGGCGATGACAAGGTGCTCGCCATCTTCACCAACGGTACTTATTATACCACCTCCTACGATGTATCGAACCGCTACCAGGGGGAGGTCCTGTCGATTGAGAAATTCAATCCTGATAAGGTATACACTGCACTGTATTGGGATGGTGCCACAAAAGCTTTCTATGTCAAAAGGTTCAGCTTCGTCCCAAGTGACAATACTCCGCTTGGTTTCATATCCGCTGCCCCCAAATCCCGACTCATCGGCATCAGTGATGACGAATATCCCCGCTACCGGGTACATTTCGGAGGAAAATCCGCTCACAGACAGCCGGAAGACATCGAGGCTAACGAATGGATTGCAAAGAAAGGGATTGGAGCCAAAGGGAAGAAATGCCATAGTCTGGAAGTCTCTTCGGTAGAGTTTATCACTCCACTGCCCCATGAAAAGGAGGAAGAGGCGGCGCAAAACGATATAATCGATCTTGGAGAAATCCCTGAAGCTCAGGACGAGACAGATACCAGTAATCTCCCTGATCTTGAGATAGAGGAACCTACGTTATTTTGACAGTTACGCTTACAGGATTCATGGGCTCGGGCAAGAGCACGGTCGGCAGAGAACTGGCTTCTCTGCTCGATTGGGAATTCATGGACTTGGATCGCTATATCGAACACAAGAAAGGGCTGAAAATCAGCGAAATCTTCTCAACTGAAGGTGAGACTGCCTTCAGAGCAATCGAGGCAGAAGCTGTACGCGATGCTGTTATAATGCACAAACTGCAAAATACCGATCTCGTGCTTTCACTTGGGGGCGGGACCCTTCAAATCGCTGCAGTAAGGAATCTTATCCTGCGCGATACCATCTGCGTATGGCTTAAGTGCAGCGAAGACAGTCTGCTTGAACGCATAGGCAGAAACAGCAAAGCCCGTCCCCTTGCCAGCAATTCCGGCAGAGAAGAACTGCTCGAAAGACTGCACGAACGCACGGCAGTATATTCCCTTGCAGAAATAACGGTCGATGCCGACGGCAAGGCTCCCTATGTCATAGCAGAAGAGATTCGGCAGAGACTCATCACAATGGAGGAACCTCAAAATGAGCAGTAAAGAGAGTATATGGAAAATCAAACCCGCCCCTGAGCCCGAAAAGGTAGAAAGGCTTTCGACAGAAGTTGGTATCGACAGGGTATTGGCTTCCCTCCTTGTGGAAAGAGGGGTTGAGACTTTCGCACAGGCGAGGAAATTTTTCCGTCCTTCGCTGTCCGACCTGCACGATCCCTTCCTCATGACGGACATGGACAAGGCGGTGGACAGACTGGATAAGGCTATTGCATCTCATGAGAAAATCCTCGTCTACGGGGACTATGATGTAGATGGAACGACGGCCGTTGCTCTGCTGCTGTCCTTCTTCTGTCATTTCACCCCCGACTTGGACTTCTATATTCCGGATCGCTACAACGAGGGCTACGGGGTCTCGGAAAAAGGCATAAGATGGGCAGCGGAACACGGCTTTACCCTGCTGATAACCATTGATTGCGGGATTAAGGCAGTAGAGAAGGTCGCACTTGCAAAAGACCTCGGAATCGACACCATTATCTGCGACCACCACCTGCCCGATGAACAGCTGCCTCCGGCCATTGCCGTACTCGACCCCAAAAGGGAGGACAACACTTATCCCTACGATGATCTCTCCGGATGCGGAGTGGGCTTCAAACTCTGCCAGGCCTATGCCCAAAGACATGGCGTAGCTTTTGAAACCATCGAGCCCCTGCTTGACCTGCTTGTAGTCAGTATCTCATCCGACCTGGTATCGATGACTGGCGAAAACCGTATCCTCGCCTACTACGGCCTCAAGCGTCTCAACGAGAATCCTCGCTACGGCTTCACGGCGATGATAGAGCTTTCCGGTCTGGAAGAAGGTCACGTGAGTATCGATGACATTGTCTTCAAAATCGGGCCCCGTATCAACGCAGCCGGCAGGATGGAGACCGGAAGACTTGCTGTCCAACTCCTTACCGCCCATGACAAAGCCGTTGCAATGCGGATTGGAGCTCAAATTAACGACAACAACAACGAACGCAAGAGCATCGACCGTGAGATTACAAAGGAAGCTCTTGAAATGGTAAGCAGCGGGAAAGCTCTCGCTTCCAAGGGTGCGACCATTGTCTATAACCCACATTGGAACAAAGGGGTCGTCGGGATTGTAGCATCGCGACTTGTAGAGGCCTATTACAAACCGGCCGTTGTGATGACCAAATCCCTGAGCGGTTTCGTAACGGGCTCGGCCAGAAGCGTCGCCGGCTTTGACCTCTACGATGCCATCGAGCATTGCGCTGACCTGCTTGAAAACTTCGGCGGGCATGTCTATGCGGCAGGATTGACTCTTAAGGAAGAGAATCTCCCCGAATTTGCCGAGAGGATGGATGCCTATGTAGAAGGGAAAATCAAGCCAGAACAGACCATCCCCCAGATTGACATCGATGCCCGAATCAATCTCTCGCAGATTACCCCCAAATTTTTCCGCATTCTCAAGCAGTTCCAGCCTTTCGGGCCCGGCAATCCGAATCCGATATTCGAGACCGACAGCGTCTGCGATGAAGGGAGCGGCAGGATGGTCGGGGCGGGGGGAATGCACCTCAAGCTCGACCTAATCCAGGAAGATTACTCCCGCCCTATGCCATCTATCGCATTCAACATGGCGGACAAATTCGAATACATCCGCCACGGCAATCCCTTCGATGTATGTTACTCCATCGTAGAGAACCACTATCGGGGCAACAGCTCCATTCAACTTCGTATCAGGGACATTAAAGAAAAAGAAGAAGATATCATATTATGACACAAGAATTTAGCGAACAGGAGCAAATCCGCAGGGAATCTCTCGCGAAGCTCCGCGAACTCGGCATAGACCCTTATCCAGCCGCCCTCTATCCCGTCAATGCAACGGCAGCGAGCGTAGCGGCAGAATACAAAGCGGAAGAAGGTAACTGCAATGATGTCTGCCTCGCCGGCAGAATAATGGGCCGCAGAATAATGGGAGCCGCTTCCTTTGGAGAACTCCAGGACTCAACGGGAAGGATTCAGATTTATGTGAAACGGGATGAAATCTGCTCCGGCGAAGACAAGACCATGTACAACACAGTCTGGAAGAAGCTTCTGGATATAGGAGATATCATTGGAGTGAAAGGCTCTGCTTTCATTACCCAGACCGGACAGCTCAGTATCCACGTCAGGGAACTCACCGTGTTAAGCAAGTCACTGCGGGTACTTCCTATCGTCAAGGAGCAGAACGGAGTGGTATATGATGCTTTTTCTGACCCCGAACTGCGTTACAGGCAGAGATATGTGGACCTGATTGTCAACCCGCAGGTTCGCGAAGTCTTCGTCAGGAGAGCCAGGATTATCGCTACGATGAGAGACTACTTCAACGCAGCCGGCTGTCTCGAAGTGGAGACCCCGATTCTGCAGGGTATCCCTGGAGGTGCCGCTGCCCGTCCTTTCATCACCCACCACAATGCCCTCAATATCGACCTCTACCTCCGTATCGCCAACGAACTCTACCTCAAGAGACTCATCGTGGGTGGCTATAACGGAGTCTACGAGTTTGCCAAGGACTTTCGCAATGAGGGTATGGACAAGACCCACAATCCGGAGTTTACCTGTGTGGAGATCTATGTAGCCTACAAGGACTATATCTGGATGATGGAGTTCGTGGAGAAAATGCTTGAGAAAGTGGCGGTGGCAGTCAACGGCACCACCAAGGTCAAGGCCGGCGAGTACGAAGTCGATTTCGCTGGAGCTTACCGCCGGCTCCCTATGCTCGAAGCCATCAGGGAATACGCAGGAGTCGATGTGAAGGGAATGGACGAAGCTGAGCTTCGCAAGACCTGCGCTGACCTGTCCGTGGAGGTGGAGCCCGGCTGGGGGAAGGGCAAACTCATTGATGCCATATTTGGGGAGTATTGTGAGAAAAATCTCATTGCCCCGACCTTTGTGACCGATTACCCCGTGGAAATGTCCCCTCTTACCAAGCGCCACCGCAACGACCCGACTCTTACCGAACGCTTCGAACTCTTCGTCTGCGGGAAGGAGCTTTGCAACGCCTACTCCGAACTCAATGACCCGATAGACCAGCTCGAAAGGTTCAAGGAGCAGGCAAAGCTAAAGAGCAAGGGCGATGACGAGGCTATGTATATCGATATGGACTTCGTTCGGGCCCTCGAGTACGGAATGCCGCCGACCTCGGGACTTGGCATGGGAATCGATCGCCTGACAATGCTTATGACGGGGCAGACCGCCATCCAGGATGTCCTCTTCTTCCCTCAGATGAAACCCGAAAAGGCCTTGAAGAAGGAGGAGTAAGGAACTGTAACTGCGCGGACTCCGCTCTCCTATCCTCCAAGCATGGAGATAAGACACTATAAGGGCGCGCATGAAATCAAAAAAAAGTCCCGGAATAACATTCCAGGACTTTTTTAGTGCGCCCTTAGGGATTCGAACCCTAGACCCACTGATTAAGAGTCAGTTGCTCTACCAGCTGAGCTAAGGGCGCTCGCTATTGTGACCCGTTCGGGGCTCGAACCCGAGACCCCCACATTAAAAGTGTGATGCTCTACCAACTGAGCTAACGAGTCTTCCAACCCCCGAAAGGGATTGCAAAGGTATTGTTTAATCGCGAATATTCCAAATAATTTCGGATTTTTTTAAGAGAAAAACGCCTGCAGAAAGGATTTCCCCATCAGCAGGCGCAAATCAGTTGACGAAGACTTTCGAAACCTGACTTACTAATCCACGATATAGTAAGTCACCGAAGTTACCACCCGAACTTCCTTCACCCACGGGGTATTGTCATCACGATTGTAGATTGAGAACTGTCCCTGGGAGGCCGTTTTGATTTTTCCGAGGCAGCTACCGGAGTCTTTGGCGAACTTCTCCCCCACTGCCCTCGCGTTCTTCGTCGCCTCTTCTACCATCTCGGGCTTGATGTCGTTAAGCGAAGTGAAACTGTATTGAATCTGATTCTCCCAATCGTTCACTGTGACAATCCCCTTTCCGACCAATTCATTCTGCCTCTCAACCAAAGCCCTGACCTTGTTCACATCCTTGGAACACACGGTCAGTACACCCTTTAGGATGAAACGCATACGCTGATCCGAAGAGTAATTCTCGGTATTCTTGTCAGATACTTCTACAGCTCCCGGGGTAATCTCTTCTTCGCTTAAGCCTCCACTAATAAGAAAA
The DNA here is from genome assembly GCA_964608175.1 of uncultured Muribaculaceae bacterium. GTDB lineage: Bacteria > Bacteroidota > Bacteroidia > Bacteroidales > UBA932 > Cryptobacteroides. The sequence goes on along the minus strand of CAZSMO010000007.1, from coordinate 5,318 downwards.
TTACGTATAACGCTTTGCTGGTGCTCAAGTTCTTTGTAGGAAGCGGCCAGGTCGTTGCCAGCCACTTTGCAGACAATAGGCCAGATTACCCTATCGGCACTGACTTCTTTCTCACAGAGACCTCTGACAGTCACCGTGCGGTCGTAGTTCTTAAATTTTGTAACGGCAGTCGGAATCATTGCTCCAACAAACACGAGGCCGAGCATTATGCATACTCCAAGCCAGATTCTGGATTTGTCGTTCATTGTATATTATTTTTGAGGAACTTTGTCTTTGAAAAGTTCACTGATGGTGCCTAAGCTGGACAGGAAGGAAGACGCATCGTAAGGCATGTAGACGGTACGGGTCTGATCCCCTGCCGTCATATCCTTGAGGGCACTTATGTATTTCTCTGCCAGCATATAGTTAGCCGGAGAAATATCAGAATTTCCAATGGCTTCCGCGACCCTTCGAATAGCTTCAGCTTCAGCATTAGCTACAGCAATCTTTGCCTCGGCCTCACCCTGGGCAAGAAGGATGTTAGTCTGCTTGTCTGCATCGGCCTGGTTGATTCTGGCCGCCTTATCTCCTTCTGAATTCAGAATCGCAGCCTCTTTCTCTCCCTGGGCACGGAGAATCTTCGCCCTCTTTTCCCTTTCGGCCTGCATCTGCTGCTCCATCGCATCCTTGACGGAAGCCGGCGGGGTAATATCCTGGACCTCAACGCGGTTGACCTTCACCCCCCATTTATTGGTAGCATCATCGAGCACATCGCGAAGCTTACTGTTGATAGTGTCGCGAGAAGTAAGAGTCTCATCGAATTCAAGTTCGCCAATGACATTGCGCAGGGTCGTCTGAGTAAGTTTCTCAATGGCATCAGGAAGGTTGGCAATTTCGTAAACGGCCTTCACGGGATCCATTATCTGATAATAGAGGATGGCGTTAATGCTGGTCATCACATTGTCCTTCGTGATGACACTCTGCGGTGGGAAGTCAATTAATTGCTCGCGCAGGTCAATTTTGTTGGTCATCCGGTGACTGACCAGCTGTCTCCCAGCCGAATTAACATAGACATACCTGTAGTAGATTTCCCTTGGCTTGTCGAGAATCGGCCAGATAATATTGATTCCGGAAGGAAGGGTCTTGTGGTATTTGCCAAGACGCTCAATAATCTGGGTTTCACTTTGAGGGACAATGACCAAACCCTTTCCCACGAAAATCAGCACTATCAATACTATAATGCCGATGATAATGTAAGTTCCTACCATATTGTGCTATTTTGTTTCAGTCCTTCTGTACAGTGAGAATAATGCTATCGCGACTGATAACCGTCACGATGCTGCCTTCAGGGATGAAACTTCCATCGCTGCTGACAGCCTTCCAGTCATCTCCGTCGAGTCGTACTCTGCCGGTGCCGCTCTGCGAGTCTATGCTTTGCGAGACTCTTCCCCGCCTGCCGATGAGAGCATCTGCGTTAGTCTTTTTCTCGCCTTTCTTGAAAAAGGCCTTCAAGACAAGAGGCCTCACAAATATAAAGGCGAGCATCGAAAAGACGGCAAAAATAATGATTTGCCAGACGAGATTGAGCCCAAGTCCCGCTCCTAGAGCCGAGAACAGCGCCCCTATGCTAAAGCAGGCGACTGCAAAGCCACTGGTAAAAATCTCAATTATGAAGCAGATTAACGCTACAATAATCCAAATGTGCCAAGCCTGTAGTATCATAATAATGTATGGGGGCCTTCGTTTAACCCCGGTAACAAAGATAAAAATTGTTGAGTAATTAACAAGGACTCCTTGCGCGATAAAGATTAAAAAATGAAAGAGCCACAATTCACATCGTGGCTCATTCGGATTTGCGAAACTTATTAAAACTATGTATACAAGCGGGCAGCTCGGCCCGCAGGAGTCAAATTAGAGTTCTATGCTGATTTCAGCAACCCAAGCATCAATCCTTGAGTCGGTCTTGTCAGATTCGTTGTTTTCATCAAGGGCGAGTCCGACGAACTTGCCATCGACAACGGCGTCGGACGAGTCAAAGCTATACCCGCTCGCATCAACTTCCCCGATAAGCTTTGCTCCGACCGCCTTGACGGCATCGTAAATGGCTTTCATGCCACCGCAGAACGAATCTCCGTAAGAAACGCTATCTCCGCAGCCGAAAATCGCGACAGTCTTCCCGCTAAGGTCAGTCGATTTGACGGTATCGAGTGCATCGAACCAATCATCCTGCACATCGCCTTCACCCCAAGTCGAAGTTCCAAGAATCAGATTATCATTAGCATTAAGGGAGGCAGCAGTGAGCTCTGCTGCGCTAATTACTTCTACTCCACCAAGCTTGGCTGCAATCCTTTCCGCCAAATCCTGGCAGACACCGGTGGTCGAACCGTAAACAACTATTGTCTTTTTCATAATTAACTTTTTTCTTCCCGTTTTTGCGGGAAACTTTCACGATGCAAATGTCACCAAAACCACGTCACAATGCAATCGCAATTTATTGGTATTTTGTGTGCATCTGTCAAAAAATCCATCATTTGGGAGACGCGGTAAATTTCAACCGAAATGCCCTACTTTTTAAATTCCTTCTGTGTCATGGTAGTGTGGAAAGTGAAATCCCGCGCCAGAATCTTGCTCCCCCATCCTGTAAACTGCCTTTGTCTGGGATGAGCACTGGCCTTTGCTCCACGGTTCAGCGGTAGCAGAGCCTCTTCATGAAATGCTCAGTGCAGCCGCCTGCCGCAAAAGGGCCTGTAGTGAGGATGCCACACTCAACGCGGTCGGGAGAAGTCCGGTGAGTGCAAAAATGTGCCACGGAGGCACTACAATGCGGAGCCGTGCACGAGCCATTGCAGGAAGCGAAGAATGTGGCTATGGAAGTATTGGGCAGGAAGCCGAGCCACGCCGAGGAAGCAGGCAGGTCACAATTGCATGCCAAAAATTGACGCGCTTGCCCCTGTGTTCATCAAGTTTTGTGTTAATGCAGAAAAATTGTAAATTTGCAGTCCCAATCGGGGTATTAGCTCAGTTGGTAGAGCGCCAGGTTCGCAATCTGGAGGTCAGGAGTTCGACCCTCCTATGCTCCACGGAAAACCGCCTTCCAGGTATCTGGGAGGCGGTTGGCGTATTCGGATGTGCCTACATTGTGCCTACATTTTTGATTTTTTCTGACGGCAAAAGGTAAAGGCCCGGAGACGATGTCGCATCGTGACTCCGGACCCAAGCAATTTTAAAGAACCGCTTGTTGCGGCATCTTCGGTGGCGAAGTTACTGAATTTTTCACTTCCGGGCAATTTTCGCTATATTTGGATTGCCTACCTGTAACCCGATAAAGTTACAGACTATGAAAATCCTTATCGACAACGGACACGGGATTGAGACCAAAGGCAAGCGGTCTCCCGACAGCCGTCTTCTGGAATACGCCTACAATCGTGAAATCGCCGCCCGCGTCGTGGCCGATCTCCAATCAGAACATTTCTTCGCTTCGCTGCTTGTGCCGGAGATAGAGGACATTTTCCTATCGGAGCGTTGCCGAAGGGTCAACCGCTTCTGCGCTGAAATCGGCCGTCGCAATGTCTGTCTCGTCTCTATCCATGTCAACGCCGTCGGAAACGGCGACCGCTGGCACAACGTCTCCGGCTGGAGCTGCTACATATCTAAAGGGCCAACGCAGGGCAATCGACGATGCGCGAGACTGAACGGGGACTTATTCTGGTGATCTTTGCGATTTGAGGCTGACTGATTTTCAGGTGATGCCATAATACGGTGTAAACCTGTTTTTCATCGCCAAAATCATCGCCAAAATCCAATTTAATTTGGCTCTCTAAATAACTAATCCTTTGATTTCCAATGGATGAATCATCGCCAGAATCACCGCCATTGAATGCGCCAAGGTTGGCGATGTTGCGAGGTCGCTGTACTGTGACACGGAGGCAGCCACAGTTATCGTCAAAAACAACGACAGCGAAATGCATAAATAATTCACGAATTATTTTGCTTGTCTTTCAATGTTTTCTAACTTTGTAATCGAAAATCAATGGCAATTGGCAGAAAATTTCGATTAAAATGGAAATCAAGAGAGATTTGTACCTGACCCGCCTGGTCAATAGTCGTCAGAACGGGCTGATCAAAGTCGTCACCGGAATCAGGAGGTGCGGCAAATCCTACCTTCTGTTCAAACTGTTTCATGATTTGCTGAAATCAGAAGGTGTAGATGATAGGCATCTTATTGAAGTCAAGCTGGATGATTGGGAAAACCGGACGCTCTGCTCCCCTGATGAACTGTACAAATACGTGAAGTCTCGGATTACTGACGACAGACTTTACTACATTATCCTGGATGAAATTCAGCTGGTATCACAATTTGAGTTTGTACTGAACGGATTCCTGAACTTCCACAATGTTGACATCTATGTCACCGGAAGTAATGCCCGTTTTTTGTCGAAAGATGTCATTACTGAATTCCGCGGACGGGGAGATGAGATTAGGATATATCCCCTGAATTTCAGGGAATACATGTCAGTTAGCCCGGACCCACAAGAAAATTCTTTTGAGAAATATCTCACTTACGGGGGATTGCCATACATTATGTCCGTGCAGACTGAAGAACAGAAAACGAAATACTTGAAGTCTCTTTTTACCGAGACATACCTCAAAGACATCAAGGAGAGGTATGACATCCGGCGAGATGAAGAGCTGCGTGAACTTGTCAGCATTCTGGCTTCAAACATTGGTGGTTTTACCAGTCCACTCACACTGTCAAACACCTTCGCAAGCGTCAAGAAAGTCAGTATCACCGATGACACCATAAGCAAATACATTGATTATCTCTGTGATGCGTTTCTTATTGAACGCTCCGAGCGGTATGATGTCAAGGGAAAGAAATACATCGGCTCTCCCATGAAATACTATTTTTCGGACTTGGGGCTGAGGAACGCCAGCATTAACTTCAGGCAGGACGAGAAAACTCACCTGATGGAAAACGCTGTTTACAATGAATTGAGGTGCAGGGGATTCAATGTGGATGTCGGTATGGTGCCGGTAAGGAAGACACAAGAAGACGGATTACGAAAACAGGTTAACTATGAAGTCGATTTCGTGTGCAATCTTGGCAGTAGAAGATACTATGTTCAATCTGCATGGCGGTTGCCCAGTGAAGAGAAAATAAGGCAGGAAAAGAACTCTCTTATCAATATCGATGATTCATTCAAGAAGATAATAGTTCTTGGAGAGCCTTCGCTCGTCCACAGGGATGATAACGGCATCACCACTATGAGTATTTACGACTTCCTGCTCAATGAGAACTCGCTGGACTTATAGTTGAGTAACTGCGTGTTGATTCCGCA
>CAZSMO010000006.1:0-105365 GCA_964608175.1 uncultured Muribaculaceae bacterium | reverse complement strand
TCACTGGGCGGGTTCGTGCGGCTCTGAAGAGCACGCTCCCGCCGGCGCAGTGTGGTGAGGGCATTCCGTGAGTAAAAAGGCGGTTTTGCTGACGGTGACAACAGCAGAATGAGCAGGAGCGGAGCACCGGAACGGCCCCGCATAAAAAACGGGTGAGAAAGAGACTCTCCCACCCGTTGATTAACCTGTAGAATCTGACTATTCGTCATCTGATGGCTTCATCGTAGTATAGACATTAGTCACATCCTCATCGTCCTCGAGCATATTGGTAAGTTTGTCGAGAGTCGAACGCTGTTCAGGGGTTACATCCTTGAGCTCTACGGTAGGGAGCCACTCAAATCCACCCGAAATAAGTTCGTAACCATTGTCTTCTATATATTTCTGAATCTGCCCATAGGAAGAATAGTCGCCGTAGATGACCACAACCTTCTTCTCGTTATCGTCCTTATCCATCTCAATCTCCTCAAAGACCTCGTCTGCCCCGTAGTCAATCAATTCGAGCTCGAGTTCGTCAAGATCAATCCCCTCCCTCCCGGCTATACGGAACACACACTTATGGTCAAACATAAAGGCAACGGAACCACTGGTGCCAAGAGTACCGCCGCACTTATTGAAATACGACCTCACATTAGCCACGGTGCGGGTAGTATTGTCAGTAGCCGTTTCTACAAGGTAAGCGATACCATAAGGACCGTACCCTTCATAAACAACTTCCTTGAAATCACCCTGCTTACTCTCAGTAGCCTTCTTAATGGCTCTTTCAATATTCTCCTTGGGCATCTGCTCCACCCTCGCCTCGGCAAGCAAAGCACGCAGACGAGGATTCCCCGTCACGTCATGTCCGCCTTGCTTTACAGCCACGGTAATCTCCTTGCCCAGTTTAGTGAAAGTGCGAGCCATGTGCCCCCACCTCTTGAGCTTACGCTCCTTACGAAATTCGAACGCTCTTCCCATAGGACTTACTTTGCGAGTTCAATGTATTTGTCAATATCGTAAGCCTCTATGCTTTGAGGGTATTTGTCCTTAACCTCTTCAAAGAGAGAAAGAGCCGCGGCATTATCCCCTGTCTTGAGACAGACTTCTCCAGCCTTAATCAGATAGGCGGCAGCAAAGACATTGTCGGATTTGGCAGCAGCCTTTCTATAAAGCTTTAGAGCTGAATCGTAATCTTCGAGGGCACTATAGCAGTCCCCTTCAAGGGCAAGAGCCCTGCCGGCGAGAATCTTATCAGACCCCTTGTATTTCTTAAGGTACGAAAGAGCCTCTTCCCAATTTCCAAGCTGGGCTTCGCAGACTCCTGCATAGAAATAAACGGATTTGCCAGCCTTTTTGCCGTATTGATCCACTATGTCAGTGAATCCAAGGAAAGTCCCGTCCCCATCGAGGGCAAGCTGGAATTCGCCGCGAGCAAAAGCATTTTCGGCGGAGAAAGCAGCCTCTTGTGCCTCCCTGACGGCCGGAGCATAAACCCAGTTACTGTAAGCGAGAATTCCCAGGCCTACAACGACGATACAGATGACAACAGTCCAAATTGTCTTCTTGTGTGCCCTATAAAACTCATCCGACTTGGAAATGTTCTCCTGCACTTCCTGCTGACGGATTTTCTCGTTCTTTTCAGTCTTATTTGCCATATATCAAAATATTTTGTTTCAAAAGAATCCCTTGGGCGAAAGCCCCTTTGGAAAAAGCGGACAAAGATACGGAAATATCCCAAATAATGCAAACGCCAGTTTCCCCTCAATGACAATATCTGGGCTGCGCAGGTCTGTTTCGCACGGTAGCTATATCAGAGTTGCACAGGCCAGTTTCCCCTTAGTGACAATATCTGAACCGCGTATGCCAGTTTCACCCGGTGAGATAATTGGAGCCGCGCAGGAATCTGCCGGCACCAAGCAAAACACTCCTCCGCACATTCCCTTGCTTCTGACGTTGCAAGTGAGGTGCTTTTTGTGTAGATTTGTGAGTTGTATTTATTCGAGATGAAAAAGTTTTTATTGACTCTATCCGCAGCATTCATCTTTATTGGCAATGCCGCAGGTGCAGAAGAAGCACTTTGGATTAGAAAAGCCGCAATATCCCCTGACGGCTCTCTCCTTGCATTTTCATATCAGGGAGACATCTTCACGGTTTCAGCCCAAGGCGGAGCAGCTTTACAGCTGACCACAGATCCCGCATACGAAAGTGACCCAATCTGGAGCAGGGACGGAGCAGAAATCATCTTCTCCTCTACAAGAGAACTGTCCAAAGACATTTGGAAAATTCCGGCAAAAGGCGGAGCCCCAACACGGCTCACTACCTGGGGCGGAAACGAGACTCCCCTCTTCGTATCTTCTGACGGCTATGTCTACTATTCGGCCAATATTCAGGCCGACAGCAAGTATGACGGATTCCCCGGAGATCCCCAGCTGTATAAGGTTCCGCTCTCGGGAGGAGCCTCGACCTTAGTCAGCTCACTGCCTGTTTCCAATCTCTCGATTGCCCCCGACGGAACTGTACTTTACGAAGACTGCAAAGGCTATGAAGACCCCCTCCGCAAGCACCACACATCGTCAGTCACCCGCGATATCTGGAAAGTAAAGGACGGAGTGTTTACTAAACTCACATCTTTCGCTGGAGAAGACCGCAACCCACTGTTTTCCAGCGATGGTAAACATTTTTACTATTTAAGTGAACAAGGCGGAAATTTCAACGTTTGGAAAGGCTCATCCTCAGCAGAAGACCCCGTACAAATCACTACTCTTCCGACCCACCCGATCAGGAACCTGAGCATATCCTCAAGCGATGTCCTCGCTTTCTCCTACAATGGCTCAGTCTACACCTGCATTCCTGGGGAAGATCCGCGCGAAATCAGCATTAGCGTGACAAAGGACAAGACAGACAGGGACAAGGCAGTACGCAATATTTCGACCGGTATCACCGCCCTCGACCCAAGTCCCAACGATAAGGAGATTGCCGTAGTAGCCCATGGAGATGTCTATGTAATCGCCCCCGAGCAAAAGACCACGCGCCGCATCACCGATACGCCTTCTCAGGAGAGAGGAGTGAGTTTCTCCCCCGATGGCAAGACACTCTATTATGCCGCGGAACGCAACGGGGAATGGGCAATATGGAAGACAGAACTCTGTGGCAAGGATGACAAATATTTTACCTTCTCCTACAACACGAAAGAGAGCCGTTTTACCCCAGAAGGCCAGACCTGCTTCCAGCCACAGGTATCCCCCGATGGCAAATGGGTAGCATACCTCAGGGATCGGAGCGAACTCGTAATCAGAAGCACAGCTTCCAGGAAGGAGAAATCCCTGCTCAAGGGAGTCAATTACTCCTATTCCGACGGAGATCTCGACTTCGACTGGAGTCCGGACAGCAGAAGCCTGCTTACCACCTGGCAGGGAGACGGTGGGTGGAACAATAGCGACATCGCCCTCATCGACATCGAAAGCGGCGAAGTGACCAATCTCACTCGCAGCGGATACTCGGATGGGACTTTCAGCTGGGCGCTTTCCGGCAGGGCCATGACTTTCACATCGGACAGGAACGGGTACCGCAGCCACGGAAGCTGGGGTGCAGAAGACGATATCTACGCAATGTTCTTCGATGGCAAGGCCTATAGGGAATATATCCGCGATAAGGAAGACGAAAGCCTCGACAAACTGCTCGAGACTCCAAAGGAGAAGAAAGAAGAGAAAAAGGACTCGGTGAAGGCCGTGAAAAAGGGAGCAAGCCTCGACCTGGAGCATAGAGATGACCGCACGGTACGCATCACTCCCCGCTCCGGGCGCATAGGGAGTTACTACCTCTCGGAAAACGGAAAGAGCCTCTATTTCTCAAGACTGGCAGACAAGGGGATGGATCTCTGCAAGATGGACACCAAGTCGGGAGACATTCGTACCATTTCAGCCGGTGGGGGCGGAAGCATTATTCCATCCAAAGACGGCAAGAGCCTCTACATCGTATCACGGGGCGGAATCAGCAAGCTGAACACTGCCTCCGACAAGTCCGAGCATATCACTTTCTCTTCCCGCTACGACTACCAGGCGGCAAAGGAGAGGGAGTACATCTTCAATCATGCGTGGAAACAGGTCAGTGAGAAGTTCTACGATAAGAATCTGCACGGAGTCCATTGGCAGGACATGAAGGACAACTACTCTCGCTTCCTTCCCTATATCAGCAACAATTACGACTTCCAGGACCTGTTGAGTGAAATGCTTGGAGAGCTCAATGCCTCTCACACCGGCGCAAGGTACCGCAGCGGGTCATCGCGCAGTGTCCAGGCGGGAAGGCTTGGAGTAATCTTCGACCAAAGCTATACGGGGAAAGGCCTGCGGATTGCGGAAGTACTCCCTGGCAGCCCGCTGGTAATTGCCGACAATGAGATTACCGGCGGGGATATCGTCCTATCCATCAACGGGAAAGACATCCCTGAAAGCACGGCTTGGTACGAGGCCCTAAAGGGACTGGGCGGAGAAAGGATTCTCGTCAAGGTCAAAAAGCATAAGGGCGAAGCCGAATTCTTCGTTGAAACCCTCACTTCGGACTCTCCCCTGCTCTACAAACGCTGGGTAAGACAGAGAGAAAAGATGGTGGAAGAACTCTCCGGAGGCAGAATAGGTTACGTACATGTCGAAGGGATGAATTCGCCCAGTTTCAGGGAGGTATACTCCAAAGCACTTGGAAAATACCGCGGCTGCGAGGCTCTGATTGTAGACACCCGTCACAACGGAGGCGGCTGGTTGCATGACGACCTTGCCACTTTCCTCGGTGGAAAGGCCTACATTGAGTTCCGTCCGCGCGGACAATACATTGGAACCGAACCATACAGCAAATGGACCAAGCCGAGCTGCGTACTTATTGGAGAAGACAATTATTCGGATGCCTGCGGCTTCCCCTATGTATATAAGACCCTTGGAATCGGAAAGCTCATCGGAGCTCCTGTCCCCGGCACAATGACAGCCGTGTGGTGGGAGACCCAGATTGACCCCACCCTAGTATTCGGGATTCCGCAGGTGACGAGTTGGGGCCTCAAGGAAGGAAGGGCTCTTGAAAACCTGCAAATCGAACCGGATATCCTCGTATACAATACTCCCGAAGACATGCTTTCCGGACGGGACAGGCAATTGGAAGCAGCAGTGAAAGAAATGCTCAAAGAGTGCGATGAAAAAAAGCAGTAAGATAGTTATAATCCCTACCTACAACGAGATAGAGAATGTCGCGGATATTGTCAAGGCCGTCTTAAGCCTTGGGGACAGCTACCATGTCCTCATAGTGGATGACGGTTCTCCGGATGGAACCGGAGAGAGAGTCAAGGCCCTCCAGGCTGACTACCCCGACAGGCTCTTCCTTATCGAAAGAAGCGGGAAGCTCGGACTTGGAACGGCCTATATAGAGGGGTTCAACTGGGCGTTACGTGGGGATTTTGACTATATCTTCGAGATGGATGCCGATTTCTCCCACAGTCCCGCCGACCTGCCACGCCTCGTAGAGGCCTGTGAAAAAGGAGGATACGACTTTGCCATCGGATCCCGCTACGCTGATGGAGTGAGTATAGTCAATTGGCCAATCAGCAGGCTTCTCATGTCCTACTACGCTTCGGTATATGTCAGGACAATCCTGCATACCGGAATCAGGGACAGTACAGCCGGCTTTGTCTGCTGGAGTAGACGGGTCCTCGAAGGCATTGACCTGAATGCCGTGAGGATGAAGGGTTACGGCTTCCAGATTGAAATGAAATACACCGCACTCAAAAAAGGCTTCAAGGAAGTGGAAGTGCCGATTGTCTTTACCAATCGTAAAAAGGGCAATTCCAAAATGTCCGGCGGTATCTTCGGAGAAGCTTTCTGGGGAGTTATCAAGCTCAGATTCAGAAAGTTCTAATATGGACGCTCTGTACATTACACTGATTGCCGACAAACTCGGCTGCAAGCCATGGCAGGTAGAGAACTGCCTTTCCATGCTTGACGAGGGGGACACCGTACCTTTTATAAGCCGCTACCGCAAGGAGCAGACCGGCGGTATGAACGATGCGCAGGTGGCAGAAGCGAAACATCTCAGCGAAGTCTATACTGCCCTGCAGCAGCGCAAGGAAACCGTTATCTCCACTATAGAACAGGCGGGAGCAATGACCCCCGAGTTGAGAAAGCAGATAGCCGACTGCACTTCCTCCACCATCCTCGAAGACCTCTACCTGCCCTACCGCCCAAAGCGACAGACAAAAGCCACACAGGCAGCTGCAAAAGGCCTCACTCCCCTTGCTGATGCCCTTTGGAATCTAAAGACCAATTCACCCGCAGACTACGCAAAGCGGTTTGTCACGGACGAGGTCCGATCAGTGGAAGCAGCGCTTCAGGGAGCGAGGGATATAGTAGCGGAAAGATTGAGCGAAAATGCTGCAATAAGAGATTCAGTCAGAAATATTTACCGAAAAGGAAAAATAAGTTCCACCCTTCGCAAAGCTGCCCTGGACAAAGAAGAAGCGAACAAATGGAAAAGCTATTTCTCCTTTTCCTACCCGCTTGCCAGAATTCCTGCCCACAACCTCCTTGCCCTGCTTAGAGGCGAAAATGAAGGGATTCTCAACCTCAAACTGCAATGCGACCGCTCCCGCTGCGAAGAGTCGATGCTCAGACTCTTTCTCAAGGGCCGGCCGCGGCCTCAGGGAGAACTTGGCCACCACCTCAAACTGGCTATAGAAGACGCACTCTCACGCCTGCTTGACACCTCTATCACAACTGAAGTTATCAAAGAGGCGAAGGCAAAGGCAGATGAAGAATCGGTTCAGATTTTCGGAGAGAATCTCAAACAGCTGCTCCTCGAGCCCCCACTTGGGGAAAAACGGGTGCTTGCCATTGACCCCGGGTTCAGGAATGGCTGCAAATGTGCAGTACTCGACTCTGATGGGTCCCTACTCTACCATACCATAATCCATCCTCACCCTCCGCAAAGCCGCAAGGTGGAATCCCTGCAAGCCATACAGGACATAGCCGGCAAGTACCATATAGAAGCCGTCGCCCTTGGAAATGGGACTGCAGGCAGGGAGACCGCGGAATTTCTGCGAAAAGTCAGTTTCCCCGATGGCTGCTCCGTGCATATGGTGAGCGAGGACGGGGCAAGTATCTACAGTGCTTCAGAGGCGGCCCGTAAGGAGTTCCCGAACGAGGATGTCACCGTGCGCGGGGCAGTCAGTATAGGACGAAGACTAATGGACCCGCTTGCAGAGCTGGTCAAAATAGATCCCAAAAACCTCGGAATCGGACAGTATCAGCACGATGTAGACCAAAAACTGCTTAGAGAGAAGCTCGAGGAAGTCGTCGAATATTGTGTAAACCTTGTGGGGGTCAATCTCGGGACAGCCTCGGCCTTCCTGCTCGCTTATGTTTCAGGCATTGGACCAAGCCTCGCGGATAATATCGTCTCATACAGGACAAGTCACGGGGGCTTTGGAAGCAGGGAGGAATTACTCAAGGTACCCCGCCTTGGAGCCCTGACATACAGGCAATGTGCAGGCTTTCTACGGGTAAAAGGTTCCGGTAATCCCCTTGACAATTCCGCTGTTCACCCGGAATCCTATCCTATTGTGGATAAGATGGCGGCGGATTTGGGGGTAAGCACAAAGCAGCTCGTGGGCAACGCAGGGCTATGCGCCGGGATTAAAGCCGATAACTACATCAGCGGCACAATTGGCCTACCCACCATCACCGACATCATAGAGGAGCTCAAGAAACCCGGTAGAGACCCCCGTGAGGGCATACAGGAGTTTCATTTCAGCAAGGGGGTACACGAAATTTCAGACCTTCGGGAAGGGATGGAATTACAGGGAATAGTGACCAACATCACGGCCTTCGGGGCCTTTGTCGATATCGGAGTCCACGAAAACGGGCTGATACACCTCTCACAGATGGGTCATGGGCACAGAGCCGAACCCTCGAGAGTTCTCAAACTGCACCAGAAAGTTAAGGTCGAGGTTATTGGAGTAGACTTGGAGCGTTCGAGGATTTCACTTAAGCTGATCTGAAACGCCTGTCGCCAGGGCTGAAAAAGGGAACCTCAAATAAACTAGTCTTCAGAAGCGATATTCTTGAGCTCATCGCGATAGGCCGAGAGAATGCGCGACTTGGATATAAAGCCAAGGTATTTGCGATTCTCATCCACTACCGGCAAACGCCAGGCACCTGTCTTCTCGAATTTATCCAGGACAGATGACATCTTCTCATCCTTGCCCACATAGGCAAGCGGCTGTTTCATAAGGTTGTACACATGAATATCGGAGTACTTCGAAGAGTCGAACATATGCTTCCGTATATCATCCATCTCCACCAGCCCTTGGAAAGTTCCATCCGCGTCAACGACCGGAAACACCGCCACGGTGCTATCTGACACCGTCTTCATAATATCTCCCAAGGAAGCGTTGAGCGAAAGACGAGGATACTTGTCCCGAATAAGGTCGGAGGTTTTCAGTAGGGTAAGTACAGCCTGGTCGGAATCATGGGTAAGGAGTTCCCCGCTTTGAGCTATTCGCTTGGAATAGATGGAATATCTTTCCCAGATACGAGTCACCCCGAAAGAGACGGCAGAAGCAGCAATCAGGGGCAGGAGCAGATCATAGCCTCCCGTAATCTCAGCGATAAGGAAGATGGAAGTCATAGGAGCCTGCATTACCCCTGCCATAAGAGCTGCCATCCCGACGAGGACGAAGTTTTGCTCCGGCAGAGTCCAAAGCACATTCGCGCCGGTAAGGTTAAATATTCTGGCAAGCACAAAGCCGGCAATGGCCCCGACAAAGAGGGTCGGGCCGAAAGTACCTCCCACTCCCCCACCGGCATTGGTCAGGGTCATAGACAGGACCTTGAGAAACATAATCAGGGCAAAGGCTATGACAATTCCCCAGGGAGAAGACAGGACAAAGGAGAGAGGCGAATCCCCGAGATCTCCAATCTTTCCAACCAGGAGTGCTCCGATATCCGAATAGCCTTCCCCATAGAGTGGAGGAAAGATATACACCAAAACTCCAACTCCCAGTGCTGCAAGGAGCCACCGCAGCCCGGGGTTTCTGAACTTCGAGAACCGGTCCTCAAGCTTGAGGGTAGTCCTCGTGAAGTAGACCGACAGCAAACCGCAAATCGCCCCAAGCACAATATAGAAAGGAATGTTTTTCAGTGCAAAGGGCTCCAGGGTACACTCAAAGGAGGGCCCCACCCCTTGGAAAAGACAGGCGACCACCGTGGCAGACACAGTCGAAAGCAGCATTGGCATCATGCTTCCGAGCGAAATATTGAAAAGGAGTATCTCAAGGGTGAAGAGCAGTCCCGCAAGCGGAGCCTTAAATACCGCAGCGATAGCGCCTGCTGCCCCACATCCCACAAGGACAGTGACTCCCCGATAGGACAGCTTGCCGAGCCTGCCGATATTAGAGCCAATGGCCGCCCCTGTATATACGATCGGGGCTTCCGCTCCGACAGACCCTCCAAAACCTATCGTAAGGGATGAAGTGAGGATAGAAGACCAGACATTGTGGGGCTTTATGTGGGAATCATTGGTGGAAATAGCCACCAGCACTTTCGTAACGCCATGGGAGATATTGTCTCTGATGACATAGCGAACAAGCAAGCCTGAGAAGAGCATCCCGACCCCGGGCAAGACTATTCTCCACAGGCTGCTCATCTCCATAAGCGGAGACACGGCATACTGCACGAGGTGTATGAGTTCCTGAAGAAGGACTGCGGCAAAACCAGTGCAGAGCCCCACAAGGAGGCTCAGCAACAGCAATCTGCGGGATTCTCCGGCTTTTGAAATCATTGCAGCAGGAGTCTGCGCCCTCTACGCCTCTCCTCCCCCTGCAGGTTCGTCATCAGCGTTGTACTGGGAAATATTGTCATCCGGAAGTGCCTCTCCCGAATCAGAGTCTTCGGAAGCAGGTGCAATCTGCTCACTTTCAGCCTCTTCTTCACCTTCAAGCCAGCGTTCGAGATCATCGGCATCGTCCACATCCACCTTGATTTTGACAAGGTACACCGCATCCTCGGTCTCAAGAGTCACGGCATAGAAAGACGTACCATCCGGTCTGGGATACTTTACTAAATCGGCGAAATAATCACTGAATCCCTTGGGATACTTCCGCGCAAAGGCAGCAGCAACTTCGGGGGACATATTCTCATAACTCACTAGGTGACGTTTCCTGTTATCGACTGGCATAAATGATGAAATAAATTACTAACTCAAACCTCTTTGTGTGACACATGCATCATCCTCACATCACTCATCGGATTTGAATGCAATTATAGGGCAAAAAAGTGAAAGAAAAAACATATTCGCAACTTTTTATCCCTACATTCTCTGCGGAAGTTCGATTCCGAGGAGTTTCATCCCTTTGCGAAGAATCCGGGCAGTCTGATTTATCAGACTGAGCCTGAAACTCCTGTTGGAGTCGTTCTCTTCCCTAAGGACAGGGGTATCGTGATAATACTGATTGAATTCCTTGGCAAGGTCATAACAGTAGTTGGCAATAAGGGCAGGAGAAAGGCTCTTGGCAGCTTCAGCGACTTTGGCAGGGTATGAATCCAACATCTTTATCAGCCTGACTTCCCTGGCCTTCAGGGAAGCATCTGCCTGCACTTCAGAAGACAGGCCCTGAGCGGAAGCTTTGCGCAGAATACTGCAAATTCTCGCGTGGGTATATTGGATAAACGGACCGGTGTTCCCATTGAAATCGATTGACTCCTTGGGATTAAACAGCATGGTCTTCTTGGGATCGACTTTGAGTATAAAATACTTAAGGGCCCCAAGTCCAATCATCTGCCAGAGCTTTTCTTTCTCCTCCAAAGGCACATCTTCCAACTTGCCTGACTCTTCGGAAGCACCCTTGGCCTCCTCATACATCTGCGCAATCAGGTCATCGGCATCCACCACAGTCCCCTCACGGGATTTCATCTTGCCCTCCGGGAGTTCAACCATGCCGTAACTGAGATGATATATGCGGTCAGCCCAGTCAAAGCCAAGTTTCCTAAGGATGAGCTTAAGTACTTGAAAATGATAGTCCTGCTCATTTCCAACCACATAGACATGAGAGTCCAGATTATACTCCGCGAAACGGCTCTCTGCAGTACCGAGGTCCTGGGTAATATACACCGATGTCCCATCAGAGCGGAGCAGCAGTTTGCGATCAAGGCCATCGGCAGTCAGGTCACACCATACGGAACCATCGGGGTCCCTTTGGAATACACCCATTTCCAAGCCTTTCTGTACCAGCTCTTTGCCGAGCAGATAGGTTTGAGACTCATAGTATACCCTGTCGAACCTGATTCCAAGTGACTTGTAAGTCTGCTCAAATCCGTCCAAGACCCAGCCGTTCATCATCCTCCAGAGGGCTCGAACCTGCGGATTCCCATTTTCCCAGTCCCGAAGCATTTTGTGTACATCTTCGCTGACCGAGGGGTCTTCCTTCTCCATCTTCGCATATTCGACATAGCAGTCACCTACGAGGTGATCTCCCTTGATACCGGTAGACTGGGGGGTCTTCCCATTGAAGCGCTTCTGCCAGGCATACATGCTCTTGCAGATATGCACGCCCCTGTCGTTGACAAGGGTAGCCTTAATCACCTTATTGCCTGTAGCAGAGAGAAGTTCGGACACCGACCAGCCGAGTAGGTTGTTTCTCACATGTCCCAGATGAAGGGGCTTGTTGGTGTTTGGAGAAGAGAACTCCACCATGATGGTCTTTCCAGTGGAGGGGAAAGTTCCAAAATCAGGATCAGCAGCTAACCCTGACAGCTTCCCTTTCCAATATTTCTGGGAGAGGGAAAGGTTGAGAAAGCCTTTTACCACATTATAGGAGTCAAGCTCTTCCATATTGGATTTGAGGTATGCTCCTATCTCCTCCGCAGTCTGTTCGGGGGATTTGCGGCTAATTTTGAGCAAAGAAAAAACAACGAGAGTATAATCCCCGCTGTAATCTTTTCGGGTTGGGACAAACTGCAATGCACTTGCCTCAACCGTGGTATTGTATAGTTTGGAGATAGTCTGCGCTATATTCTCCTGCAGGGAGTTAGTAGCCATCAGCCGAGGTAAGATTTGAGTAAAACACTTGCTGAAGGCTTTTTGAGTTTGCGGATAGCCTTCTCCTTTATCTGACGAACCCGCTCCCTGGTGAGGTCCAAATTCTCGCCAATTTCTTCGAGGGTCATTTCCTGACAGCCGATTCCGAAGAAACACTTGATAATCTCTCTCTCGCGGGGAGTCAGAATCTGAAGCGCCCGTTCAATCTCCGTACTGAGGGACTCGTTGGTAAGGCCTTTGTCGGCCATAGGCGAATCTTCATTGGGCAGCACGTCCAGCAGACTGTTTTCTTCGCCATCCACAAAGGGCGCATCCACACTGACATGACGCCCCGATACCCTGAGGGTGTCGGCAATCTTGTCTGCTGGAATATCGGTCATAGCAGCAAGTTCCTCGGTGGAAGGCTGACGCTCATTCTCCTGCTCAAAGCGGGAGAGTGCCTTATTAATCTTATTCAGCGACCCGACCTGATTGAGGGGCAGACGAACGATTCTGCTCTGCTCGGCCAGAGCCTGAAGGATGCTCTGACGAATCCACCACACAGCATAGGAGATGAACTTAAATCCCCTTGTCTCATCGAATTTCTCAGCTGCCTTGATAAGGCCCAAATTGCCTTCGTTGATGAGGTCCGGAAGACTGAGTCCCTGATTCTGATACTGCTTTGCAACTGACACGACAAAGCGAAGATTGGCTTTGGTAAGTTTTTCAAGTGCAGCCTCGTCCCCCTTGCGAATACGCTGGGCAAGCTCGACCTCTTCCTCGGGAGAGACCAGTTCCTCCCTGCCAATCTCCTGAAGATATTTGTCGAGTGAGGCACTTTCGCGGTTGGTAATGCTTTTTGTAATTTTTAATTGTCTCATTCTCGCATTTTGCAAGCAAAAAATTGTTATTGTTCAAAGATTCGTGCGTGCTTGCAAAATTCTTCCTTCGCACTATCTTTTCTTCCAACGTTGCCCCGCTCCTAAATCCTCTCCCTCGGGGAGAGGACTTTCTGTCGGCCTAACGGTCTCTAACCTCGCATTTTGCAAGCAAAAAATTGTTATTGTTCAAAGATTTGTGCGTGCTTGCAAAATTCTTCCTTCGCACTATCCTGGATTACTCATTTATTCCTTATAAAAAATGCGGATCCAAAGTCTGAGACCGAGGACCCGCATTAACAGATATCCTTCAATCCTTTATTCCTTGGCGAGTGCGAAGAATACCGAACGGCCTGAAGGAGTTACACCTTCAATAACCACAGCCCTCTTGGCCTTCGCCGCAGCATCCACAACATCCTGAGGTTTGCTGACAGGGGTGTCATTGACATAGCGGATTATCAGTCCGTCTTCTGCTCCGGCAGCAGCAAGTCTTCCACTGCCGGCACTCACCACCTCAACTCCGGATTTGATGCGAAGCGCGGAAAGTGTCTTGGCAGGAGCCGTACGCAAAGTCGCTCCGTAGAAAGCTACAGTCCCATCATCAAGCGCCGTTCCGGTAGGCTGAGCGTCTCCAGTGAAAGTAACCTTAAGCGTAAGACGCTTACCATCACGAAGTACTACGGCCTGTGCAACATCGCCGGGATGATAACCGTTGACAATCTCCTGAAGAGAAGAAGTACCCTTGACATCGTGGGAATCCACCTTCAAAAGGATGTCACCCTTGCGAATACCCGCCTTATCCGCGGCACCGCCCTTGCTAACCTCAACAATATATACTCCATCAAGAGAAGAAAGTTTCAAATCATCGGCAATTTTTTGATCAACTGCCTGCATGGTAACTCCGAGTTTCGCCCTGCGCACCGAGCCGTAATCCATAATATCAGCCACGGTCTTCTTAACTATATTGGAAGGGACTGCAAAGGAATAGCCCGTGTACGAGCCAGTCTGCGAAATGATGGCGGTGTTGACACCCACGAGTTCTCCTTTCTTGTTGACAAGGGCACCTCCCGAGTTGCCGGGATTGACGGCAGCATCGGTCTGAATGAAGGACTCAATCTTAAACTCCCCAGTGTAATTAGGCATCGAACGGCCCTTGGCAGAGACAATTCCAGCGGTAATCGTGGAGCGCAAATCATACGGGGATCCAATTGCGAGTACCCATTCGCCGAGTCTGAGCTTGTCCGAATCAGCGAATTGAAGGGTAGGAAGATTCTTGGCCTCAATCTTTATCAGGGCAACATCTGTAGCGGGGTCGGTTCCAATCACTGTCGCGTCATAGGACATGTTGTTGTTGAGTGTGACTCTTACTTTCGAGGCATCTGCCACTACATGGTTATTTGTGACGATGTAGCCATCAGGACGGATAATCACACCGGAGCCGCTGGCCTTACGCTCACGGCTGCGGGGAGTCGTACCCTCATCGCCGAAGAAGAAGCGGAAGAACGGGTCGTCAATCTGGGGTGTCTGATAGGTCTGGGTAAGCGTGACTTCAACATAAACCACGGCCTCTACGGCATGCTCGGCTGCATAAGTAAAATCAGGATAGTCAGTCTGGGACTCTGCCAAATTGGCAGAAAAACCAGGCACAGCCGTGACAAGGAGGGCGGCTGCGGCAAGTGTAGATAAACGTTTGAACATATTCCAGTCTAATAATAGTTAGCTTTAAAGTGGCTCTTTTCTTTGGAAAACCACGCAAAGAAGTCAAATAATGTGCCAAGTGTTGGAGAATAATTCTTATATTTGCGACTGACTGTTATCAGTAATAATCTACCATATGGAATTTAATATTTCAAGTTCTGAACTTCTCAAGGGCATAATGGATGTATCGAAGGCTGTTCCTGCCAAATCCTCCCTGCCTATACTTGAGAATTTCCTTTTTACGCTCAAGGACGGGAATCTTCAAATCACCGCTTCTGACCAGGAGCTTACTCTTCGGTCCACCCTGCAGGCAGATGGTGTAGAGGATGGGGCAATTGCCGTTCCGGCCCACCAGATTATGGATCTCATCAAGACAATCCCGGACCAGCCACTCAACATCAAGACCACTTCCGACAGTGCCTTCGAGTGCATCTGGAACAACGGTAATTCTATCCTTCCCTTCTTTCCTGCCGAGGATTATCCGGACATAAACGGGGCCGGGGAGAATGCCCAAAGTGTCGTATTCCCTGCCGAGAACCTTGCCAAAGGCATCGGAAGCACCATTTATGCTACCGCCGAGGATGAAATGCGGCCTGCGATGAACGGTATCTTCTTCGATATGGGGACAGAGAGTTCCACCCTCGTAGCTTCGGATTCGCACAAGCTCATCTGCTATACGGATGCCTCGCTCAAGACTGCAATCGAAGCTTCGTTCATCCTTCACAAGCGTCCTGCCGGAGTGCTGAAGTCCCTTATAGAGAAAGAAGACGGGGATGTCAAGGTCACATTCGACACCAGCACCGCCGTATTCGAATTCGGACAGAACCTGATGGTATGCCGACTCATCGTGGCCAAATACCCCAATTACCGCAACGTTATCCCGCAGAACAACGCCAATATACTCAAGATTGAGCGGGAACGCCTGTTTGACTCGGTTCGCAGGGTAGCCGTATGCGCCAACAAGGCCTCCAACCATATCAAGTTCACCCTCAAACCTTCACAACTCGAAATCACGGCACAGGACCTGGGGTTTGCCATCGCTGCCTACGAAAAGCTTTCCTGCGAGTACGATGGGTCTGAGATGAGTATAGGATTCAAGAGTAGTTTTCTCATCGAGATTCTAGGCAACATGACCTGTGAGAATGTGGTGATGAAGTTCGCCGATTCCCGCCGCGCCGCTCTGATTGTTCCTTCCGATGAGGAAAGCGATACGGAGAAGGTCTGCGGTATTATCATGCCAATTATGGTTTCTTAAGGTTTTATGAAACTCAATCTGCAAAGACCCCTGCTCTTCTTCGACATTGAGAGTACGGGGCTGAATATTCCGGTTGATTCCATTATAGAACTCAGTTTCGTCAAGGTATTTCCCGATGGGGAAACGCGGGTCAAGACTTGGAAAATAAAGCCCTGGGACTATTCGGCACACAGACAACGCCCTATTGATTCTGCGGCTTCCAAAGTCAACGGGGTCAAGGATGAGGATCTTGTTGCCTGTCCTACTTTCTATGATGTTGCGCCTGAAGTTGCCGAGTGGCTCAGAGACAGCGACCTGGCAGGCTTCAATTCCGCCAAGTTTGACCTCCCGATGCTGGCGGAGGAGTTCGAAAGAGCTGCGCTTGCCGGAAAGGACCTTGGGGTAGATTTACACTCCCCCAAGATGGTGGATGTTCAGAACATCTACCATGCAATGGAGCCCAGAAACCTCCGTGCCGCGTACAGGTTCTATTGTGGCGGAGAGGATTACGACAATGCCCATAGTGCCGAGGCCGACACTGTTGCCACCTACGAAGTACTCAAGGCCCAGTTGGACCGCTACCCTAACGAGCTGAAAAATGATGTAAGCGCCCTTGCTTCCTTCGCTCCAAAGAAATTCGTAGACTTTGACGGGCACCTGATCTATAACGACAAAGGAGAAGAGGTTGTCAATTTCGGAAAGCACAAAGGGAAGACCGCGAGAGAGGTGTATTTCTCCGAACCCTCCTACTTCGCGTGGATTCAGAACGGGACTTTCTCTCTCGATACCAAGAAACAGTTTGCCCGACTCAAGGAGCGTTTTGACCGCGAAAAATTAGCTGCAAAGTTCAATTCCGGCAGATATCATTAGACTGTCTCAAGTTTCGCAAAGGCTCACAAATCTTTGAGAAATTTAAAATTGGCTACTCATTCGGGACTGCAGGCCACGGGTTTTCTATGATTCCCGCGGCCTTTTCCATAGCCGCATGGCTCTTGTGGATAAGCTCATCCACCTCAACTTTTCGATTCTTGCTTTTATCAGGGAAAATCGGCTCCAAGACCTTCACCGTAAACAGTGGCATGCTTTTCTTGCCGGTCAGACGCCACAACCCCTTCCTCTCCCTATATGTTATCACACAGGGGACAATAGGGATGTCGTATTTGTAGGCCATCGAGAACGCCCCTTTGCGGAAAGGCCGGATAAACTTGTGAAAGTCCCACCTGACCTCCTCGGGGAAAACATGTATCCATTCCCCTTTGCGGTGAAACTCGTCAAAGGCCTCGTTGAAGCCCCGCATACCTGCCATACTCTCCGGCACCGGCACCCCTCCCATATAGCGGATCATCCAGTAGAAGAACTTATTGTTGAAGTGCTTGGCATACATGGGAATATGCATGGTATAATACTTCCGCACAGCATGGCATATCATCGAGGCATCCTCCCTGAAGACATGGTTAGACACCGACACTGCCCCATGGCTGAGCTCTTTGCTGTATTTGCGCAAGTTTTCCCTGCCTTCTATCCTGAGCCCAAGGCAGAGACGATGGTAGAGCGCATCAATACAACTCAAGACAAAGGCATTAAGGACGCGATTAAACTTATAGTGAAAACTGTCATCAATATAGGGGTAGGTCTCATCGAAACTAAAGCGCCCCTTGGAAGAGTCCTGAACCTTGACTTTGACAAGTCTCTGAAATGGGTCATCGGGGTAATCAATCCCCATGTCGGGGATATAGACCCCGTCAGCTACTTTATATTCTCCTTTCATAACTGTATCTTATTTTGCGAACTCCGAGTTAACATCTGTCGAATTAAAAATTCTGCTTCAATGACAAGGCGGCGGACTCCCCTGCCAGTGCGCCGGTAGAAAAAGCTCCCTGCATATTATATCCGCCTGTATCAGAGTCTATATCGAGCACCTCTCCACAGAAATACAGCCCCCTGACCTTTCGTGACTCAAGGGTTTTGGGCAGAACTTCCCCGCAATCCACGCCACCTGCCGTCACCACACACCTCTCATAGCCCACATAACCCCTGATGTCGAAATTCCAACTCTTGAGCGCCTTGGCAATTGAAGGCAGATTAACCCAGACTTTTGTGTTGGTCCGGCCACGTCTCTCAAGAGTCATAATCTCGGGCTTGGTCGCAATAAAGGCTGGAATCATCTCCCACGGCATAAGTTTACCAAGCAGCACACGACATTTCTCCTTCTCATGGAGCCGGGCACTCCGCGGATCCCTATCAATTTCTCTCCACAGCTCCAGTACCCTTTGGGTAAGTTCGGTGAGAGGAACCCCGCTCTTAAGGTCAATGCCGAGCTGAACCCTCGAGCCACCAAGCAGGGACTTGACTGCCTTACGGCTGAGCGCAAAGCCTACAGGACCCTCAATCCCTCCATCGGTAAAGTCGATATCCCCAAATTCCTCCTGTGCAAGGCTGCCTTCTACAAAAAGGCTAACCCCCACATTCTTAAGCGAAATCCCGCAAAGTTTCTGCCCAAGTGCACTGAGAGGCTCTGAACGGTCGATATGGAAACGATACTCAGGAAGAGAAGAAGTCTCACTGACGGAGATATCCTTGTATCCTTCCGGCACAAGGGCAGTAAGTGAAGGAAAAGTCGGGGAAATCTTATGGCCTGTCTCCTTTGCCCAGCGAAGTCCGTCTCCGGTGGAGCCGGTTGAAGGATAGCTCAAACCGCCGGTAGCTATAATAAGTCTCTGACATGAGAAACTGCGCCCATCGGTGCAGCCAAGGCTGAATCCGCCTTTTGAATTGGCCTCAAACGAAAGGACTTCGCACTCGGTCTCAATTTTTACTCCAGCCCCTTTACAGGCAAGGACCAGGGTATCCACCACATCAGAAGCCCTGTGAGACTCTGGAAAAACCCTGTCTCCACGCTCAACCGCACTTGCGAGACCGTAAGAGGATAGCAAATCGACAGTCTTTTGAGGCGGCAGGTTGTAGAAAGCATTCTTAAGCAGCCGGCTTCCGGAGCGCACATGAGTGGAGAATCCGTTCCAAGTCTTCATATTGGAATAGTTGCAACGCCCCTTGCCGCTAATCATCATCTTACGGGCGGGACGGGGCATCTTCTCAAGCAAAGTAACGGATACAGGTAACTCTCCCTCCGACAGGGCTTTCGCAGCACTGTATGCAGCCATGAGCCCTGCCGCACCGGCTCCGATTACAATGATGTCACTTGTCATATCCTCAAGTTGCTCATATCTCAATAACAAAAAAGGGAAAGCTTAGCACATCGCACCGCTACAACCTCCTACCCTTGCTGTCTTCCGACCCTGGGGGAGTTTAGAGGGAGCTGGTCGTGTACGACTTTCCCCACGGCAAATATAAGAAAATAAGCCGAGATTGCAAAGAGAGGGCTTGGACTTTCGGTGCGTCGAATGTGAATATGCGGCTACTCGACTTTCCACTCGTCGATGCAGCGCTTCTGCGTGGAGAAACGGACGCCTATCTTGTAGACTTTGCGCCTGTCCCTTTCCGACTGCCTCGGCATAGCCATCATCCTTATCATATTAGGACGCTATTCTGTCCTGTAGCCTTCGGGGTGCAGGGCGGTGAGGTGCATTTCAGCGTAGATTTTCTGAATCCTGTCCGTATCGGCACGGGCATTGTCACTGAGTTCAAACTTTTGTCCCCTGCCGACAATTTTCTTTTTATAATCAAAATGCGCAAGGTACACCGGCAGATTCGCTTCCCTGGCAATCAGATGATAGCCGGTTTTCCATTTGCGAACCGCCTTGCGGGTGCCTTCGGGGCAGATTACAAGGATGCATTTGCCCCCCGTTTTCTCCATCTCGTGAATCAGGGTAACGATTGTCTGCTGAGGATTCCGCCTGTCTATCGGGAAAGCGCCCCAGGCACGGAGAAACCAGCCCACCGGCGGAAAGAAAGCCTCCTTTTTAATCATTACCTTGAGATGCCCCCCGAGAGCACGATAGTACATCACCCCTACTACAAAATCCCAGATGCTGGTGTGGGGAGCTGCAAGGACTATCGCCTTGTCTTCCGGAATCAAAGGTTCCGAAAGCTTCCACCCGAGAATTTTGGTGAGTATAAAGCGATGAATCCCGGGACTCATACATCTATATCCTCCAACTGTCCCTGACTGCGAAGATTGGCTCTAATGAAATTCTGCCTTTCGATTGTGTTATCTCCCATGTAGAACTCCAAGATGTCCGAAATAGACTCTTCATCAGCAAGATTGACGCTGTCGAGGCGCATGTTTTCCCCGATGAATTCAGAAAATTCGCCTGCGGAAATCTCGCCGAGTCCTTTGAATCGGGTAATCTCCACCCCATTTTTGAGTCTTGCAACGACTGCCTCCTTCTCCGCATTGTCGTAGCAATAGACATTCTCCTTCTTATTGCGCACGCGGAAAAGAGGGGTCTGAAGGATGTGAACATGCCCGCGACGGATAAGGTCGGGGTAATACTTCATGAAGAAGGTCAGCACCAGCATCCGGATGTGCATCCCATCGTCATCGGCATCGGTTGCGACTATAATCTTATTGTAACGCAGATTGCTAAGGTCCTCTTCTACCCCGAGAGCCGAAATAAGAAGGTTAAGCTCTTCGTTTTCAGCCACCCTTTTTCTGCTCTCCTTGAAGCAATTAATCGGTTTGCCTCTCAATGAGAACACAGCCTGGTAATCGGCATTGCGCGCCGTAGTGATGGTTCCGGATGCAGAATCGCCTTCAGTTATGAAGATTGATGAGGCCTCAATGGCATCCTGAATATTCTGAGGAGTGCGATCTGTAATCTTGTCGCAGTAGTGATAGCGGCAGTCGCGAAGTTTCTTGTTAAAGACATTTGCCCGCTTGTTTTTCTCGCGGGTTTTCTTCTGAATACCGGCAATTTCCTCACGCTCCTGCTGATTTTGCCTGATTTTCTCCTCAATAATGGGCACTATCTCGGTGTGAATCCTCAAATAATCGTCTAAAGACTTGGAAATAAAATCATTGACGAAAGAGCGAATCGTCGGACCGACATCCCCGTTTTTCTCCCAAAGATAGGTAGACCCGAGTTTAATCTTGGTCTGACTTTCAAATTTAGGCTCCTGAATCTGAATGCTGATTGCCCCAACTATCCCCTGCCGACAGTCTTCGGGAGTGTAATTCTTACCGTAGAATTCCCTGAGGGTCTTCGCTACGGCCTCACGGTATGCAGCAAGGTGAGTCCCGCCATCGCGGGTATTCTGACCATTGACGAAAGAAGCAATATTCTCCCCATAGGCATTGCAATGGCTCAAAACTATCTCAATATCTTCGCCTTCGAGATGAATTGGCGGGTAAAGCGGAGCCTCGCTGAGATTCTCCTGAACCAAATCAAGCAGACCGTTTTCGGATTTGTAGGAAGTCCCGTTAAGGAATAGGGTAAGCCCCCTTTTGAGGTAGGAATAATTCTTCACCATCGACTCGACATAATCGAGATTGAAGGCGAAAGGGCCGAACATCTCCTTGTCCGGCAGGAAACGAATCAGCGTCCCGTTTTTCTCTTTGGTTTCACCCTCCTGCTCTGCTTCCAATCTGCCCTGCCTGAAAAGAGCACTATGGAAAGCTCCGTCCCTATACGAACAGACATAGAAGACCTCCGAAAGGGCATTGACGGCCTTGGATCCAACTCCATTCAGCCCTACCGACTTCTTGAACGCCTTGTCATCGAACTTGCCGCCGGTGTTGAGCACACTCATGGCCTTCACGACAGAGCCGAGCGGGATTCCACGCCCGAAGTCGCGGACTTCCACCTGACCTTCTTCACTGATGCCGATTATAATCTGCCGCCCGAAACCCATGGAAAATTCATCGATGGAATTATCTATAATCTCCTTGAGCATCACATAGATACCATCATCCGGATTGCGCCCGTCTCCAAGCCGTCCTATATACATACCCGGACGCATCCGAATATGGGCAACTCCTTCGAGGGTACGAATGTTATCGTCGGTATAGGAATTTGTAATAAACTGGTCTTCCTGCATTCTGCCTTTTTGATATAAATGGCACTTCGCGATATGCGAAGCACCATGCAAAATTAAAAAATAATCCCGTCAAAGTATAATTACATCGATATAAAGATGGATAACGGGATGAGCGGGATCATTAGTGTAGAGGGTCGCTATGCAGAGATTCTCACTCCCCTCTTTCATTGATGACGTATTCACCGTAAAATTCACTGCTGCACTCTTGCCGGCAGGAACAGTAGCGGGAATCTCACTATAGACAATCTCATCTCCGGAAAAATCCGTCTTGTAAATGCGAAGTGTGGTCTTGCCGTCATTTGCAATGGGGAAAGACACCCTCACCCTGGTTCCTCTCTCAACGGGATCTGGAGAAACGGAACTCTCAAAACGGGCTACTGCAGCATCTTCTATGCGCTGCTCACTCCATGAATCGAAGTTTTCCTTGGTAGCAGCTTTGAAAACGAGCCGGCCGTCCTGTTCCACGGAGTTAACTACCGGCACTGCGTAATAGAAATTACTGCCCCACAGACTGCGGTCGGCACGCAAGCTAACCCCGATATTAGCTACCGAGCCCGCCTTAATCCTTATTTGGGAAGGGATAAAACTCAATTGAGCAGAAACATTTGCAAATTCAATCGTAATGTCGGAGTTCCCTATATTGGCAACCTTGAGCTCGCTGCTTCGGGTCTCTCCCTGGCTCATATTACCCATTCTGAAAATGCTGTCTCTGAATCCGGCCGCCGAGAAATGAATGGGGTAGGTTTGGGATAGAGGCAATTTCTTCCTGTGAACAATCCCGCGAAGATGCAGCACGACCGGACGTCTTGCCTCTTCAAGACTGACAGTAAGGGTCTTATCAAATGGATACGGGCCTTCATCGTTGGAATAAGTCGCGTATATCACTCCGCTTTGCCCAGGGGCGATTTCTTCAACCGGCCATTTGACACCGGTGCAGCCACAGGAACTCCTGACCGAAAGGATATGCACGGGGACATCACTCACATTGGTAAAGCTAAACTCACAGCTGAGGGGACCGTCCTTAAGCGTAACATCGCCCCAGTCATGCACCGTCTTGTCGAATCGCAAATAGTCATAGACACTCTTGCCCGAAGCCGACAACGGGCCGGCGAGCAAAGTGGAAACAATCATCGAACAGACAAGCGTCAGCATAACCTGTCTATCATTGCAAATCTTGTACCGATTACGTTACTCGGATTTGCGGCCTATGAAGAGGATTTCTCCACTGGCGGTTTCCCTGATTAGGAATATAAAGGGTCGGTTGGCGATAAAGTCGATATATTCTGGCTCAAAGCCTGGTCCAACGCTCGTCAGTCGCATCGAGACAACCGTCACGGCAGCCGCTTCGGTCCCATCCTTATTGACATCGATATAAGCCTTTTGAAGGACATTGTCAATCATAAGGGGAGCATCGGAAATAAAGGGAAATTCGGCGGCATCGGTAAAGGCTTTTCCCATACCGAGAGCATTGAGGATGGGGACGAGTTCTGCCTTACTCTCAATCTTAAACTGAGGCATACGGAAATTGACATGCCTGTAAGCCAGACTATCCGTCAATTCCTTGAAACACATAGGGCAAATTGAGGGTGTGAAATCTGTGCTGTCCTTGGGCAGAACCACATCCATGACGAAGCGGCCTCTCTCTCCATAGGGGAGCTCGACCATTTGGAACTCTTCATTCTCCGAGTAGTTCAGGATGTCTTTCTTGCGAAGGAAAGTTTCAGGCTTACTTGTACCGGCCGAGCTTGTAAACTGGGCCTTGACAGTCCGTTCGAAAGGCTCGGTCCATGCCGCCTTGAAATACACGGCATTTACCAAAGCTGTCTTCCACGACCTGGTATTATCCACAATTGATGGAATCTTACCATGTGTCTTCTCGGAGCACCATGAATTGATTTGCCCTTTGGCTGAAGG
This sequence comes from uncultured Muribaculaceae bacterium, assembly GCA_964608175.1. Lineage (GTDB taxonomy): Bacteria > Bacteroidota > Bacteroidia > Bacteroidales > UBA932 > Cryptobacteroides. The sequence goes on along the minus strand of CAZSMO010000006.1, from coordinate 81,620 downwards.
AGATGTGAAGTCTATACTTGAAACTTCAGCGTCAAAATCACTGTGCACCTGTTCTACAAAATCCTGTTTAAGCGAAATAGACTTGTCGACCCAGATAGAGTTGGCACTTTCCATCGCTACGGAAGTATCAGCCTCGGAAAGGGTTTTCGTCAGAGATGCATAGTACTTCCCCACCAGCTTACGAAGATCCGCCTCCCCTTCACAACAAGACAGCGGCTTGACTCCAAGCACGGAGATCATCTCGTCAAGAGTTTGACCATCAGCCCCTTCAGCTGTCATGCCAAGGGCTAAAGAAAGACTTAAGGGCGAGAGCACAAAGTTGTCTTTCGAGCCTGAAGCGATCCTGCCGAAAAGATCAAAGGCAAAATTGCCAGCCTTGCTATCCTGCGGGCAGCATGGCATCTGCCCCTTCGCAGTATCATTGCAACTGCCGTTCAACATACCGTCTTTGGATGATATAAAGACAAGTGAATCACGAGGTACAACCTGTTGAGAATCTATTTTCTGCACTTGTTTTCCCTTATTTGCGCTTCCGCAGGATGCCAAAAGCAAGACAGTAAGCGGAGCTGAAACCAGAAAAGCATTAATTTTCATAATGCACAAATTTAATAATTTTAACAAAGCAAAGCAGAATTTTCATCCTAAAAGCATAGAATTTGCATAATAAATCCTATATTTACATGAAAACCCGGCAGACGGGATTGTCAGTTCAATCTCCTTATGTCTAAAGTAAACCTTTAAAACCATAATTATGAACCAGACGAAAAAAGCCAAAGGCTATGTTGTGGAGGTCTTCCACGCACATCAGAACAATCTTGACTCTCACCTTTTCAAGAACTATGCAGATGCATTGGATGTCCTCGGGGGCGATTTGGCAAACGGCAAAATCTACGAAGTGCACAGCAAGCACAGTACGGGAGCCGGTGTTGATGGTTACACCTACCTATTTGCCGATGGCAAGGTCGCTTCCCTGTTGTTCAAAGAAGAAGTCGATGCAGACGAGGCCAGAACCCAGTTCCTTTTTGAGCACCCTTCATACAAGGACCCGGGTAAGGTTGTAGCACTTATCTCAACTGAAGAATAAATATCATTCTGATTATTATCATCTTAAGTCTTCAGTCCCTACGGGAGTCTGAAGGCTTTTTTATACATGTTCAGCAGAGATGTCATCATGGTCGCTGGCGAAGTATCTTTAACATCTCTTAACGCACGGATTCTTCACTCTGTTCAGAATGACAGTCTCATAGCTCCGTTTTGAAATAAGCTTCAATTTGCGGATATTTGCCGTTCAAAAATGAGCAGGTCGATTCTTCACTTTATCAAGACATGGATGCTCCCAATCGCAATGGCTCTCGGGATTGGGATTTGTCTGATTCTTCATTATATCCCGTCGCTGCACCTCGAACATCCCTTCAGTTCCCTGGCCCGTAACATCCAGCCCTGGCTCGTGGCCATTATGCTCTTCCTGCAGTTTGTCAAAGTCTCCCCAGAAGACCTGCGGCTGCGAAAGTGGCACTTTTTCGTCCTCGGCTTCCAGATATTGAGTTTTGCCGTCTTTGCCGGGCTCACTGCAATCCTTCCGCAGGGGGAGGCGAAACTTCTCTGCGAATGTGCCATGCTCTGCTTTGTCTGTCCCACTGCTGCAGCCGCAGGAGTGATTACCGACAGACTTGGGGGAAACCTCTCCGAGACAATTACTTATGTGGCAGTGATTAACCTCGTGGCCGCCATCCTGATTCCACTCGCCGTTCCACTTGTAAACCCTTCAGAGGAAGTAAGTTTTATACATGGTTTTTTCAGGATTTGCGCCAAGGTCTTTCCCCTGCTGGTACTTCCCCTGCTGCTTGCCTGGTTTGTGCGGTACTGCCTGCCAAGGCTTCAGCATTTTCTGCTCGGCTATACCCACTGGGCCTTCTATTTCTGGGGAGTGAGTCTGACCTTTGCCACCTATCTTGCGACAGAGGCCCTGCTTGGAAGCGGAACTTCGGCTCTGACGGCCTTGGGGATTGCCTTTGTTTCCCTTGGAGCCTGCCTCATCCAGTTTGCCGCAGGGAAAACTATCGGAAAGCTTGCCTCAGGCTCCCCGACTACCGCAGGACAAAACACTGCCACAGCTGGACCGGATGCTGCCGTCTCCCCGACTACCGCAGGACAAAACACTGCCACAGCTGGACCGGATGCTGCCGTCTCCTCTATCACTGCCGGTCAGACTCTCGGACAGAAGAACACCAGCTTTCTTATCTGGCTCGGCTATTCATTTTTCACCCCGGTCACCTCCGTTGCAGGCGGACTTTACAGCATCTGGCAGAACCTCATCAACACCCTCGAACTCCGCGCCAAGGAGCGCTGACTTAACATCTTCCATTTCAGAAACAGTCGCTTCAGCTTATCTGTAGCTGACTTTAATCTGATTAGTGCGGGCCTGCTTACCGGGGATAAGACACTTTAAAGGCTTTTTTCATCGGCCTGGCATCTCTGCCTCAACTTTTCAGGCTGTCCTTCCCTAAAGCCACCAACTTTCCCATCACAATCCTTCCTGCACAGGTGACATGACACAACACAGAATCCAGTCCACGATTCCATTACACCCTGCACAAAGCCGGCCACGATGCCAACCAACAACGTCCCCCCTCCTGCGTGGTTTCACACCGCTCCTTCCTGCGTGGTTTCACGCTGCTCTTTCCTGCATGGTTTCACACCGCTCCTTCCTGCACAGATAGGCCGGAGCAATCCTTTCTGTAGGGCCCTCCAACGGGTCTTTGTCCGGCCAGTCAGCACAACTTTCCTTGACCGGCCGGAGCTGAAATTGCAACATCCTCATTATCAGCTGCAATTCGTAACATAGTCCGGCCACCAAATTCAAAACCACTATAACATTCCTTCGGACAGGGTTGAGAAGTGGAATTATTGGCTAAAACAGAGAGAAGGGCGGCCTGCGATTTTTTGGCACGATATTGGAACATAAAACGCGTTTTTTAATTTGACAATGAAAGGATTATACACAATATGCCTTCTGTTGGCGCTATGCAGCTGGAGGAGTATCACAGTCGGACGGGAAAGTTCGGTGGAAGCGGCAGCCGGTGATTCACGACCGGCCGCAGCCCAGGAGGCCCACCCAGACACGGCCAGAGTGTGGACAATGGAAGACTGCCTCAATTATGCCCTTGAGAACAACATTTCTCTTCGGCAAAGACGCAACAGCCTGCTTTCCTCCCTTGAAGACACCAAGGCAGCAAAAGGGGCTTTCCTGCCAAGCGTCAGCGCCAGTTCCACCCAAGGCTACAACCATTACTCCACCGGTGAGACAGTTAATTCTTACACAGGCACTTACAATCTCTCCGCTGATATGATTCTCTTCTCAGGCGGCAAAATTATCGGAAACTACAAACTTGCAAAGGCCCAGAACTCCATCGACTCCCTCTATGTGGAAGAGACCTCAAACGACATCCGCATTTCAATCGTACAGGCCTATATGCAGTGCCTTTACTCCCGCGAAAGCGTAAGTGTAAACGAAGGCAATGCCAAAGCCTCGAAGGCCCAGATGGAAAGAGGCGAAGCCCTCTGGAAAGCAGGTTCAATCTCCAAAGTCGACTGCGCGCAGCTCCAAAGCCAATACCAAAGCGATGAGTACCAAGTAATTGTCGCCCGTAACACCTTTGACAGTAACCTTCTCACCCTCAAGCAGCTCCTTGAACTCGGCATCACGGACGAAATCGCACTCAGCGATGTGGATGCCGATGACTCCCAGGTACTTGCCCTCATCCCCTCCAAACAGGAGGTCTACAATAACGCCATGGCTTATATGCCCCAGATACTCCGCTCGCAAAAAAGCATCGAAGCAGCACAGTACTCGGTAGATATCGCCAAGGCGGGATTTCTTCCGAGCGTTTCTTTATCTGCCGGCATTGGCACATCCAATAACTCCGTATCAGACAATAGTTTCTCCTCCCAAATTGCCGACAATTTCAATCAAAATGTCGGACTCACCCTCCGCGTTCCCATCTTCTCCCAGTACCAGACCAAGACGGCGGTAGCCAAAGCCAGGATTTCGCTCGAAGACAGCCGGCTCGAAGCCTTGAGTGTGGAGAAAGAGCTGCTCAAAAACGTTGAGACCTGTTATCTCAATGTCCTCGCGGCTCAGTCCCAATACATTGCAGCCAAACAGAAATCCAACTATACCGCCGAAAGCTACGCCCTTACTCTTGAACAGTTTAATCTCGGAGCCAAGAACACGGTAGAGCTCCTCACAGCCCAGAACGAAGACGCGACGGCAAGACAGGAGACAATTCTCGCCAAATACACTGCCCTTATGAACCTCGCAGTTCTGGATATCTATCAGGGATATATTGGGGTCAGGGAGGAAGATGCGCGATGAGGATGAATGCAGTGGTGATTGGGGGCGGAAGAGGGACAAAGCAATTTCGAAGTGGGGAAGAATGCATAATTTGACGAAAAAAGACAATATGAAGAAGAAAACAAGACAGCTGACAGTGTGGCTCGCAGTAATACTTGCCGTGGCGGCAGTGCTCGTCTTCGCCCTAACCGGCAAAAAGAGCAGTTCCGCCCTTGTCCTCGGAACCACACAGGTACAACACAGCTTCATGAGCAGCAGCGTGACTGCCACCGGCACGGTCGAGCCCGTCACCGAAGTGGATGTAGGTACACAGGTATCAGGCATAGTATCCAAACTCTATGTGGACTACAACGACCTCGTCACCGCCGGTCAGGTAATTGCCGAAATGGACAAAGTCAACCTCGAGGCCGAACTCGAGCAGGCCGAAGCCAAGCTTGCCAGCGCCAAGACCGAATATGAGTATCAGCAGAAACAGTTCAATCGTACCAAAGCCCTGTATAGGAAGAAATTAGTCAGCGATACCGAATACGAGGAGGCTTCCTACAAATACGAGACCGCCAAGAATTCCTATGCAATGCAGAAAGCCTCCATCGTAGGTGTCCGGCGCAATCTCTCCTACGCCACTATCACCAGCCCTATCGACGGCATAGTAATTAACCGTGCCGTGGAAGAAGGTCAGACCGTGGCGGCAGGTTTCGAAACCCCTACCCTCTACACGATAGCGGCAGACCTCAAACAGATGCAGGTAATAGGCGATGTGGATGAAGCCGACATAGGCCAGGTGGCCGAAGGCCAGAGGGTAGAATTCACGGTGGATGCCTATCCCGATGATATCTTCACTGGGACAGTAAAGCAGGTCAGGCTGGAAGCCACCACGACCTCCAATGTCGTCACATACGAAGTAGTCATCACAGCCTACAATCCCGACCTCAAACTGAAGCCGGGGCTCACCGCCAACATCACCATTTACACCGTCGAGCACGAAAATGCCCTTGCGGTCCCGACCAAGTCGCTTCGTTTCCATCCTGGTGAAGAAACCCTTGCCCCGCTCGGTTACACAATCAAGGCCCTTGACCCGGCACCGGCCAAGAGTGTATGGGTCGTAAGCGGCAACACCCTCACCCAGACCGAAGTCACCAGCGGAGTCGTGAGCTCTGACCTCACGGAAATTCTCAGCGGTCTTTCAGGGGATGAGACCATAGCCACGGGATTAGCTCAAGCCTCGTCAGAGATTACCACCAACAAACGCCAACGCAGCCTTCTCGGAGGGCCGGGTCCAAGATAAATCATGGCAAAAGAAGTAATCAGAGCCGATAAGATAAGGCGGGACTTTCTCGTCGGGGATGAAGTGGTTCACGCCCTTCGCGGAGTGTCTTTCACCATAGAAGAAGGAGAATTTGTCACCATAATGGGAACTTCGGGCTCGGGGAAGAGTACCCTGCTCAATACCCTCGGCTGTCTCGACACTCCCACGAGCGGAGAATATTACCTCGACGGAGTGAGTGTGCGGACCATGGACAAAAACCGCCGCGCCACACTTCGCAACCGCAAAATCGGCTTTATCTTTCAGAACTACAACCTCCTTCCAAAAACCACGGCCGTGGAGAATGTGGAGCTTCCCCTGCTGTACAACAACGAGGTGGGGGCAGCAGAACGCAGGAGAAGGGCGATTCAGGCCCTCACCGATGTGGGACTTGCCGACAGGCTGGACCACAAAAGCAATCAGATGTCTGGAGGACAGATGCAAAGGGTGGCAATCGCAAGAGCCCTTGTCAACAACCCTGCGGTCATCCTCGCCGATGAGGCAACGGGGAACCTCGATACAAGGACGAGTTTCGAGATTCTGGTACTTTTCCAAAAGCTTCACGATGAGGGCAAGACCCTTATCTTCGTCACCCACAACCCCGACATCGCTAAATACACCACCCGAAATATAGTCCTTCGTGATGGCAAAATCACTTCCGACACGCCCAATACCAGCATTCTCAGCGCCAAGGAAGCCCTGGACAAGCTTCCTCTGCCGGAAGATTAGCTTCTCAATTTTTTTAGTCACCCGCAAAACAGGAGTCAACATTGACAGACAATGAGTTTAGGGAATCTCTTCAAAATAGCATTTAAGGCAATCTTCTCAAACAGGATGCGCTCTTTCCTCACTATGCTGGGCATCATCATCGGGGTGGCTTCGGTCATCACCATGCTTGGGCTTGGGCAAGGGGCAAAGCGCAACATCCAGGGGCAGATCAGCGAGATGGGCTCGAATATGATTATGATTTCCCCCGGTGGAAACCGCAGGGGCGGAGTGATGCTCAGCGCATCCGACATGCAGACCCTCAAGGTCAAGGACTATGAAGCCATCCGCGAAAAAGCAGAATATGTAAGTCTGGTCTCCCCTACCGTCAATTCCGCCGGACAGGTTATCTATGGGGGCAACAACGCTCCGACCACCATCTACGGGGTGACCGAAGAATACCTTCAAATCCGCGGATACAGCGTAGGTGACGGAGAACTCTTCACCGAGCAGGATGTCCACAGTGCCGCCAAAGTCTGCGTAGTGGGGGCCACGGTCGTAAGCAACCTCTTTCCCAACGGAGAAAATCCCGTAGGCAAGGTAATCCGTTTCGGAACGATTCCTTTCCGGATAATCGGTGTCCTCGAGAGCAAGGGTTACAACTCGATGGGGATGGACCAGGACGACCTTATCTACTGCCCATACACCTCGGTAATGAAGAGAATTCTTGCCGTCAATTACATCCAGGGCATCACCTGCGCTGCAATCGGAGAGGATTACACCGACCAGGCAATCAGTGAAATAAAGGCTATCCTGCGCGAAGACCACAGGATAGCCGAGGGTGAAGACGATGATTTCGAAGTGCGGTCCACCAAGGAACTCGCCGACATGATGACCTCCACGACCAGCCTGCTGACTGTCCTCCTTGCGGCAGTGGCGGGGATTTCACTTGTAGTCGGCGGTATAGGCATTATGAACATTATGTATGTGTCTGTCACCGAACGAACAAAGGAGATCGGCCTGAGGATGAGCATAGGGGCGAAAAGTCGGGACATCCTCGCCCAGTTTCTCATTGAGTCCATACTGATAAGCATCACGGGCGGACTGATAGGAGTCCTGTTGGGAGTAGTGGCAGCATATACGGTCAAGTGGCTCGCCTCATTCCCCATCTACATCGAGCTGTGGACCATAGCCCTTGCCTTCGGAATCTGCACCTTCACCGGCATTTTCTTCGGCTGGTATCCCGCGCGCAAAGCTTCCAACCTCGACCCCATCGAAGCCCTTCGCTACGAATAAAATGAACAGATTAGAAAGGGCATTCCCCTACGCTATCAACTTGGCAAGGTCATTTAGTACCGAAGCGTTGTCAAGCCCTGATGCATAGCGCGGATTGACAAGGGTAGGCACAAAGCCGAAACGTTTCCCGACCGCATCGGCAAGCCTTTCTCCCCGAGGAAAGAAATCCCCAAGGGCGAGGGCGATTGAAGTGGAAGTGTGGCCGACATTGAAGAAATCATTCACGCTTTCCTCCGGATTGGTATAGCCGGAATCGTCGCGGAAATGCCCGTCATCGATGTACCCCGCCTTGCGCCCATCGGTGGCGAGCGAAGGCGACCGCTCCACGGACAGAGCCTTCACATCCGCAGGAGAGTTAATGGTTCTTACAATGTCGTACTTAAATGGCAAATGTAGCAAATAATTGGTTTTGAGACGTGGTTTCCGGGGAAAAAGTTTAGTATATTTGCCAACCGCGCTGTACAGACAGCTGCATAACGATGAGCGCATTGGATAACGACATAAAGTATCTCAAGGGGGTCGGGCCCAAAAGAGCCGAGTTGCTTGACAGGGAACTCGGCATCCGGAGCTTTGCGGATCTGATCCATACCTACCCCTTTCGCTATGTCGACCGCAGCTCATATGTGAGGATTGCCGATCTGAATCAGGATGTAGCCTCGGTACAGGTCCAGGCGACCGTTGTCAGCCGAACCCTCTATATGGCGGACAGTGTTCCGCTTGAAGACCAAGCCCATTTCAACAAAGCCAAACGTCTCACAGTCATTGTGGATGACGGTTCAGGTCAGATGGAAATGGTATTTTTCCGAGGGCTTAAGTGGATGTACGAGCAGCTTAAGCCGGGGTTTACATTCATATTCTTTGGCAAGCCCTCGCAGTACAGGGGCCGGTACAGCATGGTGCATCCCGAAATTGATGCTCCCCGCGAAGGAGATATTAGCCAGGGTGTCCTTACAGGGGTATATCCAAGCACTGAAAAGCTCAGAAACGCCGGTATCACGGGGAAGGTAATGTGCAGGCTCGAGAACGCTGCTCTAACGGCCTGTCTTCCAGACATTAAAGAGACGCTCCCCGATTATATCACCGGAGAGTCAGGGCTCTGTTCCCTATCATACGCCCTTCGCAATATCCATTTCCCTAAAGACAGCTATGCGCTTCAGAAAGCCCAGAGAAGACTCAAATTCGAAGAGCTCTTCCTCCTTCAACTCAGTCTCCTAAAACAGAAATATATACGTTCCCGCTCCGAGCGCGGAATCTCCATGCCCAAAGTCGGGCCCGACTTCCACGCCTGCTACAATGCCCTCCCCTATTCCCTGACTGGAGCCCAGCAGAGGGTAATCAAGGAAATTCGAGCCGATATGCTAAGCGGACACCAGATGAATCGGCTGCTGCAGGGAGATGTGGGTTCGGGGAAGACAATGGTAGCGGTACTCAGCTGTCTGATTGCAAATGGGAATGGATATCAGAGCTGTCTGATGGCCCCTACCGAAGTTCTGGCCCAGCAACACTATGCCAACATTTCGCGCTACCTCGAGCCAACCAAGGTAAAATGCGCCCTCCTGACCGGGTCCAGCTCTGCAAAGGAACGCAGGGAAATCCATGCAGGCCTCGAAGAAGGAAGCATATCCCTTCTGATTGGAACCCACGCCCTACTGGAGGATAATGTAATCTTCAAAAAGCTCGGGCTGGCGATAATCGATGAACAGCACCGCTTCGGAGTGGATCAGAGGTCCAAACTCTGGAGCAAGGGGCCAGTGGGTCCGGATGGAGAGCGGCTTCTGCCTCATGTCCTGGTCATGACCGCTACACCAATCCCAAGGACCCTCGCTATGACTGTCTACGGAGACTTGGATGTGTCAGTAATTGATGAGATGCCTCCCGGGAGAAAACCCGTGAGAACGACTCTACACACCCCTGCGAGGCTACCTGCAGTGTATGAATTCATGCGGCAGGAGATAGCCAAAGGCAGACAGGTCTTCGTGATATACCCAATGATCTACGAGAATGAAAAACTCGATTTGAGTAATCTCGAAGCCGGGTATGAGGATATTATGAGGGAATTCCCACTTCCTGAGTACAAGACTGCCATAGTCCATGGACAGCAAACTCCCGAAGTAAAGAACTTCAATATGGAAGCCTTTGCGGCAGGGAGGGCTGACATCCTGGTATCCACCACCGTAGTGGAGGTGGGTGTCGATGTGCCGAATGCCTCTGTGATGGTCATAATGAGCGCCCAACGCTTCGGCCTTTCGCAACTGCACCAATTGAGGGGTCGCGTGGGAAGAGGCTCTGCCTCCTCGCATTGCATCCTAATCCGTGACTATAAGACCTCAAAAGAGGCCCTGCAGCGCCTGCAACTGATGTGTAAGACAGAGGACGGCTTCGAGATTGCGGAAGAAGACATGAAAATGCGCGGCCCAGGGGATCTTGAAGGGACCTTGCAGAGCGGACTCCCGATTGAACTCAACATAGCATCCCTCGCCAAAGACGGCCTGATTCTGGGCGAAGCGCGTGCCCTCGCCCAGAAAGTACTCTCCGAGGATCCCACCATATCTGCAGACAAGAATAAACTGCTTGCCGAGGAGCTTCGTAAAGACAAATACCGACACCGCGATTACAGCAAGATATCGTAAGGCTATCGAAGCAGCGCAAGGGAGGATTTTTCCCCGGCAAACCATACGACATCATCTTCGCGGAAACGATAGTCAGGGCGAGGATTGGCAATGAAATCATCCCCGCGCATGGTACTCAGAACCATGCAGGCATACGCGCGCAAATTCACCTCCCTGAGGGTCTTACCTGTAAGCAGGGAATCTTTGCCGAGGGTCAGCGCCTCAACCGTAAAGTCAGCCTGGGCACTATTGTCGGAGGGGAGTACGGAGTCTGCAAGGACTTTTTTGAAGGCTTCCAACTGCTGCTCGGTTCCGACCACCAGCACCTTGTCGTAGGGGTAGAGGAATTCGCTCCCATCAGGGATAAGAATCGACTTATTTCCACGTTCTATTTTCACTATGCTGGCTCCTGTCTCGCTTCGAAGCGGGATGTCCTTAAGTCGCCTACCGATAAAATTCGAGTTTTGACTAAGTGTAAATGCCTCAATCTTAACATTATAGCCAGAGAGTTTTGCCCGCACACTCTCTGTCACGGGAGCCTTTCGCTTAGCTTCATCTTCCTTGGCATTGAGATTCGAAAGGAACTGATCCTCAATGCGATTGAAATCAAGCCCATGCTTTCTGGCAATTCGCTGGGCAAAGAATATGGCAAACAGGGAGACTGTCAAAATGAGCGGAATAATCCAGCCGCTAAGTTGTACATGGGCTTCTATCAGCAGGATTACATAGATTACGGCCACAACCACTCGCAACATCAGCATCACGAAGACAGGCCAGAAATTGCCCTGCTTCTCCCTGACTAAACGCCTGGCACTCTGCATTTCAGCACTTCTTGCTGTAGTCATCCCATAGATAAAGGGAAGCGAGAGGATGAGAGTGGCGCCTGCAGTGATTACGCCCTGAAGGGTTTGGGACAGCCCACTGAAGATTTTGGCACAAAGAGGCGCGAAGACAGTCCGCGAAACGATGAAGAGAGCCACAAGAATCACCCCGTAAAGGACAAAGCGAATGGCATATGACTTAAAGAACTCCTTCCATTCGGTCTTGCCCGCAACGGATTCTTCCTTTCCGGCTTCCTCCCTCTCTCCAAGCCTGTCGAGTACCTTTTCGGGCAGTTTCTTTCTCAGGAAAGCCTCCATTGGATTACTGAGCCGAATGAGGTAAGGACAGAGGAAAGTGGTAATGACGGAAGTGGTCACAATGACGGGATAGGTAAAATCCCTCATAACCCCTAAACTCAGGCCAAGTCCTGCGAGGATAAAGCCGAACTCCCCAACCTGCGCAAGACTTGCGGAGATTTTCAAGGCATTGCTCAAGCCCTTGCCGGCAACCAAGGAGGAAAAAGTCGTGACAATCAACTGCCCGACTACAACTACTACCGTGAGAATGATGATGGCAAGGTAGTTCTGTGCAATAGCCTTGGGATCCAGCATCATGCCCACCGAGACGAAGAAAATCGCGGAAAACAGATTTTTCAGACTCAGGGTAAGTCTGTCAATACGCTCGCCTTCAAGGGTTTCGGCAAGAATAGAGCCCATGACGAAAGCCCCGAGGGCGGAGGAGAAGCCGACCGCATTGGCAAAAGCCACCATACCGAAGCAAAGGCCAACGCTGATAATCAGCAGTATCTCATCGTTGAGGTATTTGTGGGTCCTTTTGAGAAGGCTGGGAATGAGGTAAAGGCCAACCACGAACCAGAGAATGAGAAAAAAAGCCATCTTGAGGAGGCTGAAGACCAATTTACCTCCATCGAAAGTTTTGCTGACCGCAAGGGTGGAATAGATTACCATAAGCAGCACGGCTACAAGGTCTTCCACCACGAGGACTCCAAACACCGTCCCTGCGAAAGGCTTGTCTTTCAAGCCCATATCGTCATACACCTTTAGAACGACAGCTGTGGAGGACATCGAGATAAGACCTCCGAGGAAGACGCTCTCCATCATGGTCCATTTCATCGCAATACCGGTGGCAAAGCCGATTATGAAGAGCCCTATGAAATTAAGTCCCTCTATCATGAGGGCGCTGCTGCCGACCTTCAGCAGTTTCTTGAAGCTAAATTCAAGTCCAAGTCCGAACATCATGAAGATGACCCCGATGTCGGACCATTGCCGGACGGTCTGGGTGCTGCTAATCCCAGGGAAAATGCTGATATGCGGACCGATAAGGAAACCGGCTATGATATAACCGATTACCAGGGGCTGCTTGAGAGCACGGGAAATGATGGTGAATACGCCCGCTGAAATGAGAATCAGGGCAAGATCCCTTACAAGATTAATTTCACTGTCCATCCTTCAAGTTTTGCAATTAAAATACAGTCATAGAGTCGTGCGTGCACTTGCAAAACTGCCCGCGCTCATTCTTTTACTTCCAACGTTGCCCCTCTCCTAAATCCTCTCCCTCAGGGAGAGGACTTACTGCCGGCCTAACGGCCTCTAGCCTTCAAGTTTTGCAATTAAAATACAGTCATAGAGTCGTGCGTGCACCTGCAAAACTTCCACACGCTCATTCTTTTCACAAAATTACTTTTTTCCCTGCAGAATATGAAACAAATTTAACTTTGTCGAAAAATCCCTATCTTTACGCCTGTCAGAAGGTCACACACATAAATGCGCCACAACACACTAGCAAACTTACTGCTGTCTTTCAGCCTGCTTCTCATAACCCAGGGGCTTCTGGCCCAGGAGACCGTGACGGAAGACAATATGAACAGGGGCATCGTCAACAATTCCCTCGATGCCATCAACGGACGGGTCGCCGGAGTCACTGTCAGCAGAGGCAACAGCGCGGCCATGCTCAATGCAGTTCGCGTGCGCGGCACGACCTCCCTCACCGGCGGTAACGACCCCCTCGTAATTATCGATGGCGTGTCTTCAGACTTGAGTGTCCTCAACACAATCTACCCTGCCGACATCGAGAGTTTTACCATTCTCAAAGACCCCGCCGAAACTGCCGTGTACGGTTCGCGCGGAGCCTCCGGAGTAATCACAGTAAATACCAAGAAAAGTTCTGCAGGCCTGTTCAAGCTGAGTTACGATGGCAATTACGGAGTCGAAGCCGTCTCCCGAACCCTTCAGATGATGAATGCATCGGAATTTCTTTCCGCCTCGAAAGAAATGGGCTACAGCGCCCTCAACATGGGGTATGATTCTGATTTTCAGAAGGCCATATGCAGGACAGGCTCGGTTGTCAATCACCATGTCTCCCTCAGCGGAGGAAGCGAAACAGCCTCCTACCGAGCCTCACTTGGCATAATGAATCACGATATGGTGGTTAAGGGAAACGGATATCAGAGTTATTACGCCAAGCTGGACATTTCCCAAGATGCCTTTGCCAGACTCATGCATTTCGACCTCGGACTGGTAGGGTCTCTGCGCAAAGAAAACCTGATTCACGACACGCAGAAGCTCTTTTATTCAGCTGAAGCTTTCAATCCAACTTTCCCAACTGCCAGGAATGCGTCCGGAAACTGGGATTCCGCCCCGACGACCAGCCAGCTCAGCAATCCCCTGGCTCTACTGGAAAAAAAATACGACACCTCAGCGGCGAATTTCAATGTCCACCTCGGCTATATCCTAAACATTACAAATTGGCTGAAGCTGAACGCCTTCGGCTCTTATTCATACGACAGTGACAGCGACTCGCGTTACTTTCCCACATCGGTTTGGGCACAAGGAGAGGCCTACAGAGGTGCCGGACAGGGAGAAACACTCATCGGAAACATCGCGCTCAACGCTTCCCGGCTCATCCGTGAAGCCCACACTTTCAGCATAGACTTACTGTGCGAAGCCCAAAAGGAGAGATATACCGCCTTCCACACCACCGTCAATGGTTTCACCTCCAACAGTTTCGGTTATGACAACCTCGCTGCCGGTGCTACCCGCCTCTGGGGAGGGACCGCATCTTCATACTTGGATCCAAGCCTGCTGTCCTTTATGCTTGCAGGAGAGTATTCGTATAGAGAACTGTTAAGTCTCAAGGCAAGCGCAAGGGCAGATGCCTCTTCGAAATTCGGAGCGAATAACAGATGGGGCTTCTTCCCCTCTGTATCAGGCACCTTGTACCTTCATTCCATTTTCTCTCTATCCCAATGGATTCAGACACTTGAGCTTACGAGCGGCTATGGAGAAGCCGGCAACCAGGATGCCCTCGACCCTTACTACACCCTCAATCGCCTCTCACCTACGGGGCTTGTGAGCGTAAACGGCAATGACAGAGTCGTATTCGGCAACACCTGCAATGTCAATCCGGACCTGAAGTGGGAGGTCCGGCGCACATTCAACGCAGGGATCAGCTCCACAATGCTATCCTCGCGCCTTTCCATAGCGGTAGAGTACTACTATTCCAAGACCGCGGACATGCTGTATAATTACAGTGTAAGCGTACCTCCCTTTACCTATGACCGCCTAATGGCAAACCTTGGTTCAATGTCCAATGAGGGCCTTGAGATAGGACTTGGGGCCATCATTGTGCAGACAGAGGACTTCGACTTCAATATCAACGCCAATCTGACCTTCCAGCAAAGCAGGCTTCTGTCCTTAAGCGGCTGGTACAATGGAGAATACATTTCCGCACCCGACATCATACCCCTTTCCTCGCTCAATGGAGCAGGGCTTCACGGCGGCTACAACAATATAGTCTATCAGATTGTAGGTCAGCCGCTCGGGGTCTTTTACCTGCCGCATTGCACCGGTCTCACTGAAAGTGAAAACGGGACTTATACCTACGAAATCGAGGACCTGAACGGGGGCGGGGTCTCTCTTGCGGATGGGCAGGACCGCTATATTGCAGGGCAGGCAATGCCCAAGGCCATACTGGGCACCAATATTTCCCTGCGCTACAAGGACTTCGACCTGAGCATACAGCTCAATGGTGCATTCGGGCACAAAATCTACAACGGCACCGCACTCAGTTACATGAATTTAGGCTCTCTACCATACTATAACGTACTTCGAAAGGCCAGCGAAAGCCGCATCAACGACCTTACGGCCACGGACTGGTGGCTTGAAGACGGGGATTACCTCAATATCGATTACCTGACCCTTGGCTGGAACCTCCCACTGAAATGGAAGCTCCGCCTCGCCCTATCGGCAGGCAATCTCGCCACTCTTACATCGTATTCCGGTCTGACCCCAATGATAAACAGTTCAGTTTCGGACGGAACCCTTGGGGTCGATGACAAAAACATCTATCCGGTATACCGCAGCTATTCACTCGGTTTAAGCCTGCAATTCTAATGAAGCACAACAACATCATAATACTTTTGGGCCTCCTCCTTTTGTCAGCCTGCACTTTCCTGGATGAAGACCCGCGGGGACTGCTCGACACAGAGACAGCATATTCTACCGAGACAAATCTCTATTTGAGTACTGTAGCTAATCTCTATAATTATATAGGAGGGAACTCCGACAGTCAAGGGCTACAGGGCACATACAGAGGAGTTTACGATTTCAATACTTTCTGTACGGACGAACTTATGCTTCCAACCCGCGGCGGGGACTGGTATGACGGGGGCTTCTGGCAGCGGCTTTTTCTCCACGAGTGGGACCCGAGCGATGAGCACCTGCTCGCTACCTGGGAATACCTCTATAAAGTGGTCGTGCTCTGCAATGAATCCCTCGGTATCATCGAAAGTTCTACAGTTATCTCTGACACACAGAAACTCAGCTGGAGCGCAGAAGTGCGCTCGCTTCGAGCCATGTACTACTGGTACCTCTGTGATATGTTCGGCAGGGTTCCCTTACTGACGAAATCCACTGACACTGTCGCTTCCGTTGGACAGGCCAGCCGAAGCGAGGTGGCGCGCTTCATTTCGGATGAACTGACAGATTGCATTCCGGATTTACCTTCTGGGCGCAGTAACACCCTTGGAGACAGTTACGGTCATATGACTCAAGCCGTGGCCTGGTTCATTCTCGCCAAGGTAGCGCTTAACTCACAGGTCTATTTCGATGACGACTGGAGCGATGCTGCAGGAGCCGATGTGACTTTTACAATCGACGGGACCGGTATGAATGCCTGGGAGAGTACGGTTTACTGTTGCGAACAGATTACGGCTCTGGGATACGGGCTTGACGAAACCCCGGATGCCCCGTTCTCCCTGCACAATGAGACTTCCACGGAAAATATCTTCGTCATCCCGATGGACAGAAATCTCTATTCCAATCAGTATCAATACCATTTCCGCTCACTCCATTACCTGCACTCTTCAGAGCTCGGTTTCTCTGCCGAGAACGGCACCAGCGCTACACTCGAGACACTTTCGGATTTTGGCTATGGGACAGACTTCCCTGACAAGCGCTTTCCGCTCACCTTCTTCGCCGATACAGTAAGAGTCAACGGGAGCACGGTTAAACTCGATGACGGGACCACGCTTGTCTATAAACCTTTGGAAATAAAGCTGGTACTTACGGGAAGCAAGTACGGGAAAACGGCCGGAGCCAGGATGCTCAAATACGAAATCGACCCCACTGCGACAAAGGACAGCAAACTGCAGAGCAACGACATTGTGCTGTTTCGCTACGCAGATGTCCTCCTGATGGAGACAGAGGCCAAATTGCGAATGGCAAGCGGGAGTACGAGCCTGACTTCAGCAGCAGAGCTTTCAGCAGAAGCCCTTGTCCTGCTCACCGCTGTCCGCTCACGGGCAGGGATGCCTGTTCGGGTCGCGACATTGGATAACATCCTCAAGGAAAGGAAGCTGGAACTATGCTGCGAGGGCTGGAGACGACAGGATATGATTCGTTTTGGGACCTTCTCCTCTGCTTACTCCGACCACCCCGCGGATAGCGACAACCACTTCAGCGTCTTCCCGATTCCCTTCACGATTCTCACCCTCAACTCGGGCACTCTCACTCAAAATCCGGGGTACTGACCCCTACTTAACGATGATTTCATCGGTGAAAATCCAGTCGGCGCAGGGCTGGGATTTGCGTGTAGCAATCAGACGGATATACCTCGCCCGCTTTCCGATGGAGACAGAAATAGGATAATACACCATCGAAGACTGGAGTTCATTGACTTCACTTTTTCGGGCAGCTGCCTCGCTGAAGTTCTCTCCATCGTCCGAAATAAGTACTGTAAGCTTCTCCGGTACGGCAAGCCAGACTGACCTGTTCCCCATAAAGGTAGCCTTAACCTCACTGATATCGCGGATCTGCCCAAGGTCAATTGTCACATCCATGTCGGAGTTAAAGCCATTCCAGCGGGTAGTCTCAAAACTCCATCCCCCCATAAGCCCATCGGTAAGAGTCCCTGCTCCGCTTCCCGTAAAGCGCGGAGAGCAAGGAATATTGTAGGTGACGCTACACCCACGGGCAAGGTGGTCAATGGAGGCGAAGTACTCATCTCTCTCCCCCATTTCCGTATTGAGATCAAAACAGTTATAGCTGTCAAGAGATTCGGCGCAGAACTGTTTGGCTCTCTGCCGAAAATCATCGGCACCCGCAGTTCCCCAGCCAATTTCGGCAATTGCCAAAGCCCTTGGATAGACCAGATACTCTGCATAGTCTCCAGAAGGGACATGCTCGGTCCAGAGGTTCCCCTGCACGCCCAGAACCCGCGAAGTTTCTTCCTCTGTCAGCCCTTGAAGAGGATTATAGGCATAGACTGTGTCAAGAGGCAAGTACGAGCCCATAGGTGAAGGCTCCTTGACTGGAGCATCCTGACAATAATCGAGATAGCAATTCACATTGGGCACCATCACAGTCTCGAAGCCGGCCTCTGCCACGGACCTGGCATCGGCAGCATTGTGCCAGGCCATAAGGGCCAGACTCGCAGGAGAATTGCCGCTGCGAGATTCATCCCAGCCGATTGCCCTGCGGCCCTTTGAGGCTATATATTCAGCAAGTCGGCTGACTAACTTTGACTGAAGAAGATTAATATCTTCAGATACTTCCCTGCATCTTACGCACTTTTCCCAGGGTTCGTGCGAAGCTTCATCTCCTCCGATATGGACATAATAGGAGGGAAAGACTTCCATGACCTCATCGAAAATGCTGCAAAGCACTTCATAGGTCTTGGGATTGCCGATACAGAGCTGATGAGTGTTTTCGATTGGATGGCCATCTTCCCCTACGCACTTGAGCTCCGGAAAAACCGTGAGAATGGGGTCGGCATGAGCAGGAATATCTATTTCAGGAATAATGGTGATGTGCTTTTGCTGCGCGTATTCCACGAGCTCCCGGGCCTGCGCCTTTGTCAGGTAGCCCCCGCTTGCAGCCGAATTTCCCTCATCGACATAGCAGTAACCGAGGTCTCGCCACTGTTCCCAAGTCTGTCCGAGCCTGAATGCAGTCTTACGGGTCAGGTCGGGGACGGATTGCAGCTGCAATCTCCAGCCGGCATCATCGCTGAGATGAAGGTGCAATACATTCATCTTGAGTGCCGCCATGGCATCGATTTGCTTCCTGATAAAATCCGGCCCAAGATAATAGCGTGAGATATCGAACATCAGTCCCCTCCAGGCAAAACGGGGATAATCCGTAATGGTGCAGCAGCTTATCCTGTCATACCCCTTGCACAACTGCTCAATGGTCTGCATTGCATAGAATTCTCCAAGCTCAGCTGTAGCCTTCACCCTGATGCCCTGTTTCCCCACTGCTATCTCATACGCCCCTTCCACGCTATGAGAGGGCAGGTCTTTAGGAAGATCCAGACTCTTAACCCTCAACACTTTAATCTTCGGTCCCGCTTCCGAAATCACATACTCCCCTTTCGCTAGGTGCACATTCACCGGCCGAGGTACAAGGACAGTTGGAGAAGACGTAGAAGCAAAGGCAAACGTAGTTAGCAGCAATCCTGCAAAGAGCAATAAAGAGTGTCGCATCGAATTCTGTGTTGAATTAATGGGCAAAGATACGATGATGGGGAGATTTTTTGTAGATAAAATGACGAAAAAGGAGCTATGTAAATCTCAAAAAAACCAAAGCCCCACTCTTGCGGGTGGAGCTCCCTGGGAATAAGACCATTCCTGAAGTCACTTATTTCAGAGCCTCATACTCCTTGGAATCTACCGGCTCGAGCCACTCGTTGGAAGCGCCTTCTTCGACCCTCGTCATATAAGCGATATGCTGGAACCAGCTGTCCTTTGCAGCCCCGTGCCAATGCCTGACTTCAGCGGGGACGGCAATTACGGTCCCGGGGGTCATCTCCACTGCAGGTTTGCCCCACTCCTGATACCAGCCCCTGCCGGCTACGCAAATCAGCACCTGCACTCCCTTGTGGTGAATGTGCCAATAATTGCGGCAACCGGGCTCGAAGGTCACATTGGAAGCAACTCCGTCGAGAGCTTTGAGGTAACTTTTCCCGTCAAAATACTGGGCAAAGGCAGAATTGAACACTCCGACCGGCCATGGAGAGTTCTCAATTCCCTTGAGGGCACCAATATTCTCGGGCTTAGTCGGGTCCGCTTCCGGTGCTGCCTCTCCAAGGGCTTCTGCAATGGCTACCCTTGCCCGCCAGGCCTCGGCGCTGCCTGAAGTCTTTTCCAAAACTGAAGGAATCGCCCTGAGTTCATCGGGAGTAACTCCCATATTGAGAGCGCCTCGGGAGTGAGATGCAAGCTGAGACTCGCAACCGGGCAGACTCGCAATGGCACTCACGGTTAATATTTCGCGGTCGGAATGGGAGAGCACTTCGCTTGCGAAAATATCTCCAAAGAGATGTGCCTTAAGGAAATAGTCTTCGCGTGGAGCAAAGGTATAATTGAAAGGCCTGCCGGTGACAGAGGTCTGCACCTTTGTCCCTTCCTTAAGGGAATCGAACTTCCTGGGAAGTACAGTCTTATCTTCTACTCCGGCAGGGGTCGCAAGAGCGGCCGCTTCCCTTTCGGAAATCACTTTCTGGAGGGTTCCAAGGGCATTGAGGGAACGGGGAAAGCCCGTGTAGGCATAAAGATGGGTAAAAGCCTCTTTGAGTTCCGCCGTAGTAAGGCCATTGTCATACGCTTCATTTATGGCATCATGAAGGCGTGCCACATCGCCTTTCGCCTCTAATGCCGCAACTGCGGAAAGGCTAGCTTTTCTGGGTGAAAGTGCCATATTGTCGTTTTGTGCTTTAAGTGTTGTGCCTGCAAGGAGCAGTCCCGCAGCAAGCACTATAGTCAACGTTTTCATACGGATGTCAAATTTCGCAAAATCATTTCGTTTTTCGATGCGAATACTTCGGTAATTTCTTCAATTATTCCTGTTCATTGCAGAAGAACGCAGGGGTCCGGGAAATTCAAAGGAATCCATAAATTTTTTTATTCAATGTTTCCAATCTTGTAACCGGAAACTGCCGGAAAGCGGCCCTTGTCTCAATGAAGACTGATTGCAAGCACTACCAGTTGCAGCTCTCCAGCCTGAATTCGTTTGGAAATTCCATAAGAATACTATGGGTTCCGGATGCCCGAATCGTGTGGGGCATGGAGAGAGGCTGCAGGCATCAACGTCGTGAAATCAGCAGGGACGACACGGGCATTGTAAGTCTGAATAAGGGTGGAGATATGCTTTTGGGCACCGAGGAAGGTAGAGCTTAAGGCGATGGCTCCACCAAGCCCTCCGGTGAGGTATAGTCCAGCCCCAATCTGGGTTACGGTCCAGGTGAGGGATGCCGCGTTAAGTAGGGTGGAGAGAAGAGTTTCTCCAAAAGTTGCCCCCGCGTAGGCATAGCCGGCGGGCACAATGAAGCCAAGGGCCATCCCAAGTGCCTCACTCTTGTGGGGTGTCGTCAATGCAGGAGTCTCCACACCGGCTTCTGCGAGATACGAAAGCGCCGCATCGCAGTCTTCAGAGAGATACGCGCACGAAGCCTTCTTAAGGGTGACATCGTGCCGCTCCTCGGGAGACAAGGCAAACATTGGAACTCTTTCGAGGGCTTCAAGGGCGGCGCCGGGTTTTCCTGCCTTAAGACAAAGTTCCGACTTTCGCTTCAGGGCATCGGCCTTTTGCAAAGGAAAACGAGCTTCGAAGGACTCCCGCTCACAGAGTACAGCTTCAAAAAAGAGAGAGTCCAGCTGGACTTCGACGGCAGCCATGTCGCCCATTCCCGACTCAAAAGCCGGGGTCTCTACCCCCTTAGCGCTCCACGAGATGCCGGAAGCATCAGCCTCACCGCTTCCATAGACATCTATCCCGGCCGCTTTAGCGCCCCACGAGATTACTGATAGGAAGGTGCAGATTAAAAAGTATGGAAGTATTTTGCGCATCGAAAAGCGTACTGTTGTAAATCCCCACGGAGACATAGCTTCCGTAGATATTCCCAAGATAGAAGAGGGAGGCAAGAGAGCCGAAAAGTATTGTCCTCCAGTCCCTTGCCCCCTTTTTGATATAGCATTCGGCAGTAAATCCGGCAAGTGTTCCCACACAGAGAAAATTCGAAATTCCTTCATCAAGTCTTCCGGCATAGACTTTTCCAAGGCCGGGCACAATGGCAGAAGCCCCAGCGGCTATCCACGGGCTTTTCCGCGAGCGGGACAGACGGCTATTGTAAATATCCTGCAGCTGCTCCTTTTCGCGAGAAAAAGAAGTCATGTCAGTGGAGAAATCATTGAAAGAATTTAGGTCATTTTCAATAAGATAGAGCGAAGCAAGGTAGAGCCCCCGAAGACCTTCGTTTCCGCCATCATAGCCCTGCACTACATCAATGGCCGAGGAATAATCCCCCATGCAGGCAAGCGAAAAGCCCCTAAGAAAGGTGCTCTTCCCATAGTACGGGGATGCTTCAGGAACAAGTGACAGCTCAAAGGCAGCCGAGAAAAAATCCCGAAGTGAATATCGCGAAAGGCCGCGAAGAAAAGAGAGTGTATCGGAGGGGAAGAAATTCTGACAAGTAAGATAAATCCCCGCATCATCATAGCGGGAAGAAGCGAAGAGGTAATCCACAAAAGCAATATCCGATGAGATATATCTGGCTTCCCCAAATGCCGGCTTCACGGAAGGTCCCGTCACACCCGAAAGGCCTGATGCAACAGAAGCACGAGGGCATAACAAAGCCTTCCCGTGGAAACCCTCCCCTACTTCATATTCTTCCACCCCATGGTGAATTCTCCCATCGCGCCCTCTCATAGAGGCAGGATAGGAGACGGAACCAATGGTGGTACTGCGGGTGAGACGATCAAAGAAAGCAAGAGTACCGCGAAATGCTCCGAGCCCTTTCACCGCCTGAGGAAAGAATTCCAGACAATTGGGATCAAAGGGACAGCTCTGACGAAGTTGCAGCTCGAAGGTTTCGCTTGCACTTCGCTGACCTGCATCCGTGTCAGCAGTTGAACGCTCCCCAGTCGAAGCCGCCTTCATGTTGCGAGTTTTGACAGTCGAAGCCGGATCTGCCTCTATGTTGGATTGCCCCACCAAATCAGCATCCGCCCCAAAAGCCACTATATTGGAGCAGAGCAGAAGTGCTGTGAGGATGGAATGATTCATGGGAGGGAAGGCGCAAACTTCCTACTTCTTAAGCGCACTCTTTACTGCACTGATATCCACTTGTTTGGCATCAGAAGGGACAGCAAAGTCAAACATCGGATCGGTTCCGTCTACGGAAAGATTCGAGTAGATTGTCCTAACGATGGTGGAATCTTTGGAGGAAGTGTAAGTAATGCTCGTCTGCCTGGCAGGGAAAGGCATATGTCCCACAAGGGTATAGTGGGAGAAGTAATTCTTCGAGAGAGTTTTCCCTTCCTTCGAAAAAGTGGCGCTGTAGATTGGCAGATAATCCTTGCCATAGACTATTTCGACCTTAGGCGGAAGAGAAGGGTCAGCCCCCTTGTAAGTCCTCTTGACAAGCCCCTCCTCTACGCGTTCGGTGCTCTGAAGGGCATAGCCATAGAACGAAACTCCGAGATCATCGAGCCTCCCAAGAAGAAAAATGGAGAGCAATTCGTCCTTGGAAGATGTCATCCCTGAAGCATCGGTATAGTACTCGTTACTCCCTGGGAAAAAATAGGTTGTACCCCCTGAAGCCCCTGTAAGCATGATATAGTCGAGAGGCTTTTGATTACAAACGATTAAGCGTCCATTGCCGGAGCAATAGACGCTTTTCTCGCTTGTAACGACATTGCCGCCTGCAAGATTCTTGACTTCCACCCGTGCGCTGACCCTATTCTGGGAAAAAAGACTGATGCAGGGAAGAAGGCTGAAGATTAAGACGACAGAGAATCGTTTCATTAAATTACATCCGCCCACATCCACCAGCGGCCATTGTTGCAGTAAGAACTGATGTCATCGTTGACCGTTCCAATCAGCAAGGCTACCCAGTCGACTACATAGACGATTCCAAAACCGGCACCGGTTACGATGTTGAGGATAACGGCAAGGGGCGATGTTCCCATGTACATACGGTGAACTGCAAGCCAGCTTGTCACAGGGATGACAGAAAGGATAAAGGCCACGATAGGCTGAGGGGCTGCACCGAAACTTATGGTAGCATCCTGAACTCCCTGTGCCTCCATGGAAGCGGGAGTAACCTCTGTAGCCATCTCAATCATAGCGTCAATCGTCTGCTCATCCTCCGTGTAGGACATAGCAGAAGCCGCAATGCCTACTGAAAGCATCGCAACCAAGCAAAGAATGATTTTCTTCATTTGTTTTAGGGTTTAGTTAATAATTGCACAAAGGTAGTGATTTTTGGCTTACAAGCAAGGATTCACGGGAAGAAAATCACTCAAAACCGAATCAAGGAACAAGTGTAACACGGCAAAAGAGATATGGTTCATTCTCTTTCGAAATAGTAAATAAGATGTCCGGAAACACGATGTAAAAATCGAAGGCTCGACTTCCATGATTATCTTTTGTCGCCTTAACCTCTGCATAAAAGGCATCCCTACTAAATCCCTTTAAGCCAAAAAACTCATATGCCATATTGGAATGCCCTACCCCATTATTATTGACATCTGCAACTGTTCCAGACCAGTGAATCTCATCCTCTTTAAGTCTATATTGACCCACAATGGCACTGCAGAGCAGCTCATCTTCAGAGGGTGTCTTCTCACAGGAGAGAAACATTAGCCCCAGTCCGAAGATAATGAATGACTTGAAAGGTTTCGTCTGCATAAATTATTTGCGTTACAAATGTAGCACAAAATCACGGCTATTTTGTGATACATGGATGGTTAAAAAGCAGGTTCAGCACCGGCTCAAGGTGCGGGGGTGTGTCAATGAGGTTGGCTGGGTGAATATGTGGTTCAGTAAGGGCGAGTCGGAGGGCCCGAATAAAAAGTACGGAAAGGGTCGTGGGAGTTTGACCCTTCTGTGAACTGTCAGAAAATGTAAGTTTTTGAGAGAGTTTCTGTTGAAACTCTTTTAGTGGTCAGTTGGACATTTAGTAGGATAAAATCGTTCCTCAGCACAAATGAGGTCCTCTCACCCTAGTCCCGTTTTGCACAGGGTAGCCGCTTTCGTGAAATTCGTTCAGGACGTTGGATGGCCTTACAGCGCCGTGCAAGGGGTCCCGCCGTTCTAAATCACGGCAAATTGGTATGATTTAGAACACCACCATGCCACTCACATACACAGAAACAGGGGCCACGTTCTAAACGAATTTCATGAAGAGTCGAAGCAGTTGCGCTGAAGTCGACACTTAAGTTTCGCATGTGCGTACAAATCTTTGAATAACAATAAGCTTATTACATGCGAAACTTGATGCAAATGCAATGCAAACAAAACTATTCGTTAAAAGCGAAACATAATCAAAGTTAAATGCTATACAACATAAAAGAAACCTAAATATTTTGTAGTCGCGGCATTAAAACTTAACTTTGTCATGGTAATGAATAAAAACGACATAAGGAAAGAGGTCAGGGCTGCTGCGAAGGCTCTCGATGTGACGTATCGGGTCTCTGCCGATAGGATTATAGAGAAAAAACTCCTGGAAGAGCCTTTGTATCAAGACGCGCCAACAGTTTTTTTCTACTGGAGCGCAGGCTGTGAGCCAGCGACTCATGGGGTAATCGCTAAAGCATTACAAGACGGGAAAAGGGTTCTTCTGCCCCGTACCCTTGGCCATGGAGTAATGGAAGCAGTCCCTATTGCCGACATTTCTGATTTACAGCCTGCAAGGTACTCCCTAATGGAACCGCGCCCAAAGCTTGTCGCGATGGATCCGAGTCTAATCGACCTTGCGGTAGTGCCATGTATGAGCGTATCTTCGGACGGACGAAGACTCGGACATGGCGGAGGGTATTACGACAGATTCCTCTCAAAATACTCCTGCCCGAGCATATGCCTGTGCTACTCTGCCCTGATGAGAGAAGACATCCCTTTAGAAGAGGGGGATGTCCGTGTGGATAAGGTTATATCCGATTTATCCGCGGACAGCGAAGCTCTATAATACCAGATTCATTACGGCCTTCCTGTCAGGTTCGACCTCCGTCATAAGTTCGTAGCCAAGGACGGCTTGAGCCTTAAGCCAGGAAAGCCCACCGATATAGTGTTCAACCCCTGACAGGTCTTTGCAGGCAGGGGTGCGGTAATTGGCTTCAATCAAAAAGTGGCAGCGGATGTTTTCAATCCCGGGCACAGCCTTGGGAAGAGTATATATCACAAGGTCCGCATTCAGGGGGTGCTCTGACAAATCTTCGTGATGAAGAAGTCTCGCACCGAGACCCAGTTTTTCAAGGGCTCGCATCGCAGCAACTCCCGCTCCGCCGCCTCCAACCACCACACAATCAGAAGTTTTCGAAACGAGCGGCCGACACAGCTCCTCCACAGCAAGCACATCGGAATTGTAGGCAAAAAGAGGACTCCCTTCTGCGACAAATCCACCCCCTTGCAAATCGAAAGAGCTGCTGCCCATCTCTGTGGCCTTTACCAGAATATTCGCGGCACCGGTAGCAAGGACATCTTCGCTCTTCCGAGCAGCCACCTCAGCGGCGGCGAGTTTGTGCGGTGCGGTGATATTCACCGCCTTATAAGGGCCATTGAGAAAACGGCTCAGCGCCACCCCGAAGTCCTGCTCGTCAATAAAATCATAGGCCCACCGCCAATGGTAAGCCGCCTCAAAGAGTCGAGGACTGAGCGAACCTTTCGCCGGATAACCGATAAGGCCGTATCGCTGCGTTTCCATACCCCAAAATTAGTGATTTTTTTTGAGGACCTGACCAATGCCGGTAATTCCGTCAGTAAAAGGGCGGTTTTTCCAACGGAATGGGGCTACAGAAAACATTCCGTCAGTAAAAGGGCGGTTTTTCCAACGGAAACGATGGCATAGTGGGGCTGAACGGCGCTCTGGGGCGGCTTGCGCATAATCCGCTCCGAAGTGCCCGCTTCGCCCCATTGAAATTGGGCTCTGAAAAGATTTCAAGCGCGTTTCTCCTGAAAAACCCGAGGCGAAGAACTCACCTCGGGGGACAAAAACAAAAACAAAACAACTTCAGTAGTATGAAGCTTAATCGAAACTCCCCTGATATGTCTCAATTGTCCATCCGGAAAGAATTGCAGAAGGGTCACGCGGGAGTCCTGAACCCCAGGTCGCCGCACTGCTTTTTACAGAAAGTGCCCCATGATGCCTCGTTCTCACAGTCAATAAGACTCATTAGCAGGCAAAATTGCTTCCATTTGGAGAGAGGTGCAGATAATAATTATTCTCTTCACTGTCATCGATTTGCCATCAGTATCAATCAGCGTGACGATAAATCGCTGCTAAAGGTCACTGGAGGCAGAAGGAATCTTATCATGATTGCAGTGGAACTGAATGCCACTCCGCTTTCTCCGCAATCGGGAATGATATACGACCTGCGCATCAGCGAGGGTAGCGGTGACTGTTTCATTGCCATTGCGTTCTGATTGTCTTACATAAGTTTCGCATGTGCGTACAAATCTTTGAATAACAGTAACATTATTACATGCGAAACTTAAGTTGTCTTATTCCTCATCCCAGATATCATCTGCTGTTCCAGTCCAGCTTTTTGCTTCTGCACTCTGACAGAGACACTCTCCTGCCGACATGGCGATATCCACACATGCCGGAGTTTCATAAACCATTTTACCCATAGATTGATTGTTTTATTGAGCCTTCCCAATAACTAACAAAAAAAACCGCACGATGCCCGGGAAGAGAGGAATCGTGCAATCCATAAATATTTAATCCAGAACTTGTTACCCTATATGTGAGGAGGGTAATAATAAAACGTCCCCAAAAATGGGGTTTCGAAAACTTACTAAAAAACAAACAAATAATAAAGTTTACAGTCATATGTCTTTTTACGTTCTGCAAAGATAGATATTAAAATTCGATTCTGCAACATTTGTTTTATATTTTTCCATTACAATAAAATGTTAAACAATTATTGCAAAAACGTAAAGTTATTATTAACAATGAATAACACAACTCTTTCAGTGTAAGAGCATGAGCGAATGTACCGACAGAGCAATCTCCCTTGCTGACTTTAAGCATGATTTCGGCTCATCGGCAAAGTCCCGTGGGAAGGTGGCCAAACGGGCTTTCCCACGCCAAATTCCCAATGCCGGAGTAATTCGCTTTCCGCGCTCACCTGCCACACAGGCTTGCTGGAGGTCGTTCGTTACGGTTTGCAGCGGGGAAAAGGGGTGACAAGCCGTGAAAATCCAAGACGAGCAAGAAGCGGAACCCTGAGGGGCATTTTCATAGGCGGCAGTCGGCAGCAGCCAATCAACGAAGGAAGGAAAGTAGGGATGCAGTAAACGAGCATCAGCGAATGCCGGAGCGAAGCGAAGGGTTGGCATATGCCGATGAAAGGCCAAAGTTTTGCCATTTCGAGCAGATTTTACTAAATTTGTGCGTTTATGACTACTGCCGAACAGATTAAGGATTTGCACAATAGGGTAGATAATCTTCGTGACTGTCTGCATGTTGAAGAAAAACGGGAAGAAATCAGGGTAAAAGAGTCGCAGAGTCAGGCCCCGGATTTCTGGAACGACCCCAAAGCCGCCGACTCCTTCCTCAAGGCTCTCTCCCCTGTCAAGTCGATAGTCGCTGAATTTGACAGTGTCTCCTCTGCGGTGGATGATCTCGATGTCCTGCTTGAATTCTCTGAAGAGGATGATACCAAGGAACTTGACGAGGCTTACGGAAAGGCTCTCAAGCTCGTTGAAGACCTCGAGTTCAAGAACATGCTCGGTGACGAAGGGGACTCTCTCGGAGCCGTACTCACCATCAATTCCGGCGCAGGCGGGACCGAATCCAACGACTGGTCTTCGATGCTGATGCGAATGTACATGCGCTGGGGCGAAAGGAACGGCTACAGGATGACCGTTTCTGAACTTCAGGAAGGAGACGAGGCGGGGATTAAGAGTTGTACAATCGAGTTTGAGGGGCCTTACGCCTACGGTTACCTTAAGGCCGAATCGGGAGTTCACAGGCTCGTTCGGATTTCTCCTTTCAATGCCCAAGGCAAACGCCAGACCACTTTCAGTTCAGTCTTCGTCTATCCCCTTGTGGATGACAGCATTAATATCGAGATTAATCCTGCTGACATCGAGTGGGACACTTTCCGCTCTGGGGGTCACGGCGGCCAGAATGTCAACAAGGTAGAGACAGGGGTACGGGTGCGACATCTTCCTACGGGCATTATGGTGGAGAATACCGAGACAAGGAGCCAGCAGGAAAACAGACAGAATGCCCTGCGTATCCTCAAGTCGCGCCTCTACGACCTCGAACTCAAGAAGCGCCAGGCCAGACAGGCTGAACTCGAAGGGCAGAAGAAAAAGATTGAGTGGGGTTCACAAATCCGCTCCTATGTTCTTCATCCTTACCGGCTTGTCAAAGACCTGCGTACCGGCTATGAGACTGCCGACACACAGGGGGTCCTTGATGGAGACATCAACGAATTTATGAAGTCCTACCTGATGCATAAAAACGACTAAAGGATAACAGGCTGTGCGCAGGAAGTTTTCGCTGGATGCGCACAGACCTTTGAACTATAACGATATATTTACTTGCGAAACTGTGATTATGCTACAATTTAAGTATGCGCCGATGTTCCAGCTCGGCAAAGACACAACGGAGTATTACAAGATTCCGGGATCCGAATCCCTTGTTGGCAAAGCTGACTTTGAAGGCCACGACATTCTCAAAGTCAGTCCCGAAGCCCTTACATTGCTGGCAAACACGGCATTCAGGGATGTAAACTTTCTGCTCCGGCGCTCCCACAACAAGCAGGTTGCAAGCATTTTGGACGACCCTGAAGCCAGCGAAAACGACAAGTATGTGGCCCTTACCTTCCTGCGCAATGCCGAGGTGGCAGCCAAAGGCAAACTGCCTCTCTGCCAGGACACCGGTACAGCCATCATCCATGGCGAAAAGGGTCAGGGCGTGTGGACAGGCTTCTGCGATGAAGAGGCCCTCTCCAAGGGGGTCTTCAAGACTTACACCGAAGAAAACCTGCGCTACAGCCAGAACGCCCCCCTCGATATGTATAAGGAGGTCAATACAAAATGCAACCTCCCCGCCCAGATAGACCTCGAGGCCTCCGAAGGGAACGAATATCGCTTCCTCTGCGTGACGAAGGGTGGCGGCTCGGCCAACAAGACATATCTCTATCAGGAGACCAAAGCCAGAATCCAGAACCCGGGCACCCTCGTCCCCTTCCTCGTGGAGAAGATGAAAACCCTCGGCACCGCCGCCTGCCCGCCGTACCATATCGCAATCGTAATCGGCGGCACCTCGGCAGAGAAGAACCTCCTCACCGTCAAACTCGCCTCAACGCATTACTACGACTCCCTGCCCACCACAGGTGATGAGACAGGAAGGGCATTCCGCGACCTGTCCCTTGAGCAGGAGCTCCTCGAAAAGACCCACCACATCGGCCTCGGAGCCCAATTCGGCGGGAAATACTTCGCCCACGACGTGAGAGTGGTAAGGCTTCCCCGCCACGGAGCGAGTTGCCCGATCGGGCTCGGAGTAAGCTGTTCGGCAGACCGTAACATCAAGGCCAAGATTAATTTCGACGGGGTATGGATTGAGAGGCTCGACGATAAGCCATACGAGTTGATTCCGGAAAGATACCGCAGAGAAGGGGAAGGAGAAGCGGTCAGGATAGACCTCGACCGTCCGATGAGCGAGATTCTTGCCCAACTGACCAAATACCCTGTCAGCACCCGTCTCAGTCTCAACGGGACCATTATCGTGGCTCGCGACATCGCTCACGCCAGGATTAAGGCCCGTCTCGATGCAGGCGAAGGCATGCCTCAATACTTCAGGGATCACCCTATCCTCTATGCCGGACCGGCCAAGACTCCCGCGGGGATGGCCTGTGGCTCGATGGGGCCTACCACAGCCGGCAGAATGGATCCGTATGTGGATGATTTCCAAGACCATGGAGGCTCTCTCGTAATGATTGCCAAGGGGAACCGCTCCCAGGTGGTGACGGATGCCTGCAAGAAGCACGGAGGCTTCTACCTCGGAAGCATCGGAGGTCCGGCCGCCATTCTGGCTCAGAACAATATCAAGAGTATCGAGTGTGTGGAGTACCCCGAACTCGGCATGGAAGCCATCTGGAAGATTCGTGTGGAAGACTTCCCCGCTTTCATCCTGGTCGATGACAAGGGTAACGACTTCTTTAAGAAAATAGGGCTGTAATTCAGCTTCCTGCAAGAATTGAAATCCCTACAATAATTTGAAAACCATGTTCAAGCGCAATTTTTCATTACTGACCGTTGCCATCCTGCTTCTCAGCGCCTGCAATAATGGCGGACATCTTCCTCGTGCGACTTACGCCAAGGCCGATGCCTTCAATCAAGTCTTCAATGATGTCTGGGGGCAGGGCACCGACGAACTGCATTCGATGATGGTACTCCATGACGGAAAGGTCATCTACGAGCGATATTCTACCGGACACAGTGCAGACGAACTCCATATCCTCTGGTCGGCAAGTAAGACATTCACCGCCACGGGAATAGGCTTTGCAGTGCAGGATGGTCTCCTAAGCGTGGAGGACAAGGTGGAAAAGTTCTTTACCCCCGCGCAGCTCCCCTCCAATCCATCCCCATGGTTCCACGGAATGACAGTCAGGGACCTGCTGATAATGTCATCTGGCTTGGATTGCGATGGCTATAACCAGCGGGCAAGGAAGAACCCTGACTTCGATTGGGCTGCCGAATCCCTTGCCGCCCCGATGCACTTCGAGCCGGGGTTCCGCTTCGAGTACAACAGCATGGACTCCTATCTGCTTTCAGTGATTGTCTCCAAAGTCACTGGCAAGGCCCTCGAGGACTATCTCGAGGAGAAGCTTTTCCGTCCTCTCGGAATCCGCAACTGGCATTGGGACAAGTCTCCCCAAGGCTATAATGCCGGAGGCTGGGGTCTCTACCTGAGACTCGAGGACTTCGCCAAGATGGGGCAGTTTATGCTCCAGAGAGGTGTCTGGAACGGTAAAAGACTTCTCGACGAAGAGTGGTTTGATCAGGCCATGTCGCCCCAAATCATGCAGTACAAGGGCAAGGGAGTCAGCGAAGAGTGGATAGCAGAACATAAGAACAGCGAATGGAACCAAGGCTACGGCTACCAGATGTGGTGCTGCACCCACGGGGCCTATCGTCTCGATGGAGCCTGGGGACAGTTCTGCATCATTATCCCCGACAAAAATGCCGTCGTCGCCGCCTTTATGCATAGCGGCAACACCGGCACCTTCCTCCAGAGCGTCTGGAACAATATCTACGATAATCTCTGAAGCCCTTTCGTTACTCCCTTCCAGCCGAAAGAGAGGGTAAGAGTTCGGGCAAGCAGATGGGCAAAATAAGCTGCGAGGAGGCAGTGGAGCCTGAGCGAAGGAGCCGAGGCTGAGAAGCCGGAGAAAATCAGCATGGCTGCAAACCATACGGCAAGGAAGGACAGCATCGCGGTGGCCATGGCGTTACGAATCTGCACCGAAGCAGTAGCCCCGAGATAAATCCCGTCCCAGGTGAATGCGGCGCAGCCAAGCGGTGGCATTATCAGTAGCCAGGGAAGGAACTCCCTGCAGGCTTCAATTACTGTCGCATCCGAAGTCATAAGCCGTATAACCGGCTCTCCCGTCAAAGCGTATATGCCGATGAAAACCACGGAGATGGACATGCTCCACACGAAGACATGCTTCACCGTCTGCCTCATTGTCTCATAATCCTTCGCCCCGATAAACCTGCCCACAAGAGCCTCCCCCGCATAGGCAAAACCGTCGGTAAAATAGGAGAAGATCATCAGAATCTGCATCATTATGGAGGAACAGGCGAGAAGCACGTCTCCAAAGGACGAAGCTATCAGGGTGTAGCCTACATAGATTACCGAGAAGAAAAGCGACCGCAGGAAGAGATTCCCGTTCATCCTGAAAAACTCTCCCGAATGACGCACGGAAGCTAAGACGGACTTCCAGTCGAGGCATTTGAGAGCAAAGGGGTATTTGACAAGACAGACAATGATGCAGAATGCCAGGCCGCAATACTGTGCTATGACTGTCCCTATGGCTATTCCATCGAAGCCCAGCCCCTGCCAATCTCCCACTCCCCGAGAGAGAATGATACTTGCAACGATATTAACTCCATTGACTGCCAAGTCCTTCCACATCGAGGACATCGAATCCTGCATCCCCACGAACCAGCCGCTAAAGCCCATTAGGGAAAGCGTCGCAGGAGCGGCCCAAATCCGGATGAAGAAATATCTTGCGGCAAGGTCCTCAACCTCGGCCGAAGCTTGAGTACACAGAAGGCAAAGCTTAAGGAAAGGCCATTGGAGAAGGAGCACTGCAAGGGCAATCAGCCCCGACAGAACAAGAATCCTGCCGAGAATAAAGGCGCATTCCCTCTTATCCCCCGAGCCAAAAGCCTGGGCTGTAAGCCCTCCGGTACCGGTGCGAAGAAAGGCGAAATTCCAATACAGCAGGGTCAGGATGGTGGAGCCGATGGAAATAGCTGCAATCGAGGCTGCTCCACCGTTGAGATGCCCTGCAAGTGCGGTATCTACAAAGCCGACAAGGGGTACGGTGAGGTTGGCCAGAATACTCGGCAGCGAAAGGCGCAGAATCTCCTTATTGAGAGTCCTGCGGCTGATGTACCTGTTTACTTCACTTTGCATCTGTCAGTTACCAGCCCTTGCGGAATTTATCGTCATCCTCAAGCATTCCGAGGTAGGAATTATACCGTTCAACGGATATTTCGCCAGTTTCAAGGGCCGCCTTTACAGCGCACCCCGGCTCATGGGTATGGGTGCAGGGCACGAAACGGCAATTGTCAGCGAGGCGAAGCATCTCGGGAAAGTACTTACAAATATCCTCCCTTCGTGTGCCATCGGGCAGGCCGAAGCCCCTAAGCCCAGGACAATCAATCACATATCCTCCACAAGAGAGAGGGTACATCTCATAGAGAGAAGTGGTGTGCTTTCCCTGAAGATGAGCGGCACTAATCCCTGCGACCTTGGGATTGAGAGAAGGATCGAGGGCCTTGACAAGGGAAGATTTCCCTACCCCTGATTCGCCGCAAATAAGTGAAACCCCTTCCGAGACCATATCGCGAAGTTCACTGATGCCTTCTCCGCTTCGAGCCGAAGTCTCTGCCACCCTGTAACCGGCACCAGTGTATATTTCCTTAAAATGAGTGACTTCCTCGGGAGCCTCCTCTCTATACATGTCCACTTTCGTGAGTACCACAATAACAGGAATGCCGTACATCTGAGCGCACACGAGGAGCCGGTCGAGAAACGGGAGCTTAATCTGCGGAAAAAAAAGGCTAACGGCGGCAATCACCCTGTCGAGGTTAGCGGCAATGGTCTGGCTTAGACGAGAGAGATTGGAAGAACGGCGGACGAGGTGGTTTTTGCGGGATTCAATACTGACAATCACCGCAGGGTGGGTCAAGTCAGGGGCCTCTTCACCAAACTCACAGACTACCGCATCTCCCACTGCAACGGGATTGGTGGCAGTGCCGCCCTCGAGCCGCACCTTCCCCCTAAGTACAGCAGGGAAAGGACTCCACTCCGGAAGCCTGCTAAGCAGAAAATGGCTTCCGGCATTCTTGACCACCGTTGCAACGAGCCTTGTCATCCTGCGAAGTTAAAAATCAGTTCTCTTCCACGAGGCTAAAGTCCAGTAGCCTCTGTTCGAGGTTTGCTTCGCTGACACGGATTCTGACAGGGTCCCCGAGCCTGTAAATCTTACGGGTGCGTTTGCCCCTGATTAGAAACTTAGCTTCATCGAACTCGTAGAAATCGCCCTTAATCTCCCGAAGCGGGACCATGCCCTCAATCCTGGCGGGCTCGATTTCCACATACATACCCCAGTCGGTAAGGCCGGAAATATGCCCTTCGTACTCCTGTCCGACCTTGTCCTGCATGTACTCCACAAGCTTGTACTTCACACTTGTGCGCTCCGCATCCGAGGCTACATTTTCCCGCTGGGAGGCATGCACGCATTCGGCCTCATAGTAAGACTTGTCGGCAGACTTGTCCCCAGCAAGGTAACGGGCCAGCAGGCGGTGCACCATAAGGTCGGGATAGCGGCGGATAGGAGAAGTGAAATGAGTATAGTTTGCAAAAGCAAGCCCATAGTGCCCGATATTGTCGGTGCTGTATTTGGCTTTAGCCATACAGCGAAGTGCAAGATCCTTGAAGGCCTCATTTTCAGGCTTACCGCTACTGCGCTGAATAAGGTCGTTAATGGCAAGTGCAGCCTTGCGCCCTTCCACATCTTCGGACATGGTGTAACCCAATGACCCGGCAAAAGTCCGAAGACCCTCCAATTTGGCCCCATCGGGACTGTCGTGCACACGGTAGACAAAGGTCTTACCCGTCCCCGACACGTACTCCGCCACGCTCCGATTGGCCAGAAGCATAAACTCTTCAATCAGCCAGTTGGCCTCCATGGAATATTTTTGGCAGATTTCAACCGGTTTTCCTTTCTCATCGCATTTGACCTTCATCTCCGGTCTGTCGAAGTCCACCGCGCCCGCCTTGAATCGGCGTGCCTTGAGCCTGGCAGCAAGTCCGTTAAGGATTTGAATCGCGCTGACGAGTTCACTGCTAGCCCCAAATGAGGCCCCGTCTCCGCCTTCAATAATGCTTTGAGCCTGATCGTAGTTCAGGCGAAAATCCGAACAGATTGCAGTGCGCCCAAACCATTTCTTCAGCACTTTGGCATCGGGAGTCATTTCAAACACTGCCGAAAAAGTGAGTTTGTCCTCGTGTGGACGCAGGGAGCAGAGTTTGTTGGAGAGCTTCTCGGGGAGCATAGGGACTGTCCTGTCCACCAGATACACCGAGCAGCCTCGGGATTCAGCCTCTTTGTCAACCGGAGTTTCCGGCCTGACATAATAGGAAACGTCAGCGATATGTACTCCAATCTCGTAGTTGCCATTGTCGAGAGGCCTGAACGAGAGGGCATCATCGAAGTCTTTGGCATCGGCAGGGTCAACAGTAAAGGTAAAGGTCTTACGAAAATCCTTGCGCCCTTTGAGCTGCCCGACTCCAATCTCATCAGAAATAGTATCGGCAGCATCTTCAACCTCTTTCCCGAAGCGATACGGCAGGTTAAACTCCGCAAGAATCGCATGCATTTCGGTGTCGTTGTCCCCGGGTTCACCGAGCACATCCACTATATGTCCGACGGGTGAACTTTCCCCTCTGTCCCAATGGTCCACGAGGGCAGCCACTTTCCAGCCCTGCCGGGCTCCCGCTTCCTGAGCAGCCTTGGCATCGACCTCGATGTCGTAAGGCATATTGCGGCTCTGCATCAGTACCCAGGCATTGTCCCCCACTCTGTGAAATATCCCGATAAAGGGGATTTCTGAGCGCTTGACAATCTCTATTATTTCCCCCTCCCTGCGACTGTTGTGCAGAATTCGGGCATTTTTGCGCTTGGAGGGGGAAGGCTCATGGGGAGTCTTGGTCACGGCAACCCTTACCGTATCCCCATTCAGAGCGCCCCTTGTCTTGGAAGCCCGGACAAACACATCTTCTTCCCCGTTTTCGGGAATCACGAAGACATAGCCGTCGCGGGTCATCTGCACTGTCCCTACGACCTGGGGATAGACCTTGCGCGGGGCACGGGGCTTTCTACTGCGGGACTTTCCTGCAGCTCTTTTCTTATTTCTGTTTCCTGACATCTTTAATATCTTCTTTTTCGGTCTGAACAGGATTCTTCACTCACTTCGCCCGTTCAGAATGGCATACATTCACTTCTTCGGCACAAAGGTAGTGAGCAATTTGACTTCAGCAGTGGTCGGAACAAGCTGCACAGCCTCATCGGAGGCTTCCAAAAGCACACACTCCCCTGCCTCAAGGTCTGTTCTCTCTCCCGAAACAGTCTCGAGTCCTACTTTCCCTTCCGCTGCAATCACAATCAGAAAATCTCCGAAACGCTCAAGTCTCTCTATGCGGTATGGCTCATCGAGTTCGAGTAAGTCAGTCGAGAAATGAGAGCAGTCGACAAGTTTGACCGGCTTATCCTCCACGGGGGTATAGTGACTGCGATAGTCAGGGTATACCTTATAATCTATTGCGTCCTTGGCAAGGTCGGTATGAAGTTGGCGGGGTTTGCCGTCGAGACCTGGCCGATTGTAATCGTAGATACGATAAGTAATATCAGAAGTCTCCTGAATCTCAGCGAGATAACAGCCACCCCCGATTGCATGGATTCTCCCTGCCGGCAGGAAAAACACATCTCCCGGGTGCACTTCGTGAGAAGCGAGTACGGAAGTAATCTTATCCTGCCGCACAAGACGGACATAGTCCTCGGGAGTAATCTGTTCCTTCAGCCCGCTCAAAAGTTTAGCCCCCGGCTGCGCTCCTATGATATACCACATCTCGGTCTTACCATTGCAGCTGTGCCTCTGACGGGCAAGGGCATCATTGGGATGCACCTGGATTGAGAGGTCCCGCCCGGCATCGATAAATTTAATCAGCAGAGGGAATTCTCCCTTGGGATATACCTGTGAAATAGTCTTCCCTTCAGAAGGGCCTTCGGCGACCACTGACTCGCTCCCCTTAACTCCAGACAGCACCCATTTCTCCGTCCCCCAAACGAGGGTTTTGAGTATTGGTTTAAACTTGTACATATTCCCGTTTTTGACTACAAAATTACACAAAAAGAGCCGTCCCCCAAAGAAGAACGGCCCAAACTTTACAGCAGCCCCCTGCCTTCGAGCATCGCTCTCGAATCGGGGGCCCTCCCCGCGAACTCTTCGTAGAGGGTCATAGGCTCCTCGCTTCCACCTCTTTCGAGGAAAATCTTCTTGAAACGGGTAGCAAGAGCCTTCGTCGCTTCCATATCCCAACTTCCGTCAGGACGCACGCAAACCGAAGTAAAGATACTAAAAGCATCTTTATCAAGCACTTCCGACCAAAGATAGCTGTAATACCCTGCACTGTATCCGCTCGAGAAGATATGATTGAAGTAAGTCGTGCGGTAACGGGGCACAATCTCGGGAATCAGGCCCATTTTTCTGCACACTGTCTCCTCAAATTCATCGATAAAGCCGGCGGAATCTGCTGTCTGAGGGATATCTGGGAGCTCATGCCAGGCCATATCGAGAATGGAGGCAGCAGCCAGCTCGCTGGTCATAAAGCCCTGATTGAATTTAAGCGAAGCACGGATTTTCTCCACGAGCTCATCAGGAATCACTTCCCCCTCGTCATTAACGGCGTACTGGGGAAGCAGCCAGGGCTGGAAAGCCCAGTTTTCGTTGAACTGGGAGAACATCTCCACAAAGTCTCTCTTGACATTGGTCCCGGACACGCTCGCATAGTGGCATTGGGTCAGAAGTCCGTGAAGGGCATGCCCGAACTCATGAAACACCGTCTGCACATCGTCCACGGAAAGGTACTCCGGCAGGTTAGCCACATTGACGATAATCGGCCTGACTTCATTTCCATCAGCATCCACATACTGCTCGCGAACATTGTTCATCCACGCTCCGCCCCTCTTGGAAGAACGGGGATGGCAGTCAGTCGTGAAGATCCCAAGAAGCTTTCCATCTTCATCACTCACTCTCCATGTGGACACAACGGCCGGATTGTAGGATGGCACATCCTCAAGCGGCTCCACATTGACCCCATAGAGAGTCTTGGCCGCGATGAAGATGCCTTTCACCACATTGTCAATCTTGAAATAAGGGCGAATCTGCGCATCATCAAGGTCGTATTTCGCCTTACGGACCTTCTCTGAGTAGTACCACCAGTCCCAGGGCTCAATCTTATGCCCTGCAACTGCCTCCAATTCGGCAAGTTCCTCCGAAGCGCTTCGAGAGGCGGCCTTCATGATATCGGCAAGAAAGGCATCGACCGTATGCGGGTCATGTGCCATCTTGTCGGACAGCTGGTAGGATGCAAAATCGTGATACCCGAGAATGTGGGCCTTGCGGGCGCGAAGTCTCAGAATCTCAAGCACAAGGGCGGTATTGTCGTTCTCCCCGCCATTGTGTCCGCGCGAAGTATAGGCCAGAAACATCTGATGACGGAGCTCGCGATCCCCTGTATTGGTCATTAACGTAGGGTACTCACTCACACTCACCCCGAACTGCGCCTTGAAGGCATTGGACTCGGCGAGAATGTTGTTCCCGACCTTCTGGGTCTTCACCGCAAGTGCGCTGTCGATTTGTGCGAGTTCCTGCTGCTGAGCCTCGGGCAGGCCGATTCCCTCCCGTTCGAAACCCTCGTAATGCTTTTTAAGCACCATCTGCTGTTCACGGGTAAGGGCACTCTGGTCGGAATTATACACCGCAGCGACTTTCTCG
This sequence comes from uncultured Muribaculaceae bacterium, assembly GCA_964608175.1. Taxonomy (GTDB): domain Bacteria; phylum Bacteroidota; class Bacteroidia; order Bacteroidales; family UBA932; genus Cryptobacteroides. The sequence continues at coordinate 42,710 of CAZSMO010000006.1, read as the reverse complement.
TAGAGAGGCTTATTGAAAGAAAGCCAGGACTCGAAGTCGGTCATAAGCGCAAGTGCCTCTTCGACTATTGCATCAAGCTCGGGGGTGGCATCCGTTTCGCTGACATTGAAGAGAACCCCGCTGACCTTGGAGAGGATTTCCCCGCTGAGCTCAAGAGGGGCTATCACGCTCTCGAAAGAAGGTTTTTCGTCTGACGCAATAATTGCCTCAACTTCGGAGCGTTGCTGCTCTATGCCAGCTTTCACGGCGGGGATGTAGTCCTCATTTTGAATTTTGTCAAAGGGAGGAATCCCATAGGGAGTATCCCAAGTCTGAAGAAAGGGATTGGTGCGGGTCGCACAGGAAGTAGCCATCATCACAGCCATTAGAATAAGGGAAAACTTGATTTTCATTTCTGTCGTTTTGGGCAAAATCACAAAAGGAGCACCATTTCGGGGTCTGTAAAGATAGGGCTTTTTTTGCATTTCCCAAAACCCTTTCCCATTGGTATTCGCTTGCAACAGCCGCATTGAGGGCTCTGCTCCTGCTCATTTTTGCAGGCATACCCACTCAAATGACAATGCGTATCGACAGTTCTATTACTCGCATCCTGGGAAAATACGGTTATTTCGAACTCGCTTTTTACAAAGAGTTTGAAGCCTGCATCCCTGGGGCAGTTTTTATAGATTCCAATCTGTGGAATGCGGTTGTAAGTGAGAGAGGAAAGGAAATCCGCTGCAACTCTTCGCCGTAACACTCTCTGCCACCGCATCTCTCTTTGTGCCGTCCCCTCCCATTGTAACCATGCTGACATAGCAACAGGAGGGAATGGCGGTTTTACTGACTGAAACACTGGCCCTGCGAGCAGAAGCGGAGCTCCGAGGAGCTTTTTCCATGAGGAGGCTCGTGCGCTGGCCGCTCCGAAGATTCCGTGACTGTGAAGCGGAACTCTCGAGAAAAATTTCGTCAGCAAAATGGCGGTTTTACTGACGAAACGGGGTTGCGAAGGGCGTTTGGTAGGAAAAAGGGCCGTTTTACTGACGGATTGGGCTGACGGAGAAGTGAAAGATAGGGAAACAACAGAAAAAACAAACCCCGTCTCAAAGCTGCGGCGGGGTTTTAGGAGGTATCTCCCTAGTAAGAGTCCCTGTCTAATCGTTGACTTTTACTCCATCAAGGTCGATAAGAGTGAACTGGGCCGCTCCATTGTAGATTGTAAGAATTCCCGTCACATCAATGGATTTCCCATCGGCTGAAGTGGCATCCGGATTGCCAAGCACCTCGGGATCAATCGGCGTATCGGCAAACTTGCTGTAGCCGCTGGTACGAATCTGTACAGGTGTAGAGCCAAGTGAGAAGTATTGGCTGACACTAAGTGAAGTAGCATTGCGACGAATGGTCTGTTTGATAGTCTCACTGTCACTTTCGCTGCGCTTACTGGTAATGGCAACATTGTCTCCGGTGTCGGCACTGTCAAAATCTCCACGATCAAGACGCCCGATAAAGGCATTCTTGGACATGGCCCAGGTATTAACTCCATAAGTCTGATCACTTAGGAATACCCTGTTGGACTGGTCCTTGGTGTTCTTGTTCTGGTCAATGTACACAAGGCAGAAAATTCTCTTGTACTTATCCGTACGATACGAAGGAGTCGCCCCGTAAGTCAAACCACTGAGCGTCACATACTTGCCAAAGGCAGGGGAAGAGCCGCCGGTCGAAAGAGCAGCTTTCAGATCGGACTCACTGAGATTTTCGGGCTCAAGGGGAGTTCCGATTTCACCTTTGAAAATATGCTGATCGATAATAATCTGCACATCTATATAGGCAGTCTCATAATCACCCGTAGGATCCTTATACCCAAGCTGGAGCATACCATTGTATGAGCCGAGGGTAAGTCCGTTGCACTTAATGGTAATCCACTGTCCTAACTTGTAGTCGTTGTAGAGGGAGGATTTCCCGATTTTGACTTCAAGTCCGCCGGTTTCATCCTGGATATAGAGACTGCGGTAGATGTTTCCGCTGCGATCGGAAGAAATCACCTGCCCGCGAATGACAAGATCACTTGTAATCTCGACCGGCCCGGAAGTATACAGGGCCTTCAGGTTAGCGACAGTAGTATTCGCAGCAGGGATATCAGCTTCGGCAGCCGAAGGTTCGCTATACTTGAAGGTATAGACGGGCTCCCATTCCTCACATGCAGAGAAGAGAAGAGCGGCAGCGAGGGTAATTAGTGCTATGTTAATCTTTTTCATTGTCAAAAAAATCTATGATGGCTTCGCACGTCAGAATCTGAAATAGACATTGAGCATATAATTAAACCCACTCATATAGAAATACTTGGAATCGAATCTATAATAACGCTCCTTGCTGGAGGTATTATCCACGAGACGAGTCTGTTCATATCCTCCGGTCTTGACGGAAGTATTGTTGAGCAGGTTCTTGACATTGAGTGAGAAGCCAACCTGATACTTGCGATGGATATACCACGACTTACCCACGCTCGCATTGACAAGGAAGGCAGGGTCGAACTTCTCCTGTGCCGCCATATAGAGAATTTCGGTCTCGGTCACGGTATTGTCGGGACCGGCGGCAGCATAATCCGTCCTATAGAGCGGATTCATGTCGAGGTACGCCTTGTCAAAGTATTCCACATCGGCCTCAACGAACCAGTAATTCCTGTTCCATGAGAAACCGAGACTGCTTGCAAGTTGAGGAGTGCTGGGCACATAATGCTGAACCTGCTTGCCATTCTCATCGGGATGACTCTTCCAGTAAGTCACTCTCTCATGGTCGCGGACTATATCGGAGCTGTTATCCACGGTCTGAGTCATATAAGGGGTGGAAGTGTAGACATATTTGCCATAGCTCAAAACGCCCTGCAGAGAGAGATTTTCAAGCGGAGTGGGAACCTTGAAGCCGAGTTCCACTCCGACATTCCGCTGATCAATTCCACTCATTGCGAAATTGGTAAAGGCATTCTGAAGATCGTCGTAGAAACTCATCACATCGGTCTGATCCTTAATGGTGGTATAGAAGCCGGTCAAGCGGACGCTGTAACCATTGTGGACATACTGGTAGTTAATGTCCGCAGTGGCAGTCTTAACCGTGGTCAGATCCGGCACAAGGCCGTTGCGGGTACGGGGTGAGAGGAAGGCCTGATTGAAGGTCGGGGCATCAGCGAAATAGCCGGCATTGGCATAGACCCTCATCCTGCCTCCTATTTCATAGGAAGCGGAACCTTTCACAGCATAGGTAAAGAACTTGGAAATCTCGCTGTCTCCCTTGGAATCCTCGGGGAAGAGTCCGTTTCGCACAAGACCCTCTCTCCAGAAGGTCGAATAACCGAGTTTTGCTCCAAGATTGGCACTGAGGGCTCCCTTGGCATAGCGGGCATTGGCCCAGGCCCCAAGATTGCGCACATGGGCGTAGTAGTCGTAGCCGTATTTGTCGCCTTTGTGAAGGACTTGAGCTTTCCCTCCGTGGGCATTGTACCAGTCGAGGTCGTACTGGTACTTGGTCTCGTCGGAGGCGTAGTCCCGCTCGGCAAACTGATTGATATTGAGATAGTAGTCTCCTCCAAGCAGGTCGGCGACTATCTTGTAGTACTCGGTCCTGTTAATCTTGGCCGAGGCCCCGCCGGTCAGCGTGAGGAAATTCTGCGGACGCCACTTGAAGTTAAGGGCGAAGTTGAAATCTCTCTGATCCGTGCGTCTTTCTTCCTGAATGTATTTGGAACGGTTGCCGTCAGCTCCCGGGTTGTCGGAATCGAGGACATAGTTGGACTTGTTGACGGCGTAGAGACGATCCCAGTTGATATGGGTGGTAGGAGTATAGTCACTCTCCCAGGCCTCTTTGGCCCACATATACTTGGCATAATTCTGGCGCTTGAGGTCGGGATTGGAGTCATAGAAGTAACTCGGAAGGTTGCGGTAATAGTCGGGTCTCGGGTCGAGGGCATCGTACCAGTCAAGGGCGGTGTAGCCATTCTTTCCGAAGCGGTAAAGCACTGCAGCTGAGCCTTTGAACTCAGTGGACGGAGTAAAGTCATACTTAATCACCGCAATGGGCTCATGGGTCTTGCGCACACGGGCGTTGCGCACCTTGCCGTCCTGGTAGCCCCAGTTGGAGTTGTACATATTGTCGCCCATGAGGTCGTAGACTTCCTGGGTGGAGCCATTCTGCGCTCCGCGCTCCCCGGGAGCTGCCATGAAGATGAAGCCGAGCCTGTGCACATCGTCAAACTGTTTTTCAGCGGAGGCGTAGTAGCCGAATGAGCGGTAATAAACACCTTTGATCCAATCGTTCCCTCCTAGACGGGTCGAAACGCTGAGAGCGTAAGACCAGCCGTTATCCATCATACCGGAGGAATAGGTCATCATAAGGCGGAGCCGGTAGAGAGCGCTGTTGGTCAGAACGCTTCCCCTCCAGCCCTTGCGCACCGAAGAGGCATTACCGGCGATATCTGTCTGTCCGTTGTAGCCGCCAAGCCCGAAGTCAGAAACCTCACTTCCCGTGACGGAATTCTTGGTCCTTGTGGCTTCGTTAAGCCCGCTCCATAGCGAATAGGGAGTATATCCCGTCATCGCATCGTTCATCTTCACTCCGGCAAGGTAGACTTCCTGACTCTCAGAGCTGTAACCTCTGGCGCGGAAACGCACCGAGCTGAAGTTGTAGCCTGCAATGCTGTTGAACACATCATTCTGTCCGAAGAGTATGCTCGGAGAATCGTCATAACCGCTGTCGTCCATGTCGAACTCTGCAAAGCTCGCATCATCGACTTCCTGCACGGGGACCGAGGGTGAAAGGGAGAGGCGGAACATGTTCTTGAGGTAGCCGTTGTTGACCGTTACTTCGACCTTCGTCTCAAGATAGCCCGGGGCAGTGATAATAAGGCTGTACATCCCGTCTTCGAGGGACTCAATCAGGAATGCGCCATCGCTGCCGGAAACGGTTCTGGCAACTTCCACAGCACCTTGGGTGAGCAAGAGAGAGGCTCCCTCAATAGGGTTGCGGTCAACTCTGCTTACAATCACACCCTCAACGCCTCCGGTGGGCGTGTCTTGGGCGGTAAGGGATATAAGCGGGAGCAAAAGCGCAAGTATTGCCGCTGCTATTTTATTTATAGACATATTGTTTTATTTGTTGCTTACAACTATGTATGTGGGATAGTGGTCGGAATATCCGCCGATAAAGGCTCCGTTGGAGAAGGTTCTGAAAGGAGTGCCCTTGTACTGCCCCGAATCCTGGGTCATAAAGGGCTTATGAAAAACCCGTCCATAATACTTGTGCCTGACGATGGGAACTATCCGCAGACTGCCCTTCCCTGCATGCACAAGCGAATCATTAACAAGAATAATGTCGTAGATATTCCACTGCCCGCGATAGGCGAGCGAGCCGTACCCGTCATCGAGCATGGACCAGAAAGGATCGAAGAAATCCTCAGGTCCGACTTCATCTACGGTCCTCTTGCCACGGAGATACTTAACCATACTGTCATCGGTGGGATTGTCGTTCATGTCCCCCATCACCACTACCTTTATTCCCGGGTACTTTTCTTCCATCAGCCGAGAATGGTTGTAGATAATTTCAGCTCCGCGACTGCGCAGATTACCGCCTTTGCCTCCAATGCGGGAGGGCAGGTGGCAAACATAGACTGCGAAGTGTTCGCCATCGATAAGGCCGTGCGCCATAAGGATATCACGAGTGCGGAAATAAGCCGTATCGACATCCGAAAAGTCAATCTCGGAATTAAAATCAAACGGGATGGATTCGCTGTCAAGGAGGGTAAACTGCTCCGGCTTATACAGAAGGGCCACATCCACGCCGCGCCTGTCGGGGCCGTCGTAATGGACTATCTGGTAATTAGCCTCGGCTATTTCAGGCTGGGAAACCAGGTCTTCGAGGACATGCCTGTTCTCCACTTCACTCACACCGAGGATGGTATGCCATACCTTGTTGTCCTCTTTCATGGCGCGAATGACAGTTGCCATGTTGTGAAGTTTCTTCCCGTATTTGGCCTCCGTCCAGTTGTTGGCTCCGTCAGGGAGGAATTCGTAGTCGTTCTTCCCCGGGTCGTGATAGGTGTCGAAGAGGTTCTCAAGATTGTAAAAGCCGATTACATAACTCTGTTTCTTATGTGCGGCCTGCGCACCGCTGCCCCCCGCAAATACCGGCAGAGTCAGCAGCATGCTTGCAATTATCAGGATTATTCGTTTCATTGTCATGTGATTGGATTACCACCACCAATTGATTGTCGCAGGGTCTTGATTCTTAATCTTCGCGGCGGTTTCTTCTCCTACCTTGGCCGGAAGATTGACAAAGAGTCTGTACCCGAGTTTCTCTTCCAACTCGCTCACTGAAAGGGAATAAGAAGAATCAATGCTACTCGAATCATACTCTTCATGGTCGAGCCAGACCGCGCAGGCGGAATAGCCGTCCCAGCCTATGGTGCTGCTGCGGGAATAACGGAGCACGGCCTTGAAGTAGGCAGTCGGGACAGTGACCCGCTTGCCATCGTTGTCGTAACAATACTTGGTACTCCCTTCTACCGTACATCCCGTTACCACATAGAGAGTATCGCTTCGCTGGGCCCAGCCTCGAACCTTGCTTTCGAGATTAGCCCAGATAGCCGAATTGAAATCATCGTTAATCTGGGGGGTCATGTTGGTATAGTAGAAAGTCTGGACATTGGCCTCGGAACTGAGACGGTCCGCAGAAGGAATCTGGTGCCCGCGGGCTTTCCAGCCATCATTTCCATCCCGATAGGCATTGTGAAGCACCGCCTGCCGGCTTGAAGGCAGGAGCGGATCGATTCCCCATTGGTTGCTGCGTTTCCCTGACCCGATATACCAGGAATTGAGGGGATAGGCCACCCAAAGAGCTACGAGATTGCTGTAACTGTAGTAGAACGAGTAGTTGCGAACTGTCTTCCCGCTGATAGTCGCATTATGGGAAAAGAAGTCATATCCCTCAACCTCAGGAGTTTCGGGGAGCTCGAGCCAGCCGGTTTTGGGGACGGAGGGCTTGCTGTCGTTGCCGCCTCCATTGCTGCTTCCCTCCTGGATGAAGGAGAGCATGGCAGTCGCTTTTCCTGTTGTAAGGGTAATGGCAGCACTTCTCTCGGCGGTCGAATTATTGGCAGTCCAAGAGAGAATCACCGAAGACTTGCTTCCGCTGCCCGCTTCGGGGGTAATGCTGAGCCAGCCGTTTTCCCCTCCTTCGGGGTATGTTGCGGCCAAGGTCCATTCTCCGCTTGCAGTGACAGAGAGAAATTCGCTGCCCGCTGTCTTGGCCACTGGGTTTTGGCTTACAAGAAGGGCAGGAGTAAGCTCCTCTTCATGAGATGGAGTATTGTTGCCTTCGCAAGAGACAAATATCAGTGACAACGCCCCAAGAAGAAGCGTTGCCACTGGATATGAAAGGTGTTTTGTCCGCACGTTATTGTGCCTGATATGTCACGACAAGTTCGGTGACACGAACCTGCTGATCAGTAGCAGTGAAAGCAACTGACTGCGCAGAGCCTGCCCACGTCCCGACTTTTCCACTATAGCTATAGCCTTCAGGGGCACCTGCACCAAAGCAGCCGGGGCCTTGTTTTTCCGTTCCTTCTTTAGTGCAAGTCAGCTGAATCCCGGTAACTGCATAGCCGGAAGCAGCGGTAACGGTAAATGTGCTGCTCTTGTATATTCGAAGCTCAGTAACAGTATTGGTGCCGTAATCAGACGAGTTAGTGAAAGAAATCACATCATCCATTTTCACCGAAGCCCCTTTACAGGCAGCTGACTCAAGCTGACTCTTGTCAAAGGTCACGGTAACCGTCCCTGCAGCGGAAGCCTTGGACTGGGTAACCGTCACGGTGTAGGACTTGGTGGCAACTTCGGCAGTCGTGGAGACAACCACAGTGTAGGTCTTCCCGTTCTCCGTATCGGTATTGGCCTCGAAGGAGACTGTGATGTCACCGGCTCCGGTGCCTGAAGCAGGAGTGATGGTGGCATTGTCACTTGTAGCAGTCCATGCGACATTGCCCGTGACGCTTACAGTAGCGGAGGTTGCGCTCGCCGATACGCTTACACTTTCAGAAGCGACTCCAAACACCTCACTCTGCTCAATGGATGTCTGTCCGTTGAGGCTGTAAATGTATGCTTTCCTACTGGCGGTTTCAGGAGTGTTGCCTTGGTAATTGATCACTTTGCCACAAACCACAACTTCATCTCCCACAGCGACATTAGCATCTCCCTCTACCCAACTCCTATTGCCAAGATAGAGAACGCTGTAGCAAGGGAACTGAGTCCCTGAAGCAGTTCCATCTTCGGAAATATTGAAAGTGGCAGTCCCATATTGAGCACTGAAAGTATACTTCACAGAAGATATCTTCCCCTTGATGTAATAGTCGCTGTCAGAATTTGAATCGGATGCAAGAGCGGCAGCGATGTCGTAGATGGCCTTGGGGTTGTACGGATCCTCAAGGGTTCCGCTTCCCTTGGCTGTCTCATCGGAAGGAGTGTCTCCACCGCCAAACCCAAGATCAATTCCAGTAGAGAAGTCAATGGCCGTGCCGGCAGAGCTTGCAACACTGAGGGTGAGGTCGTCAAGTCTATAGACACTGGCTACATCGGACTTGACACAGATTCCGAGAGTGGTGGTGCCTGAAGGGATGGTGAAAGTAGTGGATGCAAGATCCCACCTGCCTTCCTTGTCTCCATTAGGGAAAGCATACTGAAGTTCGACCCACTTGGTGCCATCATTGCTGACATAAACATGGAACTCACTGTGCGTGAAGAGGCTGCTACCATCCTGACTGTACTTTTCACTTCCAAAACTGAGGGTGTAATTCACATCGGAAGGGAGTGCTATGCCAGTGACGGCAAAATAGCTGTTGCTCCCAAAGAAGAGATTGTTGGAACCCGATCCGGAATAATCGGAATAGTTGCCATTGGATGTAGAATTAGCTCTCACGGACATTCCGCTGAAAGCATAGGTTTCTGCTCCAGCTCCAGTCCCGGCAGCATTCTTCCAACCTTCGAACTGATCGAGATATGGCCAACTCGAACTGCTCGTACCATAAGTTTTTGTAGCTTCCTGAACATCAAAGTCGTTCTTATATACAATCGAGGCCTCTACAGACCCGCTTCCTTCCTGGCTGACGACAAGGGATGCCGTGGCAAAGCCAATGTCAAAAGTGAGAGTAGCTGAACGGTCAAACCCATCATTCGGAAGGACAGTGACAGTCACATTCTGATCCGATGACGAGCCCTCTCCGCTTGCCGGCTCGACACTTATCCACTCCTTGTCCGAATCCGCGGCATAATTGACATGCCAGTCGCGAGTAGCCTTGAGAGCCACGACATTGGAAGATGCAGCTGTGCCGGCCTTGTCGAAACTCAGCTCTGTGGGATTGACGGAGACTTCGGGAGTACCGAGGTTCTCTTCTTTCTCTTTACAGCCGACGAGGGTAAAAGCCGCTGCAATGGCCGCAAGTAATAGATTTCTAAATTTCATGATAATTATAAATGAATTATTGTTATTGATTTGTATAATAGCCTATCAAAAGATTAACAATTGCCAAATTTCACATCAAATTGAAAGCATACCTCATTCAGGCTGGTAAAGTTAAGACTTTTTTAGCACTTAGCAAATTATTTCTACACTTTCATCCTTCTTTGAGCACCCGATACGGAAAATCTTACCCGCAGTGGAAGAATTGACTGACGAGGCGGGTCATAAGGGAGGGGTCAGAGGCGATGCGCTCGCGAAGATTCCCATCATTGTAGCTTCGCAGCGATGAGAGAATCCCGTCTATCATCCTCGGCGGGAATACTCCCCTGCTCTCATACACAGCCCTGTCGCATTCGAGCCTCTCCGCCGACTCGGCACAGCTGGAAGGCAAAGTTGCCAGCGAGGAGAGTAAATCTCTGTGATCCCCATGGTGAATATCTATGGAGACATAGGTCTTGCGGGCAATCTCAAGCGCCTCTTCCGTCTTCATCTCCAAGCCCACCCTGCAGGCGACACAAAGCCCTGCCATCAGCTGGTAAATATCGGCAGAGCCATCCGGGGAACGCATCTCCACAGTCTGGCGGGAAGAGCCTGAACAGGACGGATCCGAACTGTCCAATGGATTGACAGCAGCAGAGAAATTCTGCACCTCAGTCCAGCCGAGAGGTACCCTGACAAGGGCCGAGCGATTGGAATCCCCCCAACAGATATTAGTCGGAGCCTCCTGGTGAGGAACCAGACGGAAGAATGAAGTGGGATTCCTGTTCCCGAATGCCGTAATAGAAGGGGCGAGGGTCATCATCCCCGCAACAGACCGGCGGGCAATATCGCTAAGTCCCTGCTCCCCAACCATCATGTTTTTCTTCCCATCCATAATCCTCATATGGATATGCATCCCGCTGCCTGCCTCCCCCTCGATAATCTTAGGGGCGAAAGTCACATCCAGACCACTTCTATATGCGAGATTGCGAATAATCCATTTGGAGACGAGAATCTGATCTGCAGCACTCTCTGCAGGACAGGGCAGGAACTCTATCTCGTTCTGTTCGCAGGACTTCCCGTTAAGGGTAAAATAGCCCACCTCGCTGTGCCCATACTTGATCCGTCCGCCACAGGAGGCAATGAGTTCCATGCACTTCACCCTGAAGTCGGAGTGTTTGACAAAGGGAGCACTCTCGTGATAGCTTTTCTGCTCGGTACCGGGGAAAAGACCCTCCTCCTGAGAAATCACATAGAACTCGAGCTCCGCCATCGCCTCATAAGTAAAGCCGGTAGAGTTCTTAAACTCCTTTACCGCCCTCGAAAGGGTTGCAGCCGGGTCACAGTCCGCCATCTTCCCGTCCCCACCGAAAAACGAGCAGAGAAAGTCTACCATAGGGTATTCCGAGAAGGGATCCACGAAAGCCGTTCTGAAACGGGGCACCACATACAGGTCACTCTTGCCGGCTTCCACATAAGCAGGGAAGAGACTCGAGCCATCCACCCTCTCCCCCAGGGTCAGTATCTCCTCGAGGTAAGCCTTGTCGTTGATTACAAAATCCAGCGACTTCAGCCTGCCGTCCTGAGCCGGGTACTTGAATGAGACAAACTTTACATCGTTCTCCCCGATATATCGGATGATGTCTTCACGGGTAAATTCTTCACTCGGCTTCCCGAGGAAACGAACGAGCGGATTGGGATTTAGCGAAAGAGAGTTGTCCATAAATATACAAAACGGGGAATCCCCAACGAGTAAGAATCCCCCGGAATATGTTTATTCTGCAGTAGCAGCGTTTATCTTCTTAAGCATTGAGAACATAATCAGGGCGGCAAGGAAGCACAGTCCCATAAGAATTGCCCAGTTGGCAGTGAGAGAGACCTTGTCCCAAAGCATCGAAGGAATCGAGGACAGGTAATTGCCAATCGCAGTAGCAGCAAACCAAAGTCCCATCATGAGACCCTTGAGCTTGGGAGGTGCAACCTTGGTCACGAAACTGATTCCCATCGGTGAAAGAAGGAGCTCGGCAAAGGTCAGTACAAGGTAGGTACTGATCAGGTAAGTAGGCACAACGGGGTCGGGAGATACCGCACCATTGAGAGTGGAAGGAGCAGGCTGGCCGTGAGATGCAAAAATCATAATAAGATATCCAAGTCCGGCTACAAGCATTCCAAGTGCAATCTTGGTGGGAGCAGTGGGTTCTTTACCCTTGCTGGCCAAGCCCCCGAATATCGCCATTGAGATTGGAGTAAGAGCCACGACAAAGAAGGGATTGAACTGCTGGAACTGCTGAGGCAGAATATGAATGGCAGGATTCATCCCGCGATAAATGGCATATGCCCCGCCCCAAAGCAGAAGTGTAACCACCCCGCAAATCACTCTCGAGCCCGTCTTCTCGCTTTGGAATATCCCAAAGAGGGTATAGACCGACACGGCAATCAGGGCTAAGGACCAGATACTGAAGCCCATGCGAAGAGGACCGCTTACAGTATCCCGGGTGTAATCGCGGGCAAAATAGGTCAGCGATGAGCCGTTCTGATGGAAAGCCATCCAGAAGAAAATAACCACGGCGAAGACCATGATAAGGGCCACGACCCTGTCCTTGGTCTGTTTCGGGGTGAGCTCCACACTCGTATCGCCCTTGGCAGCGGCCTGTTTGGCATTGACATCGGCGTGCTTGAACCAGCTCCTGCAGGAGAAGTAGATGGCAATCGAGACTATCAGCGAGATGCAGGCAACCGCAAAGCCGAGATTGTATGAAGTTGAAAGGGTATCGATATAGTAGGAACTGAACTGCGCAAGGTCCATCCCTCCAACGACATCCTGACCGGGCATTGCCGCCTTAAGGCCTTCAAGAGTAGAGGCGTTGGCAAGGTCCCCGTTAAGAATCTGATGAGCCATGGCGGGGATATCTCCCTTGTAGAAGAGCCCTGCATTTCCGAGATGCCGGTTCACGATAGCCGTAGCGGCGGAAGGGGCGAACATGGCCCCGATATTTATGGCCATGTAGAAGAGGCTGAAGGCGCTGTCCCGCTTGGCTGCATACCGGGGGTCGTCATAGAGATTCCCAACAAGCACCTGAAGGTTGCCCTTGAAAAGTCCGGTTCCTACTGCAATCAGCAGGAGTGCAGCTATCATAAAAGCTATCCCGAGGCCGCTTGCAGGAGTGGGAATGGCGAGGCAAAGGTAGCCGATAAACATCACGCTGACCCCAGTCACGACGCATTTGCCATAGCCAATCTTGTCGGCAAGTATACCGCCAATCACAGGCATGAAGTATACCGCAGCAAGGAAAATTGCATAGAACTGCCCCGCGGCAGAGGCAGTAAAGCCGAATTTTGCCTGCAGATAGAGCAGGAAAATCGCCAGCATGGTGTAGTACCCGAATCTCTCACCCGTGTTGGCAAGAGCCAATGCAAACAGGCCTTTTGGTTGTCCTTTGAACATAAGTATCTTATTTGTATTATCGTCAGATTCAAAGATTAATTTGCAAATTTAAGAAAATCATATGAAAAATGAGTCTAAATCATAATTATTTGATTTTTAGATATATAGAAAATTTGCTTGTCCCCGTGGCGGGACAAGCAAAAATACTAACTGTCAATATATTAACTCGTTGCGAGTTCAAGAAAGGGTCCTGTAACCGAATCTGGATTATCCGCAAGTTCTTCGGGAGTCCCCGTAGCGATGACCCGTCCCCCTTTCGCTCCCCCGTCGGGGCCGAGATCTATAAGGTAATCCATGCATTTGAGGACATCCGGATTATGCTCCACAATCAGCACAGTATTGCCCTGATCTGCAAGCTTATATAGAACACCCATGAGAGTACGGATATCCTTGCCGTGCAGTCCCGTGGTGGGTTCGTCGAGCAGATAGAGGGTATTGCCCGTGGCTTTGCGCGAAAGCTCCGCAGCGAGTTTCATCCTCTGACACTCTCCCCCGGACAGAGTGACACTTGACTGTCCGAGCCGAATATATCCAAGGCCCACATCGACAAGAGCCTTGAGTTTGGGAGCAATCCTCGGATTAGTCTTGAAGAATTCGTATGCATCTTCGGCTGACATCTCGAGGACATCGCCTATACTCTTACCTTTATAATGCACCGCAAGGGTATCCTCCTTGAAGCGCTTCCCACCGCAAGTCGGGCAAACCACACTCATGGATGGCAGGAAATTCATTTCAATCAGCTTTATTCCGGCTCCCTTGCAATCCTCGCAACGCCCTCCTTCGACATTGAAGGAGAACCTGCCGGCCTTGAAGCCCCTCACCTTGGCATCCTGGGTCTGGGCAAAAAGGTCCCGGATATCCCCGAAGACACCGGTGAAAGTGGCGGGGTTGGACCTTGGAGAACGGCCAATAGGGCTCTGGTCAATCTCGATGACCTTGTCTATATTGTCAATCCCCTCCAGGCTGGAGTAAGGGAGCGGCTTGAGGTTGGCATGATAGAATTTGTCCTTGAGAACCGGCATTAGGGTCTGATTGATTAGCGTAGACTTCCCCGACCCCGACACCCCGCAAATCCCGACCATCATTCCGAGCGGAATACGCACATCGATATTCTTGAGATTATTACCCCGCGCTCCCTTAAGTACAAGGCTCCTGCCATTGCCTTTGCGTCGCTCTGCGGGCACTTCCACCTCATTGTGAATCTCCTTTGAAGGGCCGCTGTAGCAAATCTCCCCTCCATTTTCCCCAGCTCCAGGCCCTACATCCACTATCCAGTCGGCAGCGAGCATAGTCTGTTCGTCATGCTCTACCACTATGATGGTATTTCCCTCATCCCGAAGGGCTTTAAGCGAATCAATCAGCTTGCGGTTATCCCTTTGGTGAAGGCCGATTGAAGGTTCATCGAGGATGTATATCACATTGACAAGACGCGAGCCAATCTGGGTAGCAAGCCTGATACGCTGACTCTCTCCCCCCGAAAGACTCGCACTCGGGCGCGAAAGCGTGAGGTAATCAAGACCCACGTTGACAAGGAAACTCACCCTCTCCGACAGCTCTTTGAGAATATCCCCGGACACTGCGGCTGCACGGCCCTCAAGTTTATCCTTCAGGGAATCTACCCATTTCTTCAGATTCCCTATCTCCATCTCGCTAACCTGCGTAATCGTCCTGCCGTCAATCCTGAAGCAAGAGGCCTCGGGACGCAGACGGCTTCCTCCGCAGGCGGGGCACACTACAGTCTGCTCCACATCCTCAATTACGCCGGGCCAAGTCACCATCTCACTCATCCCCCCTTCTCCTACACGGAAATATTCGTCCGAACCATAGAGAAGTAAGGACAATGCCTTGTCGGGAATAGTACCGACAGGGTCATAGAGGGAAAATCCTTCTTTCCGGGCAATGGAGCGGACAATATCAAATTTGCGGCCTGCCCTTACCCGTCCGAGCGGGACAATCGCCCCATCCGCAATGCTTCTACTCCTGTCGGGGATAATGGTGTCGAGATTGAGATCCGGAATCAGACCAAGTCCTTTACAATGAGGGCAATACCCTTCAGGAGAATTAAAGGAGAAAGTATTGGGAGCCGGTTCCTGAAGGGAAAGTCCGGTCTGCGGATCTACGAGATGCTTGGAAAAGTGTCGCATCCTGGCGCTTTCAGTCTCGTACATGGCAACCGAGCCCTTGCCCATATTGAGGGCTATCCGGACTGAGGAACGCACCCTCTGAAGGTCCCCCTCACTGGGCTTTAATTTATCTATGACAAGGTAGATATTGTGGTTTCTGTAACGGTCAAGCTCTTCCACATCGGCAAGATTCCGAAACTCCCCGTCTATCATCACTTCGCTGAAAGCCTTGCGACGAAGGCCTGTGAAAAGTTCGCGATAATGCCCTTTCCTTCCCCGCACAAGCGGGGCAAGGAGAATGCATTTCCTTCCCTTGTACTGTTCAAGGATGAGGTCTACTATCATGGAGTCAGTATAGCGTACCATGGGCTCCCCAGTAGCAGGAGAATAGGCCGTAGAAGCTTTGGCATAGAGTAGTCTGAGAAAATCATAGACTTCGGTGATAGTTCCCACCGTGGAACGCGGGTTTACTCCGGTGGTCTTCTGCTCTATTGCTATGATGGGGCTTAACCCATCGATGCTTTCGACCTGCGGCTTTTCGAGAATCCCGATAAAATGCCGTGCATAAGGAGACAGGGTATTGAGATAGCGCCTCTGCCCTTCGGCATAGATGGTGTCGAAAGCAAGAGAAGACTTCCCCGAACCGCTCACACCGGTAATCACGGTAAGTTTACCACGGGGTATTTCCACATCCACATTCTTGAGGTTATGGGAGCTCGCACCGTGAATCTTTATGTACTTGGACTGTTCTGCCATATACTAATCGTGACAAATGGAACTTGCAAGATACGGATTTTTTGGTTTACTTTGGATACAAAATTATGTGGCTTACTCTTGCACTTGTTTCTGCACTCTTCCTTGGCTTCTACGACATAACCAAGAAGAAGGCTCTCGAGAAGAACTCCCCTATGATGGTTCTCCTCCTGGTAACCGGAATTTCGACCCTGATGTTAAGTCCCTGTTTCTTCCTCTACGGCGGGGATGCAAGAGCTCACCTCATGGTAATTGCAAAGGCGGCCATCGTCTCTTCCTCATGGATCAGCGGGATTTACGCCCTAAAATTCCTGCCCGTAACGACCGTTTCCCCGATGAAAGCGACAAGACCTTTCTTCGTAGTGATATTCTCGCTTCTACTCTTCGGAGAAAGGCTCAACACCCTGCAGTGGATAGGGGTGAGCCTTGCCCTGCTCTCAATTCTGCTGATGAGCCTGTCGAGTCGCAAGGATGGGAAGACACGTTCCTCAACGGCCGGCTGGATTGCTCTCGGGATTTCGATTGTCACGGGAGTAGGAAGTGCCCTCTACGACAAGTACATTATGAAAGGCCTGCAACCCCTTTTCGTTCAAAGCTGGGCAAATCTCTATATCACCCTTCTAATCGCCCTATGCATAGCAGTAATGTCCCTTTTCTCCCGCACGAGCTTAAGGAAAGGGTTTGAATGCAGATGGGATATAATGCTCCTGCTTACTGCCCTGCTCATCACAGGAGCCGATATGGCCTATTTCTTCGCCCTCAAGAGTGATGGAGCCCTGCTTTCCCTCATCTCCATCCTGCGTCGAGGCTCCGTAATCGTGACCTTTGCGGCAGGCGCCATCGTGTTTAAGGAGAAGAATCTATGCAGGAAGACAATCGACCTCGCCATCCTGCTCGCGGGCATGGTATTCATGACAGTAGGTTCGCTGTAAGATGAAAGACTCGATCGAAGTCATAGTGCTCTCTTACACCAAGTTGGGAGACAGTTCGGTGGTGCTTCACAGCCTCAGCCAAAGCTACGGAAGAAGGAGTTTTATCACAACTGTGCGAAAAGGCGGGAGCCTGGCCCTGTTTCAGCCTTTAAGCATCCTCAATACGGAGATTACCTCCAACCCGCGAACCGAACTGTGGAGGGCGGGAGCCATCACGGCAAGCGTGCCGCTGAACGGAATCAGAAACAACCCCGACAAGAATGTACTTACTCTCTTTATGAGTGAAGTGCTGTATCGCTGCATTCATGATGGGGAAGACGATTTTCAGTTATACCGCTGGTGCAAAGAACAGATACTGCTCCTCGATGCACTTCAAAGCGGCTACGCTTCCTTCCACCTCAGATTTCTGATCGAGCTGTGCGCCTTGCTTGGCTTTTCCCCCGGACCGGACGATCTGCTGCCTTTTGCGGGAGATGCCTACAGGGACATCGAATCCCTCCTGCCACTGTCTCGGACCGACTTTCTGCTCTACCCCCTCAACGGAAAACGCCGAAGTGAAATAGCTTCAGTACTAATCGATTACCTTGGGTATCACCTCGGGATGAAGCTTACAGTCCGTTCGCTTGCGGTGCTGCGGGATATATATTCAGTGTAGAATCTCAATGGGGTCGAGTCCATCGGGGTCGAAACTCTCCTCCGGCTCGTTGAATGGCTGAAGGAAAGGATTGGAGGTTCTCTCCCTCGCAATGGTGCTGCAGCCTCCGTGCCCAGGGAATACTCCCACATCTCCGGGAAGACCAAGCAGCGAATTCATGATTGACACAATAAGTTTGTCATAGTCCCCACCTTCGAGGTCAGTCCTGCCGATGGTACCTTGGAAGAGCGTATCGCCGCTAAAGAGAGCCTTATCTGCCTCATCGTAGTAGCAGACGCTCCCGGGGGTATGACCCGGCGTTGCGATCACCCTGAAACTGAACGCCCCGATATTCAATACCTGTTCATCCTCAACGGCTAGGGTATCGAAGTCTATATCGTCGAATACAGTCTTTTCCACTTCGGCCATGTACACAGGGATGGAATACCTTCTCTGAAGCGTGGCCGCACCGGCCCTGTGGTCTTTGTGTGCATGGGTCAGCAGCACCGCAAGAGGTGTAAGCGCATTCTGCGTAAGGTAAGAAAAGAATCTCTGCTCCTCTTCGCCGGCGGTAAATCCGGGATCGACCACCACGGCTTCGTGCCCTCCATCGAGAGTCAGTACCATAGTATTCTCCTGGTATGGATTAAAGGTAAAAGATTTAATATGAAGCATATGTCAAATTCCGGATACTCCGGTAACAATCACTCCAATGGAGAAATAAAGGGCAAGGCAGCAGCATAGGCGAGCCTTCCGGCTTCGAGCCGCATAGAAATTGAGATAAAGGGAGAACAGCACGGCCGGAATCCCAATCGCAAGTCCGGCTCCCCTAAACCATGCAGCCTCAGAAAGAAGAGTGTGCACGAGGGGGTATGTCCCAATCAGAACAAAGTGCCCGAGCCAATTGCCCGCAAATGAAAGGACTGACACCCAGACACCCCAATCAAAGGCATTGCGCTTATAGCAGTAGATTAACGAGATTATGAAGATAATCACAAAGAACAGTGCCGATGCCCCTTCGATATGGGGAAAACACATCAGATAGTCCTCAGCCTCAATGCTGAAGTGCCAGGCGCATTCCCCGATTGACTGCCAAAGCAGTGTTCCCGCCGTATAACCGAGCAGGAAGGCAGCCACAGTCCTGCCTTTTCGCCCTGCTTTGGTGGCAAAAGCAGCGAAAACGAAAGCCGCCACGAAAGCAAGGCACATATATGCAAAACGCAGAGGGGACGGATCCACTTCCTCCCCGTCATCCATATGAAGCGGAATCATCGGTTCCATCCCGTGGCCGAGACTTATAAAGAGGGCAAACAGCGCGACCAGGCCTGCCGTAATAAGCAGTATCGGACCGAGAGGCAATACGCCCTCCCTAAACGCCTGATTGGCAGGGGCGGAAGGTTTGAGTGAGAACTTAAACTGTTTCATAACACCAAGGACTTCGGGACCTTTCCCCCGAAGCAGCCCGAAGTTAGAACTTTTCTCCTGCAACCCGGTTGCAAAAGCGAGCCAGCTTGCGGAAAGCATCGGAGCGGTGGGAAATACCGTTTTTCAGATCTTCCCCAAGCTGCGCAACAGTCACCTCCCCAGGGACCAGCCCGGCAAGTGAAGTGCCTTCCGGAAGTCGCGAATACATCCGCCCCGAAGGGATGAAGACGGGGTCATAGCCAAAGCCCTCAAAACCAGATTTTTGCAAGGCGATACTTCCCTCCATGGTTCCCTCAAAAAAATGTTTTTTCCCACCGAGAATAAGGGTCACCACACAGCGGAATCTGGCAGTTCTGGGAGTGTCAGGGCCAAGTAATGCCAGCTCCCGAAGGAGTCTGTCCATATTGTCGTCGAAGTTGCACTGCGGGCCAGCATACCTGGCCGTGTACACCCCTGGAGCCCCATCGAGCGCATCCACTTCCAGCCCGGTGTCATCCGCAAAACAATCCCGCCCGCACAGCCGATACAGGTGTTCGGCTTTGATTATACTGTTCTCCTTAAGGGTTGTGCCGGTCTCTTCTACTTCAGGGTCAACTCCGACATCGGCAGGACTGAGAACCGTGAATTCTGTACCGAGGATTTCCTGTGCTTCCCGAAGCTTACCCTTATTGCCGGTAGCAAATACAAAAGTTCGCATCATATAGTGGGACTTACAAGGGCTTTCCTGAGCACGTCATCGTATTTAAGACGGGCTTTGACTCCTGCCTGCTGGTAGTAGTAGCGCACTATTATTTCCTCTTCGATGAAGGGTTTCAGCTGCTCCCTGTCCAAAGTGTTCAGGGCTTCCTTGTCCTTTTCCGGAAGTTTACCGCTGGCGTAAGATAGAAAATCGTCCCAGTCCTCGAAGACAAACTCATCAGCCGGAGCGATTGAAGGGTGCTCCCGCACAAATTCGAGGGCATACGAATCCACTATTCCACGAAGCACGAGGGTGTAGACGATATCTGAGTATTTCGGGGATTCGATTTCAACATCAGGAGTGATGCCTCCGCCATCCCGCACAACCCTTCCACCCTTTGTGTGAAATTCATGGGTTAGAGAATCCGGAATGTGACTGACACTTCCATCGGCATTGCGCTGCGAGTAGTCAATCGCCTGTACACAGCGTCCCGACGGGGTATAGTACTTGCCGGTAGTGATTTTGAGCTGGCCCCCATACGGAAGAGGTTTTATACTCTGAATTAGCCCCTTACCATAAGTGCGGGTCCCCATTATCGTAGCTCTGTCGAGGTCCTGCAGAGCCCCGCTCACAATTTCGGACGATGACGCCGTACCCGAATCGACAAGGACAATGAGAGGAAGGGAGGTGTCCACCGGATTCTCGTAAGTGCGATAAACATGCTCGGAACCCTCATCCCTCCCCTTGGAAGTGACTGCCACCGAGCCTTTCGGGACAAAGACTGACACGATACGGATGGCTTCCTGCATGAGCCCGCCTCCATTGCTGCGAAGGTCGAGTACAAGGCGTTTCATCCCCTGCTTTTTGAGCTCCTGCACCTTAAGCCTGAGGGTATCGGAAACCCCTTCGGTGAATCCGCTTTGGCTGATGTATCCGGTCTGAGAGTCCAGCATGCCTGCATACTCGATATCAGGGAGATGGATTTTCTCCCTTATCACATCCACGCTGAGTGTATCGCCCGAATAGGCCTTCCTTACGAGGAAACTGACCTTCGACTGGGGATTGCCACGCATCTTTTCGGAGCAGGTCTTGCTGTCCAAACCCTTAACGCTGACTCCGTCAATCTCGAGAATTTCATCCCCGCTATGCAGGCCCGCCTTGACGGAAGGAGAATTGGCATAGGGCTCATTGATAATCACATTGCTTTGGAGCTCAGGCTTGTAGATAATCGCCCCGATTCCACCGTAGACCTTCCCTATCTGAAGGGTGAAGTCTTCCTGTTCTTCCTGCGGGACATAGACCGTGTACGGGTCGAGACTGGAAAGCATTGCGTCTATTGCTGCCCGTTCCATCCTATCAACGGGAAGGGTGTCGACATAGGAGCGCTGCAACTCTTTGACGATTGCACTCTGAATCTGGGTCCATTTGCCGAGCTTGAAGTTCTGAGACTCGGCTCCAAGCGAAAGGCTCAAAAGAATGCAAGAAATAAAAACAAATATCTTTTTCATAATCATTTACTTAAGTTCTGACAGGCGGATAGGGTCCTTACACGGACACAAATCACAGACCGCCCGACACTGCCTTCTCCAATACAAAAATCTTGTCTCCCCGTCTGAGCCTGACGGGCGGTTTGACCGAACAGACACTCCCTTTCGGTATAACTTCCAAGGAATCGTATTCAAGCCGGATATCATCAGCAGTGAATTCCTCTGCCCCTGTCGCAGGGCCTACGGCAAGCAGGCACTCTCCCCGATGCAAATCGCGGGTCTCTACACTAATCTCCGCTACCTCGAGCCTGTCGAACCAATTGATGACCTTCCCAAGGTAGGTCTTACGTACCGTGGCCCTGCTACCGTACACTCCGCTCCACTGCCCGAGCTTTGCGCCCTGATAGTAGCCGTCCCAAAAGCCTCTGTTGAAAACTTCCGCAAGTCTTTCCTTCAACTCCAATGCCAAAGTGGGGGTATAAGTCCCATTGCAGATTGCATTCGCTGCCTGACTGTAGCACTCGCTGCAACGCCTCACATATTCGGCACTCCGGGCTCTGCCTTCAATCTTGAATACCCGCACCCCAGCTGCGGCCATTTTATCCATAAACTCAATAGTACAGAGATCCTTGGGAGACATCAGGTATTTGTCATCTATGAGGATTCCGTTACCGGTCTGCGCATCTTTCAGCTCGTATTCCCGCCTGCAAATCTGCCGGCACTCTCCCCTATTTGCAGACAGACCTTCAGCGTGCAGGCTCAGGTAGCATTTCCCGCTCACGGCCATGCAAAGGGCTCCATGAGCGAACATTTCGATTTTGACAAGTTCACCGGAAGGTCCGCAAATATGCTCCCGCCGGATGTCTTCGCAGATAGATTTTACTTGAAACAGAGTAAGTTCCCTTGCAAGGACCACTACATCGGCATACTTTGAATAGAACTTCAGCGCTTCCGTATTGGAGATGGAGAGCTGGGTGGAGATGTGCACTTCAAGTCCAAGCTCCCGACAGTATTCAATAGCCGCCATATCAGAGGCTATCACAGCATCGACTCCAGCTTGTCTTGCAGCCTTGAGGGTGGAGCGCATCAAGGGTAAATCCTCAGGATAGAGGCAGATATTAAGGGCGAGGTAGCTCCTTACCCTATTTTCCCGACAGATTCTGCATACCTCGGACAAATCTTCGGGGGCAAAATTGGCAGCGCTTCCGCTACGCATATTAAGACTCCCAACCCCGAAATACACGGAATCGGCACCTCCCTGAATTGCAGCGTGCAGACAGGCGAAATTCCCTGCCGGTGCCATTATCTCAAGATCTTCCCTTTTCATACTCACGTTTCCACGCACAATCTTTTCCTGCAACATTGCCCCTCTCCCTCAGGGAGAGGACTTACTGCCGCCCTGAAGGGCTCTAAATCGCATTTTGCAAGCAAAAAATTGTTATTGTTCAAAGATTCGTGCGTGCCTGCAAAATTCTTCCTTCGCACTATCTTTTCTTCCAACGTTGCCCCTCTCCTAAATCCTCTCCCTCAGGGAGAGGACTTACTGCCGCCCTGAAGGGCTCTAAATCGCATTTCGATAGGATTAATCTCCCAAATGCACTTTCATGTAACTGGCATCGTATATGCCCCCATCAAAAAAAGTGTACATCCTGTCAAGCAGCTTTCCTTCCTTACTTACATCCATGACCAAACGGCCCTGCCAGAGAAAATCATACTCTAACAGGTTAATGTCGAAAGCAGTATAGTTCTCATTGAGATGGCAGCCGAGACCGTCGCTTGAGAATTCAGCCTTATACCCCGAGTCTTCCTCGTAATTGGAAGATACTACATTAATGCTCCACACATAATCCAGGGGATCCGCTCCGCTCTCCAGACGAAAGTCACTTACAGCGTCAATTTCAACTCCGTTGAGTTCGAACTTCCTCACCGCCCTCCAAAGTGAATCATCGACTTTTGTAAGGGTCGTACTGCCTTGCTGATTAGTGCTCAAGGTCCACTCGCTGCCGATTTCGTTCAGAAGGCTTTTTCCATCCGTACTGAGTGTTGCCACATCCTTGATAATGTACCCGTTAGAATTGGAATACAGCGCATTCGAGAAAGTTCTGAATTCTTTTGCCGAACGCTGCTCTTCGCTAAGGGACAAGACATAATCCACTTGAAGAGCCATTTGGAGCGATGTCAACGGCACTGCAATACTTTTTTCGCGAATATTATCCGAAAGGCTCTTAAGGGATCCGCTGAAGGGATCTCCCGGGGTCTCGCCATCGTAAACCTCACAAGAGGCAAGCGCAAGGCACAAGAGGGAAAGTATCAAAAAAGGCTTTTTCATATTCACCTTAGAAACCGAGACCGGCTCCAAATTTAACTCCCATATATTCCATTCCGAGCCCAAGTTCAGCATTGATATGCCACTTGCCGCCTAATTGTATCCCGATAGGACACCACTGGACGGCGGGCTTAATATCATACCCATTTGGTTTATAGCCATCCTGGGAACTGTAGTAATATACCCCATAATTTATCCGTTGCAAAATCCCGAACCCAAAAGCGCAGTAAAGCTTAATTTTTTCATGATTGAGGGGGACAAAGCGAATGGCGGGGACAGTAGTGAGATACACTCCATCGAAAGCATGTCCATGGCTCCCGTCACTCTTTGTCAAATCCTGCCAGGCAAAAGAAGCCCCTGCCCCGACACTCAATGCCCACATTTTAGAAAAATACCTCACATATTCTGCTTTTACAAGGGGAGTTACATAACATTTTCCATAATGTCCCTGATTATATGCAATATCCAACACCGAGCCTTCGTAAGTGTTGTCTTCCCCATAAGTGACTGCATACAACTGGGGATATAAGGAAGAACTGATGCTCACCTCAAGAGAACTCTCCTCTTGAGCAAACGCAGGCAGAGTCAGTAACGATGCCATTGTTACCAAAAGCAATACCCTGAATTTCATTGCATTAGTATATTATAATGACAGACGAGGGGGCTTTCAGTTCCACTGCGATGGTTATGAATCCCACCCCCAAGACAATTTTTCCAGACTTTGCAATCCACACATGTGCCTTTACGGAGCCACTCGCGATTTCTCATGGACTTAAACCCATTCTGCCAGACCTCGTAGAAGTTATCCCTGTAGATATTCCCTTCGCAAAAGAGTCCTCTGTCCGCATCCGGGCAAGCACTGATACTTCCGTCAAGCAGAACCGATGCGATATTTACCCCAGCCCTACAGAAGAATCTCCCCTCCCTCACTTTCTCTTCGTAGGGACCGAGATAGCCTTCGCAGGCAAAGCGCACCTGCATGCCTCCCTGACTTTGCCTCTTGGCACGGATAAACTCCATAAGCCCCCTGGTATGTTCATCGCTGAGTCGCATTTGGGAATTATTCGCGGCGCGCCCGATGGGGATAATGGTAAAAAGCCTCCAGGCAGGCACTCCGCTATCCTTCAGTAATTTATAAATGTCTTCCAATTGGGGATAATTCCGCTCGCAAACGCAAGTCACTACATCGAAGGCAAGCCTATCCTGCGAGGCAGCAAGACGAATGGCTTCCAAAGCCCTTTCAAAACTGCCTGCCCGTCCCCTCATCCAATCGTGATTCTCCTGCAGACCATCGAGGCTGATGGTCAGAGCACCCATCCCCGCATCTATAAGGCGGTTTTGCATGGCTTCATCGTAGAAATAGCCATTGGAGACCATTCCCCAACGAAATCCTCTTACACGGATGCTCTTCCCTATCTTGTCGATGTCGGGTCTAAGCAGGGGCTCACCGCCCGTTAACACCACGGTGAAACCTTTGGGGCGATGCGTTGACGGAATCGTATCAAGGGCCGAAAGGAATACCTCAAGGGGCATATCGGGGGCACAGCCGGCTGAACCGCAATCGCTGCCGCAGTGACGGCAGTGAAGATTGCACCGGCTGGTACATTCCCAGAAGAGATAGTTGAGTTCGTGAAGACGGGTCTCACTATCCCTGAATGCCCTGAAAAGGAGAGGATTCATTTGAGCCGAAGAGGAATTTCGTAAGTTTCAGAGATAGTGTTGAAAGTCGTGTCCAATTGGGAGTAATTTCCATCAGGGTCTACGAAAGAGAACTCATCCGAAACCCTTGTGGCAAAAATGGTTAGCATCCCCTTTGAGTTGGTCTTCCCGCAATCTACCCAGTCATCACCATCCTTGCAATTGACCCTGATGCCTTCCAGCGGGCTCTTGTCAGCAGCAGACATCACCTTAAAAGTCACCTCACTAAATTCCCCTCCCCAATAGTCTACAGGCGTGCCGTAGCAGGCCTGGAAGATAAACAGGGCTGTACTGAGGGTGCTAGCCTTGAGGATATTGTGTAACAGTTTCATCTCTTTATGTCAATGTGTCATCTGTAATACAAGATGCAGAATACTCTCTCTGCGTTGCTACTTCGCCCTGCCTACAAGCCGCTCTGCGAACTCATAAAGTAGCCCGTTCGCCTGTTCCGACAGCCCCCTGACTGCATCCATTGCCCTCTCACTGTAACGGACCACCTCGGCCTTGGCATCAGCATCCACTCCGAAACGGGTATAAAGCTCTTTGACCGAGACGATTTTTGCAGCTTTTTGTTCAGGGGTTTCACTCGGAAGTGACATCATGGAGATGAGGTCATCCTTGAGACTGCCGGCCTTTTCCATCGAGCGCACCGTCAGCCAACTTTTCTTGGCATTGAGGATGTCACCCCCGATGGGCTTACCAAAGACCTTTTCATCCCCGAAAGCATCGAGGTAATCATCAGCAATCTGAAATGCCATCCCGAGTTCATAGCCGTAGCGATACAAGGCATCCTGCTCTTCTTCCGATGCACCCGCAAGCAGGGCTCCCATCTTCGCGGAGCAGGCTATGAGAACGGCTGTCTTGAGCCCAATCATCTTCTCATACTCCTGCATGCTGATTTCTGCCCTACTCTCGAAATCCATATCATGCTGCTGCCCTTCACAGACCTGTGCAGCCGTGGTAGAAAACAGTTCGAGAGCATTCGGGGCGCACCCTGCAGGAGCCTTGGCAATCCGCTTGTATGCTTCAATCAGCATCACATCCCCACTGAGAATGGCTGTGTCCTCATTCCACTTTTTCCACACGGTATCGTGTCCCCTTCGAAGCGGTGAGCGGTCCATGATGTCATCGTGAATCAGGGTAAAGCTGTGAAACACCTCCATGGCTGCAGCGCATTCTTTCACCGGTTCGGGTATATCCCTTTCATCGGTGGCTTCAATCCTGTCCGGCCTCCCGCTTTTTTCAAGACCCGCAGCCTGCCCTTCGCTTTTTTCGAAAGCTGTAGCCTCTGCTATGCACCGTCCCTCGGCTTTACCGTTTTCAAACAATGAATATGTCAATAGACACAAGGCAGGACGAATCCTCTTCCCACCTATGCCTATCATATACCTGAGGGGCTCATATAGTCCGGCAGGCTCAGCCGGAAAACTTATTCCACGGAAAATATCCGCCACAATCTCATCAAGTTCCTTTCTTGTCTTCATAACCCTGCTAAGTTAAGAAATTATCTTCAGTGTGCAAAAGCGTAACCGCCAAGCTTTTTCTGTCGCCCGTATTCTCCACGCCTGACTCCATTCGCAGTCTCTATCCGTCAGTAAAACCGCCTTTTTACTTACCAAATGCCCCCCGACGACCCGTTTCGTCAGTAAAACAGCCATTTTACTTACCAAATGCCCCCGACGACCCGTTTCGTCAGTAAAACAGCCATATTTCAGACGGATTTTTCTTCGCAACCCCGTTCTCAAGGAATAATGAATCAGCAAAGTGCACCGCATGAGGGCACGAATCAGCAAAGTGCCATTGCAAAAACTCATCAGACACTAAAAAAGCGACCGGAAAGGAATCCGGTCGCTTTATTGGAAGACTTCCTGATAGGGCAAAGCCCTACCCATTCATCTATGTTATCGGTTGGAAAACCACCCTCAAAGCCGGTTCACAAAAGTTACAGAGACATACCCTGACTGCTTCTTGGGAGCCATGCTTCAGAGCCGGTTTACAGAAGTTTTATTCTGCCTTGCCGTTGGAGCCGAGCACGTCGACAATCTTGTGCTCATAGAGCTTCTTCATCTCGTCACGGGCAGGGCCGAGGTATTTACGGGGATCGAAGACTTCCGGATGAAGAGCGAACTCCCTGCGGATAGCGGCGGTCATGGCAAGACGGCTGTCGGAGTCGATATTAATCTTGCAGACTGCACTCTTGGCGGCCTCGCGAAGCTGATCTTCGGGGATACCTACTGCATCGGGCAGATGTCCGCCGTACTGATTGATGATGTCCACATACTCCTGAGGGACAGAGGAAGATCCATGGAGCACGATAGGGAATCCGGGGAGCTTCTTCTCAATCTCATGAAGGACATCGAAAGCAAGGGGCGGAGGTACCAGACGACCGGTCTTGGGGTCACGGGTGCACTGCTCGGGTTTGAATTTGTAGGCTCCGTGAGAAGTGCCGATGGAAATAGCGAGGGAATCACAACCGGTACGGGTTGAGAAATCAATCACCTCTTCGGGCTTTGTGTAATGGGACTCTTCAGCCGAGACTTCCTCCTCAACTCCGGCCAGCACCCCAAGCTCAGCCTCGACCGTCACATCGAACTGATGGGCATAGTCTACGACCTTGCGAGTGAGGGCGATATTGTCTTCGTAAGGAAGGGCACTGCCATCAATCATAACGGAAGAGAACCCGAGGTCAACGCAGCTCTTGCAAAGCTCGAAACTGTCACCATGATCGAGGTGAAGCACAATCTGAGGATGCTCCCAGCCGAGTTCCTTTGCGTACTCGACAGCTCCCTGAGCCATGTAACGAAGGAGCACGGGGTCGGCATATTTGCGGGCCCCTTTCGAAACCTGGAGAATTACAGGAGATTTCTGCTCGGCAGCGGCCTGAATGATAGCCTGGAGCTGCTCCATATTATTGAAGTTGAATGCGGGGATAGCATATCCGCCGGTAATAGCCTTTGCGAACATCTCACGAGTATTCACAAGGCCAAGGTCTTTGTAGTTAACCATAATATTGTAGGAATTTATGATAATTTCTCATTCTCTGCGATAAACACCGCATGGCCAATAAAAATCGTGCGAATTTAACTATTTTTGCACAAACTTGACAGTGCGGCGCAAAATTCGTTCCCAAAAAGAAGGTTATGGCATAATGATGCAAACTTCAGGCGAAGAAGGACAGTCAGGAGGCGCTACAGGAAAAGTTAAAAGCAAGATAATGTCAAAGACAAAAGGCAAGGCTATAATCTTCTCTGCCCCTTCAGGCTCCGGCAAAAGCACGGTGGTGCACCACCTGCTCGAAAATCATCCCGAATTCGAGTTCTCCATCAGTGCAACGTCCCGTCCGCCCCGAGGAGCTGAGCAGAATGGGATCGACTACCATTTCATCACACCGGAGGAATTTCGTGCCCTAATTGATAACGATGCCCTCGTAGAGTATCAGGAAGTCTATCACAACCGCTTCTATGGCACCCCCAAGACAGAAGTGCAGCGGATTTGGGACAAGGGGCACGTGATAATCTTCGATGTGGATGTATACGGGGCATGGAACCTCAAACGTTACTTTGGAGACTCTGCACTCTCAATCCTTATACTCCCTCCCGATATGCGTACCCTCGAAAGGCGCCTCCGGGGAAGAGGGACAGATAGTGAAGAGGCGATTCGCGAGAGACTTGCCAAAGCGCAGGAAGAGATATCCTATGCCAAAGGGAAGGCAGATGCCGTCATCGTCAATGACAGGCTTGAAGACACCTTCCACAGTGCAGACGAGATTGTAGACAAGTTTCTAAAGAAGTAATGCATATTGCAGTATACCCGGGGAGTTTCGACCCACTACATATTGGGCACCTTGCCATAATGCACTGCCTTACGACTCCCGAAGTGGGCTTCAATGAAGTCTATCTCGTGGTTTCCCCACGCAATCCTTTCAAGGAAGCCGGAAAGGAGCACAACGCGCTCGAACGGTATGAAGCGGCAAGGAAAGCAGTGGCCCGACACCCCGAACTAAAGGTCAGGGTCGATGATATAGAGCTGCAGCTCCCCTCTCCCCAATATACTTACCACACCCTCGACCTTTTAAGCCAGAGGGAACCGCACAATGACTTTACCCTCGTTATAGGAGCTGACAATCTGTCACTCATCCGCAGATGGAGGGAGTGGAGGAAGTTACTGCTCGAATACGGGGTCGTTGTCTACCCGAGGAATGGCCATGATATCCAAGCCATTAAAGATGAACTGCTCCAGGAAGACCCTTCTTTCAGAATCAGACTCCTCGATGCCCCACTCGTGAATGTATCCTCCACGGTAATACGGGAAAGGGAGAAATTGGGACAGGACGTGGATGAACTCTTAATGTAGAGAAATGGACAATCAAAGACTTGACAGCATTGACGCATTCCGTGGACTGGATATGCTGTTTCTCGTAGGGCTCGCCCCGATTCTCGTATCAGTTTGCCTGCTTTTTGAGGGCGGAGCGAATTGCTGGCTGGTTCGCCAGATGGAGCATGCGCAGTGGAACGGACTCACGATTATGGATATGGTCTTCCCGATTTTCCTTTTCATATCCGGGATTTCCTTTCCCTTCTCATACGCAAAACAGCAAGCCCTTGGTCGCGGTCGGACTCAAATCTATCGCAAAAATATACGAAGAGCCCTTCTACTCGTGCTTTTCGGGCTACTCTACAACGGCATACTGCAAGACTTCACCCTCTCGCACATTCGTTTTTACAGCGTACTCGGACGAATCGGACTGGCCTGGTTCCTCGCAAGTGTACTATACATGAATATAAACAGGCGCAGCAGAGAAAGGGTCTGTGTAGCTCTGCTACTTGTTTATTCCCTGATTCTCAAGCTCTTCACCGCACCGGATGCACCAGGAGCGGATTCCCTCTCCCTAGAAGGCAATATTGCAGGCTATCTGAGTCGAAAAGCAGGAATTGGAGCTATGTATCTTGGCAGCTACGACCCTGAAAACCTATTGGGCCTCATACCATCCACCGTAACCGCCTCCCTTGGCATGCTCACTGGAGAATATATCCGGGAAGGCAAGGTCTCAGCGGAGCGCAAAACCCTCGCAATGCTGCTCAGCGCTGCAGGGCTTCTCTGTGCCGGACTCGTGTGGAGTATCTGGTTCCCCCTCAACAAAAACCTCTGGTCCAGCAGCTTCACCCTGGTGGTGGGAGCCATTGCCCTTGCCCTTTTCGCCTTGTTTTTCTGGATAATGGATGTGAAAAACCACAAGGCCTGGGCCTTTCCGCTCAAGGTTATTGGCATGAACTCAATTACCGTGTACATGGCAACGGCCTTCATAGATTACGGATTCACGACCAAGGCTCTGCTGGGTGGAGTGATGAGCCTCACCGGCAATGCATGGGGAGAGCTAATCTATAATATCGGTTATTTGGCCTTGGTCTGGGCCTCGATGTACCTGCTTTACCGGAAACGAATCTTTCTGAAGGTGTAGCCCCTACATCAGTTTCTTTTTTCGAAAAATATAAACGAGGGCAACCACGATTATGCACATCAGCAGCAGAATCAGCAGCCAGGCCAGCTTGAAGGAGGAGAAAGGCAGGTACACATTCATCCCGTAGAAGCTGGCAATCAGCGTAGCCGGCATCAGGAGCAGGGAAATGAGGGTAAAGAGCTTCATAATCCTGTTCTGCTCGAGATTAATCATGCCTGTAGCCGTATCCTGCAGGTATTCGAGTCTTTCGAAAGTAAAATTGATATGATTGATAAGCGAAGAAATATCCTGGAGGATAACGCTGAATTTCTTGTCCAGGGAATCGGGGAAGAGCTCACTCTTAAGCACATTGCCAAGGATTCTCTGCTTATCAACCACATTCTCCCGAATCAGCATGGCATTCTCCTGTAACTGATTGATATCAAGAAGAAATTCTTCGTTAATATCTTCTTTTTGATTAATGCGCTTGCTGAACTGGCTGGTATCCTGGGAGACGAGCTCGACAATGTCAGCATCAAGGTCTACCCTTTTATCGATGATTTCCACAAAGACGCTGAAGCCATCGGAATAGAGTTCAGGACGAGCGAGTATCTTGTTGGTAAGCAAGTCGAAACTGCGGATGGGAATCTCGCGCAAAGTGGCAAGCGTGTGCTTCGTCAGGATAAAGGAGACAGGGTCCATGGACATCTCATCTCCGGTTGGCGACAGGAAATTAGTGTTAGCGAAAATGAAGCCCTCGGATTCATAGAAACGCGAAGAAGTCTCAATCTCCTCCGCCTGTCCACGGTTCTGAATCCTGGTACCCAGAAACGCTTCCGCTGCCCTCTTTTCTTCTCCGCTAGGGTGCTGGAGATCTATCCAGAGGACCTTTTCTTTGCCGATAGAAGCAAACTCCGTTTGAGACTGCGCAAGGAGTATCTCCCCTGCCTGTCTGTAGAAAATTCTGATCATTGCCTTCCTTGTTTACCCGGCAAGTGGAAGTCTCCTGGCTTCTCTTTCTCGTCGGAAGGGTCCAACTTCGGAATCCGCTGATAATGTGAATTCCGCCAAACTGTCAAACTCGGGCTGCACGGAGAAGACCGAGCGCGGCAAATTTACTTATTTTCCGCAAATTGACAAGCCTGTGAGGAAGTATTTTTGTAACATCTGCAAAGGAAGTTGCCGGAATTCTGCAGGCGGCCACCGGAAAACGACAAAAAAGCCTTCCACAATTGCGTGAAAGGCTTTCAGCGGTGCGGATGGGGCTCGAACCCACGACCTCCGGCGTGACAGGCCGGCGTTCTAACCAAACTGAACTACCGCACCCCGTAGTGCTGCCCACAAGAGAAGCGAATGCAAAGATAGAAAGTTTTTCTTACTCTGCAAAATTTTTTTGCTCCCTTAACTGTAAATCTCCGAACACAGTGTCAGATTCTCTTCAGTATCTCCTCGGTCTGAGTCTCATAACCCGGCTTGCGAAGAAGGGCAAACATGTTCTTCTTGTAAGCCTCGACCCCGGGCTGGTTGAAGGGATTGATGCCAAGCAGGTAGGCACTCACACCGCAGGCAAACTCAAAGAAATAGAAAAGCGAACCGAGATTGTATTCATCCAAACGCTCCACTTCAACTTCCATCTGAGGCACTCCCCCATCAATATGGGCCACTTTCACCCCCAACTGAGCCATCTTGTTGCAATGCTCAACCCTTTCTCCTGCGAGGTAGTTGAGCTTATCCAAATTCTGCTCATCATTTCCGATAACCACCTTACGCCGAGCCTTCTCCACACTAACAACCGTCTCAAACATTACCCTGCTTCCCTCCTGAATAAACTGTCCCATGGAATGCAGGTCGGCGGTATTGGTGACACTGGCAGGGAAAATCCCTTTGCCTTCCTTGCCTTCCGACTCTCCGAAAAGCTGCTTCCACCACTCCGCGAAGAAAGTGAGTTTGGGATTGTAGGTCACAAGGATTTCCACCGCCTTGCCATTCTCACCGTGAAGCAGATTACGCATTGCCGCATACTGCACTGCCGGATTATCGGCACCGCGCCTGAGCAGTTCCGTCCTCTGATCCGCTGCACCCTTAAGCAAATCATGGATATTGAAGCCGGCTACGGCAATAGGAACCAGTCCAACGGGAGTAAGTACGCTATAACGCCCGCCTACATCGTCCGGAACCACAAAGGTCTTGTAGCCCTCCTGATCCGAAAGGGTCTTAAGAGCCCCTTTAGCCTTATCGGTAATGGCGACAATCCGCTCCGAAGCCTCTTTGTGTCCATAAGTATCTTCAAGGTATTCGCGGAAAATCCTAAAGGCCACCGCCGGTTCAGTGGTGGTCCCTGATTTGGAAATCACCACCACGGCAGTGCTGCGGGTTTTAGCCAGATCCAACACCTCCGCCAGATAATCTTCACTGAGATTATTCCCTGCAAAGACAAGCTTGATATCACTTTCTACGAAAGAGTGAGACAGAGCCTCAACGGCGCATTTGGCTCCGAGATAGGAGCCACCTATCCCGATGATTACTACGAGATTAACTCCTTTTTCCTTCCAGCGGTCCCTCACGGCCTCACATTCGAGAATGAGGGTTTCGGGAGTATCTTCAGGAAGCGTCAGCCAGCCAAGGAAATCATTGCCTGCCCCTTGCCTGCCCAGAAGCGTATCATAGGCGACAAGCGCCTTATCAAGGTACTCTCTGTATCGAACTTCATCTACAAAGGACGAACATCCTTTAACATCTACTTTAACCATATCGTTACTCAAGTTTCGCATGTAATAAAGTTATAGTTATTCAAAGATTCATGCGCACATGCGAAACTTCCCCACGCACAATCTTTTTTCTTCCAACGTTGCCCTTCCCCCTAAATCCCCCATGTTAAGCATTTCAGGCTTCTACTCCTTGCCGCTCGGCAAAGTGAACGAGTTCCCTCTGCACTCGCGGGCTGCATCGTTTCAGCCAGGGGGACTTGGTCGCCGCAAAGCGGCTCCAAAAGAGGGTGTTTCGCATTTGCGAAACTTACATTATAACTCAAATAATTCCCTTAAGAGAGAAGAAAGCGCGCGAAGATAATAATTTTCCCTGTCTTTTTTGTGCATTCCGTTCAAATGTTTAAATTTACACCCCTGTAATACACCGATTATACCAAATTAATACCAATATGAAAGCTAATCTGTTTCTTAAGACACTTGCCATTGCAGCCGTAGCCCTGCTGTGCAGCAGCTGCCTCGTAGGCAAGTACATGTGCAATTATGCCCTCCTCCCCGAAGAACACGGCAACGATATCGAAGGAGACCGCAAAAAGACTGAAAGCCGCTATCCGGGCATCATCGAATGGTACGACAACCTCGTTGCAGAGGGGGTTTTCAAAGATACTGTAACTCTCGGATACAGCAACGACGGGAAGGACTACCACCTCTGGGCAATGTATGCTCCCGCGAAGGATGCGGCCAATGCTCAGGGTACTGCGATAGTAGTCCACGGCTACACCGACAACCACATCTGCTTCCTCAACCTCGTAAGGATGTACCGTGATGTGCTCAATTACAATGTCTTCGTCCCCGACCTGCACTACCATGGCTATTCCGAAGGACGAGCCGTACAAATGGGCTGGCTTGACCGCCTGGATGTGGAGAAATTCATAGTCATGGCTCACGACATTTTCCACAACGACTTCGAGGTCATCCATGGAGTGAGCATGGGCGGAGCCACCGTAATGATGGTGTCAGGCGATGAGAATCCTCCGTACCTTCGCGCCGTCGTGGACGATTGCGGCTACGCTTCGGTGTGGGGACAATTCAAGCACAATCTCAAAGACCAGTTCCACCTGCCTCCCTTCCCGGTACTCACGTCCGCCAATATAGTCTGCCGTCACAGATACGGCTGGGACTTCAAGGAGGCATCTTCTGTCAGGCAGCTCGCCAAGAGCACCCTGCCGGTTCTCTTCATCCATGGCGACAAGGACGATTTCGTCTGGACTTCAGACGTATACGAAAACTACAACGCCAAGACCAAGGGTTACAAGGAACTTTGGCTGGCTCCGGGTTCGGCCCACGCAATGGCCTACAAGGACCACCCTGAAGAATACACCGAGAGAGTTCGAAACTTCCTGAACAAGGTAAAGGAAGAGAATCTGTAAAAGAAAATCCCCGAGAGAGTGTCTCGGGGATTTTCTTAATTCTTACACCACCTGTCGAGCCAATCGTAGACCTCCTTGTGCCAGAGGAGGGAATTCTGTGGCTGAAGCACCCAATGGGTCTCTTCAGGGAATATTAGAAGCTTGCTCGGGACTCCCATCATCTGCGCTGCATTGAAAGCAGCCATACCCTGAGTATACGGAATTCGGAAATCCCTCATCCCATGAATGCAGAGAATCGGGGTATGCCATTTGGTAATCATGCTTTCAGGGTCATTGGCATAATGCTTACGGGCTTTCGGAGTAGAAGCATATGGTGCACCGGCCTGCTGCATACCTCCGAAAGTGATTCCATCCCCACGGGGCCCAAGTTCCCCTGGAGTGTAGGCATATTCGGTCAGACCCCCATTATCCCAATTTGCGAACCACATCTCCTCGGTAGTGTACCAAAGGGCCTTCTCATCGAATATCCCCGCATGGGCGATGAAGCAGTCATAGAGGTCACCATGTAAGCCCTCCAACATATAAGCTGAATATCCGCCGTATGATGCCCCGACGCAGGCCAGTTTCCCAACATAGGGCTTGCTCTTGATGTAGCGGCCGGCGCTCAGGTAATCCTGCATATTGAGGCCGCTGTAGTCCCCGCTGATCTGCTCTTTCCAAGCCTGTCCAAAAGCAGTTGTACCACGCCTGTTAGGCATGATGACGATGTAGCCCTGCTGGGCCATCAAACGGTAGCACCAGCGGTAGCTCCAGTCCTGGGAATTGGTCCCCTGCGGCCCGCCGAGCACAATCTCTATAGCGGGATAGACTTTGGAAGGGTCAAACTTTGGCGGGTACAGCACCCAACACTGCATATCCTGCCCATCCACAGTCTTCACAATTACACTTTCGGAAGTCGGGCTGTCAAGCTGGTCGAGAATATGGGCATTCTCATGGGTAAGCTGCGTGAAAGCCCCATCTCTCACAGATACAAGCTCCAGCGGGAAATTAAGGCAGTAATAAGAAGTAAGCAAAGTCCCGTCAGGGAGCACCGCAAAAGGAGTGAAAAAATCATATTTCCAGTCCTCCTCCGTCAGGCACTTCACTTCTCCCTCAAGGGAAATGTTGTATATCTTCTGAGTTCCCTCACTCAAAGAATTGAAATATAGCGACTTGCTATCTTCTGCCCAAAGAAGTCCACTGGCATCATACTTAAAGTCAGAGGTCAAATCACGGAAATTACTGAACTGCAAGGGCCCCCCCGCACTTACATCGCAAAGCAATATCCTCTGTTTGTCCGCCTCGTAGCCATCGCGAGCCATACTCACCCAGGCAAGATGGCTACCATCCGGGCTCCACAGAGGGTCAGTGTCATAGCCCCCGTCCGTCTTCACAGGATAAGTAGCAGAGGTCTGAGTATCATACAGATAAATCCCTGTATTAGTCGAGAAAGCATACTCCTTGCCGGTCTTTTTACGGCAGCTGTATGCAACGAAACGCCCAGTCGGATCCCAGCAAAGCTGTCCGATGCCTCCAAAGGGCTCAGTAGGCAGTTCATAGGGCTCTACTCCAAGCAAATCAATGCTGGACTCAGGAGTAATTTTCCCGGACAGGGAGGCGAGGTAAGTCCGCGGAGTCTCAGTCACCCAATGATCCCAGTGCCTGTACATCAAGTCTTCCGTGACATAGGCCTGCGCCTTATCCAAGGCAGGGTCTATGGTTCCGGCCGTTTTGACAGGGCCGGGGACAGTACTTATATACAAGACTTTACTTTCATCAGGAGAGAGCAGAAAATCGCTGATTCCAGCCGGGACATCGCTCAGTTTCCGACCTGCCCCAAGCCTTTTGCCACCTACAGCAGCTTTCCAAAGCTGACCGTCCCTGAGGTAGAAAATAAATTTTCCGTCCTTGGACCATTTGGCTCCGTTTGCACTTGTAGAGAAGCGAGTCAGCTGAGTCCTCCCGCTGCCATCAGGCCTGCAGGTGAAAAGATTAGCCACCGAGCGATTTTGAGCAATATCCGTATAACTCACGCTGTAGAGAATCTTCTGTGCGTCCGGCGAGAGAACCGGCGAAGAGAGGCGTCCGAGGGAGAGCAGAACCTGAGGAGTCATCACCCCATCTTCCACCCTGATGTCGCTCTGGGGGATATACCCCTTTTCTGTCTTATTAGCTTTCATGCCCGTTTGAAACATACTGGTAGCGCCGTAGCCCACAAAGAAACAGACGGCGATAATGAGAAAGAGAGTTAGGAATTTTTTCATTACTTTCTGGACTGTGAAGTCACAAATTTAACATTTTATCGGCTTTCGTGCAAAAAGCGGGAGCGCCCTGTGGGCAGGCTTCACTGTGGCGGCCTTCAAACAGTTTCGGAGATTACTGACCCGTCCTGAAATATATTTACATTCCTGACCTGCGGATTGTAAACCCATGTCAGGATAAGTCGGTTTTACAAAACAATTATACTAAATCTATTTCGTTTTCAAGGAAATAGACAATAAAATCTTTCAATATTACTTAATTTTGTTCTAAAAAACTATCTTTGCCTCCAGATAAACATACTTCCAATGCATTCACATTTCCTGAATCTGCCGAAGGCGGCGATACTTCTCTTTGCGCTTTCATCCTGTACAAAAGACATTCCCGCAGACATGGGCGGACAGACCGAGCCGCTTACCCTCGAAGCCCTTTCGTCGGAAGAACTCTTTTACTCTTTCACCTATTCACAGACCATTGAGAACGAAATCACTCATGTAGCCCTTTCAAAGCCCGACAAACTGAAAGGAACGGCCGTCGTGGACATAATCGTGAAGATACGTCCAATGCACGGCTTCGACTCCGAAGTCAATGAAGCGACGGACTACTATTTGGTTACATCCACGATTTCCGTGCAATCGGAAGATATGTACAAAGGCAATTTCACCAAGAAGCATGGAGGAGTCAAGGCACGCATCTGCGGGTACTATCTCAAGGGGCTTAAATCGGACATCTGGATGACGGATTCCACAGGGGAGGAAGCCGGATATCTCGTGCAGGTTCCAACTCCGGAGACCCTTATCGGACAGAAGACCTATACCACGGGCTGGGGGCTTTCAGTTGGAGGTGCGGTGACAGCCGGGACCCTGCCGGGACTCACCTCCAAGTTAGGAGTGACCGTCTCGTCCAAGTCATCGTTCGAAATCAGCGACTGCGACATCGTCAGCCGTCACAAGGGGTGCAATGTCGGTTACGACTACATCCTCAATAATCTTCCCACCTATAACAGCAGCCTCAAGATAAACCCGCCACCCCCATCGGCGACTAGCACGGTCACATTCACGAGTCAGTGGATCTGGGCCGTCCCTACCGATGACAGGGACGGCACCACCTATTACATCCTGAAGGCAAAGCTTTCGGACCTTACTTACGGAGCATCCTACTTCTACTCATCCAAGGCTGATTATCATGATCTTACATACAAGCTACCAGATGCGACCTATTCCAATGACATCACGCCTCCAAACCGCTGGCCGACCGGAACGGTGGTTCTGACCAACACGGAGACGGACAGTTATGTCTCCGATATAAAGTTTAAAAGCGACCGTCACAACTACAGCGATGGAAGCAGCAACTATTCCTATGGAAAATCCTTCTCGGTCAATCTTCCCGTGGGAGAATACTCTCTTTCCTGCACCATCAAAGACGCGAGGGGGCAGAGTGCTGCCTGTCGCTACGAATCGAAGGTCTGCGTCACCGCAGGAGACAAGGTGAGCCTTGTCAGCGGAAAAGGATTTGAAAAAACCGATTGAAATGAAAAAAAGCCATCACATAATCCTGACATTACTTATCTCCTTTGCCGGCATATCCTGCGAAAAGGAGGAGGAAACACTCCAGGTCATGTCCGGAGACACAACCCGAATGATTGAGAACGAGCTCCTCGAAGCAGCTCACATCCATTCAGAAGACACTTTTCCACTTAACAACCTGCTGATTCTGGAGGACAACGGAGCCAAACACTACATGTCGGGCACGGCCCGTATGGAGCAAATCTATTCAATAACTCCGCTTTATGCATTCAAAACCACGGGGGACGGATATTCGGGTGATTTCTACTTTGTTGACGCTACCATATCATTTATTTCCGACGAGATGTACCGGTCGCCGTACAAGGTCGCATGGGACAAATTCGGAAGCAATTTCATATCGGGATTTTTCCTCTCGGGCTGTGAGATTGACATTACCCTTGTGGATGGCAAAGGAAATAAGGTGGAGGGAGCCAGATTCAATGTGGTGCCCTGCCCCAAGACAACCGAAGGTTCAACCACCTATTCGTCCGGTATCTCATGGAGTTTCAATAACTCGCTTACGGGAGGCATAAGCGGCGGAAATCTCAGTTCAGGTGCAGGATGCTCAATTGACAACACCAGCACAAGGACACTCACAGACCTTTCCATCAAGAATTACTCCAGGAATGACGGTGTTGTGAGCTACAGGCTTGATGTTCAGAATCAGCCCAAGAATGCAGCTGCCCCGCCATACATTGCGAGCCACACATTGGATTTTCACCTCTCATGGGTCTGGCAACTGGGAGCCACGCCGGAATTGGATACGACAGCTTATCACATGGCGGTAAATATCAAGAACCTTGAGTACAAGGTAAGTTGCAAACTGACTTCCGACCACGAGGTGAAGGTGAAAAACGACCGCTGCTCATTTTCGAAAGCGTCCGATTTTACCCTACCGGTTCCGAACAGGATTCCCACGAGCAATGTCTCCTTGGAGAACAGCGTAAAAGACTCGTACATGAGCGAGGTCAGCTTCACCGACATGAACACGGGCAAAACTTACAACGACAATACAGGGAGCGTCTTTCCTTATGGTCACAGTTACAAAGCCTGTCTCCCCGAGGGCGACTACAGCCTTACATTCAAACTTGACGGGAAAGAATGCAGGGGTGAAAGCATATGTCTCGAACGGGGCAAGGAAGTTAAGCTTTCATCGGGGTTTTACAAATAGACTTACCTTTATGTTTCCGTTGCAATGCATCCCTTGCATCACAGAAAAGATACGGAGATGTATTTTCTTGAATACATAAAAAATGAAGAGGTGGAGGAAAGATACAATTCATACAGGATAGGAGACAAAAAATGAACATTGAGCTGAACCACAGCTACAGTTTTTTCAGCGATGCCTCTTGGAGCCAGTCTCACCAGGACATCAGAAAGTGGCTGCACGACTACAGCGCAACTCGCTATGGTGGCTGCCCTGCCGCTATGAACAGTTATTGGGACGGGATGATCCAGACTTCCTACGGAATGTGCTCCAGCAGGGCCGAATACAGGGTCCAAAGGCAGCCCTATTACTCCCTTGGAGGAAGATGCCTTCGAGACTGATGCCAGAAGACTTGTCACAGTCTGGGGCCCGGGCAATATCAAAGACGGACTCGATGATTACAGCTGCCGGATGTGGTCGGGGCTTATCCGCGACTACTATATCCCCAGGTGGGAGCACGTGTTCGAATCGCTTCAAAGCGGGGTCCCCTTCGACTTCGACAGCTGGGAATATAAGTTCACGCAGTAAAGGGGAGTATCTGACCCTGAACTGTGGATGACCTTGCAGGCGCAATCAAAGAAATCGTAAGGAAATACTCCGGTTTGCAGCAAAGTGAGGATGAGCTCTGCGGATGGAC
Source organism: uncultured Muribaculaceae bacterium (assembly GCA_964608175.1). Classification (GTDB taxonomy): domain Bacteria; phylum Bacteroidota; class Bacteroidia; order Bacteroidales; family UBA932; genus Cryptobacteroides. The sequence goes on along the minus strand of CAZSMO010000006.1, from coordinate 2,536 downwards.
TTCCTTTGACATGAAAGACGGCTCCACAAGGGGAATCCGCATGATAACCCCCGTGGACTACCCCCGCTTCAAAGGCATTCGTTTTCGCTGGATTAGAGGAGAAGACCCCGTCACGGTCAAGTTAGTCCAAATCAATGCAGGATTCCTTTGTCAAGATAGAATATATAAGGAGAAATCCGCCCTTATTCTCAAGACAAAAGCCCCTGACGCCTTTTTTACACACATCCGAGAGTCTTTCAAAAACACAGACTTAGAATCCAAGTCCCCGCGCAGCTGCACGCGCATTCAGTCTGCTCAAATGGCGGTTGGATATGGCCTTCAGGAGAATACAACATAGCGAATTATAGTTATCTTTGGGCCTCAGAAACAGATATGCACTTATGGAAGAGAAAAGAGAACAGATTCTAATCCGCATTACAGGCAAAGACAGCACCGGGCTTACCGCATCGGTCATGGGGATTCTTGCCAAATACGATGCGCAGATCCTCGACATCGGCCAGGCCGATATTCACAGCACCCTCTCCCTTGGCATTCTCATCCGGATTGATGACTACAACGCCGGCCAGGTTATGAAAGAACTCCTCTTCAAGGCATCCGAACTTGGAGTCAATATTGGTTTCGAACCTGTCCCGGACGACGATTACGAGGAATGGGTTGGCAGGCAAGGGCGCAACCGCTACATCCTCACCATCATGGGGCGCTCGCTGTCAGCGGCACAGATTCAATCCGCAGCCTCCGTGATTGCGGGGCAGGGACTTAACTTCGATGCTATCCGAAGACTGACGGGACGTATGAGTATCGTTCATCCCGAACGCAATGTCCGCGCCTGCATCGAATTCTCAGTCAGAGGCACTCCCGTTGACAGGGAGAAGATGCAGGCTGACCTCATGAGACTCTCTTCCGAAATGGGCTTCGATTTCTCCTTTCAGAAAGACGATATGTTCCGCCGTACCCGCAGACTAATCTGCTTCGACATGGACTCCACCCTTATTCAGACTGAATGCATAGACGAACTCGCAGCTCGGGCCGGTGTCGGGGAAGAAGTCAGGGCAATCACCGAAAGCGCCATGAGGGGCGAAATAGACTTCAGGGAAAGCTTCACCCGCAGGGTCGCGCTTCTCAAAGGGCTCGATGCCTCCGTAATGCAGGATATTGCAGAGCATCTTCCTATCACAGAGGGGGTTGAAAGGCTAATTTCCGTTCTCAAGCAATACGGCTACAAGATTGCCATTCTCAGCGGAGGATTCACCTACTTCGGAGAATATATGCAGCGCCGTTTCGGCATTGACTATGTCTATGCCAATGAACTCGAAATAGGAGATGACGGCCGACTCACGGGCAGATATGTGGGGGACATCGTTGATGGCCACAGAAAGGCTGACCTGCTCAAGCTCATCGCACAGATGGAGAAAGTCAACCTCGCCCAGACAATCGCCGTCGGGGATGGTGCCAACGACCTGCCGATGATTTCGGAAGCCGGACTCGGCATTGCCTTCCATGCCAAACCCCGTGTCCAGGAGAACGCCAGACAGTCCATCAACACCATGGGGCTTGATGGAGTGCTCTATTTTCTGGGCTTCAAGGACAGTTATATTTACCAATAGAATTATAGTAACTTAAGTTTCGCAAAAGCGGGGGCCGGTGAGGCTGCCAACTGGGAGATGGGAATATAAACGCGTCCTGCAGGGAGGCGGGGCGCTGCCCCCAAATATGTCCCCCGCGGCCTTTACGCCTTTCCAACTTTTCTCGCTTTGCTCCAAAAGTCACGGCCCGGCCGGCACGCTGATGCGTGCTTCTTTCTGATGGGGCGCAATGACCGTTTCCTCTTGTTAGGTGGCGAAGCCCCCTAAAACCCCGCCGCTCCAAGCCTGCTAACGGACATGGCTTCAGTGTGATTTTTCCCGATAACTTCCCGATATTTAATAATTTACACTTTTGCACCCCCTGCTTTATAGGTAGGGCGCGAAAGTTTATGTATTTGAGTATCAGTAATTTACATGGAAACACCTCCGCTGGCACGCTTCCCTCTTGATGGGGGGCTGGCCCCCTAAAACCCCGCTTTCCTCTTGATGGGGCGCAATGACCGTTTCCTCTTGTCAGGTGGCGAAGCCCCATAGAATCTCGCCGCTTCGTCTGTAAAGTGGTTATTTTGCTGACTTTTGACTTTCGTGGCTGGAAGATGACAATAATGGGCACTGACAATGAGGATGTTGCAATTCCGTGTCCTGCCGGTCAGGGGGACATTGAGCTGACCGGCCGGAGGAGAACCGACTGGAGGCCCTTGCAGAGGGGGATGGTCCGGCCCGACTGTGCAGGATGTTGTCCGGCAACAGCAGATGTTGACCATGTGTAATTTGCAACATGCAAAAGGCCATTACGGAGAAGCAGGCCGCCTTGGAAATCCCCGAAAACAGTTTACCTTTGGCTTCCGTTCAGGGGATAATTTTTCTCAACGTAAAGTAAAGGCGGACAATGTTAATGTGACTTGTCCTGACATAGGTTTACAATCTGCGAGTCAGAAATGTAAACATTATTA